>NZ_JBHSGP010000008.1:0-323090 GCF_042654525.1 Geojedonia litorea
AGTTCCAATAGGGAATGTTGCACCCGAATTATGTGAGCTTGTAAAAGAAGTCACGCCACAGTTATCTGCAGCGGTTGGTGCTGTCCAGTTTACAACGGCATTACAACCAGAAGCGTCTGTACCTTGTAAGATATTTGAAGGACATCCAGAGATTACTGGATTAATGTTATCAGAAACAACAAGGTCAAAATTACAGTTTACCGAATTAGAGTTTCCATCGGTAACCGTAAGGGTAATATTAGTAGTGCCTGTAGTAACCACCGTTCCGGCAATAGGAGATTGCGTAACAGTAGCAGTTCCACAATTATCGGAAGCCGTAGCTAATCCGGTATAATCAGGAATCGTAAAGTTACAAGATGCATCTACATTGCCTGTTTGATTTCCAGGGCATGTGATTGTTGGGTTTGTATTGTCAACTACGGTAATTGTAAACGAACAATTTGTAGCGACAGAATTACCAGCGGCGTCAGTATAAGAATAGACGACTGTGTAAGGCGAACCACTTACATTCAAGGAAGTGCCACTTGCAGGTCCAGAGACTAAAGTTGCAGTTCCAGTTCCGTCACAATTATCATTAAATGTAGGCGGGGTATAGTTTACAGTGACTTCACAATTTGCACCGCCATCATCATTTGTATTAAGAGTTATATTAGAAGGGCAACCAGCTAAAGTCGGCGCAATGTTATCAGAAACAACAAGGTCAAAATTACAGTTTACCGAATTAGAGTTTCCATCGGTAACCGTAAGGGTAATATTAGTAGTACCTGTAGTAACCACCGTTCCGGCAATAGGAGATTGCGTAACAGTAGCAGTTCCACAATTATCGGAAGCCGTAGCTAATCCGGTATAATCAGGAATCGTAAAGTTACAAGATGCATCTACATTGCCTGTTTGATTTCCAGGGCATGTGATTGTTGGATTGACAGAGTCTTCAACTGTCACAGTTGCTGTGCATGAGTCTGTTTGACCAACAGTGTCTTCAACAGTTAAGGTTACCGTAACAGGTGTTCCTAAATTAGAGCAGTTAAAAGTATCGATATCTATACTCCAGCTTACAATTCCATTATCATCGGTACTTCCATTGTCAATGTCACTTGCAACAATACTTGCATTTCCTGAAGCATCTAATTGTACCGTAAGATCTTGGCAAATTGCAGTTGGAGGATTATCTACGCTAAAAGTGGCCGTATAGTTTGAACCTCCAGCATTGGCGAAATGGGTTGAGGACCCGGCAATATAAGTGAAATCAGCATGTGTATAAATCTCTAGATAATAAGTTCCAGAAGGGAGACCATTAAGAACGTCAATATTTGCCCCTGAACTTTGCCAGGTCTGGTCAAAGCTAGTGCCACCACAATATAGTGTTGTGCCATCGTTATTAAAATGAAATAATTCTGTTGAAGAGAAACCAGGTGGAGTATCAGTAGTTAAATAAATCCTGTAATTTAACCAACCATTTAAGATGTCGTCAGTATCGCATTTATAAGTTTTGTTCTGACCACCATTTAAGATTAAGGAATTAGTAGGCGTGAAAGTTCCTAAATTTAATCCATTAAAATCTGTATTACCTGTCGTCGCTTGCAAATCGTAATAGGTGTTACCACTACCATTAATATTTAAAATTGCGTAACTCTCAAAAATATTAGACTGGGTAAAACCAAGATTTGCTATAAAGGTAAAAATTACCAGGAGAACGTAGTAGGTGTAATGTTGTTTCATATAGCGTTCTTTTTAAACGTAATCCATTAATACTTAATTCAATGTTTTTAAACTAAAGATTAATTAATGATTACTACTGCTATTAATTTTCAATGAGGGGTATAACAAACTTACAATGACATTCGTTTAAAATGAAAAATTATCGTTGAACTACTAATTTTTACTTTAATCGAATTTTATTATTCAATCTAGTTTAATTCATTCTCTTACAATTGATTAAAATAACACAAATGTCAACGTAATCTGTCATAATATTTGAGCTAATATAGAAAATTATTTTACAAAATATCTATGAAATGCAAAAAACATCGACAAAACGCATATGTCCTTGCAGAATTCATGTCTAATTACAAATTAAAGTGGTTATAATCAAGTACTTACTGATAATAAAAAATTTTAGGACTATGAAATTGACAGAAAATGTAACTTTTGAAGTTTATTTTCCTACAAAAGTTAAAACAAAAACAGCTAAATTATAGAGCAGCGAATAAAAGAATTACAAAACCAGCTTCTTTTTTAGTACAGCATTAGAATTTGTATCCTTAATCTCAAGAACATAAATGCCAGTGGGCAGTGTTTCGTTTTCAATGACATACGTATCTTGATTTGTGGAGCCTTCTTTGATTTTTTGTCCGGTTATGGTATATAAGGTAAAATCGGTAGCATCTGGTAAATTATATAAGGCAATGCTTTTGTGTAAGGCGACAATTTTTAATTTGTTTAGGGACAGATCATCATTACCAAGGGTATTATCTGTCATGATCGCAGTATTTGGAGTTGCCTCATAAGCATAACCTGTGATCGCCCAGCCTGAACCTAGGGTAATTTCCAGAGCTAGGTAAATTGTAAACCGACACTCTGGCCCAACCATAATGGATTTGACCGCTTATACTAAAACGCAGACCTAAAAATTTGTCAGTTGTTGGGTTGCACCAATCACTATTATAAAATCCGCAATTTTGAAAATTCAATATTTGTGATCCTAAAGGATCTGCAGGAAACCAAGTGGCCTGAGCACTACTCACCATCACACCAGAATTTAAGGCAAAAGGATAAATAAAACCACTAGAACTACTCCCTAATATGGCTGCATTAACCGAGGTTGGTTGTACAAAAAGATTATTGCCAGCTTGATTAAACTCGAACTCATTTGGTGCCTCGTTATTCATATCTAATGCGTAAGTAGCAGCGTCTGCATGTGTTGTTCCTAAGGGGGTGTAGACTACTTGACCTGAAGCATCTGCAATACCAGTTATAGCCGCTGTTAGGGCTCCGTATTGTGAGAGTTTTTTGGAGTAGTTTTTTGGAGTAGTTTTTTTCATAATCACAATAATATAATTAAAATATTTTAGTCTAAAAATTGGTTTGAGCACACAAAATTTGATATGCAGCACTAAAGTATTGATTTATTAGCGATAATACAAATTCGATTAATGAACCACTAAAATAATCGACAAAAGGAACCGAACTTTTGAAATCCCAAAATGGGTTTAATAGAATTTTACAAAAGTTAAAATATGATTATCAAATACAGAACATAAGTTGTGCTTCTATTTCATTGACTGAACAGATCTTTTATTTTACGAGTACAATTAAAAAACAATAGATTAGTAATGAGTAAAAAATGTACAACAAAACAGTGAATAATTTATTTAATATGTTGTTTAAACTTTTTGAATTCTTAGTCTTTAGCCTATAAATTCATGCTTTTACAATAAAGACTTCGGTCATCGTCTAATTTTTTCATATTTTTAAAAACCCATCACAATAACCACCACTAAAACAAGGATTAGGTAACATATATGAATTGCGTCAAACGATATTCCCTCACTATCTTCATCATGCTGTTTAGCGGCTCTAGTTTTTTACAGGCCCAAGGTTTTAAGGAAGAGCAATTAACCAATTCGGCTTATGACAATCGTTATGCCAGTTACAATCATGAGGGTAAACAAATCATCTTCGAATCTAATCGCAGTGGGCGCTGGCAAATCTATAGCATGGATATTAACGGTAACAGCCAAACGCGTGTTGTTTCTAGTAATGCTAACGATCGCCGACCCAGCTGGCATCCCTATGAAAATAAGATTGTTTTTGAATCTGACCGGAGTGGTGTCAACCACATTTACACCTATGATTTTGACACCAGGGAACTCCAAAAAGTGCCTATCCCCTTAAATGGTAATAAGTCGCATGCCTATTTTGCCCCTAATGGCAAAGAAATTGTGTTCAATTATAAAGTAAGTGATCAAAATTTTAATATTCATAAGGTGGGCCTCAATGGCAAACGCTTGCGGACTTATGTCAACAATGCCTACCAAAATATGTATCCGCGCTATTCACCTATGGGAGATGCCATTCTGTATTTTTCCAGAAAACATACCAAACGTGAGGCTGACGAAATTTATGTGTTTAATATCTATGCCCGAAAGGAAAACCGTTTAACCAACTCACCATTGCATCAAACCTATGCTTCGTATTCTAATGGTGGCACCCAAATTGCTTATGTGGCTTCTATGGAAAACGCCCCAACAGAGATTTATATGATGACCAAGGAAGGCAAGAGCCAACGCCGCATCACCTTTAATAGCCATCCCGATACCTTGCCTAATTGGTCACCCCAAGATTTTAATCTGCTTGTTACCCGTACCATTAATGGCCATGATCAGATTATTAAGATTCTTTTAAAAGAAGAACTTTAAGCATCATCAGGCCTTTACATACACTCTTCATAGAGTATCCATAGGGTATCTATAAGGTAGCTATAGGGCAGCTATAGAAAAGGTATAGAGTAGCCTGCTATTGATTGGGCTTATGTTCGGCTTATGTTCGGCTTATGTTGGGCGTATCTATACTGAAACTTTAGCCTAGTTGTTCCATATTCTAATCCTCCTTGAAACTTTAAGGTCTACCAATTTTAAAGATGTAGATTCAGGAATAACCCATCCTAAATTGCCAACCCACTTGTAGTTCCGACACCGTCGGAATTTTGGCGATTTGCAGACCTAACGAGCGGGAGCCTTTACTTAATAATTAAACACAAGAATTAAAGAGCGATTATAATTAATAACCAAAACCCTCATGTATCAACGCGAGAGGTACGCAGTAAGGTCCTTAAATCGACTTGATGTTTTGGTTCATTTTGCATCAAGGTAAAATGAACAATAGAACAGAAATTAATCATTATTTAATCTTGACTTTTTTGGTGCGTCACACCAAATCTTACCTGCCCCGAGCCTAGTCTCGGGGTCAAAGGGTGATCAAGCTAAAAAAACCGAAAAGAAGCCTCACAAAAACCTATACAGATTACAAATTAACTAGTATTTTAGAGGGATGAAATGGAAACACCTAACATCCCTCTTCTTATATAGTAAATTATTCATTCTAATGGTCTTCACCATGACCATTCTACATGCCCAAACGCCAACAGATAGCGTGGTTTATTATGAAAATCTGGTGACACATCCACAAGACGTCAACCATCTCCCAAAAGCTTATGTCTTTTTCAATACCCAAAAAGAACAGGCAGAGCAACAACAGGACACCATGTCGCAAATGTTTAGCCTATTTCAGTTGGCCCGAATTGCCTATAAAAGCGGTTCCTATTTTGATAGTGAAAGTGCAGCGGTAGATGCTTTAAAATTATTGGATACCCAAGAAGAAAATGAGTATAACAGGCACTTCCGCAAAAGTCTTTACACCCAATTGGGCATCCTGTATCGCGAACAAAACAATAATGCCAAGGCCATTGACTTATATCATAAAGCACTCGCCATAGCCAACACTACCCGCGATAGCACAGTGATCTATAACAATATATCCAACATCCATAAAGATGCTGACGATTATAGCAATGCCAAAAGTGCTATTTCTGCTGCCTTTCAATTATTGCCACGGTTAAAGGATAGCCTTATGTATGCTTTGGTTTTAGATAATATGGGATTTTTAAAATTCAAACTTCAGGAACCGGATGCTTTAGAATTAATGTTACAGGCCTTGGACTTAAGAACACAACTCAACAATAAAGCGGCACTTTACCCCAGTTATAAAAATTTGGCACTGTATTACGCTGAAAGTGATAAGGTTCAGTCCAAACACTATGCCCTAAAAGCCTATGAAGTAGCCAAGGCCATTAACAGTGCATCCTACAAAGAAGATGCCCTAGCCTTATTGGTAAGCATGAGTTCAGATCCTTATAGTCTAGAATATAAAACTTTAAACGATAGCCTAACAGCGGCCAATACACTCCGGCAAAATAAGTTTGCCCTCATGAAATATGATGTGTCCGAAAAGGAACGTCAGGCACAGGCAAGTGTTTTACAATCACAGCAAGAGAAATCTAAACGTCAGCTCTTTCAAATCATTGCTCTAGCTATTGCCTTAATTTCGGTGTTGCTCTATTTAGCTCTTAAAGCAAAACATAAAAAGGACAAACTCCAGCAAGTGTATCACACCGAGTCGCGCATTTCGAAAAAAGTACATGACGAAGTTGCAAATGAGGTGTATCATGTCATTACTAAAATACAGGGTACTGCTAAAAGTGACGAGGTATTAGACGATTTAGAGCAGATCTACAACAAAACTCGCGATATTTCAAAAGAACATAGTGCCCTAGATGTCACCGATAAGTTCAGTGAGCTGCTTAACGACCTGCTCTTAAGTTATAAAACCGATACTACCACCATCATTACCAAAAACCTTTCAAAAATCCATTGGGAGCAAATTCCCGACCTCAAGAAAACGGCGCTGTATCGGGTTCTTCAGGAACTAATGACCAATATGCGAAAACATAGCAAGGCCAAGGTGGTGCTGGTTAGTTTTGAGCAAAGCAACAAAAACATTCACATCCTGTATAAGGATAATGGTATTGGTAGCCAACTGCAAAAAGGCAACGGACTCACCAATGCGGAAAACCGTATTAAATCTATTAATGGAACGATTATTTTTGAGTCAGAAGTCAATAATGGCTTTAAGGTTAAAATCAACATATAGAGGATGTTTACAAAAGTTTTGGTAGCAGAAGATATGGACGATATCAACAAGGGGATCTACAATGCCCTTACCGATTTAGGCGTGGCCAAGATTCACCAAGTACAGTACTGTGATGATGCCTATCTCAAATTCAAAAAGGCCAAATTAGAACAAGAGCCTTACCAGTTACTCATTACCGATATGTCCTTTAAAACGGATCACCGCCAACAGCAGTTAACTACGGGTGAAGCACTCATCAAAAAATTGCGGGACGAAGACCCCAACCTCAAGGTGCTGGTCTATTCCATTGAAGACCGACTGCAAAAAGTACGTATGCTTGTTAACCAGCAACATATCAATGCCTATGTGTGCAAGGGCAGGCGAGGGCTCACCGAACTTGTTAACGCCGTAAGCGCCATCGCCAATGACCAGCGTTACCTTTCTCCCGAAGTTAAAAATGCCCTCAACCCAAACAACGATTTGGAAATTGACGAGTACGACATTCAACTCCTTACACAACTAGCACAAGGCTTATCCCAAGACGAGATCAGTCATCTTTTTTCTAAAAATAATATCACCCCAAGCAGTTTAAGCTCCATTGAAAAGCGACTTAACAAACTCCGTATTCAGTTTAAGGCCAATAATGCCATCCATTTAGTAGCCATAGCCAAAGATTTAGGGCTTATATAGCCTTTTTAGTTTTTATCCCGTTGATAAATCAAGCTAATGCGAAGCAAACAAGTATCAACAATTCAGTAATTAATCAACCCACTTGCAGTTCCGACACCGTCGGAAGAATGACGATTTGCAGACGTAACGAGCGGGAGCATTTATTTAATAATTAAACACAAGAATTGAAGAGGGATTATAATTAAGAACCAAGAATATTCATGTAATAACGCGAGAGGTACGTAGTAACGTCCTTAAATCGTCTTGACTTTTTTGGTTCGTTTTTTGGTCAAGCAAAAAATGAACATAAAATATTAAGAATAAGAATAATGGTTAAGTCTTAATATGCCTCACCCAAAACTTACCTACCGAAGCATAATCTAGGAGTCGAACGGCGGTCAAACAAAAAATTTTCACACCTCTACGGTTACCCGTAAGGAAACCTAGCCCCTTTAGTATAATATTGTAATGCTATTAATTTAATAATAAGGGTTATCCTTTTAGAACTCTGTGTAATAAAAAAACACAGAGTTTTTTTATGCCTTATACTGTGGTAAACCGTAAGGTTGACAACAACCAATGCTATAATTTCACACTGTTGTTTATTAATTCATGAGGGTGAATGGAGTTTGCAGGTCCTTAGCTATGGGGACCTGCTTTTTTTTGTAGCTACGGGTTTCCGTAAGGAGACTTCCCGTATTCCTTTTATTTTTAGACGTCATAAACAATGCAATGTAATAACCCTTTAAAATATCTATCATGCGCAAACTCATTCTACTATTATTAATTACAACTTATTTTACACCGCAACACATAAAAGCTCAAAACGATGGAGCCGCAGTGGCAGCCGTTGCCGGTGGTCTTTTAGCTATTGGTGCAGGTATTGCTGCTATAGAACAAATGAAAGAACAAGCCGAATTAACAGCAACCGAATGGGTGCTGTCAAATCAGGAACAGATGACTAGCTTTTCTTTAAAAACGTTAGACTTCGATGGCAAAAAATTAAAAGATATGTCATCAGTCTCTGTAATTTCCTTTAAAATTCAAGAGTTTGAGCCAATGGATAAACCAGAACTTAATGGCAAAAAACAGGTGTTGTTTGGGTTTACTAGTCATGGATGGATCAATGAATACGGTATCGATTTTAATAAAGTGAGATGGTTTTTAATTGATGATGCTGAATGGATGAATATGATGGTGGCATATGCACAGGTGGCCTCTGGCGAAAAGGACAAAGCCCTGTTACAAAAAACCTTAAAAACTGGAAAAGTGGTCAACAAGGGCGTAAAAGCAAAAGGAGGCATGGAAATTCCCTTCTACAAATTGGAAGGTGATATGTATGTGGTGACCGATTATTCTCAAGACATGAAATTGTTGTACAACGAACGCTCCTTGGGGATTTATTTAAAGGAAACACATGATCTGGTCCAAATAGGGCGTGGTGATATCATTAAAATACATGAATTCTTTTTTGAGGAAGATTAAACAGCTTTAAAGAGCTTAGTGATGAATTACTAGTACCTAAACCAAACCCACTATGAAAACAATATGCATTGGTTTAATGCCTCTCAATTGGAGTTTTATGTCAACACCTCGGCCATAGGCAAGTTGTTTATACGCTATAATTTTATTACCGAATTAGAAGATTGGGATAATAATTACTCACAATTTCAATTTGGCTATTCCTTTTACCTCCTTAAACAAAATGGGAAGATAAAATAACCAATTTTGATTATCCTACTAAGTGGAATTTTTTACTAAAAAATATTAAATGATTTTCTATTTTTACAACGAGTCAATTAACAAACTCATCTAACTTGTAAGTATGATTAAACGGGTTTGTTTATAACATTTTGAATGCAAGTTTGATATAAAATAGTGAGTAAAAAGAAGAAAAAATATTACGTGGTTTGGAAAGGTGCTAAAACAGGAATATTAGAATCATGGGAAGAATGTAGAGAGTCGATTCATGGTTTTAAAGGTGCAGAATACAAATCTTTTACAACTCTTAATTTAGCACAAAAAGCGTTTTCTGAAAATTATAGCAATTATAAAGGTAAAACTATATTTGAAAGCACATTATCAAAAGAACAATTGGAATTAATCGGAAAACCTAACTTAAATTCGGTTTCAGTTGATGCTGCTTGCAGTGGCAATCCAGGAACTGTTGAATATCAATGTGTAGATACAAATACTAAAAAACAAATATTCCATTTTGGCCCTCTTCACGAATCAACTAACAATATTGGAGAATTTCTTGGTTTAGTTCATACTTTAGCACACCTAAAGAAAACTAATGATAAAAGACCAATATATACAGACAGCAAAACGGCTATAAGTTGGGTGAAAGATAAAACTTACAGAACAAGTCTTGAAAAAAATGAAAAAAACTCTAAATCATTTAAACTCTTAGATAGAGCTGTAAAATGGTTAGAAGAGAATCAGATTGAAAATAAAATTCTTAAATGGGAAACCCAGGCTTGGGGAGAAATTCCAGCTGACTTTGGAAGAAAATAAATTATGCAAAACACTAAAACCAATTTAAGCGGGCTAAGCGAAAAACAAAGACAAGCAGTTGTTTCTGAATGCAAGAGGCTTCTTGTCCTTGCAGGGGCAGGTTCAGGCAAGACCAAAACTTTACTTCAAAAGCTAATTTATCTTATTGAAGAGAAGGGAGTGAATCCAAATAATATTTTGGCAATTACTTTTACAAAAAATGCTGCAAATGAAATGCTTGACAGATTAATTATTTCAGCAGACGACACTGAAGAATATGTTGAGATTCTGGCTGATAAAAATCGGACCTCTAAAGAGAAAGAAACTGAACGTTATTTTTTTGCCAAAAAGCATAAATGGATTGACAATCTAACTTTAAAGACCTTTCATAGTCTTTGCTACGGTATAATTCGAAATTTTGGTGTAAACGAGTTTGACAATAAGTTTAAAATAATTGGAGACACAAAAGCAACAGATGATGAATTCGCTAAATATTCAGCTACAGAAACGGCTTTTGAAGTAATTCATAAAATCATTATTGAGAATTGCGAATCCAATGAGTATCTGCTTAATTTAAAACGATATATTTTGGACTATATGATTGACAAAATACATATTGAGAAAGACAATTCCCTTTTACTGCCTAAAGATGGAAAGTTTTATACAACATTAAATGGGGATAAAGTTCGTTCAAAATCAGAACAATATATCGCTGATTGGCTGTACCGGCACAGTATTAAATTTGAATATGAACCAATTGTAAATTTCAGGGATTTTAATTTTAGACCTGACTTTTTCATTCCTGAAGCTAATCTATATTTGGAGCACGTTAGTGATAAAAGCTATCCAACTAAAGGTAAGGAACAACAATTCAACAAAGCCAATAAACTATTAGTCAAAACATTTGAGCACCAAACGAAGGATTCTGCTTTATTCAATTTGACGTTAGATAGAATTGTTAAGAATAGACTTCCCTCAAATTACCATTTCTCAACAGCATTATCTTTTGAAGAAGAATTCAATTCATACCATAAAGAAGTTAAAGACTTTTTACGTCAAACAATGCGAGTTATTGATATGGTTAAAGTTGAAAACTTACCGACTAAAATCATATTAGAAAACTCACAAAAAGATCAACATGAAAGAGTGCGAGATTTTTATAAACTATCCGTCCCAATAATTGAACAATACCGATCATATTGCACTAACAAATCATATTTAGACTTTAATGATATGATTACTAGAACTATATCACTTTTTAAAAATCATAGGGAAATAGCCGAAAAGTTTAGAGAAAAATATGAATACATTTTAGTAGATGAATTCCAAGATGTTAATAATTTACAAGTAGAATTAATCAAACTTCTACTTAATGACAACAATCAGCTGTTTTGTGTTGGTGATGACTGGCAAAGTATATACGGTTTTAGAGGTTCAAATGTTGATTATATTGTGAATTTTGAGAGGCATTTCAAAAATTCTGAAACGATAAAATTGAGTATGAATTACAGAAGTTCCGAACACATAGTAGGGGCAAGTAATGAGGTTATCAAACACAATAAATTCAAAGTTGATAAAGATATCCGTTCAAACAAGAAATCGAGTAGCAAAATTCATATTTATGCAGGAAAAGATGAAGCCGAGAATATAAACTATGTAATAGATCAAATTCACAAACTAAAAGATAAGGGTTATACAAAAGAAGACATTCTTTTTTTGTATCGCAGAAGCAAAATGTTTAGTCCATATTTTGAAAGATTCAAGCAAGAACGGATTTTTGTAACAGGCAAGACAATTCACGCTTCTAAAGGACTTGAAGCCAAAGCTGTTTTCATAATCGGACTAACTGAAGGAAATGGGGGATTCCCAGATATTTGGATGGAGGATAGAATTTACCAGGTCATAAAGGAGTCAAATCATAATTTATTACTAGAAGAAGAAAGGCGGTTGTTTTATGTTGCAATCACAAGAGCAAAAGACGATTTATTTATAATTACAGAAAAAGGTAATGAGTCAAGTTTTTTAAAAGAAATTCCAGAAGACTTTACTTTTAAAACGAGTGTTCCATTTAAGTCTGTAATCGAGGAAATTAAGCTATGTTCTAAATGTAATAATCGATTAGACGAAGGATTTGCTTTCTGTCCATATTGTGGTGAAGAACAAAAATTAAATGAATAAAAAATTATTTAAAATCCAACAATAGGTATTAGCTATTGAGTGAAGGAATAATAAAAATATATAGACAAAGAGTATCCTACATAGCTGTATTTGTCAACATCTATAAAAAAAAATAAATGTTAATATATTTCGGTTGTAATTCGACATAAATAATCATATTTTGGTCATCAAAATTATAGATTAATGAATAATAAATTACGGGTTGTAGAGCTATTCGCAGGAGTCGGGGGATTTAGGCTAGGTTTAGAAGGTTGGAAAGGACTATCATCTACATCTAATTATAAAAATAAACTTAATCAACATTACGAAATTGTTTGGTCGAATCAATTTGAGCCCTCCACTAAAAGACAGCATGCATCAGAAGTTTATGAAGAAAGGTGGGGTAATAAACATCATTCTAGGGAAAATATAGAAGTTGTTATAGAAAAAAAGTTTAAGAACATACCTCAACATGATCTTTTAGTTGGAGGCTTTCCTTGCCAAGATTATTCAGTTGCTACAACTCTAAAAAACTCTAAAGGATTAGTTGGAAAAAAAGGTGTGCTTTGGTGGAGTATTTACAACATTCTAAAAGGTCAAGGCGATAACGCACCAAGCTATTTGTTTTTAGAAAATGTGGATAGGTTATTGGTTTCTCCAGCTTCGCAAAGAGGGAGAGACTTTGCAATTATGCTTTCTTGTTTAAATGAATTAGGTTATGCTGTTGAATGGAGAGTTATTAATGCAGCAGATTACGGGATGCCACAAAGAAGAAGAAGAGTCTATATTCTTGGATATAGAAAAGGCACTTCAATTTACCAAAGAATAAAAAATACTTCAATAAAGAATTTCATTTTTCAAAATGGGGTTCTTTCAAAGGCATTTCCAATAAAGAATTTTGAATATTCAATCGTATCTAGAGGAATAGATAATGATATTCAATTATTAACCAAAGAATTTAATTTAGAGAAAATTAAGAATCCATTTTTTAATACAGGCTTAATGTTGGATGGAACGTATCATACTGCAAAAACAGAACCGAATTATTATGGTGAAATAACTAACCTTGGAGATATTGTTATAAGACCATTGAGTGAAATCGATAAATCATATATTATTAATCCTAGAAAAAAGCTAAAAGAACCTCTTGTCAAAGTGCAAATTGATGGTCGAAAAATGGTGTTAAATACGGAGCTCGATATGTGGAAATATTTAAAAGGTACAAAAAAAGAGTATAGACGAAATAAGGCACTTGGATATGATTATCAATATGCTGAAGGAGCAATGTCATTCCCTGATGAACTAGATAATCCGTCAAGAACAATTATTACGGGAGAGGGAGGTTCAAGTCCTTCACGCTTTAAGCATGTTATAGTTCAAGAAAATACTTATCGTAGATTAATGCCAAGTGAACTTGAAAAATTAAATATGTTTCCAAAAAATCACACTAAATTAGATGGTGTTTCTGATACAAAAAGAGCTTTTTTGATGGGTAATGCTTTAGTTGTTGGTGTTGTTGAGAAAATAGGACAGGAGTTATACAAACAAATCAATTTATATTAACTAAATGTATAATATAAGTTCTTCAGAGTCCATTATTAGTTATGCCAAAATGCTTAAAGATAAAACTTTGAGACAAATTTGTGAACCCGAAATTGAAGAGCATCATTATAAAGGCAAAGGTAATTTTGGTCAATTATTAGAAAAGTATTATTTCGGTTATGAACCAAATTCAGCTTCTGAACCAGATTTTTTTGAGGCTGGTATTGAATTAAAATCAAGTCCTCTTAAAGTATTAAAAAACGGAGAAATTCGTTCAAAAGAAAGACTCGTCTTAAATATCATAAATTATTTAGAAGTCCATAAAGAAGAATTTGAATCAAGTACTTTTTGGAAAAAAAATGCCCATTTACTTCTAATATTTTATCTGTACGATAAAGATTTAGATATACTTGACTATTACATAAAGCTAGTCGATGAATGGAAATATCCATTAGAAGACTTAAATATCATTAAACGTGATTGGAAAATTATATCTCAAAAAATAAAGGATGGGAAAGCACATGAATTATCAGAAGGTGATACATTCTATCTTGGGGCTTGTACTAAAGGATCCACTTCATTAAAATCATTTAGGGAACAACCATTTAATAGTCAAAAAGCAAAACAGAGGGCTTATTCTTTAAAACAAGGTTATGTTAATCATATTATCGCGAAAATTGCTCACGAGGAAATAGCTGTTTATGGAAAAATAATTAAGAAGATTGAAATTTTAAATAATGAGAATTCGATTGAAGATATTGTAATTTCAAAGTTTCGGCCCTTTTATGGAATTAACGACTCAAATATTGAAGCTAAATTAAATCTGAAAGTAAAAAAATCGAAGCAATATTATTCATCATTGTCGAAAGCAATACTTGGTGTTGAAATAGATAAAGAAATTGAAGAATTTCAAAAAGCTGAAATAGAAATTAAAGCAATAAGAGTAGAGGAGAATAATTGCATAATTCAATCTGTATCTTTTCCTGCTTTTAAATTCAAGCAGATTTATGAAGAAAGTTGGAGAGATAGTGAATTAAAAGATTTGATTGAGAAGAAATTTTTATTTGTATTTTTTAAAAAAAATAAATTTGGATATTATCTAGATAAAGCTAAGTTTTGGAATATGCCTTATAAAGACAGAAATGAGTTTAGAATGATATGGTTGAAAACAAAAAAAGTGATTCAATCTGGAAACATTTTTAAAGATTATGCTCGTGATAAAAATGGAAATATTCGATATTCTAAAAAGGGTCATCCAATAAGAAAAAATAATCTACCTAAATTAAAAGAAAGTAGAGTTTGTCATGTAAGACCCCATGGAACAGATTCAACTTTCACATACCCTTTACCAGTAGAAGACAAAAAACTTAAAATAATCGAATATAGTAGACAATGTTTTTGGTTAAACGCAAGTTATGTTCGAGATGAAATATACTTGAAATAATATTATTTAATCTCTCATACTAGTCCTGTTGACACCTACCTCAAATCCTTAAAACAAAACCCCTCCAGCACTTCTCCTTGACGCTTTTGGATTTTATTAAAGAAAATAACGCTTAAGTTTAAAACTTTAGTCCAAGAAAAGTGTGGGTCAACCCTATAGCTCATGTATAGCTAGTGTATGGCTAGTGTATGGATAATGTATGCTAGAGGCATTTCGGCATAAAGGGTTAAAAGCGGCATAGACCAACAAAAAACGGCAAAAACCGGCACATTGTTGCAATGGAGATGCTTCAGGCGCTTCGCCCTCTGTATGACAACAAAACGCCCTGTCATGCCTGCGCAGGCAGGCATCCACTTGATAAGAAGATTTACCCTTGGTTAATCAATCGGTTGCTTCACTACTAAAACCCATTCAACACCGCAAAAAGGGACTTCAGAAGTAACAACATTATTGTATCTTTAACAAGACTAACTAATGCTCACCATTATGTCAAAACACCTTATCATCTTTAGTATAGCCCTGCTGCTTTTCAGCTGCAACTACCAAGAAAAAACCATGACCCCAAACGATGTTAAAATAGATACCCTCCAAGGCACCTCCTTTTTACAAAAACCCTTACTACGTCGGCAGGTCAATCCAGAGCAGGATTCGCTCGCCATTGCCAAGTATCTCACAGCCTTGACCAACTATACCAAAGATAATATGAATCCCGATCACATCATCTGGCTGGGGCGCCGCAAGGCCTATTTGGGCGATTATAAAGCCGCCATTAATGTGTTTACTGAAGGCATTGCCAAGTTTCCAAATGATGCACGCTTTTACCGCCACCGCGGACATCGCTACATTAGCACACGACAACTCGATTTGGCCATCACCGATTTAGAAACGGCAACACAGCTCATCAAAGGTAGTGACGATGTGATAGAACCTGATGGCATTCCCAATCGCTTGAATCAACCCCTGTCTAGTTTGCACACCAATACCTGGTACCATTTGGGTTTGGCCTATTATCTCAATAACGATCTAAATAAGGCGTTAGGTGCTTTTGAGCAATGCCTTAAGGCCAGTAAAAATGACGATATGATCGTGGCGACCTCACATTGGATGTATATGATACTTCGCCGTTTGCAGTTACCTGACGAAGCAAATAGGGTGTTGCAAGACATCCATCAGGATATGAACATCATTGAGAATGTGGCCTATTACCAATTGCTGCTCTTTTATAAGGGTGAATTAAGCGAAGCCGAGCTCACAGGAGCAGACAGTCTGGGATCGAATGAGGCCGTACATTATGGTGTGGCCAATTGGTATCATTATAATGGCGACATAGAGGAAGCACGAAAGCGGTATCAGCAACTTGTCGATACGGGTAACTGGGCTGGTTTTGGCTATATCGCTGCAGAAGCCGATTTGAGTAGGATGTGAGACATGGTCACATTGAGCCTGTCGAAATGTGATTCCGAGAAGCAAAATTGTATTGAGAAGCGTGCCTAGTGCTAAAGTTCTCGATACATCCCGCCAAGGGCGTACCACTCGAACTGACAAAAATCGATTTCATTGTCACATTGAGCCTGTCGAAATGTAGTGAACAATCAAAACTCATTGTCACATTGAGCCTGTCGAAATGTAGCCAACAATCCAAAATCATTGTCACATTGAGCCTGTCGAAATGTGATTCCGCGAAACAAAATTGTATTGAGAAACGTGCCTAGTGTCAAAGTCCTCGATACATCCCGCCATGGGCGTGCCACTCGAACTGACAAATATCGATCTCATTGTCACATTGAGCCTGTCGAAATGTGATTCCGCGTAGCAAAATTGTATTGAGAAGCGTGCCTAATGCTAAAGTCCTCGATACATCCCGCCATGGGCGTGCCACTCGAACTGACAAATATCGATCTCATTGTCACATTGAGCCTGTCGAAATGTAGCCAACAATCCAAAATCATTGTCACATTGAGCCTGTCGAAATGTAGCCAACAATCCAAAATCATTGTCACATTGAGCCTGTCGAAATGTAGCCAACAATCCAAAATCATTGTCACATTGAGCCTGTCGAAATGTGATTCCGAGAAGCAAAATTGTATTGAGAAGCGTGCCTAGCGCTAAAGTTCTCGATACATCCCGCCATGGGCGTGCCACTCGAACTGACAAAAATCGTTCTCATTGTCACATTGAGCCTGTCGAAATGTGATTCCGAGAAGCAAAATTGTATTGAGAAGCGTGCCTAGCGCTAAAGTTCTCGATACATCCCGCCATGGGCGTGCCACTCGAACTGACAAAAATCGTTCTCATTGTCACATTGAGCCTGTCGAAATGTGATTCCGAGAAGCAAAATTGTATTGAGAAGCGTGCCTAGCGCTAAAGTTCTCGATACATCCCGCCATGGGCGTGCCACTCGAACTGACAAAAATCGTTCTCATTGTCACATTGAGCCTGTCGAAATGTAGCCAACAATCCAAAATCATTGTCACATTGAGCCTGTCGAAATGTAGCCGACAATCCTAAATCATTGTCACAGAGATTTGCCTCCGGTAATCCAGTAGGATGCTTCGACAGGCTCAGCATGACAAAATAGACCAGTGTGTCATGCCTGCGCAGGCAGGCATCCATTATAGTTTGTTGATATTCTAAAATAGAGAGATTTACCTTCGGTTATTCCATTGGGGGAAGATTTTACTCTAAAGCCCAATAATGCTTTGATACTTTTTTATGCCAAGCCTTTTAGACCATAATCGGCCTTCAGTTTTAAACATAAAAAAACCCATCACGGCTGTAATGGGATTTTTTGTGTAGCGAGAACGAGACTTGAACTCGTGACCTCCGGGTTATGAATCCGACGCTCTAACCAGCTGAGCTACCTCGCCAAGGATTTTTCAATGCGGCTGCAAATATAAAAACAAAATCATAGACATCAAACATTAAACTGCTAATTTATTTTTTGTGAAATAAGTTTTAAACTATCTAATTTAATGTATATATTGAGCAAGATAATTTATGTTACCTATGGAAGATAAAATCAAATTTGAGATGGAGTTTCCAATCCATGCCTCACCACAATTATTGTTTCAATACATTTCAACGCCTTCTGGACTATCAGAGTGGTTCGCAGATAATGTGAATTCCCGCGGCGAATTGTTTACATTTATCTGGGATGGCAGTGAGGAACAAGCTAGGCTCTTAAGCAAAAAATCTGGCGAACGCATCAAATTTAGATGGTTAAGTGACGAAGAAGACGAGGCTTCGTATTATTTTGAAATCCGCATTCAAGTGGACGAAATCACCAAAGACGTCTCCTTGATTGTTACCGATTTTATTGACGAAGATGAAATTGAAGAAGCTAAAATGCTGTGGGACAACCAAATTTCAGGTTTAAAACAAGTTCTGGGATCGGCCTAGCCATGCTGCAAATAAATGATATCTTTGTCTCGATTAAAACTCGAGACTTTTTTTATGCTGAATCTAAACGGAACACTGGTCAATACGGCTACGGGGCAACTGTCTATTAATAATCGCGGGTATGCTTTTGGGGATGCACTATTTGAAACCCTAAAGGTTCTAGATGCTAACATTTTATTCTGGGAAGACCATTACTTTCGCCTAATGGCCTCTATGCGCATTTTACGTATGGAAATCCCCATGAATTTCACCATGGAATTTCTAGAACAGGAAATCCTAAAAACCGTTGAAGCCAATGGTTTATCGTCGCAAGCAGCACGTGTAAAACTTACGGTAGATCGGGGAGAAGGTGGGAAATACAAGCCTTTAGAGCAAGTGGTAAATTATAATATCGCTGTGGAAGCATTAGATGCCCCCATGTATGGTATTGCAGATCACTTCAACTATACGATAGACTTGTATAAGGACTTTTTTGTAGCTCCAGGTCTCTTGTCAACCCTAAAAACCAACAATAAAATCACCAATGTGCTGGGTAGTATTTATGCGCAGGACCATCAATTAGATAATTGTTTGCTTTTGAATACCAACAAACAGGTGGTAGAGGCCCTTAATGGGAATCTGTTTTTGGTGAAAGGACAAACCGTTAAGACACCACCTTTAGCAGACGGTTGCTTAAAAGGCATTATGCGAGGGCAAATCATGGATTTTATTACTAAAGATGCACATTTAGAATTGGAAGAAGCCTCTATTTCTCCATTTGAATTACAACAGGCTGACGAATTGTTTATTACCAACGTTATTACAGGTATACAGCCCATTACGAACTACCGTAAAAAAAGCTATACGCAAGAGGTATCAAGAGCCTTGCTCACTAAATTAAATGCAAAAATTAGATTGGCCTAGTTGTAACTAGGGTTTTCGGGGGCATTAGACCATATGGAATAGTCACCACCAAGCTCTAGCATTTTTTCTTTCCAGAACAGATGTTCAGACTTGCTGATGATATCGCTTTTGTAGACGTTTTCAGAAACAATCCATGAATTCAGCTCTAATTCCTTTTCTAATTGGTTAGGCTCCCAACCAGAGTAGCCCAAGAAAAATCGGATTTCAGAATCGGTAATGCGACCTTCATTGATGAGGTCTAATACGGTATCAAAATCACCTCCCCAATAAATACCCAAGGAAATTTCAATGCTGCCCGGAATCAATTCAGGGATTTTATGAATGAAATAGAGGTTGTCCTGCTCTACGGGGCCACCGTTATAGACCTTAAATTCGGCTTCGGTTATAGGTACCAAGTCTGAAAGGGTATATTCTAAAGGTTTATTAAGTATGAACCCAATAGAACCTTCAGTTGTATAATCGGCTAATAAAATAATAGAGCGATTAAAGGACATATCACCAATAATGGAGGGTTCAGCTATAAGTAAATGTCCCTTTTTTGGCTTTGAGGTAATCATAATTACAATGATTTTGAATTAAATCTAAAACTTTTTATTCTAAAAACCAATATTTTTAAAAAATAAAAGGCCTGCATAATTGCAGGCCTAATCTATAAGTTTTCAAATATTACTAGTTTACAGCACTACTTAAATCAGATCCAGCTTTAAACTTTACAACGTTTTTTGCTTTGATTTTTATTGCCTTACCAGTTTGTGGGTTTCTTCCTTCTCTTGCAGCTCTTCTAGACACTGACCAAGATCCAAATCCTACTAAAGATACACGTTTTCCTTTTTGTAATGCGCCTTCAATATCAATTAGTAATGAATCTAATGCTTTCTTAGCAGCCGCTTTAGTAATTCCAGCGTTTTCTGCCATGCCATTGATTAAATCTGTTTTGTTCATAAAATTTAATTTAAATGATTAATAAATAGTTGGGTTCAAACCATTTGCTTAAACCGTATACAAATTTATACGGATAATCCGTTCATGCAAGTAATAGCAAGGGAAATGCGGGGTTTTGTTGATAACTTGGGGCATTTGTTAATAACGGGAATGTATTTCGTCGATGTTTTCAAAAACCTACTAAAAACAGGGGTTTAGAGCAGTTTGGCATCGGCTTCAAATTGAAAACCGTTTAAAAGCGATTTGCTGTCCATTTTTCGCTTTCCAGGCAACTGAAGTTCTAACACCTTCATATAGCCACCATTAACCGCTACAAATAAGGCATGCTCTTTAATTTGAATGCAACCAGGTTCTAATTGGTGATGGGCTTCCTCTTTTTCAATTGCAAATAGTTTGACCGTTAATAAATCATCGCCATTTTTGAGATAGCACCATGCCGAAGGGAATGGGTTAAGGCCTCGAATCTTATTGTAAATAGTATCTAAAGGGGCGCTCCAATCGATTTTACAATTATCCTTGTTTAACTTGTAGGCTGTTTTTAATTCGGCAGTTGGCGCCTGTAGGGTGGTGTTCACTTCTCCACTGGCAATGTGGTTTACAGTTTTGAGCACTAGGGCGCTTCCTAGATGCATTAATTTATCATGTAAACTGCCCACAGTTTCATCAGGCTCAATGCTAGTGCTCTCTTGCAGGATGATAGCACCGGTATCAATTTTGTCATCAATAAAGAAGGTGGTGACGCCTGTGGTCGTTTCGCCATTAATAATCGCCCAGTGAATAGGCGCCGCACCACGGTAATTGGGAAGCAATGAGGCATGAAGATTAAAGGTGCCATATTTGGGCATTTGCCATACCACTTGTGGTAACATTCTAAAGGCTACGACAATTTGAAGATTGGCTTGCAAGGCCTTTAATTCTTTTATAAAACCCTCATCCTTTAAATTGGTAGGCTGTAAAATGTTTAGGCCTTTAGATCTAGCAAATTGCTTTACCGCCGACTCTTGTAGTTGACGGCCACGTCCTGCAGGCTTATCAGGTGCGGTAATCACACCTACAATGTTATAGTCATGTTCAATAAGTGTTTTTAGGCTTTCAACAGCAAAGTCAGGTGTGCCCATAAACACAATTTTTAAGGGATCTCTCATGTGTGTTTTAATTTATACAAATTACTTGCCGTTAATTCAATAATCTCATGTTCAAGCAAGGTCTTTAAAACGTCCAAAATTACAGCTTCTTCATGAATTAATTGATTCACCATAGCTCGCGACGAGAGGGGGGTCGTTTCTAAAGCTAAAATTATATCTCGTTGCACGGTTTTAAAGTCTGGCTGTACTTGTTTTTTTTTGGTGAGGCATACCGAGCATATCCCACAATTTACAGTATTTTGCTCACCAAAGTAGTCCAATAATTGAATGCTTTTACAAACACTATCATTATCCACATAGTCAAGCACTGCTTGTAATTGCTGGGCTTTTAATTCGTGTTGCTGCTCCACAATCTTGGCAATTCTATGGATGGTTTTATCGTCTTCACGAGGTTGTAGAAAGGTGATTTCGGAGTCGGTATTGGAGAAACTAAAATCTACCATACCGTCTTTTTCTAGTCGTTTCAAGGATGCGATCACCTCATTTTCGGCCAAACCTGTCTTTTTAGTGATCAGTGCAATATCAATGTTTAAAAGATGCTCAAAAATACCGCCATAGGTTCTTAAAATGGTTTTAATTAGGAGTTCTAAACTGGGATAGGTTTCTAAATACTGAAAGAGGACCATGTTACTAACCTTAAACTGTAACTTGGTACTGTAATTAAATTGCTGTGATAATTTTAAGATACTCGTTCGGTCCAAGACTTGTATGGCATTATAGGCAATTTTAGTGTTGAATTGATAGGTGGTACAAAAGGCATTAAAATTGAATTGATGCGTGGTTAACTCGCCTTCACCATAAGAGATCTGAAAATAATTACAGAGTTTACGATAGATGGTTTTTAGAATATCGACCGTTGGGAGGCTCTTTAAAAACTGATTTTTTAAGCTATTCGCATCAGAAGCGTTTTTCAAGATCACCGCATAGGCCGTTTCATTATTTCGTCCGGCGCGTCCAGCTTCTTGATAATAGCTCTCCAAACTTTCGGGTAAATTGATATGAATAATGGTCTTAACATCGGCTTTGTCAATGCCCATACCAAAGGCGGTAGTGGCCACCATTACTTGCGTGCGATCACTTAACCACGCTTGGAGTCGCTCCTGCTTTTGTGCATTGGGGATACCACCATGAAAAAAGGTGCTCGAGATGTTTTTTGAGGCCAGCTGATTACTCATCTCTACAGCAGCTTTTCGGCTTCTAACATATATGATGGAAGGACCTGGGTAAGCCTTTAATATTTGCTCTATTTTATAGGTCTTATCTTCGGTGTTTAATACCTGATACGCGATATTGGGTCGGTTAAAAGAGGCCTTAAAAACTTTTGGAGAAAGTAGATCAAGCGATTCTATAATATCTGCAATAACCCTAGCCTTTGCGGTGGCTGTAAGGGCAATTAGGTTGACGCTAGGGTGCAGCTGTCTCAAGATGGCAATATGCTTATAGGCGGGCCTAAAATCATTTCCCCATTGCGAAATACAATGGGCTTCATCCACAGCGATTAAGTTTACGGGCATTTGTTCAATACGTTGCTGTACAATGTCCTGCTGTAAGCGCTCTGGAGAGAGGTATAAAAACTTATAGTTACCATAAATGCAATTGTCCAAGAGGGTATCCAGCTCGGCATAGCTGATGCCACTCGTTATGGCCATGGCTTTAATACCTTTCTGGTTGAGGGTATTCACCTGGTCTTTCATCAAGGCAATTAAGGGAGAGACCACAATACATAGCCCATCTTTGATCAATGCCGGAATTTGAAAACAAATGCTTTTTCCGCCTCCAGTGGGGAGTAGCGTAAATACATCTTCATTGTCAAGTACAGCATTAATGATATCCTCCTGCAAAGGTCTAAAGGAACTGTGATTCCAATAGCGTTCTAAAAGGGAGAGCGGATGTGCCATGGTTACAGAATTAAAGCCTCTAGAATGAAATCGGTACGGCGCTCAATGCTCCCAAAAGGCACATCAATTAACTCATACTTAAAACCAGCGTAGGTCTTTAAAAGGTGTTCGTGTATGGCAATGGCCTGTTCAAAGTTTTCGTAGCGTTCGGCATCACTGGTAAAAATGTCTTGCCAAGGAGCAAGTACAAATACCTGATCATAGCGGTGCGTTTGACAAGCTTCATTAAAGGTAGATGGGTAGTCTAAATGAACATAGTCCATATAGGCCAGTACATCTGGAAGCCCACGATCTAAAAATACCTGTTTGGCTTTGGTTTCCCCTGCGGCCTTAAATTGTTGAAGGCGACCTTCTAAAAGGAGTTCGCTAAACAATAAAGGCTCGGTTAAAAACAACTGTTCAACCCCATTGGCACGGGCTTCTAGAGTCACCTGACGTGAAATCTCATCAAAACATACAAAGCCGCGTTGTTTAAGTGCGTTGATGAGTGAGGACTTCCCCGTTCCCGGACCTCCGGTGATGACAATGCGTTTTGTGTTCAAATTGGCAAGATTTTGGATGTAAAATTCGGAATTATATTCATGAATAAAAAATGTAAAGTAAAATGTATCTTTGCAAAATATAAATCCACATATGAGCAATTCACAAAACCCCGAAGAATTTTATAAAAAATTAAGAGCACAATTATATGAAACCGCGAGCTGGCCATCAGAGTATTTGTATAAATTTATTGTACCAACCCGTAAAGATAAGATTGAACAAATAGAAGACCTTTTTAATAATATTGGCGCAGTGATTAATACTAACGAGTCCAAAACTGGTAAATACACCAGTGTTTCGGTGAATGTCACTATGGAAAATCCAGATGCTGTGATTTCAAAATATAAAGAAGTAGCCTTAAAGGTTGAAGGCGTAATTTCTCTTTAAAAATTCATTAGGCTAAGTATTTTTTTGTATTTTGCACACGTGCAGAAGGACTTCATGCCACATTTATAAATACTACACAAAACTTACATGTTAATAGACGATTTAGAATATAATACAGAACGGGAGCATTTAATTATTCCCGAATACGGCAGGCATTTACAGAAAATGATCAATTATGCAAAGCAATTGCCTACCAAAGAAGAACGCAATAAAGTATCAAAAGCCATTATTTCGGTTATGGGAAATCTGCAACCACACTTACGTGATGTGCCAGATTTTCAGCATAAGCTTTGGGATCAGTTATTTATTATAGCCGATTTTGAGTTAGATGCCGATTCTCCCTATGAAAAACCATCAAGAGAAGAATTGCAGGCCAGACCAGAGCCTTTAAAATATCCGCAAAACCATCCCAAGTACCGCTTTTATGGTAATAATATTAAAACCATGATTGATGTTGCTAATACTTGGGAAGATGGTGATCTCAAAGACGCTTTGATTTACACCATTGCCAACCATATGAAAAAGTGCTTTTTAAACTGGAATAAGGATACTGTAGAAGACGATGTTATCTTCAATCATCTACGAGAACTCTCTGGAGGAAAGATTGATTTAAAAGAAAGTGAGGAAGATTTAACCGATGCCACAAGCCTCATGCGCAGTAAAAAGAAGCATAGTTCTGGAGGTAGTTCCAACAAAAAATCCCACCACAAAAAAGGCAACCGTAACCGTAAACGCTACTAAATTTTTTCATGGCAACATTTATCATTGAAGGAGGTCACCAACTCAAGGGTAGTATTCAACCTCAAGGTGCAAAAAACGAAGCACTTCAAATTCTGTGTGCAGTATTATTAACGCCCGAACTTGTCACCATTCATAATATTCCTGACATTGTTGATGTCAATAAACTTATCGCTTTATTGCAAAATTTGGGAGTAAAAGCTAATAAAATAGCTAAAGGATCTTATACATTTAAGGCCGATGAGGTTAATTTAAAATATCTTGAATCTCCAGAATTTAAAGTCGATGGCCGTGGGCTGCGTGGGTCTATCATGATTGTTGGGCCGCTTTTAGCCCGCTTTGGTAGAGGTTATATTCCTAAACCCGGCGGTGATAAAATTGGACGTCGTCGTTTAGATACTCATTTTGAAGGGCTCATAAATTTGGGAGCCAAATTTAGATATAGCAAGGAAGAACAATTTTACGGTGTTGAGGCCAAGCGTCTTAAAGGCACCTATATGTTGCTAGAAGAAGCCTCCGTAACCGGAACCGCCAATATTGTGATGGCAGCGGTTTTAGCAGAAGGTACAACCACTATTTACAATGCTGCCTGCGAACCTTATTTGCAGCAATTATGTAAAATGCTGAACCGAATGGGCGCCAAAATTTCGGGCGTAGGTTCGAATATGTTAACTATTGAAGGTGTAGAAGCCCTTGGCGGTACAGAGCACCGTATGTTACCCGATATGATTGAAATTGGTAGTTGGATTGGACTTGCGGCCATGACCAAAAGCGAACTGACTATTACTAACGTAAGCTGGGATGATTTGGGAGTTATACCTAATGTATTCAGAAAACTAGGAATTACAGTTGAACGTCAGGGTGATGATATTCATATTCCGGCGCATAAAAACGGTTACGAGATTCAAAGTTTTATTGACGGCTCTATTTTAACCATTGCCGATGCCCCTTGGCCAGGTTTCACACCCGATTTATTGAGTATTATTTTGGTAGTTGCCACCCAAGCTAGAGGAAGTGTTTTAATCCATCAAAAAATGTTTGAAAGCCGTTTGTTCTTTGTAGATAAATTGATCGATATGGGCGCCAAAATTATTTTGTGTGATCCACATCGTGCAACCGTTATTGGTCATGATTATAAATCGACTTTAAAGGCAACTACGATGACCTCTCCCGATATTAGAGCTGGAGTTTCCTTACTCATTGCAGCCTTATCTGCTAAAGGAACGTCAACCATCCATAATATTGAACAGATTGATCGAGGTTATGAAAATATTGACGAACGTTTGAGAGCCATTGGCGCTAAAATTAAACGTGTTTAGTTAGAAGATAATTCGCCGTATTGCGATTAATCGTTTTCTAATTCTGCAAGCCGGACCTCTCTAAAATATTGCCGTCCAATCCATGCATTATGACCTGCATCCCAAGTGCTGTTATGAAAATGGTCGGAAAGCCCAGAGGCTGTGGCGCCCCAAGTTCCTGCACTGATAAGAAAATCGGCATCAAAACTGTTTATAGGTTTTTTATTGGTGGCGTATTCTTCA
This sequence comes from Geojedonia litorea, assembly GCF_042654525.1. Classification (NCBI taxonomy): domain Bacteria; kingdom Pseudomonadati; phylum Bacteroidota; class Flavobacteriia; order Flavobacteriales; family Flavobacteriaceae; genus Geojedonia; species Geojedonia litorea. The sequence continues at coordinate 26,489 of NZ_JBHSGP010000008.1, forward strand.
TACAACCTTACCGATTCAAGACCTAATTTTCGAGCCACCTTTTGCATGATAAAGGAAGACGTAAGATGATCGGAATGGTCTTCAGGATTACGTTCAGCATTCGTTTCTGCTATATTTAAGGAGACTTGACCTAAACCATTAGATTCATAGTTTAATAGCTCACTTAAGGTAGTTACCAAATCATCTAGAGACTGATATGCTGTACTTTGATCAATTGCTATTAACTCTGGGACAGAACCCTCGTAAAAATATTTTAAACTGCTATGCTGATGCAAAGGATAGCCAACACCAGTATAATTCCCATCGGGTAATCGTAAAAAGTAGGCCACAGCGTTAGCATAACTGTATCGTAAAATGAGATGCCCATTGATTAAGACATGAGTTTTGTTCATGTCAGTACCTTGCTTTAACTGATGGTTTATAGCATTACACATAAACCGAATAGCGCGTAAACTGCCTTCTTCACGCGCTTTATAATAACTTGTACATCCTGTGCCACAGCCTGCATCACCAGCTGTAGTGTGTAAAAATATGACCTTATTTTCTGGATTTTGTAAATCCTTGTAAGCATTTGGATTCATGAATAACTGCCAATCGTCAGGATGTGCAGAAACATAAACTTGGGTGTTTTGTGAATGAAGAAAACCTGTGCCCAAGGCTAGGAACAATAAAATACAGATCATTCGAATCATAAGCAAGGAAGTATTTGTGTTTTAAATAAATTAATTCCCTTTTTGATCAATTGGCGGCGGACCGTCTGGAACCATAGCTTCATACACTTCATCACCTTTTCGTTCTTTGTATTCCGCCTTTACTTTAGCTATGAGTTGAGGTTGCTCAAACAAATCGGCCATAGTCATAGCCATGGCTTTTGAGGCATAGATCATGCCTTTGTGACCAATGCTCATGCCACCACATGCCACTACGGCCCAAGAATGCCACGGTGTATCTTTAGGCGCCGTAGTAACCTTTAAATTGATGTTGGGAACATTCCAACTCACATCGCCCACATCGGTTGAACCACCACCAGGATGCTCTTTAGTGGCTTCTAAAGGATGTATTGCACTGTCCATGCCTATCTGTGGTTTACCGGTCGATTCCTGTATTTTTTTACCAAAGGCAATTTCTTCGTCTGTATAAGTAATGGGGCCTAAAAGTTCTAAATTAGATTGCATGATTTTACCGCCTTCACGATTGACCAAAGTTTCATAGATTCCTGAAATCAAGGAGACTTTATAATCAACATTCGCCATGATTGCGGCTCCTTCAGCCATCTTCTTTAAATGTTCATAAACAGGAAGCATTCCAGAGCGTTTGGTATCTCTTACACGCATCCACAGTCGCGCATAATCGGGTACCACATTTACTACTTGACCACCATCTTGGATGTGGTAATGCATACGAACCGTAGGTTGTACATGCTCTCTGTAATAATTAACACCTGTGGTGTATAACTCAAGAGCATCAGAAGCCGAACGTCCGTTCCATGGGTCAGCTGAAGCATGCGCTGCCTGCCCGTAAAATTCAATCTTAAAATCAACCAAGGCTAAGGTGCTTTGCACATCAGCTTCAATGTTAGCCATAGGGTGCCAGCTAATATTTACGTCAACATCGTCCCAAAGTCCAGCTCGCACCATCCAAATCTTTCCAAAATATTTTTCTTCACTAGGAGTACCAAAGAATTTGACTGTGCCTTTAAAAGTCCCATTTTCTATCTGTTCCTTGATGGCAATTGCGGCTCCTAAACTGGCGGCGCCAAATAAGTTATGGCCGCATCCATGTCCAGGATCACCTTCTCTGATTGGGTTTTTGGTAGGAACGGCTTGTTGTGATAAGCCCGGAAGCGCATCAAATTCGCCTAATACACTAATTACGGGTTTGCCTGAACCATAGGTGGCTACAAAGGCCGTAGGCTCTTCAGCTACGCCACGTTCTACTGTGAAGCCTTGTGCTTCGGCATAGTCTGCCAATAATTTTGAGGATTGATTTTCTTCAAAAGCAGTTTCGGCCAAAGCCCAAATCTCGTCACTGATTTCAATGAGCTTAGCTTTGTGTTTTTCAACAGAGGCAATAATGGCCTTTTTAGTTTTGTTGAGTTTGTTCTGTGAAAAGGAAAATCCAGTAGTTAGAAGTAAGAGGATAATCAGAGTTTTTTTTGCTGTCATTAGGTGATGGATTAAATTTCTTAAAGATAAGATTTATTCCAAAACTATAACACTTATTGAACAGGTGTGATTAATCTAAAGCAGCTTTATAAACCTGTAAACAGCGTTCTCTTGCCATTTTATGTTCCACAATGGGCTGCGGATAGGTGAGTTCTTGATATTCGGGCACCCATTTTTTGATATAGATGTGTTTTTTATCAAACTTATCAATTTGGGTTGTGGGATTAAAGATTCGAAAATAAGGTGTCGCATCTACACCGCTGCCAGCAACCCATTGCCAGTTTCCGATGTTACTAGCTAATTCATAATCATGTAATTTTTCGGCAAAATAGGCTTCGCCCCAACGCCAGTCGATCAATAAATGCTTGCATAAAAAACTGCCAACCAACATACGCACACGGTTGTGCATGAACCCAGTTTGATTAAGCTCCCGCATTCCAGCATCAACCAATGGGTATCCAGTTTTACCTTCGCACCAGGCGTTAAACTCTTCTTCATTGTTGCGCCATTCAATACGGTCATATTTAGGTTTGAAACTTTGGTGGACCGTATGGGGAAAATGCCACAGAATTTGCATAAAAAATTCCCGCCAAATCAATTCTTGCCAAAATATTTCATTAGATTCAGCTATGGCTTTTTTTATCATTTTACGAACACTCACAGTGCCAAATCGTAGGTGTGGACCTAATCTAGAGGTGGCATCCTTTGCCGGAAAATTTCGTTTGGATTCGTAGTCCTGAATAAGAGTAGGTGTTACGGTGTAATCCTCGATACTTTGATTAGACGTTTCAAAACCGATATCTGTCAAACTTAAGTTAGGCAACCGCGAATGTTTTACGAGATTGTTTAGATACGAATTGGTATAGTAAATCTCCAAATCGATAGTTTGGAATTTAGCCTTCCAGGTTTTCATATAAGGCGTATACACCAGATACGGGTCACCATTAGCTTTTACAACCTCGTCTTTTTCAAAAATGACCTGATCTTTGTAGGATTTAAATTCAATATTGTTTTTTATAAGAAATTCCTTTATTTCGGTATCCCGTTGGGTAGCATAAGGCTCATAATCGTGATTGGTAAATACCGTTTTAATAGTATAATCACTAATAAGTTGCTTGAAAATTTCTAAAGGTTTTCCATGGAAAAGGGCTATGCTGCTTTCATGCTCGTCTTGAAGCGTTTGCCTCATAACTTGAAGCGTGTTATGAATAAAGGTCACACGAGCATCATCCTTTGGAAGGTGATCCAAGATAGTGGTGTCAAAAATAAAAATGGGCATTACGGGATATTCCGCATTTAAGGACTTGTAAAAACCTAAATTGTCATCGAGCCTCAAATCGCGTCTAAACCAGAATATGTTAATGGATTGTTTCATTTATAAGTTCCAAATAGCTCTTCCAGTTTTTGAGTTCTGTAATTAAATATTTCTTCTAGTTTAGGCTTCACTAAAATAGGATGTACCATTTGACCTATAAATCCGAGAGGTAATTTATAATCTATGATATCTTCCATTTGCACACCGCCTTCAATTTCTTTTAAAAAATGTTTGTGATGCCAAAGTGCATATGGGCCAAAACGTTGCTCGTCAACAAAATAGTTATGGTCTATAACATGCGTGATTTCGCTTACCCATTTGGTTTTAATGCCTAACACAGGAGTAACCATATACTGAATGATTTGACCTGCATACATAGGCCTATCTGCTCCTGATTCAATATTAAATCCCATATAATCAGGGGTGATTGTTTTTAAGTTTTGCGGATAAGTGAGAAACTCCCATGCACGTTCTAAAGAAATGGGTAAGTTTTGAGTTTTGTGTAAGGTGTAGATTTTCATTAATTATAGAGTAGGATATAGGCATTTAAAGAGGTTGCAATACATAACCAAATCATATACGGCAGCAAAAGATATCTGATATATTTAATAGAATCTATTCTGTATTTAAAGAAAAAATAAAAGAGGACTAGGGTTAGTGCGCCAATAACCAACAGTCCTAAACTTACTTGATGAAGGTTAAAGAACAAATAGTTCCAGATAACATTTAATAATACCTGAATAGAAAACAAGAGGCGTAAATATCTTGAATTATAATCTTTAAAAAGAAATGCTAGATAAATTGAAAAGCAGATCATTATTGTAGTCCATGCGACTCCAAAAACCCATCCAGGAGGAGTCCAAGGTGCTTTATTAAGATCCAAATACCATTGAGAACTAGGGCCATTATCCATTAACCAGCGTCCTAAAGCCAGACCTCCAAAATTAATAATAAGAAACACCACTAAAAATTTTACTATTTTCATTTTAAATGTTTAGTGATTTTACTGCTTAAAATTCTTGATGTTGAAAGGTAATAACCAATTAACTCCCCAGTTTTCCCAACCAGATATTTTTGAAAATTCCACTGAACTTTTGAGCTTGAACTACTATTTTTGTTTTTATCTGTTAACCATTGATAAAGTGGGTGTTGCGCTTTTCCTTTAACGTCTACTTTTTCGGTCAATAAAAAGGAAACCCCATAGTTTTTTTCACAAAACGTCTGTATTTCAGACGCCGATCCTGGTTCTTGACCACCAAATTGATTGCAAGGCACTCCAATAATCATTAATTGGTCTTGATAGGTGTCATATAATTTTTGTAAATCTTCATATTGACCTGTAAAGCCGCATTTTGAAGCCACATTAACAAATAAGATGTATTTCCCTTTAAATTCTGAAAGGTTAATAGATTCTCCGTTTAGGGCATTTATTTTGATGTCATAAATGGATTCTGATGGTTGGTTTTTTGACGTTGCAGTGTTGGACATTGAAAACATAAGGTACGATAGTATTAAAAAATTGATGGTTTATAGTTTAAAGGTAACAATGCCGCAATCCATTTCAAAGACTTGACCTGAAATTGAGGCTGCTTTTTTTGATAATAAGAAATCGGCCATTCCAGCCACTTCTTGTGGGTTTAAATATTTTTTTAACGGATGTCTGTCGGTTATGGCGTCTTTCATCTTGTCATTTCGAAGTAATTTTGATGCTAAATCGGTATTAGTAACCGTTGGTGCAATGGCATTAATACGAATGGTTGGAACTAGCTCCGCTCCCAAGGATTTAACCAAGCCCTCAACTCCTGATTTCGCGGTAGCAATGCTAGCATGAAAAGGCATTCCTAATTTAGTAGCTACAGTACTAAATAGAAGGATAGAGGCCTCTTTTCCATTTTTTAAACTGGGTAAATAGTTTTGTATGCTCTTCACCGCTCCGAGCACATTGATTTCAAAATCGTCTCTAAAATCATCAAGATTTAATCGGGAAATTGGTTTGAGATTAATACTACCGGGGCAGTAAATGAGGCCGTCTGCTGTTTCAATAACAGGCAAGTCGTCTATAAGTACATCACAGCTGTGATGCTCTAAATTTTGATGACTTATACGCGGATAATTTCTGCTGATATTGATTACCTTATGCTTAAGGAGTAACATATTAGTAATGGCCCTTCCAATACCTCTACTGCCTCCAATGATAATAAATGTTTTCATTTGTGTATTGTATTCAAATTATTAAACGGTAACTAGTTTTTTAATCATTCCATTGAATATCATTCCATGAAATGGAAGTACGCTATACCAATAAAGACGCCCCGCTAACCCTCTAGGTCTAAACGTTGCCGTTTGTTTTAAAATGCCGTCTTCAATTACAAATTCTAACCAGGCTTCTCCTGGTAATCGCATTTCGGCATAGAGTAGAAGTTTTTGTTTGGATTTGTCAGCAAAAATAACGCGCCAAAAGTCAAGGGCATCTCCTGCCTGTAATTCGGTTGGACTGGTTCTTCCTCGACGTAATCCAATACCTCCGACTAATTTATCGATGTAACCTCTAAATTTCCATAGAAAATTGGCATAATACCAGCCATTGTCGCCTCCTATAACCCAAATTTTTTCCATGGTTTTGAAGGGTGATGTTACTTTAGCTGCCTTATGGTCTTTATAACATCCGTAGGTAGGTACATTGACATACTTATGTAGACTATTTTTTAATCGTCCGCTGCTAACCATAGAGTCTTTCCAACTAGAAATAATACTATTTTGTTCAATTTTTTCAAAAGCATGTCTAACGGCTTCCTTATAAGAAATAGGTTGAATACCTAAAAAGCTGTTAATGGCACTAGGTTTTCCAATAATTTGTACTCCCATACTATCAACCAAGGTTGTAGCTAATTTGTATGAAGTTGAGGTTACAAAATATAACCAATAGGACGATAATTTTGGTGTCATTACAGGAACCGTAAGGATATAACGTTTTAATTGGCGAACATCGGCGAATTGTAATAACATTTGCTTGTAGGTTAATACTTCAGGTCCAAAGATGTCGTAAGACGAATTATACAGTAATTTGTTCCCAACAGCTTTGGAGAGATATGACAAAACATCCCTAACAGCTATTGGTTGTGTTTTTGTATTTAGCCATTTTGGGGCAATCATTACGGGTAATTTTTCTACTAAATCTCTAATAATTTCAAACGACGAACTACCTGAACCTACAATTATTCCTGCTTTAAAAATAGTAGTGGCGTAGAAATGGGAATGCAATAATTCTTCAACATTTTTTCTTGATTGTAAGTGTTTGGAGAGACGATCTTCGTTAGTAATGCCACTTAAGTAAATAACTTGGCGTACCTGTGTAGTTTCTATATAAGCTTTAAAATGTTTGGCGCAAGTCTCTTCCAAGGTTTCAAAATCTTTAGAAGAATTAGACATAGAATGAATGAGATAGTATGCTACTTCAATGTCCTTTGGGATATTTTTTAGGGTTTTGGGCTTCAAAAAATCGGCTTCTACAATGTCTATATGATCCTCCGTTAAATAGTTGCGATCAGCCCTTAGTTGATCTCTTACTGCACAAACAACATGATGACCCTCGTTTACTAACAATGGTATTAAACGTTTTCCGATATAGCCTGTGGCTCCTGTAACAAGAATTTTCATACTTGAATTTATAATGATATGGCAAAGGAGGGGGTAACAAAGATACAATAATGTTTAACAAAAACTAATAAAAGTTAAACAAAAGTGAATTTTGGGCTTCTATAATTTCAATAGTTATAAGTCATTTTTATTAATATCTTTAGGCAAATTAAGATTGAAACAATGAACAAAAAACCAAGAATAGTGGTGATTGGTGCAGGATTTGGAGGGATAGCCATGGTAAAAGCTTTTAAAAATAAAGCGGTCGACGTGTTATTAATAGATCAAAATAATTATCACAATTTTCAACCTCTAATGTATCAGGTGGCCACAGGAGGTCTAGAACCGTACAGTATTGCTTATCCGGTTAGACGCATATTTAGAGGCTATCCAAATATAAAATTTCGAATGGCTAAAGTCGAGGAAGTGGATTGTGAGTTTAAACTGGTTAAAACAAGCATTGGTGATTTTCCATATGATTATTTGGTTCTGGCGACAGGCAGTGAAACCAATTTTTTCAATTTTGATCCCATTAGAGATCAACTCATGACCTTAAAATCGATTCCTGATGCTTTAAATATTAGAAGCTTTATTTTTCAGAATTTGGAAAAAGCACTGGCCAAGCCAGCTAATGAAACATTAGATGAGATATTAAGTGTAGCTATTGTTGGAGGTGGACCAGCGGGAATAGAGATTGCAGGTGCTTTGGCAGAAATGAAACGTTATGTGATACCAAGAGATTTTCCAGATTTAGATATTTCTAAAATGAAAATTAATTTATATGAAGCCAACAGTAAGTTGTTAAAAGTGATGTCTGAAGAGGCCTCTGCTAAAAGTTTGGCGTATTTATTAGACCTAGGAATAAATGTGCATTTAAATTCTAGAATTAATTCGTACGATGGGGATCAGCTTATTGATGTGGCCGGTAATGTATTTTATACAGATACGGTTATTTGGACCGCAGGTGTTAAAGGGGCTCCCGTTAAAGGACTACCTCTGGATAGTATTGTTCCTGGGAATCGCATAATGGTTGATGAGTTTAACAAAGTAAAGCATACAGATGCTGTTTATGCTATTGGTGATGTTGCCTGTTGTATAACACCCGAAAACCCAAGAGGTTTACCTATGTTGGCTCCCGTAGCCCAACAGCAAGGACGACATTTAGTTAAAACCTTATTAAATCTAATTCATAACAGACCAATTCGAGCATTTAAATATAAAAATCGTGGCTCTATGGCTACTATTGGTCGAAAACGCGCTGTTGTAGATTTACCTCGTTGGAAATTCCAAGGCGCATTTGCCTGGTTTGTTTGGATGTTTGTCCATATTATGTCTTTAGTGGGCTACCGAAATAAAGTAGTGGCCTTTTTAGATTGGGTAGCAAATTACTTTACCTATGACAAACCGCTAGGGTTAATTATTAGACCATTTAAGCGTATGCCATAACTTAAAACCATATCTTACCTATTTTTAAGGTTTTGTTAACAAATAAAGGACCTTACAATTCGTAAATTTATAACCATTAATCTAATCAATAATTCAATTATATTATGAAAAAATTACTATGTATCATTGCTGTGTTGGCAGTATCTTTTACTGTAAATGCACAGATTCAAACACCCGCACCTAGTCCGTCTGCAAAGGTGGAACAAACAGTTGGTTTAACCGATGTCACTTTAGAATATAGCCGCCCAAATATGCGCGGACGTACTATTTTTGGCGATTTAGTGCCTTACGGGAAAGTATGGCGAACAGGGGCCAATGCTCGTACCAAGATAACATTTAGCGATAATGTAACTGTTGGAGGTAAAGAACTTAAAGCAGGTTCGTATGCAATATTTACAATACCTCAAAAGACTTCTTGGGATGTTGTATTTTATTCAGAAACTGGAGGCGGTATTCCATCTGAACTTGATGAAAGTAAGATTGCAGCAAAAGTTAACGCAGAAGTGTATGAAATGCCTATGAAAATAGAAACATTTACCATGACTTTTGATGATCTATCCAGTGGTTCGGCCGTTTTAGGAATGCTTTGGGAAAATGCCTATGTTGGCGTAGAGTTTAAAGTACCTACAGATGCTAAAGTATCGGCAGCTATTGATAAAACTATGAAAGGTCCTTCAGCTGGCGATTATTATTCAGCGGCAGTGTATTATGCCGATGAAGGTAAAGACATCAATCAAGCCAAGACATGGATGGAAAAAGCCATTTCAATGATGGAAACCCCTAGATTTTGGCAATTAAGACAACAGTCATTAATTTATGCCAAAGCAGGTGATAAAAAAGCAGCGATTGAAACTGCAAAAAAATCATTAGCTGGTGCTAAGGAAGCGGGCAATGACGATTATGTTAAAATGAACATGGATTCTTTAAAGGAGTGGGGAGCGATGTAAAATTTATTGTATAAATATTGAAAACGCAACTATTATAGTTGCGTTTTTTTTTGACATCAACTCTCAATATTATTATTAATCGATTAAAATTTAGTATCTTACAGTAATCTCTCCAGCTCTATTATTTGAATTTTATCTTCTTTTATTAGTAAAGCAAAATAACCAACCGGCTTTCCATGGACCAGACGTTTTTAAAGCAGTTAGATGAGCTTATCGAAACCCATTTGGAGGACGAGCAGTTTGGCGTGGAGCAGCTGGCAGATGCAATGAGCTTAAGCCGTTCTCAACTTCACCGTAAGTTAAACAACCTTACAGGAAAGTCTACAAGTCAATATATACGTGAATTTCGATTAGAAAAAGCTATGGAAATGTTGCAGCAAAACGTTGCCACCGCTTCAGAAATAGCGTATCGCGTAGGGTTTAGTAGCCCTACTTACTTCAATACAAGTTTTCATCAATACTATGGTTATCCTCCTGGAGAAGTCAAGTTCAGGATTCCATTGGAAGAAGAAGATGAGAATGAAGTTCAATCTTCAAATGAAACCTATGATACTGTTACTATAAAAAAAAGGTTTTATAATTTGAGAACCTATATTATCGGTGCATTGGCTCTAGTGTTGGTCGTGACTTTTAGTTATTATAATTTCATAACTTCTGAAAAATCAACAACAGAAGAAGAAAATAAACCAGTAATTATACCTGAAAACTCCATAGCCGTATTGCCATTTAAAAATATGAGTGGTAGTCCCGAAAATGAGGCTTTTTGTGACGGTATGACAACAGCCATTATATCGCGGCTTTCAAAAATAAAGGGCATCAATAGAGTAATTTCGCAGACTTCAATGATGAACTACAAGGACCAACAAAAGTCGATGACGGTAATCGCTAACGAATTGGATGTACACTATATATTGGAGTCAGGATTTCAAAAGTTTGGAGACTTAATAAAGATTAATCTGCAATTGATTGAAGGCAATTCAGATAACCTGGTATGGTCTGAAGTATATGAAGGGCAATTTGATTCTATCTTCCAAATTCAGGCTAGGGTTGCTGAAATGGTGGCCAATCAATTAAATGCAGGAATTACCGATTCTGAGAAAATTCAAATCCAGCAGAAAATGACCAACAATATTGAGGCCTATGAAAATTATCTTAAAGCAGAGCACCTACATACGGTATACTCACTAAATAATATTATAGCATCTCGAAAATATTATGAAAAGGCAATAGCATTGGATTCCTTGTTTGTTGAAGCCTATGTTAGATTAGGAACGACTTATGCCTGGGAAGGTTTATGGTTTGGTAATCTTAAAAAGAATGTTGCTGATAGTTTGGCGGCTCCCTATTTTGAGAAGGCTTTAAAAATAGATCCAAATAGTAGAGCCGTTTTGGGTCATTTGTCTGGCAAGAATTTTTTTAATTGGAATTTTAAAGTTGTAGATTCTTTAACCAATGTCATAAAACTAAGTGATCCAGATTATCAGTTTTATTTTTTTGATATCACACAAGGTCGCTTCAAAAAAGTCATTGAAACCTATGATAAGGTCAGAAAATCTTATAATTCTTCCTTTACAGGAGATTTTTGGGTAGTCTATGCTTATTTGTTAGAGGGCCAACCCGATATAGCGTTGGAACTCATGGACGAAGCTTTACAATTTACTCCCTTAAGGGAACAATTTTATGATCACTTTGGTAATGTATATTTGGCCATGGGAGATTATAATATGGCCGTAGATTTGTTGGAAATTGGGCTTCAGATTTCCGACAAACGTCATGCTTCCATGGTAATTCATCTAGCATTGGCAGAGCATTATCTTGGAAATAAGAACAAGTCGTTAAAATTATTAAAAGAGGTAATCGATAGAGCTAATGCGGGAGAACCAAATATCAATGTTATGGTAGCTCATTATTATGCGCGTCTTGGAAAAAATGATGAAGCTTTTAAATGGTTAGACATTGCCTATAAGAAACGTGAAGTCGATTTGATTTGGTTAAAAGCAGATCCTAACCTTAGACATTTAAAGGACGATTATAGATATAAAGACCTAGTCAAAAGAATTGGATTTTTAGATTATTAATTAATTTCTTGGTTATACAATTTATTTATTATAAATAACACATAATCAAATATTTACATGTGTTATGCAACATAACTTATAATCTTTAAATTATGTCCTAAACACTTCAAAAAATACTTTATAACATTTGCAACATGACTGTTAAGTGGAGTATTCTAGATTATAGCATCTTTGAATAAGCTATTAATAATCTTAAAATTTAAAGTCATGAAAAATTTTGTAATTGGTTTATTTTTAATTGGTTTAACCAGCCTAGGGTTTTCTCAAAACAAGAATGAAGAAACCGAAGAAGTAAAATTAGAAGATGTTGTGGTGTCCACAAATGTAAATTTGGAGTACCTCAGTAAAGTGCAAGACAAAACAATGTCAGAACATGTAAAATCTTTGGAGAATGAAGCTTCAAGATTCGATGTAAAAACAACTGATAAATTTGATGGTAGACGTGAATCCTTTAAAACTATATTTAGAGGCACGAAAGGATATATTATTGCAACCTACGATAAAGAAGGGAAAATCATAAAAACTTCAGAGAAGTACAAAGACATCAAACTTCCAGTTCCAGTTAGAAACTCTTTATTTATTGAATTTCCAGATTGGGATGTGGATAATACTACCTATGTTGTTTCATACTATGATAAAAAGGACCCAAAGAAAGTTTACAAAGTAGAAATCAATAAAAAAAATAACATTAAAACGCTTAAAATCGATTCTGATGGTACTATCAAGGATTGATGACCGCCTAAAGTCGTTCCTATATATATTTATGAGTAGTTAATTAATATTTTTTAAGTGAATGGCATTAAACAAAATCCCGCATAAATTGCGGGATTTTTACTTAGTATTCAATGTATTAATGATCTCATCTATTCGTTAGTCATACTTCAAATTTATGACCTTACGTACATCATCTAAAGTTCTAATCAACTGTTCACTAATTTTAAAAGTCATGATATCACTTTCTGTTTTCCCATCTCTTAATAGTTGATTAAAATGTTCAATTTCATAATTGTAACCAAAGGTTTGAGTTGGAAAGTCAAGTGTATTGGTAGTACTGTTTAATAGTGTTGTTATTGAAGTTGGTTCATGAAATCGCTTATTCAATAGTAATGTTCCATGTTCGCAATGAATGTGAGCCTCGGTTGGCGTTTCTTCTAACAGGGTGCTTTTTAAATGTGCTGTTAAACCATTTTTATAATGAAATGTAACAGTACACGATGCGTCTGCTCCATTTTCAAAAAAAGTAGCTTGTGCTTCAATATGATGAGGAGATCCTAAAATAGAAAGTGTAGCGAAAATGGGATAAATCCCAATATCCAAAAGGCTTCCTCCACCCAATGATTTTTTAAATAATCTGGAATTGTCATCAAAGGGTCTACTAAAACCAAAATCCGCCTCTAAACTTGTAATATCTCCTAATGTTTTTTCTTTTAAAATTTTTAAGGAATGTTGAAAATGTGGCAGAAATGCTGTCCAAAGTGCTTCCATGAGAAGTACTTTCTCCGCTTTTGCCACCGAAATCATTTCAGAAACTTCTTCGAGATTCATCGCGAAAGGCTTTTCGCATAAAACTGCAATACCCTTATTCAAACATAATAGACTATGTTCTTTATGGAACGCATGGGGTGTAGCAATGTAAACCGCATTAATTTCTGGATCTTCAGCTAAATCGCTGTACGAATTATAGGCTTTTTTTGCTTGAAATTTTGTGGCAAACTCATCAGCTTTCATCTGTGACCTTGACGCAACTGCATAAAGCTCACAATTAGAAATAGTATTAAGATCTTGCGCAAATTTATGAGCTATTTTACCTAGACCTATAATTCCCCATTTAATCTGTTTAACCTTGTTTGCCATTAAGCTTGTGAGTTGATTGCAGAATTAAAGCCAACACCATGACCATAATACAGCCCAACAAATTTAACCATAAATAAGGAAGCCAATCTAAGTACCACACCATAATTATTAATACTTGGGTGATGATGGCCGCAACAAATACAGCGCGCCCTTTGACATAATTAACAAAAAATGCTAGAAGAAAAATTCCTAATACATTGCCATAAAAGATGGAGCCGATTATATTGACCAATTGAATAAGGTTGTCAGCTAAATAAGCCACACAAGCAATTATAATAGCCAGAATTCCCCAACCAAGGGTAAACCATTTTGTGGCTTTTACATAGTGAGATTCGTCTTTGTCTTGAGCAAAATTTCGCTTGTACAAATCTAAAGAAGTGGTTGAAGCCAAGGCATTAAGCTCACTTGCTGTGCTAGACATTGCTGCACTTAAAATTACAGCTAAAAGCAAACCAATTAAGCCTCTTGGAAGATTGTTGAGGATAAAATGAATAAATACATAATCCTTATCATTAGTTTCAATACTCACAAATTTTTCATCGGCTGATTTTTGAATCAATAGTTTTGCAGCTTCACGATTAGCTTTATCAGCTTTGTTAGCCATATCAATTGCTTCTATGTAGCTGGCATCGTTGGTTTCGGCATAGGCTTCAATCAATGTTTTTTTATCATTAAAAATTTTGGCCTGTTCTTCTTGAAGGATTTTATAGTCCTGAGCAAAACTCGAATCTAAAATTGCGTTTTCGGCTGCTGGATTAAAGTTGATAGGCGAAGTATTAAATTGATAGAAAACAAACACCATTATACCAACAAGCAAAATGAAAAATTGCATTGGAACTTTTAGAAGACCGTTAAAGATCAATCCCATTTGCATTTCCTTTACAGATTTGCCTGACAGATATCGCTGTACTTGGCTTTGGTCGGTACCAAAATAAGATAGTGCTAAAAACGTTCCGCCAATTATACCACTCCATACCGTATAGCGATTCTCTAAATCGAAAGAAAAGTCAAGAACATCCATTTTACCACTTGCACCAGCAATTTCTAATGCTTTTGTGAAGGTGATATTCGCCGGTAGATAACTAATGATTAAAAAGAAGGCCACAAACATTCCTGTAAAAATCACAGCCATTTGATGCTTTTGCGTAATACTCACTGCTTTAGTACCTCCTGAAACGGTATATATAATAACTAATATGCCTATAATGATATTAAGGTAGGTGAGATTCCAACCTAATACTGCCGACAAGATTATGGCAGGCGCAAAAATGGTAATTCCTGCTGATAATCCCCGTTGAATTAAGAACAAAATTGCCGTTAAGCTTCGTGTTTTTAAATCGAATCTATTCTCAAGAAATTCATAGGCCGTATATACTTTTAAGCGATGGTATAAAGGAATAAATACCATGCAAATAATAACCATAGCCAAAGGCACACCAAAATAAAACTGAACAAAACCCATCCCGTCATGAAAGGCTTGTCCAGGGGTAGATAAAAACGTGATGGCACTGGCCTGTGTAGCCATAACCGATAAGCCAATGGTCCACCAACTAGACGAGTTCCCACCTCTTACATAATCTTGTACGTTTTTACGTCCTCTCGTTTTCCAAGTTCCGTAACCAACAATGGTTAATAATGTTCCTGCTAATACAATCCAATCTAATATCTGCATGCTCTAAAAGGATTTCATGATGAGGTAAAACACAACGAAATAAAGAATATTTGCGATAAGTACCAGTGAGTATAATTTTAACCAGGGTTGTTTTCGTGGTGTATGTGCATTCATAATTAGTCGTTTAGTTTTTGGGTTGTATTGATATTGTCTTTTCCAATGGACAGCATATTAGCAAATAGGCGATAAGCACCTGAAACGCCTTCAGGAAATTCCCTAAAGAAACTTAAGCCTGTATAGATGTAGTGACCTTTTCCATGTTTAGCTACTAGCAAGCTTCCATTTTTTGCAGACTCACCAGTATCATTCATTGATAATAGTGGTGTGAATTCATTGGACCACTCATCTGGAAAATACAAACCACGTTCTTGAGTCCATCCCTCAAAATCGGCTTCAGTGATTTTATTAGGGAAATTAAGTAATTCGTGATTTGGGTTTAAAAAGCGAACTTTGGATTGTTCATCTGTGACCCGATCTCTGGATATTTTTAAATCATAAGGAGCTAATTGATCAACTTTTAATCTAAAATTGGTATTGTACTGCACTATTAAATTACCGCCGTTTTCAACAAAATCAAAAAGCTGTTGTTGTTTGTACTTTAAGGCATCTACCGTATTATATGCGCGTATGCCCACAACAATGGCATCGAATCTACTCAATACTTCAGGAGTGATTTCTTCAGGTTTAATTATGGCAACATTATAGCCAATTTGACGCAAACTCTCCGGAACCGTATCGCCAGCACCTTCAATATAACCTATATTTTCACCTTTTTTTGCAATGTCTAATCTTACCACTTTACTTTCACTTGGTAATAATACCGTTTGAAATGGGATATGATCGTAATCAATTTCAACCAATTCTCTAGTGTAAACGGCATCACCGACGTGAACCATAGGTGTTATTAAGCCTTCACTTTGAACTTTAGGTGGAATTACTGTAAATACTAAAGTTTGTTCTTGACCCTTATTGGCGATGGCTATTTTTTGTTGTTCGGGATAAACATTCCAATCCTTTGGATGCGCAAGTTTTACATAGCCTTCAAGATTGTCTTTTCCTGCTTTTACAGCCACTTTTATTTCTTTTTGTTGATCATTTTCAAAAATGATCACCTTTTCTACCGCTTTGGCGGTTGCCTCCGGAATAATCTCAAACGGCTTATACACTTCTCCTTTTACAGGATCATTAGTTTTGTAAACAAGGGGTCTGATGAATTCAATAGGGGTTTTCTCTATTTCCAAAGTAAAGGTGGCAGTATAGGCTCTAGGTGTTTCTGGAAGGCCAATGAGTTGCTCATCTTTTACGGCATACATTCCTAAAGTTCCTTTGCTCGTTAGCCAGTAAGGTGTGGTTGGCGCCTGATTTTTGGAAATTAAAAGTGTATCCTTGAGTTGTTCTCTTTCATTATTAGCTAATGTGAATTGCTTATAGAGCTTTTTGTCTAGTCGATCAGTGATTTTCAAATTTGTAAAAACAATAGTTGCAGCGCTTCTGTTGATCATTTCAATAGTAACAGGAACTTTTGAATTGTTAGTTGCTTGATTGGTGTTTGCCACGACCTCTAAATAGAGTCCAGCACAGGCCGCTATAATAGATTTGATTTCTTCAGTTTTTATAGCTCTCCAATGCTCATTATCTAATTGTTGGATTAATTTATAAGCTTCCACCAATTTTGGAATAGATGCAGAAGGATTTCTAAAATCGAAATTATTTTGAACTTCAGAAAGTATTTCACCAATCACTTTTCCGCCTTTTACACGATTCCATGACGTATCAATTCCGTCAAATACGTTGGTTTTGTCCTTTGGCAAATCGCCTTTAATAAGTTCAATATATTCGAGTTCTTCACCACGTGATCCAGTACTTCCAAAGCCTTGCGATTTGTGTGCACTTCTACTTAATGCGGCTATTTCTGGGTTACTCAATCCACTTGAAGGAAAATAAACACCTGTGTCTAACTCCAGCAAGTTGGATTTATCGGCCTTTTCAAAATTTTCTTCACTTCCATAAAACCACCAGCTAGTATTAAAAAAAATGCGTTTGGGTTGCCAAGGTTGAAGGTTTTTCAATTGATTAGGATAGGCTGTAGATTTTCCAGCTAAATCAAAAGCTTCTACGCTTAACATCGCCGAACCTGTATGGTGACCATGCGTGCTTCCGGGCGATCTGTGATCAAATCTATTTATAATAATGTCAGGCTGAAACTTTCTGATAAACAAAACGACATCACTCAAAACTTCATCTTTATTCCAGATACTAAAAGTTTCGTCGGGGTGTTTTGAATATCCAAAATCATTAGCTCGTGTAAACCGCTGTTCTCCGCCATCAATACGTCGTGCTGCCAATAATTCTTGGGTGCGAATAACACCTAATAATTCCCGGAGTTCAGGTCCTATTAAGTTTTGACCTCCGTCACCTCGTGTTATGGATAAGTACGCCGTTTGCGCTTTTACTGCGTTGGACATGTAGGATATAAGCCGTGTGTTTTCATCATCAGGATGTGCCGCAACATATAATACCGATCCTAAAAAATTAAGTTTTTTTATGGATTCAAATATTTCGGAACTACTAGGTTTATTGGGTTGTTGTGCGTTTAAAAGAGAAGATGAAAAAAGAAATAAAAATAAAAAACGTAAGGTGTTTTGCATGATTCATTCAGTTAGCCAAAAACCAAATATAGCAAAGTAATACTGCCCGAAAGCCTGTTTTAATGTTTCTTTAACGTTGCTTAAATTAAGTCAGTGCCATCTTCAAAATCTTCAATTGCATCCTTTTCCACTAAGGTTACAGCTTTCTGAAGCATAAGATTGTTTGGGTAAGTAACGAGATCTCTATTGTCTAAACGAAGATGTAATTGAAATGCTCTAATGTCTTCTATAACACCTTCAATAGGAAAATCCTTATCATGAATTTTTATCTTGTCACCCACTTTATATGGAAAGGAGAAAAACATGATAATACCCGAAGTAATGTTGCTTAAAATAGACCAAATTGCAAAAAGACCAATTCCTATAACCGCAAATACTGATGAAAAAATCACACCCCAGTCTTTCATTTCGGCGCCAAAAATAAAGGATTCAATAATAATGGCGATAAGGAATAAGGTTACTGTAACGTAACGGCAAATCAAATGAATTCTGGCTTCATTTACACCACTTTTTCGACCTATTTTTTTGATGAGTGTATTGACAATAAGTCTAACAATGACTAGAAATAATAAAACAAATCCACTTACAATAAGTTCCGTTTGAATTGATTCGAGCATTTAAATGGGCTTTAAAATTAGAAGCACAAAGATACATTAGAAAGTTGAAAAAAATTAGTTTAAAACTAGTGAATATCTTAAACTTTTATTAATTATTGGCCTTGAGTTTTATACTATATTCTATGAGTTGGCGATGCTTATTAGGGTTTTGTAAACCAAATGCGTAGGTAAGCCCATCACATTAAAATAAGAACCTTGAATGGCGGTAATTCCTATTTGGCCAATCCATTCCTGTATACCATAAGCACCAGCTTTATCAAAGGGTTGGTAATTAAGGATATAGTAATTAATTTCTTCGTCAGATAATTCCTTAAAGGTTACTTGAGTTGTTACATTCACCGTTTTTTGAAGTTGCGTCGTCGTAAAACACACCGATGTAATGACCTCATGGGTTTTTTCACTCATGGACTTGATCATCGCAAAAGCTTCAGAAGCATCCCGCGGTTTCCCCAAAGCTTTATTTTCATGCCACACAATGGTATCGCTGGTAATGAGAATATCATTAGCATTGAGAGTGTCCTTGAATGCCAACGCCTTGAGTTGTGCCAAATAATCACTGATTTCAAAATGTCGTAATCGTAAAGGGTAATCTTCTTTTACTGGTTTCAATCGTACCACAAAATCCAAACCTAAATCCTTGAAAAATTGCTGGCGTCTTGGAGAGCTAGAAGCTAATATGATTTGATATTTGGAAAGGCTGTCGTTTAGCATTAAGTTATTAAAATGTATTTGTACAACACTAATGACAACATGCCAAAAAGCATAACTAATTTTAACATGCTACTAATATGATGAAACTCTTTTTTTGTTTCGGCATTAAACGATTTAATGCTGGTATAAATCAATGGCGCTATGATGAACACTAAAAAATAAACTAAAGCAAGTTGCTGTTTATATAAATAGGTGAGCATATAATACACCACAGCTAAAATAGGCAGGAGCGTGAGTGTAAACAATATTTTAGTGGCACGTTCACGTCCAATAGCTATAGGCAGGGTATTCATTCCAGCTTTATAATCGCCATCAATATCTTCGATATCTTTTGCGAGTTCGCGAACCAAATTGATGATAAATGCAAAAACAGCATAGTCTAAAAGTATTTTGAAAAAGGTGAGTTGGGTTTCCTGATTTTCGGGCGTTATAACGGGGAGCAATTCAAACAATCCTACTATAAGAATACTCAAAGCAACTAACAACGAAATGACAATATTGCCAACCAATAGAATTTGTTTTAAGTAGGACGCATAAACATAAAGCAATGCCGATATCACCACAAAAAGGGCGAAAAATCCACTTTTCCCAACCATATGTGATAAGTAATACCCTATACCAACACCAAGGAAATTAAAAATTATAAAAAGGTAATTTGCTGTTTTTTCGGAAATGGTTTTTCCAATGATGACCATGTTGGGTTTATTTACTTTATCGGTTTCAACATCATAAATATCGTTGATAATGTTTCCTGCCGCTGCGATGCAAATTGTTGAAAGAACCAATAAGGAAAACCCAAATCCATTTAAGGTTATGGTTACTCCAAAAGGCTCAAACAAAGCATACTTGATGAGGATTTGCACCAATGCAATCATAAGTAAATTTCTCCAGCGAATGAGGTTTAGAATGTTCAGCATTTAGTTTTTGGTTTGTAGTTGTATGCAGCTTTTAAAATGGAACTAAATTTAATCATATTTAGCATCAAAATTACCATTCCATTTTCCTTGAACCTTAAGCACTTGTTCAATCACATCCCTTACTGCGCCCTTGCCGCCGTTTTTGTGGGATACATATTTTGAAATTGCCTTAATTTCGGGAACAGCATCTTGTGGACAGGTAGGTAACCCTATGAGTTTCATGACTGGGTAATCTGGAATATCATCACCCATATAAAGTACATTTTCAGTTTTTATATTATTAGCGTTGAGGTATTCGTGTAACTGATTTATTTTGTTGTGAGCGCCTAGGTAAATATCCGTAATCCCCAATCCTTCTAATCTTACCCTAACACCTTCATTGGTGCCTCCAGAGATTATGCAGATTTTAAATCCGGCTAATAATGCAGTTTTCATTGCAAAGCCATCCTTGGTATGCATGGTCCGTAGCATTTCACCGGAAGTGGTTAATAGAATAGTACCATCAGTTAACACGCCATCGACGTCAAAAATGAAGGTTGTTATATGTTCTAAATATTCTTTATAGCTTTTATCTTCCATGAGTTTTTTTAATAGCATTGGTTAAAAGTTGGTATATCGCTTTGTGATCTTGATGTTCTAATAGCTTGAGATGTTTTTTAATTGTTTTTTTATCATTACGTTTTGCTGGGCCTGTTTGCGCCATGTAGGGTGATATATGTTGCACCTTTTTTGCTGTTTCTAGGATTAGCGGTTTTAAAATATCAAAATCAATACTTTTGGCGTCACTAATTTCATGTGCAACCCTATAAAGCTGATTGGTGAAATTATTCACAAATACGGCCGAAAGATGTAGCGTTTGTCGCTGTTCGGTATTGATTTTGTAATAAGTACTACCAAGGGCTTTGGCTAAAGTTGATAATGTTTTGAAATCTTCTTTTTCAAGTGTTTCAATACATATAGGAACATTTGAAAAATCCAATTCAGAAGATTTTGAAAAGGTTTGCAGCGGATACAATACACCACGTTTATGTTTTTTATCGAGGTCATGAATGCCAACACTTCCAGAAGTATGAACTACCAAGCGGTTTTCAAAAGGCAAAGCTATTGACAGTGGTTTTACCGCATCATCACTTACAGCTATAATGTAAACGTCAGCTTCAACCAAATCATTAAGGTTATTGGTAATTGAAACTTGATTTTTATAGGATTCAATAGATGGAAGACTTCGGTTATACCATTGACGAAGGTCCACGTTTTTGGCCTTATTTAACGCATGGTATAAGTGAGTAGCAACATTGCCGGCACCGATAAGTACAACTGAAATCATGATGCTAAAATAAGTAAGTATTGCATGATATAAAAGCAACAAAGTTTATCTTTGAGTAATTATGAGTAAAAACGATATCAGAAACCGCGAGGATGTATTTCTGCTAGTTACAAAATTCTATGAAAAAGTAAGGCAGGATACTATCTTAGGACCATTTTTTAACGAAACCATAACCGATTGGGATAGCCATTTAGACCAACTTACTACGTTTTGGGAATCGAGCTTGTTTTTGAAAACAAAATATTTAGGAAACCCATTAGAAACTCATATAAAAATAGATAGAGACCATAATCATACCATAACCGAATTGCATTTTGGCATTTGGCTCAATATATGGTACGAAACCATAAATAAATATTTTGAAGGTGATTATGCTGAAAATGCTAAACGTAGAGCCAGAAAAATGGGAACTTTTCTTTATCTCAATATCTTTCAGGCACGAACAAATAATTAAGAAAATAGATTGTGATTTTGTTTGTTTTTTGGATACAATTAACATGTTTAACCCAACAAAAAAGCTTAAATTTGCACGATTAAAATTAGAAGCTTCTCAAAATGCCTAAAACACTTTCTAATATTCTATTTTCAACGCGACTTACAGCTATTTTATTTATTGTTTTCGCAGTAGCCATGGCTACAGGAACATTTTTAGATGCTGGTCAAGAAACTTCACCAACTCCATACACTAGAGAACTTATTTATAATGCCTGGTGGTTTGAAGCAATAATGGTGTTTTTTACCATAAACTTTATAGGTAATATTTCAAGGTATAAGCTCTATAAAAAAGAAAAGTGGGCAACCTTAACGCTTCATGTTGCGTTTATCTTTATTCTAATTGGGGCATTTGTGACACGTCATATAGGTTATGAAGGTATGATGTCCATTAGAGAAGGTGATACTGAAAACACTTTTTTATCTCGTGAAAATTATATAACGGCTTATATTGATGGCGATTATATGATTAATGGTGTACAACAGCGATTAGTGCGTGAGTTTCCTGTTGACTTTTCTGAACGTTTGAATAATGATTTTAAAGAAGAAGCTAGCTACAATGGTCAGATAGTCACGTTTGAATTAGAAAAATTTGTAGCAGGTGCTGAAAAAGATATTGTTCCTGATGAAAATGGTGAGGCTTACTTAAAAATTGTTGAAACCGAGGGAGGACGACCACACAATCATTTTTTAAAGGATGGTGAAGTACAAAGTATCCATAATATCTTGGTGTCGCTCAACAAACCTGAGATTGGTGCTATCAATATCACATCAACAAACGAAGGTTTGTTTATTGAATCGCCGTTTGAAGGTGAGTATATGACGATGGCTACGATGGCTACAGGCAAATTAGTGAAGGATTCACTTCAGCCTTTAGTTTTAAGATCACGTTATGTGATTGGAAACCTTCAAATGGTATTTCCAAAGCCTGTAGTAAAAGGTACTTTTGATATTGTAAAAAAGCCCGAAATCTTAAAAGGTGATGAAGAAGGTTTGGTGCTTAAAGTAACTTCTAACGGTGAAACCAAGAATGCATTGCTATTGGGAGGTCAATATATAAGCAATCCCTTCGAGCAGATTGAAGTGGGCGGTTTAGAAATCGCACTTAAATATGGCCCTAAAGTTAGAGAACTGCCATTTAGCGTGAAACTTAATGATTTTATAGCCGAACGCTATCCAGGGACAGAAAACAGCTTTTCTGCTTTTGCGAGCGAAGTCACTGTTTATGATTCCGAAGAAGGCGATTTTAACTACCGTATTTTTATGAACCATATTTTGGAGCATAAAGGTTATCGTTTATTTCAGGCAAGTTTTGACTCTGATGAGAAAGGTTCAAAGCTATCCGTCAATCATGATTTCTGGGGGACTTGGATTACCTATTTTGGGTATTTTATGCTATACTTTGGTCTGATGGCTATTCTTTTTGATAAGCATACACGGTTTGCCGATTTAAAACGCTTTTTAGAAAAGGTAAAAGCTAAAAAGGCTAAAATGCTAACGCTTATTGTGTTGTGTATTGGACTTCAAGGGTTTTCACAACACACTCCAGATGATGGGCACGATCATCAGGCGCCAACCAAACCAACAAAAACCCAAATAGATTCCATAATTAGAGCGAATATTACCCCTAAAGCACATGCTGATAAGTTTGGGAGTTTGGTAATTCAAGATTATGGTGGGCGAATGATGCCCATAAATACCTTCGCATCAGAAGTGTTACGCAAAGTAAGTAAACAGGATACTTATGAGGAATTTGATGCCAACCAGGTGTTACTCTCTATGCAAGAAAGCCCGTTGTTTTGGTATAACGTTCCCATTATTTATTTAAAACCAAAAAAAGGAGATTCCATTAGATCGATTATAGGTGTTGATAAAAATGCAAAATATGTAGCATTAACCGATTTTCTTACTGAAGATGGAACCTATAAACTAGGTCCTTATTTAGAAGAGGCTTACGCAGCTCAAGTTCCAAATGGGTTTCAAAAAGAATTCAAGGAAACCGATCAAAGAGTCAATTTGTTGTATAACACCATAGAAGGGCGTTCTATGAAAATATTTCCGGTACCTAATGATGATAATAATAAATGGATTTCGCCAGTAGAATATCGTGAGGAAGGGTATAAAGAAAGCCTAAAAGACACACTTTATGGAACTTTTATCAACAACGGATTTAATTATTACATTTCGGAGTTGTATAGAGCAAAAACAACCAAGGATTTTTCTTCAGCCGATAATTTATTACAAGGATTTAAGAAAAATCAGCAAAAATTAGGTGCTGAGGTTATGCTTTCTGACCAAAAAATAGAAACAGAGATACTCTACAATAAGTACGACATCTTTAAAAAGCTATTTAGTTGGTATCTATATGCAGGTACGTTTTTATTTCTAGCCTTAATAATCCAAATATTTAAAGAGCGTAATAAACTTATTAATTTAAGTGTTGCTGTTTTTAAGTGGATTATTTTAGGCTTATTCTTGTTGCATACTGCAGGCTTAATTGTGAGATGGTATATTTCTGGTCATGCGCCTTGGAGCGATGCTTATGAATCGATGATTTATGTAGCCTGGGCAACTATGTTTTTTGGTTTGGCGTTTGGACGCAAAAGTGACCTTACCATTGCATCAACAGCCTTTGTAACGGCCATGCTATTAATGGTTGCGCACTGGAGTTGGATGGATCCTGCCATTTCAAATCTGCAGCCTGTATTGGATAGCTATTGGTTAATGATTCATGTGGCGGTTATTGTAGCGAGTTACGGGCCGTTTACATTAGGAATGATATTAGGAGTAACATCTTTATTGTTGATGATTTTTACCACGTCTAAAAACAAGGAAAAGATGGCCATCAATATTAAAGAACTTACCATCATCAATGAAATGGCCTTGACAGTTGGTTTGGTGATGCTTA
This sequence comes from Geojedonia litorea, assembly GCF_042654525.1. NCBI lineage: Bacteria > Pseudomonadati > Bacteroidota > Flavobacteriia > Flavobacteriales > Flavobacteriaceae > Geojedonia > Geojedonia litorea. The sequence continues at coordinate 51,222 of NZ_JBHSGP010000008.1, forward strand.
CCATAGGAAACTTTTTGGGTGGAATGTGGGCAAATGAAAGCTGGGGGCGTTATTGGGGATGGGACCCAAAGGAAACTTGGGCCTTAATTAGCATCATGATATATGCCTTTGTGATTCACATGAGATTGGTGCCAGGACTTCGCGGACGCTTTGGTTTTAATTTAGCAACTATTGTGGCGTTTTCAAGTATTATGTTTACGTATTTTGGGGTTAATTTTTACTTGTCCGGGTTGCATTCATATCAATCGGGACAGCAAATAGCAAGTTTTCAAATAATCTCGATTGCTGTTGGGTTAGTGGCAGTATTAAGTATTTTGGCTTACAGAAAATATGCTAAATATTACCAAAAGTAATCTAGATGAATTCCAGAACATAGAGGTAACAAAGGCCAAATGCAATGGCTAGTCCAAAGCTAATCAGAGTTCCAATTAAAATGTATTCTGTTAGTTTTCGGTCTTTGGCTCTAGATAAGTCTCCAAATCTAAACACGGATTTGGCCGCTATTAAAAACCCTATGCCTTCCCAATAGTTCATGATGATGAAAGCAAATACAAAAAGACGCTCGAGAATACCGATGTAGGCACCTGCATCTGCAAGGGATTCCTCATTCATATCTTCCTCTAATTTCCATTTTGAAATAATCACTTTCATGATAATTGAAGATACTTTTGTGATACAAATTATACAGGTCACAAACAAAAGTAGTTGCGTTGTGAATAAAGTATCCAAATCAATAGTATATGGTTCGTATAATCGAACTACTAGTGCGATGACTATGAGATGTGCAAGCTGATCAAGTCCAAATAATAAGCGCTGTTTACCTTTCGTACTGAGATGGAGTTTTAAAACATCTATCCCAAAATGAGTTACAATAATAATCAGTATTCCTAACCAGTAGTAGAAGTCAGCCTTTAGGACCACTATTACTGCTAATAAATGCACCAGTATATGCCAATACAAATATTTAGAACGGTGCTTATTTGCTTCCTTGTCTTTTACCCATTTTAAAGGTTGAAAAACAAAGTCGCCAATTACATGAGCGAGGAGAAGTTTAATAAATAAAGCTAACATAAGGACTGTATTTGAGCATTATAATATTGAATAAGTTTAGTTAATTCATCATACCCCGCTCGCTTCAAGACTTGACTAATATTGCCCTGAGTTTCTCCAAACAACTCAGCAAGCTGTTGTTGGTTGAATGAAGGATGTTCTAAGCTTGCTTTTACCAAAAGCGACATTTTTGGTGTCCAATTGGTTAAGGTAAGTAAGGCTAATTCTAACATTAAATTTAGCTGAATGTCGAATTCATTAAAGGGTGATTTAATAGCTAGTGTTGTTTTTTTTAACTGTTCAAAACACTCTCCTGAATTTACAAAAGCACTCCCATTAGACTCGGTAATGTGTTTAGAGCTATATGTTTTTTCTCCAATACCAATCGCTAAACGCACATCCATTTTTTTGAATTGTTTTAGACTGGCTTTAATTAGAATGGCAGCTTCGAGCGCGTTATCTGGATTTAACTCCAATTGAAAACTGTCACCTCTATAGATTTCCCAATGTTCAGGAGTATCTCCATAACGTGTTAGTGTTTTTTTAAGAGCGTCAAGCCATATTTTTGGCTGATGTTCTTTAGAGTTTATGATATCTCCTGTAATTACACTTGTCATTATAATGGCTTCTTATATCAAATGTATCTTTTTTTTATGAGAAATACAAAAATATTATTAAATAAGCTAATAATGATAAATATTATTAAATAAGCTAATAATTAAAAATATTAGATGTTATGTATTGAATTTCAAATTAATGAACAGAGGCGTTGTTAAAAAGCTTACGTAAATTTTCAGATCTAATGGTATTGAAGTTGTCAATAACCAAATCGGCTTCAGAATAATCCTGATTTTTAGAATTCGGACTTTTAAAGCCAACACAAAATAAATCCGCCGCTTTTGCAGCTTTTATACCATTGGTTGAATCTTCGATAACCAAACATCTCGAGTTTTTATACCCTGTGGCTTTTGCAGCGTTGATAAAAATTTCGGGATGCGGTTTAGAGGCTTTTAAATCTGCGCCACTCATTTTGGTCTTAAAATAAGCATCAAGGTCAAAGCGTTTAAAAATTTTATCAATATTAGGCATAGAAGCCGAAGAGGCCAAAACTAGCGTCATACCGTTTTGGTGGTAATCTTTTATGAGTTCAAGAACACCTTCAATAAGCTTCAAATCTTTATCATTTTCAAACAGGAAATTAAAGTGGTCTCTTTTAATGTCCACTAAAGTTTGAGGGCATAAAGGAAGTTTGAAATGCTCACACAAGCGATTACAAATATTATATGTAGATTGTCCGGTAAACGACTCATAAAGTGAATCGGACACATCAATATTCACATCTTTAAACATTAAACGATAAGCTTTGTGATGAAGAGGTTCGGTGTCAACAATAACCCCATCCATATCAAAAATGACTGCTTTTATCATGGGTTGGTTTTTTACGAAGATATTAGTTTTCTGAATAAATGATGGCATCCATTTTGAAGTTTTGGAATTATTTCCCACTTTTGTAAAACTATGATTGTTTAAATTATATTTCAGGAATTAAGTCACAACACTTTCGTGACATTAACTGCCAGGTCATTTCTAACCTGGTAATGTCTATTTTTTAATATAATTAGTATGCAATCAGAACGACTTTCCATAAAACAAATTTTTAAACATTTTATTAGTGCTATAAGAGGTAAAGAACAGGATTTTACTACAATCAGTATTAGACGGGCCATTTTTATGCTCTCTATACCCATGATCTTAGAGATGCTCATGGAATCGATTTTCGCTATAGTGGATATATTATATGTATCTCAAGTAAGTGTTAACGCTGTGGCCACTATTGGTTTAACTGAATCTGTAATTACTTTAGTTTATGCAGTTGCTATTGGATTAAGCATGGCGGCGACTGCTATCGTCGCTCGCAGAGTTGGTGAAAAAGATATTAAGGGTGCGTCTCAAGCTGCAGTTCAGGTTATTTTTCTTGGCGTAGTTGTCGCTGCTATTGTTGGGGTAATTGGTGTGATTTATGCCAAGGATATTTTGGCATTGATGGGTGCTGAACCTGATTTAATAGCCGAGGGATATGGCTATACTCAAGTGCTTTTAGGAGGAAACGTTACCATAATGCTCCTGTTTTTAATCAATGCTGTTTTTAGAGGTGCAGGAAATGCATCTGCGGCCATGTGGACATTGATTTTGAGTAATGGATTGAATATTATACTCGATCCTATATTCATTTTTGGCTTTGGACCTGTACCTGCTTATGGGGTAGAAGGGGCAGCAATAGCTACTACAATTGGTAGGGGAACAGCAGTAGTATTTCAACTAGGAGTGCTTTTTTACGGATACACAAAAATTAAAATTCATTTCAGGGACTTGGTTTTGCGTGTTGGGGTCATGTTCAACCTTATTAAGGTGTCGTTAGGAGGAATAGGACAATTTTTAATTGGTACCTCGAGTTGGGTGTTTTTAATGCGAATTATGAGTGAATTTGGCAGTGAAGTGCTTGCTGGTTATACTATAGCTATTAGAGTAATGATGTTTACACTGATGCCCGCATGGGGAATGAGTAATGCTGCTGCCACACTTGTAGGACAAAATCTTGGAGCAGATCAACCTGAACGCGCCGAGCAGTCGGTGTGGAAAACAGGAAAATACAATGCTTGGTTTATGGGCTTGGTTTCAATAGTTTATCTTGTGTTTGCACCTCAGATTATTTCGTTGTTCAATACAAATCCAGATGTTCTTAAATACGGTAGTCTTTGCTTAAGGGTAATTGCAGCCGGCTACATTTTTTATGGTTATGGTATGGTTGTGATCAATTCTTTTAATGGAGCAGGAGACACCAAAACACCAACTTATATCAATTTTATCTGTTTTTGGCTGTTCCAATTGCCGATAGCCTATCTTATGGCCATTACTTTTGAAATTGGTCCTGTAGGCGTATTTTCTGCAATTACACTTGCCGAAATCGCTATTGCTGTTATCGCCATTATATGGTTCAAGAAAGGTCATTGGAAGTTGGTTAAAGTTTAAAGATTATTTGTAATTTTAAATCGAATAAACATATTATATTATGTCTAAAAGTAAATTTGGAACCAATACCATTTGCACTCATGTTGGCGAAGTGTTAGATGAGCAATTCAAAGGGACGGTTTCACCAATTTATATGTCTACGGCCTACGCTTTTGACGAGGTAGATATAAAGCGCTATCCACGTTATTTTAACACTCCTAATCAGGAACAACTTGCTAAAAAAATAGCGGCCTTGGAACATACTGAAGCTGCTTTGATTTTTGGTTCGGGAATGGCGGCCATTAGCACCATGTTTTTAGCCTTTCTTCAGAAGGGTGATCATGTCGTAGTTCAAAACACGATTTACGGAGGGACCAACAACTTTATAAAGGAAGAACTACCTAAATATGGCATTGAGTATACGTTCACTAACGGATATGAAGTTTCTGAATTTGAAACGGTGATTCAATCAAATACAAAATTGATTCATATTGAAACACCTTCAAACCCATTATTAACCATAACCGATTTAAGAGCTATTGCGAAACTGGCAAAATCAAAAGGCATTATTACAACTATTGATAACACATTTGCTAGTCCAATTAATCAAAATCCAATTGATTTTGGTATCGATGTCGTAATGCATTCTGCAACCAAATACCTTGGAGGGCACAGTGATATTTTGGCTGGTGTAGTAACCAGTTCAAATGAAAACATGGAAAAAATTTGGCAGGTAGGACGAAATTTAGGTGGCAATTTGAGTGACTTTATGGTTTGGATGCTAGAACGAAGCATGAAAACTTTAGCTTTGCGGGTTAAAGCTCAAACTAGAAATGCTAAACGATTAGCAAAATACTTAAATCGTCATGAGGACGTAAAATGCGTCTATTATCCAGGTCTTAAAAGTCATCCGCAATATGAATTGGCAAAATCCCAAATGAAGGGATTTGGAGCCATGCTATCTTTTGAATTGGCCGATGGTTTGGATGCTTTAGCTTTTCTAAAAGAATTAAAGTTGATAAAATCTGCCATGAGTTTGGCTGGTGTAGAAAGTACAATGGTGTCACCGTATTTAACTTCGCATGCACTATTAACACAAGAGGAACGAGATGTTATTGGAATTAGTGATCGTTTGATTCGATTTTCTGTAGGTATTGAAAATAAAAAAGATTTAATTTCAGATATTGAGCAAGCGATTTTAAAGGTTAAAACTTCAAAATTAAAATTGCACTGATGAGAAAAGAACGCTTTAGGGCGCTTGTCGAAGATATTTCAAAAATATATTGGCTAGTACCTATTATAAAATTTAATAAGGAAGGACATTCATGAAATTAGATATATTGGCTTTTGGAGCCCATCCAGACGATGTAGAACTTGGTTGCGGGGCTACACTTGCAAAGGAGATTGCCAACGGAAAAAAAGTTGGAATTGTTGATCTCACTAGAGGTGAGTTAGGTACTAGAGGTACTGCCTACATAAGAGATCAAGAATCTCAAGATGCAGCTAAAATTCTAGGAGTTGCTATTAGAACTAATATGGAATTTGCCGATGGTTTTTTTGTCAACGATAAAGCACACCAAATAGAACTTATTAAAATTATTCGTAAGTATCAGCCTGAACTCGTTATTTGTAATGCTATTGATGATCGACATATTGATCATGGTAAAGGAAGTAAATTAGTAAGTGATGCCTGTTTTTTAAGTGGATTATTAAAAATTGAAACTAAATTTAATGATAGCGCAGAGCCACAAAAACCTTGGAGGCCAAAACAAGTCTATCATTACATACAATGGAAAAATATAGAACCCGATGTGGTGGTAGATGTGTCGCATTTTATAGATACCAAGATGGAAGCAGTTTTAGCTTATAAAACGCAGTTTTATGACCCAAAAAGCCAAGATCCTGAAACCCCAATATCTAGCAAAAATTTTAGTGATAGTATTGTATACAGAGCAAGAGATTTGGGAAGACTAGTAGGCGTTGAATATGCTGAAGGCTTTACAGTTGAACGGTTTCCTGCAGTTAATAGTCTTTTTGACTTAAAATAATATTTAAAAATCTTTGTAGAAAAAAGGAAATCATTTACATTTGCAGTCCAATTGAAAATGGTGGTTGTAGCTCAGTTGGTTAGAGCATCGGTTTGTGGTACCGAGGGTCGTGGGTTCGAGCCCCATCTTCCACCCAAAAGTTTAAAGCCTTTCGAGTTATCGAAAGGCTTTTTTTGTGAAGAGATCTTATAGTATTTAAGAGTTTAAGCCTTAGTAACTATAGAAAACAAAAAAGTCTTTCAATGTTAATTTTTGAAAGGCTTTTGTTTATCTAAAATAAAAGTTTAATTCACTTCTTGAGCCTTATCAACCACGACTTTATTAGCTCTATTAGCAACTTCCCAAGCGGTATAAAACACTAATCGTGTTCTATTTTCTAATAAATCATATTCAATTTTATCTGGTGTGTCGCTTGGTTTATGATAATCGGCATGAGTTCCATTAAAATAAAATATAATGGGAATGTTGTTTTTAGCGAAGTTGTAATGGTCAGATCTGTAATAAAAACGATTAGGATCGTTTTCATCATTGTAGGTGTAATCTAAAGTGATATTAGTGTATTTTTTGTTAACGGTTTCAGATAATTTGTGTAAGTCGGTACTTAACTTATCTGAACCAATAAGGTAAATATAGTTTCTGTCACCATTACGTTTAGGGTCGATACGGCCAATCATATCAATATTTAAGTTAGCCACAGTATTCTCTAACGGGAAAATAGGATCATAATCGGTGTAATATTTTGAGCCTAAAAGTCCTTTTTCTTCCCCAGTAACGTGTAAAAATAAAATGGAACGTTTTGGACCATGTCCTGCATCTGCTGCTTTTTTAAAGGCTTCAGCAATTTCTAATATAGCTATAGTTCCAGAACCATCATCATCAGCACCGTTATAAACTTCACCATTCTTGATGCCTTCATGGTCTAAATGTGCCGAAATCACCACTATTTCATTTGGAAAATCTGTTCCTTTTATAAATGCCACTACATTTTCTGAAGAAACTTCTTCACTATTTCCTTTTACATCAATACTTATTGAAGTTTGGATTGTTTTTGGTGCAGCGTCATCGAGGATTTTAGCGTAAAGGGCTTTTCCTAATTTCTCTGTTACTAAAAACTGATATAACTCTGCTTCATTACTTTTAAGAGAAATTCGACCTGCATTTGATGATTTAGAGGCTGCTTCGTAGTAATACGCTAATCTTTTAAAGGAATCGTTGTCATCCATCAAGATTATAGCTTTAGCACCTTTTTCCTTGGCTACGTTTCCTTTAGATGCTCTTGCTTGTCTTCCATTAACCCACTTTGTAGTTTCTTTTGTTCCAGATGTCACATATGTGCCATCAGCATTTTTGGGTTCTCCAGATTTAATCAACACCACTTTTCCTTTAACATCTAAATTCTTGTAACTGGAGTAATTTTCGTCTTCAATTCCATAGCCTGCATATACAATTTCTGAAGCGTCTATAGTTGTTGAAGCAGCACTACCTATAGCAATGTAATCTTCATAATTTTTGAACTCTGTACCATTTATAGAAATTGCAACTTCAGGCAATTTTTGCTTTTCTAAAGGGACTTCCTGAAAATAATCATCACCAGACAAGGGCGAAGCTATTCCCATATTCATATATTGTTCTTTTAAATAATTGACCGCCTTTTTTTGACCAGGCTCGCCTGTTTCACGACCTTCAAATTCATCTGAGGCATAAACGTAGAGCATTTCTTTAAGCTCCTCGGCCGTAATGGTATTACCATAAATAGTGGGATTAGTACCTACAACTTCTGGAGTTTGAACCGCAACATCATTGGTAGAGTTTTGGCGGGTTGAACTACAGCTTAAAATTAAGGCTACTAAAAAAATAGGAAAAATTACTTTTTTCATTGTTAAGACAAGGTTTATTATTTGATGACTATTAAGTCTTAGATGTGCGAATTAAGTATTTATTTTAATCGCAGTCGCGATAATACAAAAAACATAGAAGACTGTAAATTGTTTGTATACTCTTTTAACAAACTTTAACAGCTTAAATACTAAATTTTGTCAACCGAAATACGATTGTTGGAATTTGCTAAATACCATGCTGTAGTAAAAATAAGTTGTGTTCGCTTTTGTAAAAGCGCGTAATCCAATTTGTCAGGAGTATCAGTAGGTTGGTGGTAGTCTTCGTGTTCTCCATCAAAATAAAAAATCACTGGGATATTATGCTGGGCAAAATTGTAATGGTCAGATCTGTAATAATAACGATTGCCATCATTTTCACTGTTGAATTTGTAGTCTAAATTGAGATGTGTAAATAGATTGTTAGCAGCCTCAGAAATGTAATGCAATTCAGTGCTCAAACGGTCGGCACCAATAATATAGACATAATTAGGGTCTTCTTGGTGAAATTTATCAACTCTCCCAATCATATCCATATTTAGGTTCGCGATTGTATTTTCAAGTGGAAAAATGGGATATTTTGTATAATATCTAGAGCCTTCAAGACCCTCTTCTTCACCAGTAAAATGTAAAAAGAGAATACTTCGTTTAGGGCCGTAGCCATTTTGTTTTGCTAATTGAAAGGCTTGGGCCATTTCTAATAGGGCAGCAGTACCAGAACCATTGTCGTCTGCGCCATGATATACCTGATTGTTCTTCATCCCAAGGTGGTCGGCATGACTAGAGATAATGAGAATCTCATCAGGATATTTAGAACCCTCAATATAGGCTACAATATTTTGTGAGCCTTCAATATCGCTAAAAAAGAAAGATTTTGGGATATGCTGAAAATAGGTATCTCCTAATGGCGATAAAATGCCTTCATTTAGATAAAAGTCTTTAAGATAGTTTGATGCTTTGTTAAAGCCAATATCTCCAGTTTTACGGCCGTAGAAAGAATCCGAAGATAATATGTAAACGTGATCTTTGAGTTCTTCAGAAGTTATTGAGTTGGCATAATTACCTATACGTTCTACATTTTCAAAGACTATACTGTCTTTAATGTTTTGAATCTTTTCCGTATAACGTATGGTTGCACATGAACCCACAAGTGATAATGCAGATGCAAAAATGAATACTTTCATGTAATAATCCCCTAAATTTCAGCCAAATAAAATAAAAAAAACACTAATATCGAAGGAATACCTTGTTTATTTTAGAGTAATTATTCATCTAGTTCAATTTCCTCTAATATCTCTAAAGCGTCTTGTTCTGATTCAGATTCTTTTTGAATCATCTCTTCAGTATCGCCAACTTCAGCTACTGTAAACACACTTTTATAGGTAGAAAGTGAAATAGCGATAATAGTCAATAAAAATACAAGCTGAATAGACTTTTTAGGCAATTGTTTTTGCTTGGCAAAATAAAAGGCAATTAGCCCAAACACTAATGCTGCAATAGATGGGATATAAGCGATTTTGAATAAAGGTGTCACTGATAAAATCACCGCCAAAATTGAGGCTATAAATCCTAATACTACAAACAGATTTCTCATAATTAAATTAGTTTTTTAACCCAGTTGCCGACTTTATTTTAAGCTCTCCGCTACCAACCGCTATTTTAAATTTAGCATAAACAGGTACTTTATTCGCATCTGCTGTTAACCATAGTAAATTGTCATTACTTCCCTTTAAAATAGTGCTGTTGTCCAAAGATATGGCCAGTTTATAACATTCTTTTTCACCTATACTTGTTGAAATAGTTTCTTTACCAATAAGCTTAACTTTTATGGTCTTTTCTTCATTGTCAAATAGAAAAGTAAAATTTTGTGTGTCGCCAGGTTTTGCTTTATGAATATCTAAATTTCTAATATGATAAATAGTTGAGACAATATCTTTTGTGTTTTTACCAATCTTCACATTTTTTTTTTCTTCAATATTTCCTGAACGCTTCTTTTTACGCATAATGCTTTCAACATTTTGCGATTTATGGTTGTACTTATATTGTTCAAACTTATTATAAGTACCTTCATTAATATCACGCTTGTATAAATAAGGCGTTAAGGTTGTTGGGCTCACATAACTTTCATATAGGTCTCTTATTTTGAAATAACTATCAAAACTGCTATACGTTGCTGCAGAACATTTAAGTCGTAGCAGTGTAGAACTTGAAGTTTTGACTTCACTTGTCTCCATGGTGACTTGGGCAATTTCGGTGAGTAGGCCGGACATATTATATGAAGCCGAGAAGGTTAATTTTTCTCCAGAGCCAATCGCATTATTTTGAGCGCCTACTACGAAAGGAAAAAAAATGATAAAAAGTACAATAGATCGAAGCATAAAATTTAGTTTGTTGATATAACGCATTTATTAGCATTTATTATGCCAAAGGTATTATTCTTTTTAGAGAATAAAAAAACGCTCCATTTAGTAATGAAGCGTTTAGTTTTTTGCGGAGAAAGAGGGATTCGAACCCCCGGAGGTGTGACCCTCAACAGTTTTCAAGACTGCCGCATTCGACCACTCTGCCATTTCTCCTTTAGCGGTTGCAAATATAGAACCCTTTTTTATTTCTTTCAAATAAAAGCTGTAAATTTTTAAACAAAATATAGAAGCATTGAATTTATTTATCAATCTAATGCGACATCTATGATATCATATATTACTTTTGTGGAAAGATTGAATTTAAGATGGACATCATTAATCATTTGAAATGGCGCTACGCAACTAAAAAGTTTGATGCAAAAAAAATATTATCGGACCATAAAATTAATATTCTTAAAAAGGCATTTAATTTAACAGCGACCTCTTTTGGACTACAAACCATAAGTATGGTCATTATTTCTGATAAAGCAATGCGAGAGCCTTTGTTAAAACATTCTTATTATCAAAAACAAGTCGTTGATGCATCACATTTATTAATAATTTGTATTCAAGAAAACATTACTGATGATGATATTGATATGTTGTTTGATAATACAAAGTCCATTAGAAAAACGCCAGAACACATATTGGCACCTTATCGAAGTGATCTCAAACAGTTAATGAAAGAAATGACCATAAAAGAGCGTCAAGAATGGTCTATTAAACAGGCTTATATAGCTTTAGGAAACCTAATGACTGTTTGTGCTGTTGAAGAGATTGACTCCTGCCCAATGGAAGGCTTTTCCTCTGATGACTATGACGAAATATTTAATTTAAAAGAGAAAAATTTAAAATCGGTTTTATTATTGCCTGTAGGTTATCGAGCAGACGATGACATGTTTGCCGACTTTAAAAAAGTACGTAAACATATTACCGAAAGTATAATAGAACTTTAGTAAAAACATAATCAATATGCCAGGATTTGAACTTTTTGGACAGGCTGAACGCACCCATGTAAATGATGTATTAGACAATGGTGTACTAATGCGCTATGGTTTTGATGGTATGCGCAATGGACATTGGAAGTCTAAAGAACTTGAAGTTGAACTTCAAAATACTTTAAAAACCTCTTATGTGCAATTAGTGTCCAGTGGTACTGCAGCTGTTTCAGTAGCATTAGCGGCCGCAGGTATTGGAGCAGGAGACGAAGTGATTATGCCGACATTTACTTTTGTAGCCAGTTTTGAAGCCATTATGATGGTAGGAGCTATTCCTGTATTAGTGGATATTGATGATACTTTAGGCCTCGATCCTATGGCTGTAAAAGCGGCAATTACTTCAAAAACCAAGGCCGTCATGGTCGTCCAAATGTGTGGCAGTATGGCCCATATGGATGCCTTATGTAAAGTATGCGAGGAAAATAATATATTGTTAATTGAAGATGCTTGTCAGGCTATTGGAGGAAGCTATAATAATAAGCCTCTAGGTAGTATAGGCGATTTAGGCTGTTTTTCATTCGATTTTGTAAAAACTATAACTTGTGGTGAAGGTGGAGCAGTGGTGACCAATAATAAGGATTACTATATGAATTCTGACCATTTTAGTGACCATGGTCACGACCATGTTGGTAGTGATAGAGGCGCAGAATCCCATCCATTTTTGGGATACAATTTTCGTATTTCTGAATTACATGCAGCAGTTGGATTGGCACAAGTGAAACGTTTGCCAGAATTTTTAGGGATTCAAAGGCATAATTATACTGTGTTGCGGACGGCATTATCGCAAATTCCTGAAGTTACATTTAGAACTGTACCAAATGGCGGGGAAGAAAGTTATGCCTTCTTGAATTTTTTCTTACCTGATTTAGAATCTTCTAGAAGAGCTTCAAAAGCGCTTAAAGAAGCTGGAATTGATGGCTGTTTCCATTATTACGATAATAATTGGCACTATATTAGAAAATGGGAGCACTTAAAGGAAATGAAATCTTTATTTCCAATTTCAAAAGAATTAAAGGAAGGATTATCGTATCTTGAATCAACAGACTTTTCACAATCAGACCGCTACATAGGACGAAATATTTCGTGCTTGATAAAACTCTCTTGGACTGAAGACGAATTGAAGAAGAGAGCTGATAAAATGGTAGATGTTATAAAGCGTGTAATTTAAATATTTTAATACCTAACATACTCAATTATTTCCAAGCCATAACCAATCATACCCACACGTTTGGTTTGTTCGCTATTGGATATTAAACGTAGTTTGTGAATGTTAAGGTCATGAAGAATTTGTGCACCGATTCCAAAATCTTTGTGATCCATCTCTATTCGCGGAGCTTTGACCACTTCACCTTCAATTTGACTTTCTTTTAAAATGTTCAAACGCTTTAAAAGGTTCATGGATTGTGCCTGTTGATTAATAAAGACAATAGCACCTTTGCCAGCATCATTAATCACTTTAAACATATCGTCGAGTTTTTCATCGGCGTTGTTAGTCAGAGTACCCAGAATATCATTATTTACTAAAGTTGCGTTGATTCTAGTTAAAACGGGTTCATCACTCAACCAAGTTCCTCTAGTAAGTGCGATATGTATTTGATCATTGGTTGTTTGGTTGTAGGCTCTTAAACGAAACTTACCAAAACGGGTTTCTATATCAAAATCTTCTTTCTTTTCAATCAACGAATCGTGCTCCATACGGTAGCGCACTAAATCTTCAATAGATATGATTTTTAGATCGAATTTTTTTGCCACTTTAAGTAGTTGTGGCAATCTAGCCATAGTTCCATCTTCATTTAGTATCTCTACCAAAATCCCTGCAGGTTTATAGCCTGCTAATCGCGCAAGGTCAACGGCAGCTTCGGTATGTCCAGTTCTTCGCAATACGCCACCATTTTTAGCTCTTAACGGAAAAATGTGTCCTGGCCGACCTAAATCTTGAGGTCTTGTTGTTTCATCGACCAAAGCTTTAATGGTTTTAGCTCTATCATGAACAGAAATCCCTGTGGTACATCCATGACCAATCAAATCTACCGATACAGTAAATTGAGTATGGTGTAAAACCGTATTATTCTGGACCATCATATTAAGATCTAATTCACGACATCTATCCTCTGTTAGAGGTGCACAGATAAGTCCTCGTCCGTTGGTTGCCATGAAATTTATCATTTCTGGAGTTACCTTTTCAGCGGCTGCGATAAAATCGCCTTCATTTTCTCGATTTTCATCATCAACTACAATTATAACTTTGCCATTTCTTATATCGGCAATGGCTTCTTCTATTGTATGTAATTTGATTTCTTGTGGCAAGGTTGTAGAGCTCATGTAAATTAAAATGTATGCAAAGATATGGCTTATTTTATATTTTCCGAACAACTTCTGCTCAAGTCTTCCTTGAGTTTGTTTTTAATGAAAAAATGGGCAAGCATGTAAAAAGGAAAACCAAAGGCCATCATTAAAGGATGAATTCGCTTTAACTTAACGTTCGTTCTAGTGTAAAATTTTGAAATTTTAATCGAAACTACTGCAAAATAAAATAGGTATAGACCTAAACCAATGAGGCTTAAATCTATGGAAGCTGCAGCAAATTCAGGTAATTTATTGTTTTTGAATACGAAGTGTAATATTAATAAAATGACCCCAATACTATACAATACTAATGCAAATTTGGAATACGCTATCCCATCTTTTACTGTTGCAGTAGAATCAACATGATTAGTATCTACAGTGAGACCTTTTAATTCTAGTTCTTCAATTGAAATACCACGATCAAGCAATGTGCTATAGGCTACAGATTTTACACTTGCAGCATAATTATGGTGTCTATAATTTTTAATAATGTCAACAAGTAAATCATTATCAAAATTGATAAAGGCATTGGGTTCAGCTGTTCTAAAATTAGAATCAGAATCTTTCTGAATTTTTATTTTCAAAAATTTCTTTATAGGATCTAAATAGGTGTCAAATTCAAATAAACCACGATCTTTTGTAGCTCTACGTGTTAAAAAGATACTTAAGGGTAACATGATCAACGTTGATAGCCATGTGCCTAATACAGAACTAAACGATCCGTCTTGCGAACTGTTTTTTGCAAAAATGCCTATGAAGTGATAAGTTAAAAATAATAAAATAGCAATGACCAAAGGTAATCCAATTCCTCCTTTTCTAATGAGTGCCCCTAGTGGTGCACCAACAAAGAATAAAATGATACAAGCCAGCCCTAAAACGTATTTTTCGTGAAGCGATATTATATGTTTATTTAAATTTTTGGTGGTTGCCGCAGCAACAGTTTTTTTTGATCCAATAATCTGTGTAGTGCTACTCGCCGTGTTTTTGGCTAAATTTAAAAGTTGAATTTTGGTGGTTGTATTGAACAAACTTAAAATGTCACCATTGAATAAAGTATCTTTCTCTGGGGTAATGTTATCATTTAGATTGGCAAAAGAAGTTCTATTGTAAAGCGAACTTGAAAAATCTTTTAATTCTTTAGATTTACTGTCAACTAAACTATCAATAGTGTAGTTTAGTTCTTTGATATCTAGCATGCTAAAGCGGGTATCGTAACTTTTATCTTCTAAGTCAACATTATTGATGCCTTCTAAATCTACATTAATAGCATATTCATCAAAAGTACTTTTTGCATGTGGTTTCTTTACGGCTTCTCTAGGGTCTTTAGACAATATTTCGTCATAATAATTTCCATCATAGAGTACCAGTTGTAAAATATTGGACTTCTCACTGCTGATAAGCTCGCCAGTTTTAGAGGCTATCACAGTATAATTACCTGGGCGTTGCGGTTTTTTCTGGTGAATAATAACGTTTTTTAAGTACTGCCCACGATCGCCACTTTTCTCTTCTACCTTAATATTGTAATCACCAATTTGATTGAATTGGCCTTCAGCAATGGCCATGGCAGGTTGAACTTTGGCAATGTTTTTTCTTAAATTATAAAAATTGAAATTTGCCCAAGGAATTACGTTGTTAGAAAAAATGAAGGTGACAATTCCTAAAAAAACGATAAAAACGCTTAAACTTCGCATGGCGCGCTGCAATGAAATTCCGGTTGATTTCATGGCGGCAAACTCATAGTTTTCAGCAAAACTTCCAAAAACCATAATTGAGGCCAATAATATGGTTAGTGGTAATATTAAAGGAATTAGGGTAGGAGTAACATAAATTAGAAATTTTAGAATCACATCAACGGCCAAATCCTTACCTGCAAGCTCACTAATATATAACCAGATAGACTGTAAAATAAAAATGAGCATGAGTATAACAAACACGCTCAAAAAAGTCTTTAAGTAGGTCGTTAATATGTACCTATCCAGTATTTTCATTTAGTGGTGGCCTAATCTAATTTATTAATGTAGTAGTCCTTGTATTTGCTTTTATCAAATTTAAATAAGGATTTTGAGATAGGCTCGTTGGTTTTAAAAGAATTAACAGTTAAGGTAGTTCTTGTTCCGTTTTTGCCAATTTCAATGAGATTATAAATATGTTTTGTTGTAGCGTCAATACCTAAAAGTACTTGTTTTATTTCTGAATTGGTATCGATTGGATTAAGTTTTACATACTGAATTTTTCGCCCTTTTACATCTTGAACTATATCCATGGCATAAGTGTAGCCTTCTTCGTAAAAGGAAAGCATTTTGCTTGGTGTTATAGTGTTTTCATCTTCTGTATTATCTGAAGAGATGGTAACTTCTTCATCTTCGGGGTTAATGGTATACATGGTTTTACCATCAAAAATTCTAGTTACTCCCAAAATATTTAGTACATATTTTTCACCTTCAATCACCACATCTCCTCGTGTCACCTGATTAATGTTTTCGCTAGTATTCTCTAAAGCATATTTAAATTCGATCGAGATATTGTCGTAGCTTTTAACTTTCTTTGATACCTCATTCAACAAGGCTTTTGCTTTATTGGCATTTTGGCCAAAACTAATTAAGCCTACAGCAAATATTCCTAAAATCAATATTTTTTTTACGGTTTTCATAATATGATAATCCTTTAAATTCCTTCGTTTTCTAAATGTTTGTCTAAAGCCGCTAAATCAGGAATCAATACCTGTCTGGCTTTACTGCCTTCAAAGCCTCCAACTATTCCAGCGGCTTCTAATTGATCAATTAAACGACCGGCTCGGTTATAACCGAGCTTAAGTTTACGTTGTAATAACGATGCAGAGCCTTGCTGCGCGGTAACAATAACTTCAGCAGCTTCTCTAAATAATTGATCTCTATCGGAGATATCAATATCAAGACTTGTGCCACTTTCCTCACCAACGTATTCAGGTAACAAATAAGCTTCAGGATAAGCTTTCTGACTTCCTATGAACTCTGTAATTTTATCGACCTCTGGTGTGTCTACAAATGCACATTGAATTCTTATTATATCATTGCCTTGGGTATAGAGCATATCTCCACGACCAATAAGTTGGTCAGCGCCTGATCCATCTAAAATGGTTCTTGAATCTATTTTGGATGTTACCCTAAACGCAATTCGGGCTGGGAAATTCGCTTTAATAATTCCTGTAATTACATTAACAGAAGGACGCTGTGTTGCAATAATTAAATGAATACCAATTGCTCTAGCAAGTTGAGCCAATCGGGCAATTGGTGTTTCAACCTCTTTTCCGGCAGTCATGATCAAATCGGCAAACTCATCTACGACCAAAACTATATAAGGCAGAAATTGATGGCCTTCGTTCGGATTTAGTTTTCGTGCTTTAAACTTTTCATTGTATTCCTTGATGTTACGACACATGGCATTTTTAAGCATTTCGTAACGGTTGTCCATTTCAATGCACAAGGAATTTAAAGTGTTGATAACCTTGGTGTTGTCTGTTATAATGGCATCTTCACTATCGGGCAATTTAGCCAAATAATGACGTTCAATTTTGTTGAACAGCGTAAGTTCTACTTTTTTAGGATCAACTAGGACAAACTTAACTTCGGCTGGATGTTTTTTATAAAGTAAAGAGGTTAGTACAGCATTTAGTCCTACTGATTTACCTTGACCCGTTGCACCTGCCATTAATAAATGGGGCATCTTTGCCAAATCTACCACAAAGGTTTCATTGCTAATAGTTTTACCAAATGCAATTGGCAGCTCCATTTCCGATTTCTGAAAACGTTGTGCAGCAATCACTGATCGCATGGAAACGATGGTCGCATTTTTGTTTGGCACTTCAATGCCAATGGTTCCTTTCCCGGGAATTGGAGCGATAATACGGATACCTAAAGCCGAAAGTGATAAAGCGATATCATCTTCAAGATTCTTGATTTTGGAAATCCGAATCCCAGCATTAGGAACAATTTCATAAAGTGTTACGGTTGGTCCAATGGTCGCTTTTATGTTAGAAATACCAATATTGTAATTTCCTAAAGTCTCTACAATCCTGTTTTTATTTTCTTCTAACTCTTCTTGATTAATGGTAATGCCTTCGGTTTCATATTTATTTAATAGGTCTAAAGGCGGAAATTGATATTTACTCAGCTCTAAAGTTGGATCGAATTGACCAAAATCTTCAACGAGTTTGTTAGAAAGGTTATCGGTCTCTGAAATTTCTTCTTTAGTGGCTTCAACTTCAATATTTAATTCATCTTCATCTGGAGTCACTTCCACTTTTAATGGGGCTGAAGGTTGTTCTCTCGTGGAATGTTTTTCGATTGTAGGTTTTGCCTGTTCTACATTAAGTTCAAATGCCGATTTGATGTCTTCAGCTTCAGCAGTTAAATTATTATCTAAAGCAATGCTTCGGTCGCCGTCTAGTATTTCATCAGAATTAAAATCACTTGAGATGTCTTTCTTCGCACGTCTAAATAGATTGACAAAGCTTTGGCCAGTGACTTTAAATCGAATCGCTAAATAGGTTATTAAACCAAACAAGAGTAGGAGGGCAGTACCAATTTTACCCATATAATCCTGAAAAAAACTATTCATTTCAAAACCAATAGTTCCTCCTAAAACGTCATAGATATTTGCGAAAAATCCAAAAAATATGGAAAGCCATATGGCTATAAGTGTTCCCCAAATCCAATGTTTACGCAATTTAGATTTGTTAATGTCTAGTGTGATATAAACACCGGTCAAAAATATTAGACCAGCAAATATAAACGAGGCAATTCCAAAGCCTTTGGTAATAAACAAATCACTTACCCAAGCACCAAGCTTATTTAACCAATTCTCTGCTTTGACATCACGAGATGACAGTTCTGTTAGTGTGCTCTGGTCTACTTTACCTGTAAAGAAAAATGATAAAAAGGCAATAAATAAAAGGATGCCAATAATAATTAGCAAGCTGCCAAAAATTAGTTTTTGTTGACTTGATAGTTTAAAATTTGGCTTTTTTAATTTTGAAGTAGTATTGCTTTTAGTTTTGGTTTTCTTCTTCGCCATCAACGCTTTGTTAGATTGAAACAAAAATACAAATTACTAACGTTTATCCTAACGGAATTAGTATTAAAAAACTTTAGGAAAGTAAATCACGATAGCCCCAATAACGGCGGCTATTGAAGCAATAAATACGGCACCAGCAGCAATATCCTTTATGCGACCAATTGCTAGGTCATGTTCCGGATGAATATAATCGGCAATATATTCTACAGCTGTATTTACGCCTTCAATACTCATGACAAGACCAATAAATACAATTTGAAACAACCATTCGGTTTTAGAAATATTAAAGTAAAATCCAGCAATAGTAATTAAAACCGCAATAACGAACTGAACTTTAATACTCGATTCTGTTTTCAATAAATACCAGGCACCTTTAAATGCATAGCCTACGCTTTTTGCACGGTTCAATAAAAAGGATTCTTTTTTCGTCATTGTTTTAGTATTCGCTTTTGCCGAACTAAAATTAAAAGCCAAAATTAAGGATAATTTCAATTCAAAATTAATTTTCATTTAACTTATAAAGTGTTTTTGCTGTGCTATTGAATTTATTTCTCATAAATTTAGGCAGACAAAGAAAATGTACAATGAGTGAATTAAAAGAAACAATCATTGCATTACAAGCCCAATCAAAAGCATTGGAGCCCGATGAATCTGTAAGAAACAATTATGTTTCAAAAGTGCATGACTACGCAAATCAATTTTTAAATAGCCTGTCTCATGCTCCTGCATATAATTCCTCAAATGAGACGCAAGGTATTTTTCAAGTGAATGGTAATAAAAAATCTATAACCGAAATACTTGATATTTATACTGCCGAAGTTGCTCAAAAAGGCATTAACGCAGCCTCTGGTTCACATTTGGGTTATATACCTGGCGGTGGAATTTATACATCGGCATTAGCTGATTATATTGCTGATGTTACTAATGAATATGCGGGGATGTATTATGCATCTCCTGGAGCCGTGGCTATGGAAAACGAGCTGTTAAATTGGTTAAAATCCATTTTTGGTTTTCCTGAATCTGCAATTGGTAATCTTACTTCTGGAGGTTCTATTGCCAATTTAATTGCCCTTGCGGCTGCTAGAGACAAGTATAGTGTAACAGCTCAACGTATCCCCAAAAGTGTTATTTATGTAAGTAACCAAGTGCATCATTGTATTAACAAGGCGCTTCGTATTATTGGTTTGGTTGAAGTTATTGTTCGGCATGTAGATCTAGATGAGGCTTCAAGGATAAATCCTGACGATTTAGAACAAAAAGTCAAAAGTGATCTTGCTAATGGCTTATTCCCATTTTTAGTTATAGCATCTGCTGGAACTACAGATACCGGTGCTATTGATCCATTAGAACCTATTGCAAAAATTGCTAAAGCATATAATTTATGGTATCATATTGATGCCGCTTATGGCGGATTTTTTGTTTTAACCGAAGAAAAAAGAACGCTATTGAAAGGTATGGCTTTGGCCGATTCGTTGGTTGTAGATCCGCACAAAGGTCTGTTCTTGCCTTATGGTATTGGCGCTGTTTTGGTTAAAGATAAGGAGGCCGTTTACCATTCCAACCATTATCGTGCTAATTATATGCAGGATACCTTGAATGATGATTCACCAATAAATCCGGCTGATGTATCTCCAGAACTTACAAAGCATTTTAGAGGCTTTAGAATGTGGTTGCCATTACAACTACATGGCATTGAACCATTTGTTGCATGTTTAAGAGAGAAATTGCTGTTGGCTGCATATTTTAGAGCAGAACTTTTAAAACTCGGATTTATGCTAGGTCCTGAACCCGATTTGACGGTCAGTTATTTTTGGTATTCTACCGGGAATGATCAAGAAAATGAATTCAATGAACATTTAATGAAAGAAATCCATAATGACGGTGAAGTCTTCTTAAGTTCGACCAAAATCTCTGGTAAGTTTGTTATTCGTATTGCAGTACTCTCGTTTAGAACTAAACTGGAAACAATTGACCGTGCCATTAAAATGATTGATAAGGCTTTAACTAAAGTTAAGGCTGTTTTTTGATAGAAAAAAAACCTTTTGAATTTTCAAAAGGCTCTTGATTTATCGCAATTCTGCACCCAATTCTTTTTCAAAATTACTTTGCAGTTTTTTCATGATTTTATCAATCTGCTTATCTGTAAGTGTTTTGTTTTCATCTTGAATAGTAAAACTGACAGCATAACTTTTCTTTCCTTTTGGAAGATTTTTGCCTTGATACACATCAAACAAATCCACTTCTTTTAGTAGTTGCTTTTCACTTTGAATAGCGATGTTGTAAATTTGATCAAAACTAATGTTGTCATCTAATAACAACGCAAAATCTCTACGTACTTCAGGATATTTTGGTAGATCTTTAAATACAACCGAATTGTTTTTTGAAAGCTGAATGACATTATCCCAATTGATATCAGCAAATAAAACTTCTTGACCAATACCAAAGTGTTTCAAAATCTTCTTTTGAACGATTCCAAATTCTACCAAGGTGGTTTTACCAGATGAAAGTAATAAACCTTCACTTAACACATCGTTGGTAACCGGAGAAGATTTAAGTTGACTTAATCCAAGCCGTTCAAACAAAGCTGTAATTGTCCCTTTTAAATAAAAGAAATCACTTTTTTTAACAGTGTTAGTCCAACGGTCATTGTTGCGATCTCCTGTAATAAATAGCGCTAAACGTTTTAGTTCTTCTCTCTTTCCATTGTAATTGTGATAAGTTTTACCAAACTCGAATAATTTCAAGTCAAGACGCTTTCGATTAAGATTATAACTTACCGCTTCTAAGCCCGAAAATAATAGACTTTGACGTAAAACACTTAAATCTTGGCTTAAAGGATTCAGCATTTCAACATTATGCGCTTCATTTAATTTAGGACTTAAGGCAATGTATTTAGGAGATGTTAGTGAATTAGACATGATTTCATAAAATCCTTGAGATGCTAATTGGTCTCCAATGATATTCTGTAATTTATAATCTTCAAAACGCGAAGTTTGTGAGATTGAAGCATTTAATTTTTCGGTGGTTTTAATGTTGTTATAACCATAAACCCTTAAAATTTCTTCAATAACATCAGCTTCACGTAATACATCATTTCTATAAGCAGGTATAGTTAAGCCTAAACCGGTTTCGGTGACGTTATTAATTTTTATATCCAAAGACATTAAGATGCGCTTAATAATTTCTCTAGGGATTTCCTCACCAATTAATTTTTTGGCATTTTCAAAACTTAATCGAACTTGATAATCTTCAATCTTTTTCGGATAGATATCAACAATATCACTCGTGATTTCTCCGCCAGCGACTTCTTGAATAAGTAAAGCAGCGCGTTTAAGGGCATATTCTGTGATGTTAGGATCAATACCGCGTTCAAATCTAAATGAAGCATCAGTGTTTAAACCATGGCGTTTCGCCGATTTACGAATACTCACCGGATTGAAATAAGCGCTTTCAAGGAAAATACTTGTTGTGCTTTCAGTAACGCCCGACGTTACACCTCCAAAAACACCTGCAATACACATGGGTTTCTCGGCATCGCAAATCATTAAATCCTCCTCATGAAGTTCACGTTCAATATCGTCTAATGTTTTGAATTTAGTACCTTTTGGTAGCGTTTTAACAACAATTTTGTTGCCTGCTATTTTCACGGCGTCAAAGGCGTGTAATGGCTGTCCTAATTCGTGAAGTACATAGTTAGTAATATCAACCACGTTATTTTTTGGTGTTAATCCAATAGCTTTTAATCTATTTTGAAGCCAGGTAGGGGACTCTTCAACCTTCAATCCCGAAATTGTAACACCACAATAACGTGGAGCCAAATTCTTATTAACTACATCAATATCAATTTTTAAGGTTCTGTTGTCAACATGAAACGAACTAACCGATGGTGTAATAAGTTCTTTTTGGATGTCTTTTTGAAGTAATCCCGCTTTAAGGTCTCTAGCAACTCCATAATGACTCATGGCGTCGGCCCGATTAGGAGTCAATCCAATTTCAAAAACATGATCATTTTCAACGCTAAAAACTTGAGATAGCAATGTGCCAGGTTGAAGTGCGTTGTCGAGAACCATAATCCCATCGTGAGATGAACCTAGGCCCATCTCGTCTTCAGCGCAAATCATTCCATGGCTTTCTTCGCCTCTGATCTTCCCTTTTTTTATAGTCCAAGCTTCGCCGGTTTCAGTATATAAAGTTGTTCCAATGGTAGCAACTGGTACTTTTTGTCCAGCAGCGACATTTGGCGCGCCACAGACAATCTGTAATGGATCGCCCAAACCAATGTTAACGGTTGTAACTTTTAAACGGTCGGCGTTGGGATGTTGCACGCAAGTCAAGACTTCACCCACAACAATGCCTTCGAGAGCTCCTTTTACGGATTGAAAAGCTTCAATACCTTCAATTTCTAATCCTAAATCTGTTAACAGTTCTCCAGTTTGTTCTGGAGACCAATCTGTTTTAATGAATTGTTTTAACCAATTATATGAAATCTTCATTATCTTGCTTTAACGTCTAAAAATTTATCAGCCAAAGGGCTGATTACAAATTCGGCGTAAAGATAATAATACTGAATAGTTATAGAAACG
This sequence comes from Geojedonia litorea, assembly GCF_042654525.1. Taxonomy (NCBI): domain Bacteria; kingdom Pseudomonadati; phylum Bacteroidota; class Flavobacteriia; order Flavobacteriales; family Flavobacteriaceae; genus Geojedonia; species Geojedonia litorea. The sequence goes on from NZ_JBHSGP010000008.1 coordinate 74,584, forward strand.
GTAAATAATTTTTATTTGTAAGTATTTTGTCTTTATTTCGATTAAAATTTGAAAACCCTCAATCCATTATGCGAAAAATTCTTGGTATACTACTCATTATAGTTTCTTTTAGCTGTAAAAAAGCACCTGAATATGTTTTAAAAACTGGGGACTGGCGCGCTGAACTTCAGGTGTCAGAACAAGAAACTCTTCCTTTTAATTTTGAAGTTACCTCACCCAATAGTTTGAAAATTTTTAATGCCAGTGAGGTTATTTTTGTTGATGAAGTATTCTACAGCAATGATTCCGTGCGAATTAACATGCCTGCTTTTGAAGGTTATATTTCCGCAAAAATTAATGATAATACACTTCAAGGTGGCTTTATCAAAGAAAGCTTGGATAGGGTCGTGCCTTTTACGGCAACATTTGGGGTTACTCAACGCTTTGATGTGAAGGATGAAGCAACTGCCAATGTTGCTGGACGCTGGGAAATGGTTTTTAGTAAAGATGTGGTAGACGATGAATACATCGCTTTGGGCATATTTGAACAAGAAGGCTCTAAAGTGACCGGAACGATCAGGACAACAACAGGTGATTATAGATACCTCGATGGTGTTATGGATGGAAATACCATGAAGTTATCGGCATTTGATGGCGCGCATGCCTTTTTGTTTACGGCTAAAGTTAGTGATAGCAGCCTCGTAGGTACTTTTTATTCAGGAAATCATTTTAACGAACCCTTTGAAGCTCTACGTAATGAGAATTATGAATTGCCCGATGCTAATACGCTTACGTTTTTGAAGGAAGGCTATGATACTTTAGAATTTTCCTTTCCAAATACTTCTGGAGAACTGATTTCTTTAAGCGATATACGATTTAAGAATAAGGTGGTTATAGTTCAAATTATGGGGAGTTGGTGTCCTAACTGTTTGGACGAGAGTAAATTTTATTCAGAATATTATAATAACAATAAGGATAAAAACGTCGAATTCATAGCGTTAGCTTTTGAGTATGCTAAAACAAAAGAAAAGGCTTTTAAAAGTCTAGAGCGTCTTAAAGATGAAATAGGAATCACCTATCCAATTGTTTTAGCTCAATATGGAACTTCAGATAAGGCTAAAGCACAAGAAAAATTACCTATGTTGAATCATATCTTGTCCTATCCAACTACAATTTATATCGATAAGAAGGGTAAAGCAAGAAAAATTCATACCGGATTTAACGGGCCTGCTACTGGTGATAAATATGTTGAATTCAAAAACGAATTTGAAACCTTTGTAAATCTGCTTTTAAGCGAATAAGAGGCTTAATTAGTCTCGACATAGTTTTTGAAATTATTTAAAATTTGTTGCCAACCTGCTTTTTGTAGGTCTATTGGGTTTTGATTTTCGGCATCAAAAGTCGTTGATACTTCTGTTTTTTCTTCCAAGTTAGCAAAGGTTGTACTAACATACCTGCCATCTTGCATTGTAAATTCAATTTTCTTAAATGGAATAACTTCTTTATAAATACCTTCAAAATCAAAACCAAAGCTACCGTCTTTAGCTTCCATCCTTGAGCTTAATTTCCCGCCAACTCTCAAATCGTTTTGAGCCTTTGGGCAATGCCAGTTATCTGAAGCGAAATTCCATTTGGTGATATGTTCAGGAGTGTTGTAATAAGTCCAAACTTTTTTGGTGTCAGCCGAAATGGTTGCTCCAATTGTTATTTTAGTGGGATTCATGAAATAAATATTAAATGTTTCAACTTTAATTCATATTCTAAATTTAAAAAAAAGTCATCATACCAATGATTTATAGTCATAACTAAACAATCTTAAAAAACAGTTAATTAACAAATAGCGGATTGGATTTAACACAACACTAACAACTAGGGTGCGTTTTTGCGGCTAATTTGGAGCAATAAACTAATCTAAACAATCAAACATGATGCAAAACAACCTAATTAAATTTGTGCTTTGTGCAGTGTTATCTGTTTCTTCCAATAGCTTTGCACAACTGAATACACCAAGAGGTAGCCAAAGAGCAACGGTTACTCAAAGAGTAGGAACTACCGATATATCTATAGATTATTCCAGACCAAGCGTTAACGGCCGCGAAATATGGGGGCAATTAGTGCCTTATGGCATGAATAACTTAGGATTCGGAACATCAACAGCTGCACCTTGGAGAGCAGGTGCTGATGAAAATACCACCATTACGTTTGCGAATGACGTAAAGATTGAAGGAAAATCGATCAAAGCGGGGACTTATGGTTTGCACATTGAGGTAAAACCTGACGACAAGGCAACACTGATCTTATCAAATGACACGAAAGCTTGGGGAAGTTTTTTTTATGACCCAAGCCATGATGCCTTACGTGCTGATATTATAACTAAAACAGTTCCACATAGAGAATTGTTAACTTTTGAATTCAATACAGTTACTCCAAATTCCGCCATAGCTTCTTTAGTATGGGAGAAAAAAGAGTTTCCATTCACTATTGAAGTAGATGTGCCATCAATCGTTCTAAATGATTTTAGGGAACAACTTACTGGTCAATCTGGTTTCCTGAGGCAGTCTTGGGAGCAAGCCGCTAATTTTGCATTAAACAATGGAGCTAATTTAGATGAAGCTTTAGGCTGGATTAATAATGGCATTGAAGGGCAATTCTATAGTCAAAAAACCTTTGCAAACCTTCAGATTAAATCTCAAATACTTGATAAAATGGGTAAGGCTACTGAGGCGGCTGCCTTAATGGATGAAGCCTTACAATTGGCAACTATTTTTGAGGTTCATCAATATGGTAGAATACTTATTGCTCAAGGAAAAAAAGATAAAGCTTTACAAGTTTTTAAAATGAACGCAGAGAAGCATAAAAATACATGGCCGGTAGATGTTGGTTTGGCTAGAGGGTATTCAGCTCTAGGAGATTATAAGAAAGCTTTAAAACATTTAAAGATAGCAATGACAAGGGTTCCAGACGAAGCTAATAAAGTGGCTATCGAATCCAATCTTGCAAAACTTGAAAAAGGTGAAGATATCAATTAAAAAACGTTCAAATATGTTTTGAGTCCAACGGAAGTTGGACTTTTTTTGTTTTAATCCCAAACATATTTCCAAGATCCGTTTTTTTGACGCTTCCAAACGGAATGAAAAATTCCTGTATCTGTATGTTCTATTCCTGTAGAATCTGTATATTTAAATTGATACTCTCCATAAGTATATCCCAAGTCTCCAGATTTTGATACATCAATAAAGTCAGGCGTCCAAGTCAGATTTTTTGAGTTCATACCTTTGTAACGTTCATCTATGGCCTTTTTTCCAATAATAAGTGCATTGTTTCTCATTAATACTGCATCTTCATCTGCAAAGGCAACGAAAGCCTCATGCAAGCCCTTTTCTTTTACTAAAGCAGCAAATTGAGTCTCGGCATCTAGTATTTCTGCTTTCCACTGCACTGTAGAGTCTTTAGTTTTAGGGGTACAAGCGCCTAAAGTGAAAAGTAGTAATAAAGATTGAAATAAAATATGTTTCATAGTTGAATGAGATTGATGATTTAACTTATATAATTCCAAATGTTTTTGTATTTACTTAACTGCTTATAGGTGTTTAAAATTGGTTTATGTTCTGGGTTAGCAAGTGAAGGATCACTGTTTAATATTTTTTTAGCGTAATAACGCGCGCTTTGTAAAATATCCTTGTCTTTAACCACATCAGCAATTCTCAAATTAAGAACACCACTTTGCTGGGTTCCCATGATGTCTCCTGGACCTCGTAAACGAAGATCAACTTCGGCAATCTCGAATCCATCGTTGGTGCGTGTCATGGTTTCTAAACGTACTTTACTATCATTACTTAATTTATGACTAGTCATTAAAATACAATAGCTTTGTTCTGCGCCTCGTCCAACACGACCACGTAGCTGATGTAATTGTGAAAGTCCAAAACGTTCTGCACTTTCAATGACCATTACCGAAGCATTAGGCACATTAACCCCAACTTCAATAACTGTTGTGGCGACCATAATTTGAGTCTCACCCTTAACAAATCGCTGCATTTCGTAATCTTTATCGGCAGCCTTCATTTTGCCATGGACAATCGAGATTTGATATTCGGGTTTAGGAAAATCGCGCTCAATACTGGCATAGCCATCCATTAAATCTTTATAATCCATGGTTTCGCTTTCCTGGATTAATGGGTAAACAATATATACCTGTCGTCCTTTTTTAATTTCATCGCGAATAAATGCCAATACTTTGAGTCTATTTTTATCATAACGATGTACTGTTTTGATGGCTTGTCTACCTGGTGGTAATTCATCAATAATTGAGATATCTAAATCGCCATAAACAGACATTGCCAATGTTCTAGGAATTGGAGTGGCCGTCATAACCAAAATGTGTGGAGGCGAGGTGTTTTTTTTCCATAATTTACTTCGTTGAGCCACTCCAAAGCGATGCTGTTCATCGATAATTGCAAGGCCTAAATTTTTAAATTTTACCTTATCCTCGAGTAGGGCATGAGTCCCAATTAGGATCTGTAATTCTCCATTTTCTAAAGATTTGTGAATTTCTCTTCTTTCTAAAGTAGTACTTGAACCAGTTAATAGTTTAATGCTGATATTCAATTGATTACATAGTTCAATTAAACTATTATAGTGCTGGACTGACAAAATTTCAGTCGGCGCCATTAAACAAGCTTGAAAATCGTTGTCAAGTGCGATTAACATTGACATTAGAGCGACAATGGTTTTACCGGAACCCACATCGCCTTGTAATAATCGGTTCATCTGTGCATTGCTCCCGAGATCGGCTCTAATTTCTTTTATGACGCGCTTTTGAGCATTGGTTAAATCAAATGGTAAGTGGTCTTTAAAAAAGGTGTTAAAATAGTTGCCAACGTTTTCAAAAGTAAACCCCTTTATTTTCGATTTATGAATTAAATTTTTCATTATCAATTGCAATTGAATGTAGAAAAATTCTTCAAACTTTAATCGGAATTGTGCTTTGGCTAAAAGCTCTTGATTTTTTGGAAAATGGATATTAAATAATCCCTCGCTTTTTGAAACTAATTTAAGTTCTTGCAATAGAGAACTCGGAAGTGTTTCAACAAATTTACCTTTTGTTTCCAAGAACAGCTGTTGCATGATATTATTCACAACACGGTTTGTGATTCCTTTATTGGTTAGTTTTTCGGTAGAAGGGTAAATGGGCTGCATCGCCGACCGCAAATTGCTCTCATGATCTTCCAATAATTCCATTTCGGGATGAGGCATGTTAAAAACGCCATTAAACCAATTGGTCTTGCCAAAAACAACATATTTGGTGTTGAGTTTAATGCTATCCCTGATCCATTTATGGCCTCTAAACCATACTAAATCCATTATGCCAGTCTCATCTTTGAAAGTGGCAACTAACAATTTGCCTCGCTTTTGGGGAAGTTCTTTAAATCCGGTAATTACACCAATAATTTGCACTTCTGCAGAGTTGCGCTGTAAGTCGTTAATCTTATAATACCGTGTTCGGTCCAAATACCTATTTGGAAACAAGTTGATTAAATCCTGATAAGTGTGAATACCTAGCTCCTTACGAAGTAAATCAGCCCGATTTGGGCCTACGCCTTTGAGATAATCGATTGGAGTTTGGAGATTGGTGTACATATAAACGAAAATAAGTTTTAAACTTGAAACAAAAAAGCAATACGTTTTGAGTATTCAGAAATTGTTCTTAGATTGTGTATAGATTTCTTAAGTCTATGAAAGCATTGGTGATTTCAGGCGGTGGTAGTAAAGGCGCTTTTGCCGGTGGTGTGGCTCAATATTTAATTGAGCACAAGAAAATCGATTATGATATTTTTATTGGCACTTCAACAGGAAGCCTTTTAGTGTCGCATTTAGCGTTGAAGAAGGTTGAAGAAATAAAGCAAATCTATACCAACGTCACTCAAGATGATATTTTTAGCAGTTGTCCATTTTTAATTAAAAAGAAACACGGCATTGAGACTATTAAGATTCATCATGTCAATGTATTGAGAAATCTGCTAAAAGGAAGTAAAACCTTTGGTGAAAGCTATAATTTAAAACAGCTTATTAAAAATAAAATAAGCATAGAAGATTTTAATACCTTAAGGCAAAGCCGTTTAGATGTTGTGGTTACGGTTTCAAACTTGTCTTTAAATCAAGTTGAATATAAATCAATTGCCGATTTTGATTATGAAGAGTTTTGTGAATGGGTTTGGATTTCGTGTAATTATACGCCTTTTATGACATTAACCAAAAAAAATGGCTGTGAGTATGCTGATGGAGGATTAGGGTCAATGGTACCTATTGAAGAAGCTATAAAGCGAGGTGCGAAGGTGGTGGATGCTATTATTTTGCAAACCGAAGTTTCGCAATTAAATAGAATGCCTTCATTAAATGCGTTTTCATTGTTAACAAATATGTTCGCATTTATGTTGGACCGAATAGAAAGTCAAAACATTAGAATTGGTAAGTTTGTAGCGTCAAATTCTAATGCAATCATCAACTTTTACTATACTCCAACAGTTTTGACTACAAATTCTTTAATTTTTCAAAAAGATAAAATGACACAATGGTGGCAACGCGGTTTTGAGTTTGCAAAACACAAAAACGAAGGCGTAAGCCCACTAGAAAGCGAATGAGAGCACTTGTAATTTCAGGAGGAGGAAGTAAAGGTGCATTCGCAGGAGGTGTTGCTCAGTATTTAATACAAGATCTTGGAAGAGAATATGATATGATGCTAGGAACCTCTACAGGAAGTTTGTTGGTGCCACATTTATCGCTAAACAAGATTGATAAAATTTACAACATCTTCACCAATGTGCAACAGCATGATATTTTTAGCGTGAGTCCTTTTGTGCAACGCAAAAAAGGCGATAGAGAATTTGTATCCATCGACTTTGTGAACTCGCTTTGGCAATTTATTAAAATGAAACGCACTTTTGGCGAAAGCAAAGCTTTAAAACGAAATATAAAACGAAATTTTTCAAAAGATGAATACGATAAAATAAGGGCTACTAAAGCTGATGTGGTGGTGACGGTGTCCAATCTTTCCAAAAACTCGGTAGAGTACAAATCTATACATGATTTTAGCTATGAGGAGTTTTGTAATTGGATTTGGATTTCGTGTAATTACATTCCGTTTATGTCTTTAGCAAAGGTGGATGGTTATGAATATGCCGATGGTGGATTGGGATGCGTAGTTCCAATTCGTGAAGCCATTAATCGAGGTGCTACTGAAATTGATGCTATAGTTCTTGAAGCCGAGCATATGGAACGAACCAAGGTTTTGGGAAAGAATCCATTTTCGTTAATGATCAATCTTTTCGGTCATTTGCTCAATCAGGTTGAAAAACATGATATAGTTATTGGGAAATTGGCCGCAAAATCTAAAAACGCCCAGCTTAATTTGTATTATACACCCACAAGTCTTACCGAAAATTCTTTGATTTTTAGCAAACGCCTAATGGAAGCTTGGTGGCAACAAGGCTACGATTATGCTAAAGCAAGGCACAGTTCTAATGAGTCTAATGAGTTGCGAAAAGTTTAATTACCACATTTCGCTTACTTCCTGTTTAATAAATGATAGTGCAGCATCACTTGGTGCTCTGCGCTCCATCATTTCCATCAAAACAATTTCCCTTAACTTATTTGCGGTATCAGTTTTTTCAAGCAAACTGGCTTTTCTTAGCAATTGAATTGTAGCGTTTTTTGCAGCGGTTATAATATTCCAGCATTCATCAGTCATGTAGATTTGCTGTGATAAATTGTGTTCATATTCTTGTTCAATTGTTGCTATAAGTAAAGATTCATAATCTTCTTTATTTGAAGTATTTGGAACAACACGAACAAGCAATTTGGATGGTGTTATTCGCTCCAAAAACAAAGCCATACGTTCATAGGCTTGAAGTCGTAAAGGCATGGCCGTTACCTGCATATCTTTATGTAGTAAAAAGCGTCTGCGTCCATCTTCATTTTTGGTGTGTTCTTTAAAAAAATAATAAGCTATTATACCTGTAATTAAGGCAGGGATGGCAAATAAAAATAGGTCAACAATTTTCTCTGGATCCATAATTTACAATTTTAGTTTTGACGCAAATAATCAAATGTCATTTGTGTAAGGGTTTTAACGCCTAATAGCAATCCACTTTCATCAATCTTAAAATCTGGTGTGTGATGTGGAAAAGCTTCTGTATTACCTGGTGTCATTCCTCCTAAAAAGAAATAAAACCCTGGCACAATTTCCTGGAAATAAGAAAAATCTTCACCGCCAGTGGTGGCTTTCATGATTTTGACATTCTCATCACCAGCAACCGATTTTAAAGTTGGAATCATTTGCTCTACCAATTGGGCATCATTATAAGTGATTGAGGTGTTATTTTGAAAAGAAATGCTTGCTTCACCACCATAAGCTTTGGCTAGTGTTTCGGTCATTTCGGTCATTCTACGAATGATCATGGCTTTCATATCTGGATCTAAAGTTCGCACTGTACCAATCAATTCAGCAGTTTCGGGTATGATATTAAATCGAGTGCCAGCTGTTATTTTACCAACCGTAATTACTGCGGGTTCAACTAATAAATTAGCCTCTCTACTAATAATAGTTTGAAGTCCATCAATAATTTTAGCAGATATTAATATGGGGTCTACACCAGACCAAGGTTGTGATCCATGACTTTGTTTTCCATTTACCGTAATCACAAAACGCTCTACAGCGGCCATAATACCACCAATTTTATATTTTAGTGTACCAACAGGAGTTTCGGAGTTGATATGTAAGCCAAAAATGGCATCTACTTTTGGGTTTTCTAAAACGCCCTCTTTAATCATTAATTTGGCGCCGCCTTCTTCTCCTGGTGGTGGACCTTCTTCCGCAGGTTGAAAAATGAATTTTACAGTTCCATGAATATCCTCTTTGTGTTTAGACAAGATTTCGGCTACTCCCATTAATATGGCAGTATGCGTATCATGTCCACAGGCATGCATAACCCCTGTTTCGGTATTTAGAAATGTGGTACGCACTTCAGATTTGAAAGGTAAATCGTTGCGTTCTGTAACAGGTAGTGCATCAATATCGGCACGTAAGGCAACTACTTTCCCCGGATGGTTTCCTTTTAAAAGTGCGACAACGCCTGTTTTGGCAACTCCTGTTTGCACCTCAAATCCTAAAGATTTTAAATGGGCAGCAATTTTTTCTGCGGTTTTGAATTCTTGATTAGAGAGTTCAGGATTTTGGTGAAAATGGCGTCGCCATTCAATGACTTTTGATTCAATTGCAGCATAGTCCTGATTTAATTGTTGTTGTGCAAATGTACTGGCACAGGTTAAGGTCACAAGAAATGATAGTATTCGCATAGGATATATTATAAGTATTAATTTTGGATGCCTAAATATATTCAAAATTTAGGAAAGCCCTTTTTTTAAATGTGATTGTTTATAATTATTCATAAAAGGCTTGTCCTAAATAGTCAACAATACTTATTTTCACAGTCTTAAAATTATTGAAATTGGAAAAGTATTTGAGTCAGTTAAACGATGCGCAATTGGCGCCAACACTGCAAAAGGATGGTCCTATGATCGTTATTGCTGGTGCGGGGTCTGGAAAAACACGAGTACTGACCTTTAGAATTGCTTATTTGATGAGTCAAGGTGTAGATGCTTTTAATATACTGGCACTAACTTTTACCAACAAAGCGGCTCGAGAAATGAAGTCTAGAATTGCCTCCATTGTGGGTGATAGTGAGGCTAAAAACTTATGGATGGGAACCTTTCACTCGGTTTTTGCCAAAATTTTGCGATTTGAAGCTGACCGATTAGGGTATCCTAGTAATTTCACTATTTATGATACCCAAGATTCACAACGCCTCATTTCGGCTATAATTAAAGAGATGAAGCTAGATAAGGATATTTATAAATACAAACAAATCTATTCGCGTATTTCGTCCTATAAGAATAGTTTAATTACTGTAAAAGCCTATTTTAATAATCCAGAGCTTATTGAAGCTGATACTGCAGCAAGACGACCACAACTTGGAGAAATTTATAAGGAATACGTGAATCGTTGTTTTAAGGCTGGAGCTATGGATTTTGATGACTTGCTATTAAAAACCAACGAGTTGCTAACCCGTTTTCCAGATGTTTTGGCAAAATATCAAGACCGGTTTCGATATATCTTGGTAGATGAGTATCAAGATACCAATCACAGCCAATATTTAATAGTCAGGGCCTTGTCTGATCGTTTTCAGAATATTTGTGTTGTAGGTGATGATGCGCAGAGTATTTATGCCTTTAGAGGTGCTAACATTAATAACATCTTAAACTTTCAGCGTGATTATGACGATGTTAAAACTTATAGATTAGAACAAAATTATCGGTCGACTAAAAATATTGTAAACGCTGCAAATTCCATTATTGATAAAAACCAGACTAAACTTGATAAAGTCGTTTGGACTTCGAATGAAGAAGGTTCAAAAATTGTGGTCAATCGGTTAATGACCGATGGTGACGAAGGCCGTTACGTGGCAAGTTCCATCTTTGAGAATAAGATGCAAAATCAGTTGAAAAATAACGATTTTGCCGTGCTGTATCGTACCAATGCACAATCGCGTGCTATTGAAGATGCATTACGAAAGCGAAACATTCCTTACCGTATCTATGGCGGCCTGTCATTTTATCAACGTAAGGAAATTAAAGATGTGTTGTCATACTTGCGCATGGTGATTAATCCTGCAGATGAAGAAGCCCTTAAACGCGTTATTAATTTTCCGCCTCGTGGCATTGGTCAAACTACTATTGATAAGCTTATAGTTGCTGCCAACGGGTATAACCGTTCTATTTTTGAGGTAATGAAGCATATTAACAAGACCGAGGTCAATGTGAATGCTGGCACAAAAACGAAACTTCAAGATTTTGTGACAATGATTGAAAGTTTTCAGGTCATGAATCAAACCGCTAATGCGTTTGAACTTGCCGAGCATATTACTAAAGCTTCAGGGTTGATAAAGGAGTTTAATAAAGATGGAACTCCTGAAGGTGTTGCCAAGATGGAAAACATTGAAGAGCTTTTAAACGGTATGAAAGATTTTGTTGAAGGTCAAAAGGAATTAGCTGATACTACAGGTTCTCTAGCTGAATTTCTTGAAGATGTGGCTTTAGCAACCGATTTGGATAATGATAAAGGAGATGACGATCGTGTGGCTCTAATGACTATTCACTTGGCAAAAGGTCTTGAGTTTCCATATGTCTACATCGTTGGGATGGAAGAAGATTTATTTCCAAGTGCTATGAGTATGAATACGCGTAGTGAGCTTGAAGAAGAACGTCGTTTGTTCTACGTGGCATTGACGAGAGCTGAAAAACAGGCTTACTTAACCTATGCTTTATCAAGATACCGTTGGGGAAAACTTATTGATGCTGAACCTAGTCGATTCATTGAAGAAATAGATGATAAATACCTTGATGTAATTACTCCAGTTGACGATCGTAGGCAAAACCCAATGTTATCTGCAGATATTTTTGGGGATGTTGAACCTAGTCAAATTCGTTTTAAACGACCTGTTCAAAAGAAAAAAGAGAAACCACCTAAATTTATTCCCCCTGCAAAATTAAAACCACTTAAAAAATCTAATGGTGACCATGTTAATTTATTTGATGGTAAATTAGCGGTTGGTAATATTGTTGAACATTTGCGTTTTGGTAAAGGAGAAGTTTTGAAGATTGAAGGCGTAGGGGCTGACGTAAAAGCCGAAATCAATTTTGAAAATGGCGGTGTAAAAAAACTGTTATTGCGTTTTGCAAAATTAGACGTAATTGGATAATTAAGCTATGGCCGAGTTTATTAGAATATATGAAGAAAACCCTAACTCTAAAGAGATAAGTAGGGTAGTTAAAGTTCTTAAAGAAGGCGGACTTATTATTTATCCAACAGATACCGTTTATGGATTAGGTTGTGATATTACCAATCAAAAAGCTTTAGAACGTGTGGCGAGAATTAAGAATGTAAAGCTAGAAAAGGCAAACTTTTCGTTTATATGTCATGATTTGAGTAATTTAAGTGATTATGTAAAACAAATTGATACCTCTACCTTTAAAATCTTAAAGCGTGCACTTCCTGGGCCATACACATTTATTTTGCCTGGCGCAAAGACCTTACCATCTGCTTTTAAAAAGAAAAAAACTGTAGGTATTCGAGTCCCTAACAATAACATAGCATTAGAGATAGTACGCCAATTAGGTAATCCTATCATTTCAACATCTATTCGTGATGAAGATGAAGTATTAGAATACACCACAGATCCAGAATTGATTCTAGAAAAATGGGATAATTTAGTGGATTTGGTTATTGATGCGGGGTATGGCGATAACCAACCTTCAACGGTAATCGACTTGTCAGAAGATCAGCCTTTGATTGTAAGAGAAGGAAAGGGAAGTTTGGAAATCTTTTAAAGATGGGGAAATCTATAAAAATAAAAAAGCTCAATCTATAGATTGAGCTTTTTTATTTTTTTCAGCACTCTGAATTAGTTTCCAGCAGAAAGATTCTTCATTTCTTTTTCAACCATTTCATAGAATTGGTCAATTTTAGGAAGAACTACAATACGTGTACGTCTGTTTTTTGCTCTGTTTTCAGCAGTGTCATTTTCAACCAATGGCACATAATAACTACGGCCAGCAGCAATTAATTGTTGAGGATTTACTTTTAAATCTTCTAACACTCTAACTACAGAAGTTGCGCGTTTTACACTTAAATCCCAGTTGTCTAGTAAAGGATCTTTTTTGTAAGGAACGTTGTCTGTGTGAGCTTCAACCATTGCTTCAAAGTTTGGTTTGCTGTTGATAACTTTAGCAACTTTAGCTAAAATTTCTTTAGCTCTTGAAGTCACAGTGTAGCTCCCACTTTGAAATAATAATTTGTCTGCAATAGAAATAAATACTACACCTTTTTCTACATTAATTTCGATGTCTGGATCGTTGATACCAACTTCTCTCTTTAAACTAGTAACAATAGCTAAAGTAACACTATCCTTTTTAGTTAAAGCATCTTGTAAACGGGTGATTTTTAAATCTTTTTCTTTTAAACTTTCTAAAGATCTTTCAAGGTTTTCAGCACCTTTTTGAGTCAAAGTGGTTAAATTTCCTTTAGTATCAATTAAGTCTTGATTAGTTTTACGCATATCTGCAAGTTGTTCTTGTAAGCCTTCAAGTCTTGCTACAGCAGCAGACTTTTCAGACAAACAGCTGTTTAACTTAACAGTTGCTGTATTCAATAGGTCTTGTGTTTCTTTTTGTTTCGCCTCAAGTTCAGCATACTGCTTTTTAGACACGCATGATGCCAATACCAACAGAGATGCAACACTCAATAACATTAGTTTTTTCATAATAAGTTGTGATTAAATAATTGTTAATTTAATAGACCAAAATTATTGAAAAAACAATAGCTTGATTAGGCATTAACAAAAAATTTAACACTTTTTATAAACAATTGAAAGTTTTGCATTGTTTAAGGTAATACGACGTTATAATTGATGACTTTTCGTAGTAATTTTCTCTTTTGTTTGCTGACTTTCTAAACTTTAACAAAGTTTTTATTTTTTTATAAAAAGCTACATGTGCTTTAAGTATGGCAAGGGTATGTTTAGGCTTTAGTTCTAATAGGAATTTTATACCTGCAATTCCGTCCAATATTAATCTTGTCACCACCATAAACAAGATATTTCCATGTGCATTTTTAACTAGAGTATATAAACTGTTTCTGAAATTTAGGTAAGTTTTATGTGGGCTGTTAGTTTTAAGTGTAGCACCACCTACGTGATAAATGCAAGAGTCTCCAATATATTTGGTCGTATAACCTAAATTAAAGGCTCTCCAACACAAATCAATTTCTTCCATATGAGCAAAAAAGGATTCATCAAAACCATTCAATTCATCAAAAACAGATTTTCTAATAAAAAAACAAGCACCTGAAGCCCAAAAGATCGTGGCGTTTGTAGAGTACTGACCTTCATCAGGTTCAATGGTGTTAAAAATGCGTCCTCTGCAAAATGGATATCCAAATTTATCAATAAATCCGCCAGCAGCTCCTGCATATTCAAAATGAGACTTTTTCTTAAAATCTAATATTTTAGGTTGAATTATCGCAGTTTCCGGATGCGTTTTAAATTCAGTGATAATGGATTGTAGCCAGTTTTGGGTAACTTCAACATCACTATTTAATAGGCAAAAAATATCTGCATCTATTTGATTTAAGGCATCATTATAACCTTTGGCATATCCACCATTTTGTTTATTCTGAATAACTTTTACCGTTGGAAATGTAGTTTTAATAAATGTAACAGAATCATCGGTTGAAGCATTGTCAGCTACGTAAATGTCAGCTGGTTCAGAATAGCTAATCACCGAAGGTAAAAAAGTTTGAAGTAACTCTTTCCCGTTCCAGTTTAATATGACAACAGCTAACTTCACGAAGTTTTATAGTTTTTCAAAAAAAATGAACAATAAATAACCCAAACTAAAATACAGCCTTCAATTATGCGTTGGTATAAGCCTATAAAATCGTCTTCATAATTATTAAAAAAAATAAAGACAAATAATAGAGCGATCCCACCAAGGGTTAAAGATATATTAGAAAATCTAGTACTATTAGCCCAGTTTTTAGATCCCAACCCAATAAAAATCAAACAAAGAGGCACAATTAAATACGTGAGACCTCCAGAAATATTATGAATTACCTGTGACAGACTAGGATGAATAAAGGTTTTGTTACAGCCTGCATCACAAGGGAATAAACTCACAATCAGGGTGCCAAGTCCGTAAAACAATGCAAATCCTAAAAAGCCCCAATTGGTTAGATTAGATTTTGGAAAAATTCTTAATGCTAATAATCCAAATAAAGTAAGAGCGATAGAAGATGGGATAAAACCATAAAACCTTAATTGGAAACCATATTCGGTATCAATGGCATAACTTTCACTAATAAGATTTTCAATGTGACTGTAATCAGCTATCATAAAACCACCTATTAACGCTGTAACGATAAATAGCGATGCGCCTATAATTCCCAACCAAAATATTCTATTTGCGATCATAAATCAATACTAGTTACTTATACGACGGGATTTCCTCCAAAAACGTGTAACACTCTTGATCAAAATCCATTTGACAATAATAATGATTAATTCCGTTAGTGACCATTAAATAACTGGCGTTTAAAGTTAAGTTATATCTGGCAATTTGATCAAAGGTGTCTTGATTAATCAGGATATTAGGTGATTTGCATTCGACAATTAAATGTATACTTCCGTCTGGATTAAAAACTACAATATCATAGCGTTTTTTAAGGTTGCTGACTTTCAGTTCTTTTTCAACATTGATAAGTGATTTAGGATATTTTTTATGATGAATTAGGAATTGAACGCAATGTTGTCGTACCCACTCTTCAGGTTGTAAAACCACGAATTTTTTGCGAATTTCATCAAAAATAAGCGGTTTATTTTCGCTATTTTTGAAACGAAATGAAAACTTTGGAAAGTTTAGCTGCTGCATAAAAGATTCATCTAATCTTCCAAAGGTAAACTACAATATTCAAATACCAAATCCCTATCTATAAAATTGGAGATTGGTTCTTGAAAATTGAATATAAGAAGCTTTGGAAGACGTAAAACAATTAGTTGATGACATTAAGAAAGGTAAATTGAAACCCATTTACTTTTTAATGGGCGAGGAACCCTATTATATTGATAAAATATCAGGTTTTATTGAAGATAATGTACTGTCTGATGAGGAAAAGGGTTTCAATCAAATGACCCTTTACGGTCGCGATGTCACTATAGATGATATTGTTAGCAACGCCAAGCGTTTCCCTATGATGGCACCATATCAAGTAGTCATTGTGAAAGAAGCCCAAGATTTATCACGAACTATTGAAAAGTTGGTCGATTATGCCAATCAACCCCAGCCATCCACCATTTTAGTGATCAATTATAAATACAAAACTATTGATAAGCGAAAGAAACTTTATAAAAGTTTACAAGAGGTAGGTGTTGTATTTGAAAGTAAAAAGCTTTACGATAATCAGGTGCCCGATTGGATTAGACGTACATTATCAGGCCAGGATTATACCATTGCTCTAAAAGCTTCGCAAATGTTAGTGGAATTTCTTGGTACAGATTTAAGTAGGATTTCGAACGAATTAGATAAGCTAAAAATAATTTTACCAAAAGGAACTGAAATCACCCCAGAGCACATTGAAGAGAACATTGGTATTAGTAAAGATTATAACAATTTTGAGTTACGCAAGGCGGTTGGGCTTCGCGATTCGCAAAAGGCTTTTAAAATTGCTCAATATTTTGGAGACAATCCAAAAGACAACCCAATGATTGTAACCGTATCATTGCTGTTCAATTTTTTTAGTCAGTTGTTGCATTTTCATGGGCTTCATGACAAAACGCCTCGTAATGTGGCCTCTGCTTTAAAAGTGCATCCTTATTTTGTAAATGAATATATTGATGCCGCCCGTAATTACCCCATGAAAAAAGTGAGTGCTGCGGTATCCACGCTTCGAGAGTTTGATGTTAAGGTGAAAGGTGTTGGCTCTAATGCAGTGCCTCAAGGCGATTTGTTAAAAGAACTATTGGTAAAGATTATGATCTAATCTTATTGGGCTATCTACATGTTTTATTTGCTTTCAGCAAGCATTTTTTTAATAAGTACAATCTGTCCTAAATGATAATAGCTGTGCTCAATCATGGCTTGAATATTAATATAGTAATTACCGTATTTTTCTTCGACAAAAGCAGACATTATGCGTTCGTCAGGCATTTGTTCGACTAAATGTGCGAAAGTTTCAGAATCCTTCCAGAGCTTATCTAAACGCTGATCCCAGTCTTTTTTTGAGTTAATTGGAGGGGCATCAAAGCTATATTTATCTTTAATATCTAGTGTGCCACCGTTTAATACGTTAACTAATCCTTCAATATAATAATGGATGTGAAAGGTTAAAGCTGCAATGGTATTTAATGAACCAATTTTAGTATTCGCATCTTTCCATGAGACATCAGATAATTGTGTTTTAAAATTGGTAGCCACCCAGGTGCCACTCAAAATTACGTCTCTAAACTGATTTGAAATTTGTTTGGATAAGGTCATAGGTTTAGTTTTGATTTTTAAACGCCTTTAAATGCACCCAATGCTTATCATAGATTGAAATTTTGAAATTTATAAAATGGGCTTCTTTCAGCCATTTTAATTGTTCATCTAAACTATCAGGATGGTCATAGGTTTTATAATGATCCATTATCCAGTCCCAGGTTTCTTTGTGAGATGGATCAGCTACTACAAATTTATTCCAATTTTCTAGTAGGGATTGATGTTCTTTTGCCTTTCTATTAACCATGAGATCACTATAAGAAAACACACCGTTTGGAGATAAAGCTTTATTGATTTGCCTGAAAATAAATTGTTTATCTTTTGCATGACAATGGTGTAAGCTAAATCCAGCTACAACCATATCAAAGTGATTATTTTTAAATTCATAATCCTGAAAATAGGTTTGCACATAACTTTTGTTTTCAAGGCCAAAATAAGACTTGCACAGTTCGAGCATTTGGTCTGAAGCGTCCAAAAGTGTATAATGTGCTTCAGGAAATTTCTCCAACAGTTTGGAAGTAACATTACCGTTTCCACAACCAAGATCGAGAATACGTTTTGGGTGAAAATCTGTAGGAATATCTAGTGTAAATTGCGACAATAACTGAAGGTAATAGGGTACGCATTTTACCATATCATCCGTATAATTTTTAGAGAATTCGTTGAATTCTGAAGCAATGTTATCCTGTAGTTTCATGAATTTAAAGATAAATAATTCTTTCAACTTTCTCTTATCATTTTTGCCTGATCTCTTCAGCTTTTAAGTGGTAATCATATTGAAGATCTTCATGTAAGGTTGAGGCGATCTTCTTTATCATTGCCATTTGACGTTCAAAAATATTTGTCAGTGTTACATTATGGTCAATAGAAGGTTCAAAAGATTTTAATTTATCGCAGAAATAAAGTAGGAGTTCAACTTCAGTTTCTTTTTTTAAGGAGTATCGGGCAAACTTTTTAATGCTTCGCAATATCTTCCTGACACTTTTTTTAATGTAGAAATAGCTTTTGGTATTGATAAGTTCAAATTGCTCATCAACATGGCTTTTTACTGTTTCTATGTAGCCGTTCTCGTCATGAGATTCGAAAAGCAAATAGGTGAGCAACTCCTTATTTTCTTTTTTGAATTTTGCGAGTCTTAAGCAGAGCTCCATTAGCTCTTCAGTAGAGCGATGTTGTAGTTCTTTCTTAATATTAGCTACAGTAACTGCTTTCATCATTTGCGTTTTATCTCATCAACTGAATACTTTCCAGCACCAGCCAGAAAAATTACTATAAATGCAATTAAAAATAAAATTGCACGCTCTTTAGTTCTCAAGTTATCTTCGGCGTGGATAACGAAGGCTGCAACTATCATAGTTATGGCCGCTGGAATTGCCGCTAATTTAGTTTTAAAACCTATAATAATAAGTATTGGTGCAACAACTTCACCTATAAGTGCGAGGATTAGAGACGCAGTGTCACCAATTCCTATTGGATCGGTGAACTTGATAGGGCTTTCAAAGAGTTTGCTGATTTTTGGGATACCATGGGTTAACATGAAACCACCAAAACCAAGACGAAGAAGAAGTAATGCTAAATTTATAGAGTTGCTTTTCATGATATTGGGCTTTTTGTTATGTCGTATTAGGCTAAAATAACCTAAAAAATATAACTCACCCAATTAGCCCTTTAACAAATTCACACTCACTGTGGCCAATTTGCTATCAGGAAACTTTGAAAAATACTGTTGTTCAGGGGTTAATCCTGCCTCTGTTGCAATTTTATTAAACACATCAACTTCTACAATATACTGATCGCTATAACCGTGCGTTGCATCATAAGCAGTTGCTGCAGTTTTACCAATATGTTGAGCCGTTAATTGAGGGTCTAGAGTGTGCAGTTCAATAATTAATAGTCCAAATCGTTCCACATAGGGTTTCCATTTTTTAAAATGATCTAGTAAAGAGTCTTCCACCAAATTAGTACTTATACGCTGTCCTTGAAATGCATAGGCGCCAGTAGAGCTACTGATGCGATTTGTTATTTCTTGCGGATTTTCCCAAATGCGGTTATGATCTAAAAAGGTGCGTACATTTAAAAGGTCTTTTAGATCTATATTGTAATCATCCTTTAGGTCTTTTGCCAATAAATCAGGTCGTCCAATATCGCCCCAAATCACTTTGGCCCAAATATCCGATTTGATCAAATTGGCTCGTGTCACTTTTAAAGCAGCCTGATTAAAATCGGCGCCAACCAATAATAAGGGATGCTCGTCTAGTAATTTGCCACGAACGGTTTTGTATTCAATCACGTCAAAAATATGCTGAATAAATGCCCCGTTACCACAACCCATGTCTAGAATGCCTTTTGGCTGTTCGTCTATAGGTTTGTTAAACAATTCAATAACAACATCGTCAATCACTTTAAAGTAAGTTGAATGAGCGCCACCACTGCCCCAAACATTCATTTCTCGATCTACATGTTTCTCTTTTTCGTCGGGCGAATCGGTCTTGAGAATCAACGGATTTCCAAACAAAAGTTCGTCCAATTGTAAAAACGTTGGTAAATAGGAAACCGTAACACCATAGGCACTGGCACGTTTGGCAAAGAATAGGCCTTGTTCGGTAAATTGATAGGTATTCTTTTTCTTTATAAACCACCCTAAATAACTTAAAAAGTCAAGAATTTTTTTGAAGCTTTCAGGATCTTTGTGGTATTCTTCCGCTGTAAATGATGCTTCCATAAAATATTTATGGAACAAGCCGTTTAATCCCAAAAGTACAATGATTGGCCCTATAATTACACCTTCGATGTGTTTTAGTACCTGATATTCAATTGTGTTTTCTTGGCAGTTCTCCAGCCCAAATCGGTTTTCGTAGGCGTTAAAAACGCGCTCTAAAGCTAAAAAAGCATCTGAACCAATACGTTCTTCTGGGAATTTAACCGAATATTTTAAAAGTGCGACAGGATCTTCATATAAAGCTACAAGGTCAAAAGCCTTTTTACTATTTTGATTAAGTTCAAAAGCGACTGTATCCTTCAAATTGTCTAAATACTGAACCAACCAACCTTGAGAACATAACAAACGGAGAGCGACATTTAAATAGCCTTCATTGGCCTTAAATGCCTCAGTGACTTGTTGAAGTGAGACTTGTTTGTGTTTCAATAGATAAGCGAGTACACCTTTTCTGTGAAGCGAAAATGCCGTTGTAGCAATGGCAATGCCATCTAGATGTCTAAAGATGGTACCTCTAAATTGTTCTCTATCAGATTTAGTGAGCATAGTCAATGTTTGTATCTAAATATAACGAAAAAACCTTTCAGATGAATTGCTGAAAGGTTCCTTGCTTATTTTCTAATTTTATTGTTTATCTAAATTTAGGATAATCGGCAGGATTTACCTCATGCATCATGTGGTAAACAGATTCAAAAATATCTTCAAGAGAAGGTTTTGAAAAATAATCGCCATCTGTACCGTAAGCAGGACGATGAGGTTTTGCCGTTAGTGTTTTAGGCTGACTATCTATAAACTGATAAGCATTTTGCTCGTTAAGGACTTCATTCAATATATAGGCTGAAGCACCCCCAGGGACATCTTCGTCAATCACCATAAACCTATTTGTTTTTTGGATACTTTTTAAGATGTCATGATTAAGGTCGAAAGGTAATAACGATTGAACATCGATAACTTCGGCATCAATACCAACTTCTAATAATTCTCGTGCGGCTTTTTCTACCATATTAAGCGTAGAACCATAAGATATTAATGTGATATCAGAACCTTCTTTAACAGTTTCTATAACACCAATTGGAGTTCTAAATTCGCCTAAATTAGAAGGCATTTTTTCTTTTAAACGATAACCATTCAAACACTCAATGATAAGCGCAGGTTCGTCACCAAGAAGCAGCGTATTATAGAACCCTGCAGCTTTAGTCATATTTCTTGGCACTAAAACGTGAATGCCTCGAACTAAATTTAGAATTCCACCCAATTGAGATCCAGAATGCCATATACCTTCTAATCGATGACCACGAGTTCTCACTATTAATGGTGCTTTTTGCTTACCTAAAGTTCTGTATTGTAATGTTGCTAAATCGTCACTAATGATTTGAAGTGCATACATTAAGTAATCGAGATATTGCACTTCGGCAATAGGTCTCAAACCTCGCATGGCCATACCAATTCCTTGACCAACAATTGTGGCTTCGCGTATACCGGTATCAGCAATTCGTAATTCGCCATATTTTTCCTGAAGGCCTTCTAATCCTTGATTAACATCACCAATATTTCCGGTGTCTTCACCAAAAATTAAAGCTTCTGGGTATTTACTGAAAATGGCATCAAAATTATCACGTAGAATTAACCTGCCATCAACATCTTTGTTATCTTCATAGATAGGCAAAATTTCATCGATATTGAGAACAGAAAGATCTGACTCGCTATACAAATGCGAACTATATTTAGGTTGAACATTCTCAAGATAGCTATTGACCCAAACTTGCAAAGTGGTTTTAGCCGAAGAATCTTCAGAAATGGTATAACGCAAGGCTTTCCTAGCTGCAGAAATCACATCTTTTCGGATGGGTTCATTAATGGCTTTTAGGTCTGCTATTAGTTTTTCTATAAAAACTTTATTAGGACTCGAATTAGCAAGATCACTCATAAGTACAAGTGCTTCCTGTAATTCCCTTTTTATAGGCTTTAAATAGGCCTCCCAAGCTGCTTTTTTACCCTCTCGGACTTCCTTTTTGCAATTTTTTTCTAAAGCATCCAAATCATCTGCAGAGGCAATGTTATTCGCTAGCATCCATTCGCGCATTTTATCAATGCAATCATATTCTGCCTCCCAGTTTAAACGCTCTTGACTTTTATAGCGTTCATGCGAACCAGATGTAGAGTGGCCTTGCGGTTGAGTCAATTCCACCACATGTATCATTACAGGCACATGTTCTTCACGCGCAATTCGTTCTGCTTTTTGATAGGTTTCAATCAAGCTCACATAATCCCAGCCATTGACTTTTAATATTTCGTAGCCTTTTCCATTTTCATCGCGTTGAAATCCTTTTAAGATTTCCGAAATATTTTCTTTGGTGGTTTGATGCTTGGCATGAACCGAAATTCCATATTCGTCGTCCCAAATGCTAATGACCATAGGGACTTGTAAAACACCTGCGGCATTTATGGTTTCAAAAAATAAGCCTTCACTCGTACTGGCGTTACCAATTGTACCCCAAGCCACTTCGTTTCCTTCACTGGAAAACTTTGTGGTATCGATACCTTCAACATTTCTGTAAATTTTAGAAGCTTGCGCCAAGCCTAATAAACGTGGCATCTGACCTGCGGTAGGCGATATGTCGGCGCTGGAGTTGTATTGATTTGTTAAATCTTTCCAATGGCCTTGATCATTTAAACTATGTGTTCCGAAATGTCCACCCATTTGTCGACCGGCCGACATAGGGTCAGCAATAATACTTGTATGGGCATACAGTCCTGCAAAAAATTGTTGTACAGTAAGCTCTCCTAAAGCCATCATAAAGGTTTGATCTCGGTAGTAACCAGAACGAAAATCTCCTTTTCTAAACACTTTGGCCCAGGCCAGTTGAGGCACTTCTTTACCGTCGCCAAATATTCCAAATTTAGCTTTTCCGGTGAGTACTTCTCTGCGGCCTAGTAAACTACATTCTCTACTTGTAACTGCAACCTTGTAATCATTGACGATTTCTGATTTGAAATCTTCAAAACTAATTGCTTTACTAGTTTTAGAATCTGTTTGCATAGCGGCTTGTTTTCTTGAGTGCAAATTTAGATAAAGTTTCTATGTTTTACAACGTCAAATAATGTTATATAATTAATAATATATCAAAAAAAAGAGACATTTATTAACATTTTCTTATTTAAAGGTTAAGAATTAAGATTTTGTTAAGAATATTCTAATACCAACGTCTTCGGAATAAACCTAATAATACTTTAGGGTCTACCGTGAATTTAAAACGAATTTTTTCATCGTAATTAGGTTGACCAATTTCCCAGCCTAAATTAGAATACACAGGAAAATAGACTTCAAAATAATCAGTTACCAAATTTAACCTTATACCAGAATCATAAACAAAAACTGGATCTGAATATTTATTTTTAACCAACCCAATGTCGCCATATGCTTCAATATAGCGCCAAAGCGTTGTGCTTGCATTTATTGTTGTTAACCACTGATTGGCAAATGGTGTATCTAATTTAGATTTAAATCCGCCTTCGGCAATGATGATTTGCTGACTAAAAATACCAGAAGCTTCAGACCGCCCTAAATAGGCATAGTCAAATAAATAATCGGTTGGTCGGTCGAGTGCAAAGCTGAAATAATCTGAAGTAATGTCGGTTTTATTGTAAAGAAAACTTCCTGCGAAAAATCTAAAATTAAACTGTCTGTTTCGTTGTGAAAGCTTGCGATATTCATAGTTAAACGACACCTTACCAAATTCTTTAGAGAACTGAATATCGGAATACCATTTTGAATAATTAATCAATCCAGGGTTAGCATCAATGTAACGAATATTGAAAACAGCGTAATCAGGCTCTTCTGTTAGTACAACGCTATTCTCTCCAATATTTCTCGAGATGTCCAAATATCTGAAGTTAAGCGATTGAAACTCGTTTGATCTAAAGTTGGAATCATCTCTAAAATTGAAAGTTAGGTTAGGAGAGATGAGTGTAAAAAAAGCATCTTGGGCATATGAAGCGTAATTTCCATAGATACCATAAACAATGTTGTAGAGATTTTTATTTTCAATATCCTGTGAATAATAGACTTGCGCACTACCTGTTACTGTTTTGGAATTTGTTGAGTATTGCGGCGCGAGATTATAGATGAATCGTTTTCTAAGTACCGTTTTATTATAAATTTTTGCACCTATATTAAAGCCGTCGTAAATGTTATTAAATTCTACTAGTGGCATTAAAAACACTTGATTGTAATTTGGGTCTTCAATATCTTTGAACAATCTAAATTGTAAAGGTTTATTATTAAAAAAGAAGCCTTTTAACGATTTCCAATTGTCTCTTAAATTATATTCCGGGATCGAGTTATCATAATTAAGTACCAACTTATCAATACTGTCTTTAGGAATAGTAATTGTTTTACTTCCTTTAATGTGCTCCACCCAGGTTTTTGAGACTACAGAGTCGTTTCTTAAAGCAAAAAGCGAAACGGGCATATCATTATCTCGTTTGTTTTTTACAGTAAGCTTAATGGAGTCGTTTGTTTTTTTGACATCCCTAATTTTAAAGTCAATTTTTTTTCTTGTGGTCAAATAATCCGTAAAAAACCAATCAATGTCTTTTGAAGTGCGTTGTTTTAGAAAACTTTCAAAATCATTTGAAGAGCTAGGCTTAAGTTTGAATTCCTTAATGTACTCCTTTATGGTTTCTTCTAAAATATTTGAATTGATGAAATCGTCGAGATACTGTAATCCAATTCCTGACTTATATTTTCCAGCTATATTGGCGTTGAATTTAATTAAAGAATCCTTTGCCATGGTCAAAGGCTGGTCTCTATTAGTTCGTGCCATTTGCATGAAAAACAAGGTGTATTGTTCATTAAAATTCAAATCGGCAGCATGAAATGAACGAATTCCCCAAACATTTGCCAAAGTTCCCAAGAGTTTCATGTCGGGATAATTTTCTTTGACATATTTCATTAAAAAATAGATTTGCAATCCTTCTTTAAGCCAATAATCGGTTCTGGGATTTATGAGCAAAGTGTTTTCTAGATAACTGTTTAGTGCCGTTTTTAAAACTTTTAATTCATATTGAAAGTTATCAGGAAAAGGTCTAATAAAATCGGGCAGTTGGTTAAGCCCGTATAAAGGGTCTTTATTATATTCTATTTCAGTAATTAAAAGATTGTCATGAGGGTATGGACCTATATTGTCGGTCATAAATTTCGCAATATTATCGACAATCATTCCTTTTTCTGGAGCTGTAATGCCTTTATCTTCAATATTGGTGTACAGTGTTAGAAAATCGGTTTTGAAGAATTCAAAATTGCTGAACTTTAATAAGGATAGTTCAGAATTTATACGGTCTTTACCGTTTAAAATAGCAATCTGTGTGCTGTCTTTAGGATTAAGGTTTAAGAGATTTAACTCCGAAATTAGCTTGTAATTTTTAGGGTATTCAATGATGAATGTATGGTCAGCTTTTGGGGTGTACAGGTCATCTAAATTTTTGTTGCTGTAATACTGCCACTCACCATCATAGACAGAAGGCGTGATGTACCAATATTTAAGATTGAATTCTGAAAATTTAGAAACCCCATAGTTTGTAAAGGTATCACTAGGGACTAACACGTTGTACACCAATGAGAATGAAAAAGATTCATTTGGTAATAATGGTGCGTTTAAAACTACTTTTATGACATCGGGATGTTCTTTACTTCTTGAATATTCAAGGTCGCTATTTTGCTTGTCTACAATTGAAATGATGTTAGTATAGCCACGCTCGTCATTTTTAGCAAAATGAAATTTAGTACTAAACTCTTCAGCAAATCGCTTGGCTAAAGGTGTGCTTTTAGTTGAATAGGCATTGTTCCAGTCGTTAAGGTAGATGACGTTGAGTGTATCTGTACTTGAATTTTGATAAGTTATGTCCTGTTCAATTGAAATGATATGGTTCAATACATCAAACTTTGCTTTTAAGTCAATACGATTTTGTCCAAGCATATGCCCAAAACAAAAAAGTAGCAAAACAAAATGTAGTTGAGATTTCAATATGGTATGCAAGGTTTATAGGTTAAGTACATCAATTAAGTGCTAATATAAAATACAATTTATTACAAACAAGTAAAGATGTGTAGATTATATACCGAATTTTTTTCGAGACTGGTTTTAAAAATCCCCAAATTAATTCAACAAAACACTAAAGTTAATCCAGCAATAGCCAGTATAACTCAATTAAAAATTAGGACTTAAACGGAATTCTTTGTAGAAATTATCAAGAATTTGCAAGACTTCTTCAGCAGAGTCCACAACATGAATTAGGTCGAGATCTTTTTCACTGATATTGTTGAATTTTCCTAACAGCGTAGATTTTACCCAATCTAATAGGCCTTCCCAGAATTCGGTTCCCACTAAAATGATTGGGAATTTTTCAATTTTATTAGTTTGAATTAAGGTAAGGGCTTCAAACATTTCATCTAAAGTTCCAAAGCCGCCCGGCATTACCACAAAACCTTGAGAATATTTTACAAACATTACTTTTCGTACAAAGAAGTAATCAAAATCTAAACTTTTATCAGGGTCTATATAAGGATTGTCATGCTGTTCAAAAGGTAATTCAATATTTAATCCCACAGAGGTTCCACCTCCAATATGTGCACCTTTATTACCAGCTTCCATAATTCCTGGTCCACCACCAGTGATTACACCGTATCCATGGTCGACAATTTTTTTTGCAATCTCTTCGGCTAATTTGTAATATTTATGATCTGGTTTTGTTCTTGCCGAACCAAAAATAGAAACACAAGGTCCTATTTTACTTAATTTTTCATAACCATTTACAAATTCACCCATGATTTTGAAAATAGCCCAAGAATCGTTGGTTTTAATCTCATTCCATCGTTTGTGGTGTTGTTCACTTCTCATATATTATCTTTTTAACCTATTCATTAAAACAAATTTAAAAGAATTTAATTGATGTTGCGGGTTATTTAATGAAATTGAATTGCCTTTTATTCTTTTGACTTGAAGAAGCTATTGTATAGCCATAAAAAAGGGCTAACTAATTTAAGTTAGTCCTTGCATCATTATATAGTAGGGGTGGATCTGTTTAAAGCGGTTTACGGCCTGATATAATATTATACAGGATTACAATAATTGCAATAACTAATAAAACATGGATTAGACTACTGGTGGCAATACCTTCAACAATGCCAAAGAACCCTAAAATCCAAATCACAATACAAACCACGGCAACTAGCCAAAGAATACTTCTCATAATGAACGGTTTAAAAATTATTACTGTAAGGTAATGATTATTTGCTATTTCCTTGCTGAAATGTTATAACAATCTAAAGCAAAGGCATGGTTGGTTTGTGCATTTAATTGATTTAGTTTAACTCCTTTTTCAGGAATTGCGCCGTGTAACTTTTCTTATTTTTAATCAACTCTTCAGGAGTGCCTTTGGCTACTATTTCGCCTCCTCCTTTGCCACCTTCATAGCCAATGTCAATAATGTAATCCACCGTTTTAATCACATCTAAATTATGTTCAATAATAAGCACCGTATTTCCTTTGTCAACTAGTTTATTAAGGACATTCATCAACACTCTAATATCTTCAAAATGAAGCCCAGTTGTGGGTTCATCTAAAATATAAAAGGTGTTACCAGTATCGCGTTTACTTAATTCGGTTGCTAATTTTATGCGTTGTGCTTCACCGCCAGAAAGCGTTGTACTCTGCTGCCCCAAAGTGATATAGCCTAGCCCCACATCTTTAATAGTTTTTAGTTTTTTGTGAATTTTTGGGATATGCTCAAAGAATTCAACGGCTTCATTAATGGTCATGTCCAAAACATCGCTTATAGATTTGCCTTTGTATCTGATTTCCAAGGTTTCACGATTAAAACGTTTACCTTGGCAGGTTTCACATTCCACATAAACGTCTGGCAGAAAATTCATTTCGATTACACGTAATCCACCTCCTTGACAGGTTTCACATCTACCTCCTGAAACATTAAAACTAAAACGCCCTGGTTTATAACCACGAATCATGGCTTCAGGAATTTTTGCGAATAAGCTTCTAATCTCACTAAAGGTACCAGTATAAGTTGCAGGATTACTTCGTGGCGTTCTACCAATAGGGGATTGGTTAATGTCAATAACTTTATCTATATGTTCTAATCCTTTAATGCTTTTGTATGGCATCGGTTTTTTGACACCATTAAAGTAATGCGCATTAAGGATAGGGTAAAGGGTTTCATTGATCAACGTTGACTTACCGCTTCCTGAAACACCGGTAACTCCAATCATTTTACCTAATGGTAACTGGATGGATACATTTTTGAGATTATTTCCTGTACACCCTTTTAATTCGAGTACATGACCGTTTCCAGCGCGTCGCTGTTTAGGAACTTCAATACGTTTGGTGCCGTTTAAATAATCGGCAGTTAAAGTGTGATGTGATTTTAGTTCGTCAGGTGAGCCAATACTTATAATTTCTCCACCATATTTTCCGGCTTTTGGACCAATATCAATAACATAATCGGCATGCTCAATCATGTCCTTGTCGTGTTCTACAACAATCACCGAATTACCTATATCTCTTAAAGAAAGTAATGATTTAATTAATTTTGCATTGTCGCGCTGATGGAGACCGATGCTTGGTTCGTCAAGAATATAGAGTACACCTACCAATTGTGAACCTATTTGAGTAGCCAATCTAATGCGTTGTGCTTCGCCACCCGAAAGCGATTTTGAGCTTCTGTTTAATGACAAATAGTCTAATCCAACATCTAATAAAAATTGTAATCGGGTTCTGATTTCTTTTATAATTTCTTCAGCAATCTGCAACTGTTTATCAGATAAGTGACTCGATAATTCATCAAACCATTGTGAAAGGTCAATAATATCTTTATGAGCAAGGTCGGCGATATTTTGTCCATTAATTTTGAAATAGAGTGATTCCTGCTTTAATCGAGACCCTTGACATTCATCACACTCCACCTTATCCATATACTCTTTAGCCCATCGTTTTAATGAGGTAGAATCTGTATTGTTATACTGGCTTTCAATAAAATTGGCAACACCTTCAAATTCTATTTTGTAATCGCGAGTGACGCCCAAAGTTTTACTTTCTACTGAAAATTTTTCGTTACCACCATACAAAATCATTTGTTTGGCTTCGTCAGGGATGGATTTGTAAGGATCACTTAATTCAAATTTGAAACGTTGTGCGATAATTTCAAATTGCTTAAAAATCCAGCTATTTTTTTGAGGACCATGTGGTGCCAAAGCTCCATTTTTGATGGAGAGGGACTCATCTGGAATAATCTTTTTCTCATTTACCTGATATAATCGACCAATCCCATTACATTTTGAACACGCGCCTTTTGGGGAATTAAATGAAAAATTATTGGGTTCGGGGTTGGGATAGGATATTCCTGTTGAGGGACACATTAAATTACGACTAAAATACCGTACTTGATCAGAGTCTTGATCGAGCACCATAAGTACATCATCACCATGATACATAGCTGTATTGATGCTCTCTGTTAAGCGCTTATCATTATCGGTACTCCCATCAATTTTTAGGCGGTCAATAACAATTTCAATATCATGAGTTTTATAGCGGTCCAATCGCATGCCTTTGACCAAATCTTTTACTTCACCATCTGTTCTTACCTTCACAAACCCTTGTTTTGCAATTTGCTCAAATAATTCACGGTAATGTCCTTTTCTAGAACGAATCACTGGCGCTAAAATAGAAATGCGTTTATCTATAAAAGCTTCAGTAATAAGCGTTTTAATTTGCTCGTCACTATAACTTACCATTTGCTCACCCGTATTGTAACTGTAGGCATCGCTTGCTCTTGCAAATAATAAGCGCAGAAAATCATAGATCTCGGTAATTGTGCCAACGGTAGAACGCGGTGATTTGCTCGTCGTTTTTTGCTCAATGGCAATGACAGGAGAAAGACCGTCTATTTTGTCCACATCAGGGCGTTCCAAGCCGCCTAAAAACTGTCTAGCATAAGCCGAAAAGGTTTCAATGTAACGTCGTTGGCCTTCGGCATAAATAGTATCAAAAGCCAATGAAGATTTTCCACTACCTGATAAACCTGTGATGACCACTAGTTTCTCTCTAGGTATGGTCACATCAATATTTTTAAGATTGTGAACTCTTGCTCCTTTTACTTCTATTTGTTCTTCAAAATGGCTCATATTGTGGCAAAGTTGCAAAGGTACAATTTTAGATGTTAAATTCATCAGTAAGGCTATATGGGTATTAGATAAAAAAAAGTATTGGTTAGAGACCAATACTTTTCCCTATTCCCCTAATTGATATAAATTTAATGGGGTTTTAATTGAATTACTGTGGTAGTTATAAAGTTGACAATTCGCCCGACTTTATTGCTTGTTCATAATTGGCATTAACCTGTTTTAAAAAGCCAAAGAATTTTTTGCCACTTTTTGCCTCTAATTTTACATAAATGGTTCCGTCGTTTTTTGTACTTACGTCTTTAACGACTACATGTTCTCCAAGAACACTGTCGTAATTAGCAACGCCACCACGCTTAACTATAAAATTTAGTTTGGGGAAGTCGATGTGACTGTAACTTTGCTTTGAAGGTTCTTTAATTATTAATACATCTCCTATTTTTGGGAGGTCATCTACGGATTGTTGACTATTAGTAGCATATCCGTTAGCAATAAAGACTAATGTGATAAATAAAAATACTTTTTTCATGGTTAATGGTTTATTATTTAAACAAAAATAATAATGAAAATTTGAATCAAATACGTTTTTAAGATTTGTTAACTATTTTTCTTAAACAGACAATTGTTTACTTTTGGAATGGAATATTAATATTTTTAAAAATATGAAATTATTAGGAATTAGCTCAAGAATAGATCACCCAGAATTTGGTAAAGGGGTGATTACGAACGTTACATCAAAACATTATTGGGTCACCTTTATAGAACGTGGATTGGAAACTATTGATTTAGATAGTGAGTTTGAAGTCATTGAAGCTGCCGAGGATGATGTAGATACGGTGAGTTTTTATGAAGTAGAACGCAGCTTAAAATCGATATTAAAAAAATGGAGCGATGTGTCTGAAGTTGTTAATATTGCTGATAAATGGAAAGGCGGTACACTTATCATGCAGCCAGGAGATCCAAATTTAAAAGCCAATGAAGTACCTATTGATACCTTTTTTCATAAGATTACTATGGTTAGAGATCGACTACGTGTAATGGAGCAAAAAATAAATAGTAGTAATCTCGATGAACAGGAAAAAATAGATTTGCAACAATATATCACACGATCTTATGGTAGCTTAACCACTTTTAATGTATTGTTTAAATTGAAGGATCACAATTTTGTGGGGCAGAAGGGAACCTAATAAATTAATTTAAAATCTGGTTCTAGGTACTTGGGAAATAAATTGAGTCTTCAAAATTCACTATTTTTAAACGTGCTATTTCATCTGGAATAATTCTGGAGGCTGCCATTGTAAGAGTTGTAAATGCCCTTTCAACTTGTTTCTGATTGCATTCTTCTGAATTATCACCTAATTTATCTGTTCTTTTATATAAGTGTATTTTTTTACAATTCGTTGAGATAAATAATTCCTGAAGTAAAGTCTTATCTGTTAAACCCAATGAATGACCTAGAACATGTACTTCGTAAGGCTCTTTAGCCGTTACAATTTCTCTATACAAATTTTGATAAACAGAATTTAGCAAATACTTGTGCGTTTTGAAATGTTCCAAATATTTATCTTCTCCAACATCTTTGATGTCTTGGTATTCTTTGTCTTTGTCGTTTCCATAACCAAAAATAATTTCATCTTTTAATGTGCCATGAATAGGATAATAAAAACATATGCTATTTCCCGATAAGTTATACTGTTTAATTGTATCTGTATAATTAAAATTAATAATGACTAGTTCACCGTTTAGAAAGTTATGTCCTTTTTTTAAATTTTCGAAAAAGAGTCCAATTGAACTATTTTTTTCAACCACCACTGAAATTAAATACTTCTTCAATAAGTTTTTTATTTCACTAAATTCGAAATTTAATGTATCTAATTGCGATAAGTAAGTGTCAGAATAATTAGAACTTTTATGTTGATGATAAATCACTTTAAGGTAACGGTAAAAGGTGTCTTCTATGTTAAACCAATATTTTGACTTTTCCTTAAACAATTTTCTTAACAATTTATTTGATAAATGCTCTAACCAAGCATCCATGTTGCGAAGCATCATTTCATAACGCTTTTGTTCATCAAATTCTAAAACTCCAAATAAATTCCATTTTGTTGAATGAGTTAGGTCGTTTTCTGTAAATACACAGTATTTGCTTCTTTCAATTATCGAAGGTTCAAAAAAAGCCGTATTTCCATCTTCATTTAAATAACTTATAAGATCGGGAACTAAAACTTCTTTCAAAAGATATTCTGAAAAATCTATAAAACTAGTAGGAGCTCCATGAGCTAAATCAAAACCATTACCTATTAATAAAACTGTTCTCATTAATACTTTGATAATTTAATAATTATTTTACTCTTGTCCTTTGATATCTGTAATTTCAATCCCTAGAAATAAGATTTTATGCAGTGTAGGCAATTGAGCACCAGAACTTGTAGTTGTCCAATCACCCCATGAGGCTTCTAATCCACCAATTGGAAGTGTAGACACCCACATTCGAAAGCTATTAGGTTTACCCGTGGGATCTAAATGCCATAAGTAGGAATCTCCGGGTGTTGTACCGCCAGAAGTGTAAGTAACTAGAAGTCCTTGTTCACCATTATCAAGGTTTACTAAACTGCGTTTTGTGCCTTTATCAAATACTTTATAGGGAGCAACCAACCAGAATGAATCATTATTGAAATAATTTAATGCTTTATTAATAAGATCTTTTGACATATCGCCATCTACAGCAAAATTATGAACATAAGCAGTACTCAATTTAGGATCTTTTAAATTGAGTTCAACTTTATAGTCTTTCCAATAAACGGTACAGATATTTTTGTTTTTTTTCCATTTGTAATAACGCCTTTTTTTAAATACCCATTCAATATAGTTGGTGTTTTCATAGGCTTCATGGTCTAAAGCATCAAGCATTTTATGGGCCAAGATATCGGCCTGTTCTGGTTGGCCGCCTACGGGCAGATCTTCATCGTATTTGAAATAGATAAATCCGAAGAACAACAAGCTAGGAAGTGTCAAAAATATGATGACCCCAGCAGTGATTTTTAATATCTTCTTAATATTCATTAGAGTTGTTCTTTTAATGCTTTGGCTAGTACATTTGCCGCCTCAACGTGGTTTCTAAACCAAAGCTCGGGTTCAATGAGTTCTAATTCAGATAAAGCAATTTTCCCGTTATTATCAGTAAATATATCTACTCTAGCGTAGATAGGCAATTCTGGACACGCTTTTACGGCTTGTTCTGAAAATTGAATCTCATCATTTGTAGGTACATAGTCAAAAACAGATCCTCCAAAATCATCCTGTACCCTAAAATCGCCTGCTTTTGCTTTTTTTAGAACAGCATGTGTAAATTGACCATTGAACACCATCATAGAAATTTCGCCTTTACTTACAATACTGTATTGAAAAGGCTGAAGCATCATAGCTTCATGTTCAATTAGCTTTTTATATACATCTTCATAATCAGCTATGCTTTGCGCATTGAGTTTATAGGTGTGTCTGGCTGCTCCAGAAATACAAGGCTTTAGAACGGTTTCCTTCCAACCTAAATGATTATGAAGGTCTTCGAGTGATCGAGGATCTTTTTGTTCGATAAAATAAGTTTCGGCAATAGTTACACCATTTGCTTTTAAATCTTGTAGATAATGCTTGTCGATATTCCAACGGATTAGGTTTTCAGAATTAAAAGCTCTAGTGACCTTTGTTACTTTTGATAACCAGTTTGAGAACTCTTCAAACCGGTCAAAATAGTCCCATGTGGTTCTAAATAGGATGGCTTTAGTAGATGACCAATCAAAATTAGGATTGTCCCAAGCTAAACGCAGGGTTTTCAGCCCTAATTTATCTAAAGCCTCTTTTACCAAATAATCTTCATAAAACACATTGTGCTTGTAAGCATTGGTCTTCGAATCTTCAAGATACCGCTGGTCGGTTAATAAAACGAGGTCGTAGCGCTTGTTCATACACCATTAAAAGCCAATTGCTGTATCGTCACCTCGCTTATCTGCACCACCTTCTAAAGTGCCGTTATCTAATACAAGAATGGCATCTACTTTTCCTATAACTGGAGTACGGCTCTCATTAATGGGGTAGCCTAGTTGTTCTAGCTGATGTTTAAATTGAGAACTAAAGCCCTTGGGTTCCAATCGTATTTCATCAGGGAGCCATTGGTGATGAAATCGGGGTGCATTTACTGCCTCTTGCATGGTCATACCAAATTCTTCAACATTTAAAATAGTTTGTAATACCGATGTGATAATGGTAGAGCCTCCAGGAGTACCTACAACCATATATAACAAACCATCCTTCTCTACAATAGTTGGGGTCATAGCGCTCAACATTCGTTTCTCGGGGGCAATGCTGTTGGCTTCGCCACCTACCAATCCATATACATTTGGAACTCCGGGTTTACTGCTAAAATCATCCATTTCATTGTTAAGGAAAAATCCAAGTTCATCAACATATAATTTTGAGCCATAGCCACTGTTTAATGTTGTAGTTACCGCTACGGCGTTTCCAAATTGGTCAACAATAGAGTAGTGGGTGGTCTCTTCACTTTCATAACCGAGAATTTCACCGTAGCTAATGCTGTCAGATGGCGTCGCTTTTTCAAATGAAAAATCAGACATACGCTGTTGCAAATACAAGTCACTTAATAAGGTTTTGGTAGGAATCTCTACAAAATCAGGATCGCCCAAAAAGTAACTGCGATCGGCATAGGCACGTCGCTCGGCCTCTGCAATAACTTGAACTGTTTTTATTGAATTGTGACCATAGGATTTAAGGTCGAAAGGTTCAATCATTTTCATGATTTGAGCCATACAAATCCCGCCACTAGATGGTGGACCCATAGAAATAATTCTTAAATCTTTGTAGTGAAACGTAATGGGATCCCGCCATTTACTTTCGTAAGCAGCCAAATCTTCTGTGGTAATTATTCCGCCTTTGGCTTGCAAGTAATTAACCAGTATTTCACTGGTTTTTCCCTTATAAAATTCATCCCTTCCGTGTTCTGCTATACGTGCTAAGGTTTCGCCTAATTTTATGTTTTTTAAGGTGTCACCTGCTTTTATTCTATTCGAAAAAAGGATTTCTTTTTCATTGACGACCTTGAAAATACTGTCGTATTCTTCAAAGCGTTCCTGTTGCATTTTGGTTACAACGAAGCCTTTATTAGCCAAATCTATAACTGGCTGAAGAATTTCTTTTACAGGTAGCTTTCCAAACTTCTCATGGGCCTCAAAAACCCCTGCAACTGTTCCAGGAATGCCTACTGCAAATGATCCAACAGTACTTTTATTTTCTATAACCTTACCATCTTTGTCCAAATACATATCACGTGTTGCGGCTTTAGGTGCCTTTTCTCTATAGTCTAAAGAACCAATATCGCCATTGGCCAAACGATAAACCATAAATCCGCCGCCGCCTAAATTACCAGCGTAGGGATAACTAACGGCAAGCGCCATTTCAGTTGCCATCATTGCATCAAAGGCATTGCCACCTTTCGCCAAAATATCACTACCTATTTTTGATGCTTCACTTCGTGCAGATACCACCATAGCTTTAGAGGTCACAAGTCCGCGTTGCGATTCTGTAGTAACAGATTGGGTTGTAGTTTCTTTACAGGAAATAAAGAGTCCTATGGCAAGTAAGAGGAATAAAGATTTAATGTTGTACTTCATAGATTTTATGGATTTCAATAAGTTTTTGTTTTGAAAATGCCATGAGTTCTTCAAAGAATGAGGTAAATTCATTTTCAAACTCAATATAGAATTTTTTTAATTCGGCGGTTGCTTCATTCATTTTTGATACGTGTTTTGTACGTCTGTTCATACCATTCAACACCCTTTGTATACCTTCAATTTTAGAATAACTCAACAACCAATTGTCGGTCATCATAAATGGCAATAATTTTTGGATACGTGCTGGAAGCATTTCAAAATTGACTTCCATCATCTCATAAAATTCTTCAACATAATTGGCAAGAGGAACTTCTGAATAATTTTTCCAGTTCTTTGCCAAAAAATGATCGTACAAAATATCGACAATCACACCGCTGTAATGGCTATAGTTTTTGTGCAAACGCTTGGTGCTCTGCCTTACAATGGGATGCGCATCTGTAAAGGTATCAATTTCACGATGCAATAGAATTCCTTTTTGAACATCTACAGGGTACTTTTTATAAGATTTACCTCTAATACCATCTGCGATGAAATTACCAAGGGTAATCAAATCATTGTCTCCAGAAAGATAGATGTGTGCTAAAAAATTCATTGGCGTAATTTACAAAATACCATTAAAGAAATACGATTATGAAATGGTATATTTGTGCTTTAATTTGAAAAGGAGCTTATGACTTTAATAAAATCAATTTCAGGAATACGTGGCACTATTGGTGGTAAAATGGGTGATAATCTTACGCCTATTGATGCGGTAACCTTTGCAGCCGCTTATGGTACTTGGATTAAAAACCAGCGTCAAAAAGAAAATTATCGTGTAGTTGTAGGTCGAGATGCCCGAATTTCTGGAGAAATGATTCAAAGTTTGGTCATGCAGACTTTGGTAGGATTAGGAATACATGTTATAGACCTTGGTTTATCTACTACTCCTACGGTGGAAGTTGCGGTACCTATGGAACATGCCGATGGCGGTATTATTTTAACGGCCAGTCATAACCCAAAACAATGGAATGCATTAAAGTTATTAAATGCTAAAGGTGAATTTTTAAATGGGGAAGAAGGCGCTATTATTCTGGCTATTGCAGAGCAGGGTAATATTAGTTTTGCCGATGTTGACAATCTAGGTAATATCACAAAAAACCAAGCCTATATAGATTTGCACATTGACGAAGTTTTAGATCTAGACCTCGTAAATGTTAAGGCCATTGAAAATGCAAAATTTAAAGTGGTGGTTGATG
Source organism: Geojedonia litorea (assembly GCF_042654525.1). NCBI lineage: Bacteria > Pseudomonadati > Bacteroidota > Flavobacteriia > Flavobacteriales > Flavobacteriaceae > Geojedonia > Geojedonia litorea. Next base: position 111,529 of record NZ_JBHSGP010000008.1, read on the forward strand.
GCGTGAATTCAACAGGTGGAATTGCTATCCCTTTGTTATTGGAGCGTTTAGGTGTACATCCTGTTAAATTGTATTGTGAACCCAACGGACATTTTCCGCATAACCCCGAACCTTTAAAAGAACATTTAACCGATCTCTCCAATGCCGTTGTAAAAGAGCGAGCCGATTTTGGAATTGTTGTTGACCCAGATGTTGACCGCTTGGCATTTATGGATGAGAAAGGGGAAATGTTTGGCGAAGAATATACCCTTGTAGCTTGTGCCGATTATGTATTGAGCAAGACACCAGGTAACACAGTGAGTAATATGAGTTCTACGAGAGCCTTGAGCGATGTTACCAAACAGCATGGTGGTAATTATGAAGCCAGCGCCGTTGGAGAAGTTAATGTTGTAGAACTGATGAAAAAGAACAATGCCGTGATAGGCGGAGAAGGGAATGGCGGTATTATTTATCCTGAACTGCATTACGGAAGAGATGCCTTGGTTGGTGTTGCACTTTTTTTAAGTTTACTTGCTGAAAAAAAGATGAGTGTCAGTGCATTGAGGGCGAGTTATCCTAATTATTTTATGAGTAAAAAGAAAATAGAATTAACGCCTAGTTTGGATGTTGATGGCATTTTAAAATCTATGGAAGCCCGCTATAGTCATGAGAAACTGACTACAATTGATGGTGTGAAAATTGATTTTTCTGATAGTTGGGTGCATTTACGCAAAAGCAATACCGAACCTATTATACGCATTTATACGGAAGCACCTTCACAAGCAGATGCGGATACTTTAGCCGATAGAATTATTTCTGAAATAAAGGCCATAGCGAATATTTAGTAACTTTGATTGAAGTTTTAAACTTATGATGCATACCGAAACCCATACCAAAGACGTTTCTAATCTCGAACAGTATTTCCAGAAGTTTAGAAAGCATATAATTGGCATAGATCAGGAGTTTAGATCTCCTTTTGGGGTACAGAAAATTATCTATACCGATTGGACGGCTTCTGGCCGTTTGTATCGACCAATTGAAGAGAAACTATGTAATGAATTTGGTCCTTTTGTGGCGAATACGCATACAGAAACTACGGCTTCAGGTACAGCAATGACCAAGGCCTATCATAAAGCCCGTCAAATTATTAAGTCGCACGTAAATTGTAATGCAGATGATGTACTCATAGTTTCAGGTAGTGGGATGACCGATGCTGTGAACAAGTTTCAGCGTATTCTAGGATTGAAAGTTCCAGAAAACCTTCAGAAGTTTACTAAAGTTCCTGATGAGATTCGTCCAGTGGTTTTTATCACGCATATGGAACACCATTCCAATCAGACTTCGTGGTTAGAAACTATCGCCAAAGTGGAAGTAATTCCGCCAGGAGAGGAAGGGCTATTCAGTTTAGAAAACTTGGAAGCCTTATTACATCAGTATAAAGATCACACCTTAAAAATTGCTTCGGTAGTTGGTGGCTCTAATGTTACAGGAATTCAAACACCTTACCACGACATTGCTAAACTCATGCACCAACATGGAGGTGTGTGCTTTGTGGATTTTGCCTGCTCGGCTCCCTATGTCGATATCAACATGCATCCCGAAGACGATGAAGCATATTTAGATGCCATATTTTTCTCTCCCCATAAATTTTTAGGTGGACCAGGAACTTCAGGTGTTCTGATATTCAACAAAAAATTGTACAACAATATGATTCCTGATTGCCCAGGAGGTGGCACTGTAAGTTGGACCAATCCTTGGGGCGAACATAAGTATATTGATAATATTGAAGATAGGGAAGATGGTGGTACGCCAGGATTTTTGCAAACTATAAAAACAGCATTGGCCATTAAGCTCAAGGAGCAGATGGGCGTTGAACAGATACTGAAACGTGAGCATGAAATTATGTCCACACTATTTAAAGAACTTAAGGGCGTTGAGCATCTCAACATTCTTGCAGGACAACATGAGGATCGATTAGGTGTGTTTTCATTTTATATTGATGACTTACACTATAATCTAGGCGTAAAGTTGTTGAATGATCGTTTTGGGATACAAACCCGAGGAGGTTGTAGTTGTGCTGGGACTTATGGTCATTATTTACTTCATGTGGATTATGAAACCTCTCACGAGTTGACCCAGCAAATCTCGATTGGCGACCTAGTGAGTAAACCAGGTTGGATTCGTTTGTCTATTCACCCTACCACTACAAACGATGAAGTGGCTTATGTTTGTGAAAGTATCAAGGCTTTGGCAAAGCATCATAAAGACTGGGCAAAGGACTACCGCTATGTGAGTTCGAATAATGAATTTGTTCATTATGCCAGCAATCCAGAAACTGAAGACACACCTGTCAATAAGTGGTTTGAGCTTTAATTATTGAAACTTTTCAGGGACTTTGTCGCGATGTTTCCATCGTTTGTGGGTCCATAAATAATATTCGGGTGCTTCGTGTATCTGTTCTTCTACCAGTTTCAAAAAGAGGTCCGTAATCTCGTAGTCCTTATAGGCTTTAGGATCGGTCGTAATGGTTTGAAAAGTGGTTTCATAGTGACCGCGCTTTAACCGCTTTACACTAAAAAATACAACAGCCATATCCAATTTTTTAGCTAACATTTCTGCGCCCGTATGTACTGGGACTTTTATGCCCATAAAATTCGCCCAATGAAATGCTTTCTGCGCTTTAGGTGACTGGTCAGAAGCAAAACCACTAATGGTTAGTTCTCCGTCTCTTTTGGCTTGAATTAATGTTGGAATGGCTTCTTTGGTTGTAATTAGAGAGGTATTGTATCGAGCTCTGATGCGTTTGACGAGACGATCAAAATATTTGTTTGCTAAACGTTTATAGATGCCATACCCTTTGTAGTTAATATACTTTTGAAAAATAAAAATCCATTCCCAACTACCATAATGACCACACATGAGTACAACGCTTTTATTCTTTACTTCTAACTCCTGAATCAATTCAATGTTGGAAAAGGTCATACGCTTTTTCATTTCAGCTTCAGAAATGGTCATGGATTTAATGGATTCGACCACCATATCACATAAATGATGGTAAAACGTCTTTGTGATTTGGTTAATCTCTTCTTTTGACTTCTCCGGAAACACCAAGTTTAAATTCTCTTTTACGGTCTTCTTACGATACCCGAAAATTTGATAAATGAGGATAAACAAGCCATCTGAAAATGCATACAAAGCTCTAAAGGGAAGCATTGAAATAAGCCACAAAAAGGGATAAACTAGAACGTAAGCAAGAAATTGCATTTTTTAATATTAGATTTGCAGCAACAAATATATATTATAATCTATTTATACGTTTAAAGTTTATGGGTAATTTAAGTTTGGTTACTGTTATTATAATTGCGGCCAATGTATTGGTTTCTTATAAAGGATTTGGAGATTACGGATTTTTTGAGCGCTACAAGTTTAATGTAGGTAGCGTGCGACGCGGAGAACAAATCAGGATGTTTAGTTCTGGGTTTTTACATGTTGATACTACGCACTTGCTTTTTAACATGTTAACTTTTTACTTTTTTGCTGATGTGGTCCTCTCGTATGTTGGCAATCTCAATTTTGTTATTATTTATATAGCGAGTTTAATATTAGGGAACTTATTATCCCTTTACTTCCATAAAGACGAGTACCATTATAGTGCCGTAGGAGCTAGTGGAGCTGTGACAGGAATCTTGTATGCTGCTATTTTATTAGAACCCGGCATGAGTTTGTATATGTTTTTTATCCCTGTGCCAATACCTGCTTATATCTTCGGAATTGGCTATTTGCTATATTCGATTTACGGCATGAAACGACGTGTGGGCAATATTGGTCATGATGCGCATTTTGGAGGCGCTATTGGAGGCTATGTAGTTACGCTAATTTTGGCACCATGGTTATTCCAAACCAATTTGCTGATGGTAGGTTTATTGGCTGTGCCCATCCTTATATTGTTTGTAATGCATAAAGCTGGAAAGCTATAGCATCTTTAAATAGAATGTTTTGTTGCAATGGTCTGTCAACCTGAACATGTTTCAGGTTCTCATAGTTTGGAATCTATCAAATTATTAAGATTCTGAAATAAATTCAGAATGACATTCTTGTTACTTTTTGGTACATCCCAATCAATTCAGCATTTCAGCTATTTTATCTTCAAGCGCTTGTCCGCGTAAATTTTTTGCGACGATTTTACCTTCGGCATCTAGAATAAAGGTAGCAGGTATGGATTGAATGTTATACATTTTAGCTACAGGATCGTTGAAATATTGAAGGTTCGAGACATGGTGCCAAGTCAGGTTGTCTTCTTTAATAGCTTGTAACCATGCATCCTTGGCACTTTGCTGACGTGGCGACCCATCTAGTGACACACCAATAATTTCCAAGCCTTTGTCATGGTATTTTTCATAAACCTTAACCACATTGGGATTTTCTCTTCTGCAGGGCCCACACCAAGCGGCCCAAAAGTCAATAATGGTGGCTTTGCCTTTAATGTCATTTAAAGCCAATGGTTTCCCTTCAGGGGTTGGTGCAGAGAAATTAGGAGCCACCTTGCCAATATTGGTTGAGGCCTGTGCTTCTAGGAGTCTTTTAGTGTTTTCAATTTGAACAGCAACATTTTGACCCGAAGGTGATGCTTTAACCTCTGGTCCTAAAAGTTCGTAGGTGTCAACCGTTTGTTGTAGGTCACCGTTTCTATTTTTCAGCATGGATTCCACCAGCTTTAATGAAAACTGATTATCGGGGTTGTTTTTGATGAACTCTAGAGGAAATTCACTTGCCGTTTGAGACAAGCTAGACATTTCAGTTCTTATGGTTTCCATCTTTATAGAATCCTGATTTTCATTAGCGGTTCTAAACGCGTTGCTTAATTGTTGACGCTGTTCATTAAAGGTGGCCATTTGCTTATTGAAATTGATTAAACCTTCATTTGATTTGGAGCCTGTGATTATAGAAGCGCCCAAATCGTCCTTATTTATGTTCACCGTCATATAGGCATTTTCTACCATAATAGGGAGGGCTCCAGTAACACTATTGACGTAGAGATAAAGCAATTCGGCATCAGCTACTTTACCTTTAAACTCAAACTTTTCGTTCATCACCACTGCGGTATCCATATCGACCTGTCTGTTATTGGCATCTAAAGTTTTAAGGTAAACTCTAATCCCGTTATAGAGCCCTTCGGCGTTACCATCAATAACAAAACCATCCTGCTTTACCTCTTTTCCGCAAGAGACGATCATTATACTTAAAAAGAGAATTTTAATACAATTATTCATAGCGTAAAACGTGTTTTTGTTAAGGTTTAGGTTACAAATATAACAAGATGTAGATAAGAAATGAGCGCTATAATCTTAATTAATTCTTAAAGAAATACTCCAATTTTAGGCAGTAAACACAATTTTACAATACTTTTGTTTCAAAATTAAGGCATGATACCAAATGATACTATAGTGGCTTTGGCAACTCCATCGGGAAGCGGTGCTATTGCTGTCATTAGATTATCTGGGCCAGAAGCATTGTATATTGCTGGGCAGATGTTTAGGTCGGTAAGTGGAAAATCTATTGAAAAACAGCGTACCCATACCGTACATTTGGGGCACATTGTAGATGGTGACCGCGATATTGATGAGGTGTTAGTTACGGTATTTAAAAACCCAAATTCGTACACCGGTGAAGATGTGCTAGAAATTTCCTGTCATGGGAGTTTGTATATCCAGCAAGAAATCATACAACTTGCTTTACGCCACGGGTGTCGTATGGCTAATGCCGGGGAATTTACCCTTCGCGCTTTTTTAAATGGAAAACTGGATTTAAGTCAGGCCGAGGCCGTTGCTGATCTTATTTCTAGTGATAATGAGGCTTCCCATCAAATTGCTATGCAGCAAATGCGTGGTGGTTTTTCTAATGAAATTGCCAAACTTCGTGAGGAGTTACTCAATTTTGCATCCTTAATTGAACTCGAACTAGACTTTGCCGAAGAAGATGTAGAATTTGCAGATCGCCAACAATTTAAAGCTCTAACAGAACGCATTAGTTTTGTTTTAAAGCGGCTTATCGATTCGTTTGCGGTTGGAAATGTTATTAAAAACGGAATACCAGTAGCAATTGTAGGTGAACCCAATGTAGGTAAGTCTACGCTATTAAATGCCTTATTGAATGAAGAGCGGGCCATAGTATCTGACATTGCGGGTACTACCCGCGACACCATTGAAGACGAGATAGCAATAGGAGGGATAGGATTTCGGTTTATTGATACTGCAGGGATACGTGACACCAAAGACGTGGTAGAAAGCATTGGTATCAAAAAAACTTTTGAAAAGATTGAACAGGCCCAGGTGGTTATTTATTTATTTGATAGTACCGCCTTCAAGGCTAAAGGTTCAAAATTCAAGGTTGAATTAGAAAAAATCAAGAACAAGTATCCGCAAAAACCATTAATTGTATTAGCAAACAAAGTGGATAAGATTGATGCAAGAGAACTTTCAACCCTAAAAAGCCAAATTCCAGAAGTTATGGGACTTTCGGCAAAAACAGGTTTTGGTGTCGAACAACTTACCCAAGCTTTACTCAACTTAATTAATACCGGAGCCCTGCGCAACAATGAAACCATTGTAACCAATACACGCCATTATGATGCATTATTAAAAGCATTTGAAGAAATTAAGAAGGTGCAATATGGATTGGATACCGAACTATCAGGCGACTTGCTAGCTATTGATATCCGTCAGGCGCTGTACCACTTTGGTGAGATTACTGGAGAGATTACTAATGATGATTTACTGGGTAATATTTTTGCCAATTTCTGTATCGGGAAGTAAATAGGTCATATTTAGGCAATCGTTTATAGTATAAACAAACTGAAATTTTACAAGTATCGGTAAATGAATTAACTCGAAATTCCTAGAGTTTATTATTGTTTCAAAAAACAAGAACAGAACATTAAAAAAGAATAGTTAAATCTTAATTAGGCCAAATGTTATAAAGAGACGGTTACAATTTTTCAAAAACAAGGACCTTTAAATCCCCGTTGCTCTCACTTCCAATTTCCAACGATAAACTGTCAGCTTCTAGATTAGTGATTTTCCAGCTTTCATTTAAATTGGAATGAGGCATTACAGCACCAAAATCTAAAACAACTAATAGATTATTTGGATCTGTATTATCAATGGTCCAAGTTCCAGAAACAGTAGAGGCATCATTAACTGAACTTACGCTCATGGCACTTTCAAATGTAAAAATATAACCATTATAATCTTCTGTAAACTCTTCTTCATCAGTAGAATATTCATCAATAATCCAGTCTCCTCTGGTTAGAAAATCAAACAATACAGCTTCATCGTCATCATTGAAGTCAAAGTCATCATCTTCATCGCAAATATCAATAGTGTTTTCGATGGCAGATTCTAAAGCATCTAAATCAGTTACAGCAATCTCAATATTTTCAAATGTAACAAGGGTAATAGGGAAGTTGAAATTGACTGAAGCAAAATTATCAAGATTCTCAATAAGCTCATATAATTCAGCGTCATTTGTTATTACAATTGTAGTCGGAATACTTGCATTAAATGCAAGAGCCTCGAAGGAGATGGGGTATTTAAAATCTATACATTCTAGATCCTCGTCTATCTCATTATCTTCTGTACTTTGATTTACATAAAAATCAAATTGCGCTTGGTTTGATATTGTAACCCTTGTATAGTCTGGTAGAATAATGTCTATAGGAAATATGATATTGATGATATCATTATCATCTGGAAACGCTTCAATTGCATTCTCTACTAATTGATAATCACTAACTGATGTAATATTAATTTCTATTCCATTTACAATTACGGTAATTGGCAATACAATACTTATATTATTTGCTCTGTCAATAATGTTATCTTTTGAGCCATCATTAAGAGCAACGCGTCCTAACAAATTTGACAAATTTGTATTGGCACTTAATTGATTTACCTCATCCTTTTCTATAGTTTCTGTTATACTATCTTGGCAAGATATTCCAATCAATAAAGATGATAAAATAAAAATAGACAGAAAGATCCTTTTAAAAAAATACATATAATGAGTTATTTGGTATATAACAATCCACACACAAAAAGTTACCCTTGCAAAAATTAAATTTTGTTAATTTGTAAAAATCGATTAATAGCAATTGAATAAAAAATTACATAAAAGTATTTGTGACGAAAAGTTATTTTCAAGTATTTATAACAAATATATACAAGATTTAAATGACTTCTTATACTATAAGTATGGTTCACTTTTAAATCCTGAAGATAAAGCACAAGAAGCCTTTATAAAACTTTGGCAGAATTGTGCCAAGGTGTCTTCAGACAAGGCAAAGAGTTATTTGTTTACCGTTGCTAATAACTTAATGTTAAACGAGGTAAAACATCAAAAGGTAGTTTTAAAACATCAATCAATTAAATCCAGTAATACCGATAATGAAAATCCGGAATTTGTTTTAGAACAAAAACAGTATCTTGAAAAATATCAAAAAGCTTTAGGAAATCTTTCTGAAGTACAAAGGGTTGCTTTTTTATTAAATCGCGTTGAAGAAAAAAGCCATAGTGAAATTGCCGAAATGCTTGGTATTACTTTAAGAGCAACCCGAAAACGGATTTACAATGCTGTAGAAAATTTAAGAAAAGAAATTGATGGTATATAAAAAAGGGTAAACTTTTATCACAAAGTTGTTTTATATAAAAATAGTTAAAAAGTGGATAGAGAAGATTTATTAATAAAATGGTTGGATGGAGAACTAAACGATGCAGAATTAGCATTGTTTAAGCAGCTTCCTGAATATGCATCATACGAGAAATTGTATAAGAATGCTGTATATTTTAAATCACCAATTGTTAATAAAGAAAAACAGTTTGCTAACTTTAAGTCCCTTTTAGAGAAAAAAGACAAAGTTACTTCCAGGCAAAACTTCTCATTAAAATTTTTAATGCGCATTGCAGCAATCTTTGTGGTAGGATTAGGCCTGTATTTTACGATTTTAAAGGAGGATTTAGTAAAAGTAAACACTTCGGTAGCACAGCAAACCAATTTCACTTTACCTGATAATTCTGAAATCATCGTTAATGCAGAATCACAAATAAAGTATAACGAAAGTGATTGGAATAAAAAAAGAGAACTTAAACTCAACGGTGAAGCCTTTTTTAAAGTAGCCAAAGGACAAAAATTCGATGTAAAAACCGAATTAGGAACGGTTACCGTATTAGGTACGCAATTTAATGTAAAGCAAAGAGGCAAACTGTTAGAGGTGCAATGTTTTGAAGGCTTGGTTAACGTAATTATAGGTAAATCGAATCTAGAACTGCCTGCAGGCAACACTATTCGTCTTTTTGAGAATAATTTGATAAGAAAAAAAATAAGCCTCATAAAACCAACTTGGATTGAAGGTAAAAGCACATTTGAAAGTGTTCCGTATTTTGAGGTTATAGCAGAGCTCGAAAGACAGTTTGATATTGAGATATCATTAAACAACTTCGATGGAAGAAAAATATTTACTGGTAGTTTTGTAAATGACAATATAGAGTTGGCTTTGAAGTCTATCACGCAGCCCTTTAAATTAAGCTATGAGATAAACAAAGACCAAATTAGCATATTCAAGAATGAGTAAAAGAGAGTTGTTTAAATGTATTTGTTTATACTTTTTTTTATGCCTTAATGCACTTTCAGCTCAAAATGTTCAAGATAAACAATTACTAACTAAAGTTCTAAAAGATTTAGAAATCCGTTATGATTGTAATTTTTCCTATTCCAATGAAGATCTTCAGGACATAACACTTGTACCACCTTCAGAAGAACTATCCTTTATCAATGCAATTGAGTATTTAAAAAACAACACTAGTCTTATTTTTAATGTGCTACAAGATAGAATAGTAACTATCGTATCACCCAATGATTTTATTTTTAGTGTATGCGGAACCATTTTAGATAAAGAAACCCAACATCCAATTACTGGAGCTACAGTAATCACCGGAAAACAATACACCATTAGTGATGATTTTGGAAGGTTTCAATTTACTGATATTAAAGTTGGTGCAATATTGGATATCAAACACATTGGTTATGAAAATCGTAATGTTACCATCATTGAAAAGCCAGAAAATTGCTTAATCTTGCAGTTGGCCCAAAATGTACAGGAGCTTAATGAAGTTGTAATCCCCAATTTTATCACGCAGGGAATTAAAAAAACAGCAGAGGGCGCCATTACAATAGATTATAATCAATTTGGCGTGTTACCGGGACTTATTGATACAGACGCTTTGCAAACCGTACAATCATTACCGGGTATAAACAGCTTGGACGAAACAGTGACCAACATCAATATTAGAGGTGGTTCTCACGACCAAAATTTAATCACTTGGAATAATATTAAAATGTACCAAACGGGACATTTTTTTAATCTAATCTCTGCGTTCAATCCAAATATGACCAATAAGGTTGCATTGTATAAAAATGGAACGCCTTCAGGGCTTTCTGACGGCGTTTCAGGAACCATAGATATAAAAAGTTCAGATAGAATAGCGACCGAATTTAAAGCATCCTTGGGTCTAAACCTGATTGAAGTTAATGGATTGGTGGATATTCCCATTAGCAAGAATGCCTCTCTTCAAATTTCTGGCAGACGCTCTTATAGCGATCTAGTTAAAACACACACATCAGATCATTATTTTGAAAAAGCATTCCAAAACACCGAAGTTTTTAAGAATGAAAATAATGTCATTTCTGAAAATGATAATTTCAGATTTTTTGATATTGAGGCAGTCTTAAACTATGACATCACCGAAAATGATAAACTCAAGGTAGGTTTCATTACTATGAAAAACGATTTCTCTTTTTTTGAGAGTGCCTTTATACTAAATGAAGAAGAGTCAAAAGAGAGTACGTCAGAACAAAGTAATATGGGTATAGGGTTAAACTATAGTCATATCTGGAATGATAAATTTAATACAACTTTAAATATTTATGGGCTTCAGTACAACCTGAAAGCTAAAAACGTAGATATCTTAAATGAGAAACAATTAGTTCAAGAAAACAGTATTGATGAAACTGAATTTACAATAGCATCAAATTATAAACTAAATGAAATTATGCATCTTAACGGAGGATATAGTTTCAACGAATCTGGAATTTATAATTTTGACGAATCCAATAATCCATTGTTCAGAATATTTTCGAAGGACGTAATAAGAAAGCACGCCCTTTTTACAAGTTTAAAGCTTAATTCTACAAGTTATAAAACACAATTAACCCTAGGTTTGCGTATTAATTATATTCAACCATTCGATGAGTTTATAATTGAACCAAGATTAAGTTTTAATCAAAAATTTTTAGGGGTTTTTACTTGGGATGTTTTAGGAGAATTTAAGCATCAAACAAATACACAGTCTGTTGATTTGCAAAATGATTTTCTTGGTGTGGAAAACAGGAGATGGGTGGCTTCTAATAACCGGGATGTTCCAATTATAAAAAGTAAGCAACTATCAACAGGTGTAACATATAAAGAGAATGAGTGGCTTATAAATTTGGAAATATTCTATAAAGACGTGAAAGGGATTGTTGCCCAAAGTCAAGAATTTCAAAATCAATATCAATTTAGAACAGATTCTGGAAGCTATTCAGGGTCTGGTATTGATGTATTCATCAGTAAAAAAATAAAAGCATTTAGTTTATGGGGTAGTTACTCGTATCAAGACTTGAATTATCATTTCAAAACGTTACAGCAATCTAGATTCCCCAATAATTTCAACATCAACAATGCTCTTAACTTGGGAGCTTCTTACAACTATAACAATTTTAAAATTGCAACGGGCTTAAAATGGAACACAGGTAGAGCTATAACAAATCCTGTAAAGGGGAATGAAGTCATTGATAATGAAATAAATTATGAACCTGCTAATACAAGTAACTTACCTGACTATTTTAGATGGGATGGGTCATTAACCTACGATTTTAAAATCAATAAAACAATATTGGTTAATACGGGCATTTCATTATGGAATATTACAGATAAAAGCAACCTTATCAACAAATACTATGAGTTTACCGATATTAACTTTCCCATTGAAATCATTGATAACTCGTTAGAATTTACTACAAACTTTCTCTTAAGAGTCACATTTTAATTTTTTTTTATTGCTTTATAAATAATTAATAAATAGGTGTTTACGATTAATTATTGAAATAATTTAAAATTTAAAGGGTAAACTTTTAGACCTGTGTTGTTTTATTGATGTATTATAAATCCAAATCTATTATTTATGAAAAATTTAATTTTATTTGTAACATTCATTGGTTCCTTGGCTTTTTTAACAAGCTGTAGTAAAGATGATTCTATTGGTTCAGGTAATGCTACCTTAAAAATCTCTGCTAGTATAGCGAACATTAGTAGCAGTGGCCAATCATCATCTAGAGTTTCTTCTTCTAGAACAATGAACGAAAGTCTCAATTTTGTTTCCGGATATGTCTGGGTAAGTGAGATTGAATTTGACGGTTCTCTTCAAAATGGACCTTCAATTAATAGAAGAATTGAGCGTTTTTCCAAAATTGACTTTGAAACAGGTATTGCAACACCAAGTTTGGATGACATAATCATTCCAACTGGAACATATTCCTATGTTAACCTAGGTGTTGAGTTAAGGGACGAAGATGCACAGCCTTCAATTATAATGGAAGGCACTTATACCCATTCCAATGGCAATGTCATTCCTATCCGTTTTGAATTTAATAGCGGTGAAGTGTTTGAAGCAGAATCATCACAACAAGTGGAGGTTACTGAAGACCAAACGGTACTTTCAAGAATTGTGTTTGATCCACATGTTTGGTTTAGCGTTGTACCGACCAATATGTTAGATAATGCTAATTTAACAGATGGAACGATCATTATCAGTGAAACCAAAAATGAATCGATATTTGACCTGGTTGCTGACCGTCTAGATGTTAGTACAGAATCCACTTTCGAATAATAATTAAAACCCAAATAAAATAGAAATCATGAAAAATGTATTAAAATTAAGTTTAGTGATGATGTTATTCACTGCATTCATAGCTTGTAGCAGTGATGATTCAGATACTATGGCTGAAATTAGAATAAATAACGTGGCGTTTGACAATGGCGATGATTTTTTCGGTGATATTAATGGTGACTTCACTGGTAGCGGAGGAAGTATCACAAAAACTTTTTTTTGGCAAAATTCTTTAAGCACTGCTGATTACAATGCTGACATTACTGCCAGTACAGGAGGTATTTTTAGGATGGTTGTAAAAGATGCCGATGGGGCTACGGTTATAGATCGCTCTCTAAACGGCGCGGTTGAGCCTGACTCATTCTCTGGTGTTACATCATCCGGAACTCCCGGTTTATGGTCGGTAACAATCACATTGACCAATTTTGTCGGTAATGGAAGTTTTTCGTTGAGCGAAGGAAACTAATTCAATTTTTTAATAGCAATTCACTAAAGAGCCATCTGTTGATGGCTTTTTTCTTTTTTAAGGATTCAAGTATATAAAGGGAAATATTAAAGTTTCATAAATCGTTTCGTGTTCGGGTAATTTATTATATTGATTACTTTAACCTAAAGACCATGAATTACCAAACTAATTCAAAAACCGATAAACTATATAAAACAGCTTTTGCGCTTGCCTTATTTAGCATTGGTTATAACATTGCCGAAGGTTTAATCTCTACCTATTTGGGCTTTGAGGACGAGAGCTTGGCGCTCTTCGGTTTTGGTTCGGATAGTTTTATTAAAGTAATTTCAGGATTTGGTATTACCTACTTCGCATTTAAGGAAGGGAAGGAGTGCTTTGAAAGGTCAAGAACGATGCACATTGCGGTTGTGATTAATTTCTAGATGCTCAATTCACTTTTAATTTTCGAGATAATCGCCTTGTGGTGGTCGTACTTCCTATTTAGTTACCTTGATTTAAAATCGGCATATAGTTGGCATGTAGTTGGTATATATCTTTAGTTCTTTTAAGATAGCCATGACTGCATATTGGAGAATGATTATTGAACACTGATTATTGAAGATTGACTCATGAGCTATGGCGCCTAACTTTTGTGGAGTTCGCCTTTGTGATGGTATAGGAAATAAAAAAACAATATATTTACGTTTAGCCAATTGCGCTTCATTTTAACCAACCAATAAGATTTCTGCTATCTCGGGAAATAGACTATGATAAAATTCTTTCGAAAAATACGATATGACCTTATGGGAAAAAACAAAACAGGTAAATACCTAAAATATGCCATTGGCGAAATTGTGCTTGTGGTTATCGGGATTCTTATTGCGCTCAGCATCAATAAATATAATCAAGATAAAATTATTAAGAAAAAAGAGCAAGTCTACTTAGTCCAGTTGAAAAAAGAATTTATTGACAAAAAAAACACCTTGTCAAAAATGATAGAACGTAACAAAAATAACTATACAGCTGCCAAGGAACTTGTAGAGATCCTAAATAGTAAAACCCCTATAACAGATGAAAAATTGATTAAAAAAGAAATAACGAAAGGCTGACATAGCATATAAAAAAATAGCTAGTTTTATATTTAGTTAATGTTAGTTGCTTTGCTTGCTGGTTTCTGATTTTTCTCAACCCTAAAAAGCGTGGTAAGATGAAAAGTTCGCGTGTATACACATGCAAGGATCAATTATCAAATAAATTACTATTATTTAATTACCCACAGGTGAAAAATGAAAAAAGCACATAATTACATAGAAATTAACCGACAATCTTGGAATAACAAGACCGATACACATTTGAAATCTGAATTTTATGACTTGGAAAATTTCAAAAAAGGGAAATCTTCACTAAACCCTATTGAGTTGGAATTACTTGGCGATTTAAAAGGTAAAAGCATTTTACACTTGCAATGCCACTTTGGACAAGACACCATTTCTTTAAGTCGGTACGGAGCAGAAGTCACCGGTGTAGACTTATCAGACAAAGCGATTAAAAGTGCGAAACAGATTGCAAAAGACACCAACTCAAATGCAAGCTTTATTTGCTGCGATATTTATGACTTGTCGCACTATTTAGACAAACAATTTGACATTGTATTTACAAGTTATGGCACAATTGGGTGGTTGCCAGACCTCGATAAATGGGCGAAAATAATTGCCAAATTCTTAAAACCCAAAGGACGCTTTATATTTGTAGAATTTCATCCTGTCGTTTGGATGTTTGACAAAAATTTTGAAAAAATTGAGTATAGCTATTTTAATACTGGAGCAATTGTGGAATCTGAAAGCGGAACCTATGCAGACAAAAATGCTGATATAACACAAGAATCTGTCACATGGAATCACGACTTGAGTGAGGTCATTAATAGCTTGATTAAAAATGGACTTGAAATAAATTCTTTTAATGAATACGATTATTCACCTTACGACTGCTTTAACAAGACCATAGAATTTGAACCTAAAAAGTACAGAATAGCACATCTGGAAAGCAAACTTCCAATGGTGTATGCTCTAGTAGCCACAAAGAAGAACAACAGCTAAAAAAAAGGTATATAATATTCAGGTGAACTAGTTATAAAACCAGGTTTTGGGCAGGTATCCAACTTTGTACTTCATTACTCAAAACTCAAGTAAATTAATTGTCCTACCTTTCGAGAACAGCTAATCAACAAAAATTCCGCTTTCTCGGGACATGACTATGATTAAATTCTTTAGGAAAATTCGCCAAAACTTGCTTATGGAAAATAAAACGGGAACGTATTTTAAATATGCGATAGGTGAAATTATACTAGTCGTTATAGGAATTTTGATTGCGCTTCAGATTAATAACTGGAATGAATCTAGAATAGACCGAAAATCAGAACAAGTCATACTAAAACAATTAAAATCAGAATTTAATAGCAATCTGATGCAATTGGATGAAAAAATTGAAATAAGAAGCTATATCATGAATTCTGCTATTCAATTATTGGCCTATATTGATAATCCGAACATCAGGAACATTGATAGTATTGAAATGCATATCGCACGGACCATTCCTTATACAACCTTCGACCCAATTGTTAACGATTTGTCCACTTCTGGAAATTTAAGATTAATTAAAAATGATAGTTTAAAGCTGCTACTTTCAGCATGGACAAGTGAAATTATTCAAGTGTCTGAGGGCGAACAAACATGGGCTAAATATAGAAATGAAGTCTATATACCATTTTTAATTGAAAACTATCAAGTAAGAACACTTCGAAATAAGGCTATGAAGACTAATCTTCTATATTCATTTTTGATTAATCAAGAGAACAGGGCATCAGAAATTAAAGATATAGGAAACTCTAAACACTTTTCCGATGTTAATATTCTTTTAGACAACCCAGATTATGAAGATCATCTCGTAAGATGCATAGTAACTAATAGAAACACGCAACAACAAGCTTTTATATTAAGAGATAGGATTGTAGAGCTATTGACTATTTTAAATAATGAAATTAACTATATAGAATCTAGACTTTAACGGCTCATTTTAAAAAATAACAAAAGACGAACTATGTAATTTCTTCGTTGCCGCTAAATTCATTATTAGATATGCTCCGTCAATTCCCTACTCATGTGTCATTGCTAACACCATACTGAATTAAAAAATCATTACATTTAACTTGATTATGATTCCATTGTTGAAATTCTGCCAAAAATCACTACGCAATGGCTTCATAGCCTAATCAAAGATTTAGCAAAGTCAAACCGTTGGCATAAATACTACACAAATGAAAAACGCAATTGTTATTCTATTCTTTTCACTCACATTCATAACATGTCAAACTTCTGATAAGATAGAGGAGGTTGTAGTTATTGGAGGAGGACTGATGGGAAGTTCAACAGCATGGGCCTTATCAAAGTATGGACAAAACGTTTTATTGATTGAGCAACAAGACTCCATTTACACTTTTGGTTCAAGCTTTGGAGAAGCACGAATTTCGAGAAGCCTTGGGTCGAAGGACGACATCTTTTCCTATCTACAACAAACCTCTGTGAAAGAAACAAAGGATTTGATAAACTACTTAAATGAAGGAGAAACAAAACAACTTCATGCTATGGAAGACCTTTACAGAACTTCACCCGTAACTTATATTTATTCGCAATCTCAATTAAATGATGTTGAAGCCTTGTTAGACGGGCAGACTGATACCTATGAATATGCCGCTAACGCAGAACAAGCTAAAGAAATGTTTGGGATGAAAATTTCGGATACAACTCTAGTTATTCGCGAATACAAACCCTATTCTGGCACACTCAATCCTAAAATATTAATTAAGAAACTGCATCAGGGCATCAAAAAGTCAGGGAATCGAGTTCAATACCATCAAAAAGTAACCAACTTAACAAAAGAAGATGGCATATACAAGATCACCATTAGCGATACTAAAACTGGACTAACTAAAACCATCTTTAGCAAAAAAGTCGTTGCTGCTGCTGGCCCTTATAATGGTGAATTGGTAAAAGATATAGCGCCCTATTTTAGTCACTTAATACAGCCTAAACGGCTATTTCTTTCATTCCTTAAAATTAATTCAAATACCTACGATTCATTAACGCCGGAAGAAAAAAAGAGGCTTACGGCTTCCTATCCAGTTGCATATCTCAATTCAGAAATATTTTATTCGATGATTGAAGCCTTCGATGAAGAGGATAGACCATTATTGAAAATAGGAGGCCATTTTTTACGCACTGCTATTAACGACTTACATACGGTTTGGGAAAAGGAGCTCACCGAACAAGAAATTCTATGGAGCAAAGAAAACACCGCAGACTATCTGTTAAAGCTAGATTTGCCTTTAACCGTAGCTGATTTGGCGTTTGTAAAGGGTTATTCTTGTGTGTACTCCCTAACCGAATCTGAAATACCTTATGTAAGTCATGCCATAAAAAATAATAAAGAAATTGACTCTAGTTTTGTGTTGGTTGGAGGAATGTCAGGCATAGGCGCTAAAGGCTCACTTGCTTACGGGCTAATTGCGGCAGACCTTGTTTTGGGCAACAAAAATGAGTCGTTTATGTATCAAAAAGCAAAATCAGCCTTAGGTTCACGACGGTTAATAAATGATATCCACAATATTGATAATTAATATCCTAATGACCACTAGGCCTAATGGTTTGCTGCGTCAATTCGCTTGGTTCGTATCATTTTTAATATTATAATGAACTATAAAATTATTACCTTTACTTGGCTTTGAGAAACTCTACACCACTAAAAGAAATGCTTATCTAACGAAGTCATCAATACACATATGATACAAAGACATCTTTTCACTTTTTTAATGTTTATAACATTTCTATCTACTTCAATAATTAATGCACAAGCATCAATAGCACCAAACGGCAATTTCATTGATGCTAATGGTGCAAAAATATATTTTGAAGACTATGGCAAGGGAGAACCATTGTTTCTGCTACATGGATTTGGGAGAACGCTAGAAGACTGGAAACCTTATATACCTGAGTTCTCAAAAAAGTTTCGTGTGATTGCTTGGGACATGAGAGGACATGGTAGATCAACGAATCCCGACACGAGCAAAACCTTTCTTCATACCACAGCTGCTAAAGATTTAGTTGTGCTCATTGAACATCTTAATCTAAAAAATGTAAAGGCTATTGGACATAGTTCTGGCGGTATAACCATACTCTCTGCGGCAACTATAGCTCCAAATTTGTTTGAAGCGATTGTTCCGATAAGTACACAGATGCACTTCGGTACAGAAGTACGTGAGTTTATAAAAAATAACGCAACACCTGAAGCGTATTATGTGTTTAATGAACTTGAACAACAACATGGCGAAATCAAAGGAAGAATCATTGCGCGTCAGTTTTATCACTTTCACGAACTTTATGGTGACCCTTCCATCACCACAGCACAGCTTAACAAGATTTCAGCCAGATCACTTGTAATTCATGGAGACAATGATTTTGTACCTGTTTCGCAAGCCTGGGACATATATAAGAATATTCCAAATGCTCATCTTTGGATTGTACCAAACGGCTGGCATCTGCCTCATTTTGGCACAAATACAGCTGATTTTATCAGAAGAACATTAGAGTTTCTAGAAGGTGATTGGAGCAAAGGGCGTTGACCATGTTTGGACAGGTATTGTCGTTGTACAAAATGATTATGTTCAAAAAAAAAACTCATACAACCCTAACTACGACCAAAAATTTTTAAAGAATAACTTGGGATCTGACTATGTTAGCAAAAAGTATATTTCAACCGAGCATTAGACAATGCCTGAAACCTCATCGAGTTTATGGAAATTGAAAAATTGCACGACTGAATAACCTAATGAAAAAGAGGTTGATTAACAACGTTAACTAACCATGTATACCGCAATTTAATTTTTCAGTTCGCTTCGCTCGTGTCATTGCTTGCCAAATGCTAAATCAAAATTCGTTACCTTTAACTTGGTAAATATACCTATGCCCAAATTCTGCCAAAAATTTACACAACGGAGCCTTAGCCAAATAAAGATTCAGCGAAACTAAACCTGTGCACAAGATTCTAATACAATAACATTTAAAGCCTTCAATTATGAAAAGACAAGCAATCAATCCAGCAAATGACTGGGGAGCTAGGTTTGAAATGAACCAAGCAGAAATTATTTCTGAATTTAATGAGATTATTAAATTCTCTGGTCAAACTTCAATCATTGCTGATAATAACTCAGAAATGGGATTAAGTGTAAAATACCCTAACGACCAGAAAAAGCAAATGGAATTTATTTTAAACACCATAGACAATTTGCTATATCAGGCTAAAATGAGTAGAAATAATATCATCCACATATCTTTTTATACCACCGATATGGAGGGTTTTTTAGAAAGTTATGAAGTCTATTCTAATTGGATAAAGGAGGCTGGAGTCCGACCTACTCAGTCTGCTATTGGAGTGAACCAATTAGTGATGCCCGACATGAAGTTAGAAATTGAAATAACTGGAGCACGATAAGAATCACATAGTCTTTGCATCACAATGACCTTAATTCATTGCGGTTTTAGTTGTTTAAGTGGAACTTTTGTATATTAACACGGTCATAGATTCTTACTCCAAAAAAATCTATACATATTGCGGGGCAAGCTGGAAGTTTGAAGCACACAGTTCGTTTCGCTCGTGACTTATGATTGAATCAGGGCCAAACACTTTACCTACAGTAGAAAATAGAAACACGACAAATGAAAAAAATATTACCCATACTGTTATTAGCTTTAATCACCTTTAGTTGTTCGGAACTTAAACAAAACAGAGAAAAAAGTGAGGAAATAAACCATTTGCGTGCTCAAATAGACAGTTTAAATAAATTAAATTCTGAGAAATCAAATGCTATTAATGGACAAATTGCAACATTCTTGACCTTTCAAAAAGAAGATGCAGAACAGGCAATGAATTTTTATATAGGGTTGTTTGACAATTCAAACATTGTTAATATAAAGCGTTGGGGAACGGATGGGCCCGGGAAAGAAGGCACAGTAATGCACGCCGTATTTCATTTGAATGGAAAATTATTTATGTGCAGCGACAGCCCACCAGTACATGATTGGGACTTTACTCCTGCAGTCTCCAATTATGTTGAATGCACCAACGAAAAAGAACTTGAACACTTATTCACAAAACTGTCCGAAAACGGAAACGTTATGATGCCATTGAACAATTATGGTTTCAGTCAAAAATTTGGATTCGTTGAAGACCGTTTTGGTGTTTCTTGGCAGTTGAATTTACAATAAAAAAAGCTGCAGTTAACAATGTAATTAATTCATACAGCGACGAATTTTTAATTTAAACTTCTTACTTAAATTTTATATCATGAACATACCACTTAAGCTACGTTTCATTTACCTTTCATTGTCTTTCACATTGGTGCTGTGTACAGCAATGACCTTCGCTCAAGATAGTGAAACCACCACTTCGCCTTCCTTGCTGCTAGGTCAAGGTGATCAACTCGCGCGTGTAAAGGCAGGACTTAAAGTAGGCCATCCTAATTTCGTTGCGGCTTTGAAAACTATTGTTTCAAATGCCGATGCCGCACTAGAGCAACCTACCGTCAACGTTGTGGACGAGGGCGCCGTACCACCTAGCGGCGACCCACACGACTACTACAGCTATAGCCCTTATTGGTGGCCAAATCCAGAGAATCCAGACGGTCCCTATATTTGGCGCGATGGCGAAGTAAATCCTGACCGTAAAACTTCAGATATCACTCGAATTGAAGCTATGGTAGATAGAGTCACCTCGCTCATACCCGCGTGGTATTTCACAGGAGACGAGCGCTATGCCGAAAGTGCTGTGGAGCAACTTCGCACTTGGTTCCTCGATCCTGAAACGAAAATGAATCCCAATGCGCAATTTGGGCAGAAACGTCGTGGTCATGATTATAATAGCCCATCGGGAGTGTTAGAGGTATGGCGTATGCACTGGGTGATTGATTGTGCCATACTACTGGAATCTTATGCAGGATGGACAGAAGACGATGCCAAGGCCTTGCGTAGTTGGTTTAGCCAATTCGCCACTTGGATGGTGGAAAGCCCTACAGGCATTGAAGAATCCATGCAACCCAACAACCATGGTACTTGGTATAACGCCCAACTCATTCTTTACGCACTTTATGGCAACAACTTCGATTTAGCACGCCAACACCTTGATGCCATGCCAACCCGTATATTTTCGCAAGTATTCATTGATGGACGCCAACCGCAGGAACTCATCCGTACACGGTCGTTAAACTACAGTATTTTCAATGCTCGGGCTCTAATTACTGTGGCCCGTCTTGGGCGCCATCTCGACTACGATCTGTTTGCCTATCGCAGTCTAGAAGGTCGTAGTATAAAGCTGGCGGTTGACTATATGACGCCATTTATTTTGGGTGAGAACGACTGGCCTATTGTGCAAATTCGACCCCAAAGTAATGAAAGTGCTGCACAGCTCTATTGGGATGCGTCCATTGGATTTCAGGATCGCGAATATGCCAATGTGCTACGCCAACTGCCGGAATCTCCGCTTCCGTCGGCCATCGTGCAATTACTCGATCCATTACCGGATGGTTGGTAAACTTTTCTTACCTACAAAATGAATATACGAGCATATGATAACCGAGTTGCAATAGCCAATAACTAACAAGATTCCCACTTTTTCGGGACATCACTGTGATTAAGTTTTTTTAGACGGATACGCTACAGTCCTATGGAACAACACAAAATTGGCAAGCATCTCAAATACGCTATTGGCTATATTGTATTAGTTGATAATCGGGATTAAATGAAAGTTAAAGAAGGCCAAAGAGGGGCTAGAATGTTCCAACAATGCCAATAGTGTTATGTCTAAAGCTTAAATTCCAGTTTACAGTTTTGGGTTTGGCGTGATCGTAATAAACTTTCTTTTTCATAAAGTTATCAATACCATCTACCACTACAATTCCTAAAACCATACCTAAACCAACATCACTTACCCAATGTGCATTTGCCCATAATCTAGAAACTGGAGGAATCGCACCTACCGTATAGATACCCGCTTTAACCCAAAAATTGTCAAACTGCTTGGCTATGGCATGTGCCATAGTGAATGACAACACCGCATGTCCAGAAGGGAAGGAATGAAAGCCAGGCTCCTTACTAAAAAAGTTAAATTCATCATGGCTGCCGGTTTTAGGACGCGACCGTCCAACTACCGTTTTAGATACAGATTGCATAATACCTGAAGCTACTGCACTGGAAATTATTAGGACCCCTGTTCGTCTCAGGTTTTGGTTATCCGTTATAAGTCCCATGCCATAAACTCCAGAAGAAATAATGAAAAAGTTTTGTGGACTACCAAAATACCAGCCAAAATCTTTAATGGCATCGGGAATATCTTGTTCATGTCTTAAGAAAAAATCTTGTGCTTCATTATCAGCTAAATATAATAAGCTTGTTCCGGCTATTATTCCGCCTGCCGTTAAGAGATCATCATTTTGCCAACGTAAAGGTTGTGTAAACGCATTTCCAACACTTTTAAGAGTAAAGTTGAAGTCGTATTTCAGGTAATTCCAAATTCGCTTATTGGTATTAGAACTATCAAGTTCTTGAGCGAAAACACTACTTGTAATGAGCAGTAATAGGCCTGTTACATATTTTTTCATATTCAAATACACTAGCTTTTACAATGACATGGAACCTAAAGGGATAGGGGCTAGGAATTATTGTCACACATAGCCCTATAGGTCTCAGATTTGAACACTTTGAACTAAATGCGAAAATAGTAGAAAATTCGTTTTAATTTTTATCTCAAGTGAACTAATTATTAACGAAATTGATCTCAAAATAATCCGAGTGGCACTCAAGAATGCCACACCAATTAGGTATAGTAAGCTGCGAATTACTTCGCTTTATTTTGGCAATTTTGTGCTAAGCAAAACAATATTATAGCTTACTATTATTAAATGATGTGTGTTTTAGTTGCACTAGTCTATTCGGTTTATATTTAGTAAATTAGGTTTTTAATCTACCCAACCAACTAATAAGATTCCCGCTTTCTCTGGAACTCAATTATGATCAAATTTTTCAGACGAATTAGACGCGACCTCATGGAGCAAAACAAAACTGCCAAAAACTTTAGATACGCCATAGGCGAAATCGTGTTAGTGAAATTGTGTTTTCTGGCAGGGCTTGGCAACACAAATTGGAAAAAATTAAGTAATGGGATTATCATAAAATTCTTCTAGATTCGAAATATCATTTTAACAACCTAAATTAAATCCACCAACCCTTGGGGATGGTCATCACAGAATACAAATTAAAACTATGATAAAATTCTTTCGAAAAATTCGTCAACAACTCCTTGTCCAAAACAAGATCAGTAAATACTTATTCTACGCCATTGGCGAAATTATATTAGTGGTGATTGGGATTTTAATTGCACTGCAGGTGAATATGATGAATGAACAACGAAAAGAAAATGATTTTGAAATTAAAATTCTTAAAGAAATTAAAGGTAATCTGCTAACAGATTTAAATGAAATCAGCGAAGATATAGGCTTAATGGATGATATTAACAAAGCCTGTTTAGATGTAAAGCAGCATTTACAAACGCTAGACCAACCTACCGACTCCTTTTCTATAAGTTCTTCTATTTTGAGAGTGACGCCACATTTTAGTCCCATTAATAGCGGCTATAATTTGTTGCAATCACATGGAGTAAGGATCATTAAAAATGATAATTTACGTAATGATATTTCATTTCAATACGACATGTTGTATCCTTATTATAAAACCTATGAAGAAGAGCGATCACGATTCCATGCACTTCATAGTGAGCCGCAGCTTTTAGATTATTTTTCAATGTATTTTGATAAAACTAAAGATCCGAGCTTCTACGGTTTATATTTTGAAATTAGTTTGGAAGATTATCAAAAACTAAAATCGGATTCAAAATTTCTTAAGTTAATTACAGCTATTGCCTTTGAGAACAAAACCATTCAGGATCGCGCCAAACGTGTGGAAGCGAGTATTAATGCGCTCATTTCTAATATTGAAGTTGAACTCGAGAAAAAAGAATAACTATAGATTAGTAGGTGTTTATCTGCTTTTGAAGGTTAACTTTTTTACCTCGTTTTAAAGTATCTTTATGGGATGATGCGATGAGAATCCTTAACATGTAGACTACAAATTATGAATACAATGAAACTGTCTGTAAAAGCACAAGGTATAGTTGACCAAATACATCCAGAAACGACCAAACTTGGGGATTTAAGAAAAATTGCCAAAGTATTGAAAACAGACCATAAATTGGCCATGGAGCTTTGGGCAACCGGAGCATTTTTGCATAGACAATTAGCAATTTTATTAATGGACAGTAAGCTTCTCAATCAGGATGGTATTGACCAACTAGACCGCGATATGCAGAACCATAGCTATGAGGAGCGTAATCATCTAATGGATTGGTTAATGGCCAACCAGCTTACCAAAAGTAAAGCTTTAATTTCTCTTATTACCTCTTGGGAAAAGCGTGTTTCCTCATTACAACGTCGGGTATTTTGGTATTATCAGGCTAGGTTACGCTGGATGGGAAATACAAAACATTCAAATACAGAATATCTACTAACCCAAATAGAACAACACATTGAAAATGAAGAGCCCGAAGTTCAATGGGCCATGAATTTCACAGCTGGCCAGATTGGAAAATGGGAAGAACGCTATCGTAACAGGTGCATAGCAATCGGCGAAAACACAGGGCTTTACAAAGACGAAGTTGTTCCTAGAGGATGTACCCCAAGTTATTTGCCCAAATTCATTGCAATAGAAGTTGCCAAATTAAAAAAGTAAATATTAGGCCATTTAATTTCTTAACTAAAATAATTGCATCTTCAATTTGTTACCTTTTTTGAATTCAATTTTAGACATAAATAATCTAAAATAAAATCAGCCTAATTGTAATAAGTATTATTTTTAAGCCAGTTTAAATTTTTTAGCATATATAGCCATGACACACTTGGTAGATTTAAGTCAAGATATATATCCAGGGATGCCAGTTTATAAAGGATTGCCTGAAGTGAAAATGTCGGTTTACGCCACTCATGAGCAATGGGAAGGCATAAAAGATCCTCAAACCAATACACCAAGTGTTTACAAATTGGAATTAGGAGAGCATACCGGTACCCACGTTGATGCTTTAAACCATATGGCCATAGAAAACAAAGGGCAATCTATAGATACCATGCCATTATCTATGTTTTATACCGAAGGTATTTGTTTAGACTTTTCACATAAAGGCTTAAGAGAATTAATTACATCACGAGAAATCCAGGAAGCTTGTCAAAAAGCGCAACAAGACATAAAAAAAGGGGATACCGTTTTATTATACACAGATCACTATCGCAAGTATTTTGGAACTTCGCATTGGGGTGAAGGTCCTGGTGTAACTGCCGAGGCAACACGTTGGCTGGGTAATAAAGGTATTGCAGCATTTGGCGTTGAAACCATGTCTCCTGGTGTGCCTAATGTTTCTAATAAGGAAGTTCATAAAATTTGTGGCGAAATGGGTTTTACACATTATGAGAATATGATCAATCTTCATTGTTTAATTAATAAAGGTCGATTTAGGTTTATTGCATTGCCACTTAAAATTAGAGGAGGCACAGGTTCTCCAGTAAGAGCTGTGGCCGTTTTAGAAGATTAAATTTACGCAAGTGTAATGAATGGTCTTTATGTAAAATTGTTTATTTTAGATAAGGAATGTGACAAAAATTATAACAACTAAATCCATCAACTTTTTTTAACAGAACTTGTAAATAATGCTATCAATATCTGATATTTTGTTATGAAATTACATATCAAAAATATGGTCTGTAACCGCTGTATTATGGTGGTAAAATCAGAGTTTGAAAAACTTGGTTATAATCCCTTGTCAGTAAAACTGGGTGAAGTAAAATTGAGTAAAGAATTATCTTCTCAAGAAAAGTCAGAAATTGCGACCGTTATTGAAAGTTTTGGCTTTTCAATTATTGATGATAAACGGAGTAGAATCATTGAACAAATTAAAACACTTATTGTTGAGTTAGTTCATCAGCAAAACAACGATATTAAAATTAACCTTTCTACCTATTTAACCAACCATATTAATCACGATTATAATTATATTACCAATTTGTTTTCAGAGATAGAAGGGACGACGATTGAAAAGTATTTTATAGCCCAAAAAATCGAGAGGGTTAAAGAGTTATTAGTTTATGGTGAATTGACATTAAGTGAAATTGCATTTCAACTTAATTATTCCACTCCTAGCCATTTAAGTAATCAGTTTAAAAAAATCACAGGACTTACCCCTAAACACTTCAAAAACATAAAATCAGATAAGCGAAAGCCTTTGGATGAGGTGTAATCTTATACGTTTTTCCCAAAAAAATGCAATAAAATATATAGCTTAAGTGTGCAATTTTGTATTGTAATTTTAAATACAATACTTATGACAACTTTAGCAACAAAGCCAATGTATATTCCACTAGAAGGTGTGGAAAGCGAACATTGTGCGCTCATCGTAGATAAAGGCTTAAATCAAGTTAAACATATTCAATCTCATAAAGTTGAAATCAATAACAAGCGTGCTGTAATTGAGTCTTCTAAAATGGCTACGGCAATACCAGAAGCCGTTCAAACCATTCGCGATTTAGGTTATAACGTGACTACCATAAAAAGCACTTTTCCAGTTTTGGATATGACCTGTGCTGCTTGTGCCGTTAGTGTAGAGAGCATAATAAGTTATGTAGAAGGCGTAGTAAAAACTTCAGTGAACTTTGCAACAGCATCCGTCACTGTTGAATATCTACCTAATACCATCACCGCTGAAGATTTAAAAACAGCTGTACAATCTGTTGGGTATGATTTATTGATTGATAAGGACGATAATACCTCTCAAACTTTAGAAGACCTACATGAGAAAAAGTTCAATCAACTAAAATGGCGCACTATATATGCCACACTTTTTTCAATTCCTGTAGTTGTCATCGGGATGTTCTTTATGGATATGCCTTATGCTAATTACATCATGTGGGTATTATCTACACCAGTTATTTTATGGTTTGGTAAGGATTTTTACATTAATGCTTATAAACAAGCCAAACATCGATCAACCAATATGGATACCTTGGTGGCTTTAAGTACGGGTGTCGCTTATGTTTTTAGTGTATTTAATACCTTGTTTGCTGATTTTTGGCATGCAAGAGGTATACACGCGCATGTGTATTTTGAAACTGCTGCGGTTGTCATAGCATTTATATTATTAGGAAAGCTTTTGGAAGAAAAAGCAAAAGGTAACACATCAACAGCCATTAAAAAGTTGATGGGTTTACAACCTAAATCGGTTATTGTTATAAATACAGACGGCGAACATATTGAAACAGCTATTGATAAGGTGATGAAGGATGATATCATTTTAGTAAAACCAGGAGAAAAAATAGCGGTTGATGGGATGGTAATTCATGGTAGTTCCTATGTTGATGAAAGCATGTTGAGCGGAGAACCTGTGCCTGTTTTTAAAAATGAAAACGATAAGGTGTTTGCAGGAACCATTAACCAAAAAGGGGGCTTTCAATTTAAAGCAGAAAAAGTGGGCGCAGAAACAATGCTCGCTCAAATAATAAGAATGGTGCAAGATGCCCAAGGTAGTAAAGCACCCGTTCAAAAATTGGTGGATAAAATAGCAGGTATTTTTGTGCCTATCGTTATTGGTATTTCTCTAATCGCTTTTGCATCTTGGGTGATTCTTGGTGGTGAAAATGGCTTTACACAAGGTTTAATTGCACTTGTTACTGTTTTGGTAATTGCTTGTCCTTGTGCGCTGGGTTTAGCAACACCAACTGCCATAATGGTTGGCGTTGGCAAAGGTGCTGAAAAAGGAATTTTAATTAAAGATGCCGAAAGTTTAGAACTGACCAAAAATGTTAATGCCATCGTGTTAGATAAAACAGGCACCATTACAGAAGGAAAACCTGTTGTAACCAACATGGTTTGGCTACATAATGATGATAATTTCAAAGAAGTTCTATTTAGTATCGAAAAACTATCTGAACACCCACTAGCAGAAGCGGTTATCAATCATTTAGTCGCTGTTACTATGGTGGAAATATCCGAGTTTGAAAGTATCACCGGTCGTGGTGCAAAAGCAAACTTTAATTCTGAAACCTATTATGTAGGGAATCAAAAACTTATGAATGAGCATGCTATCAAAATTTCTGAAGAGTTACAAGAACAAGCAACACTATGGAGCAGCGAATCTAAAACTGTTATTTGGTTTTCAAATTCAAAAGAAGCCTTGGCTGTATTAGCTATTGCTGATAAAATTAAAGCAACTTCTTTAGAAGCCATTAAACACCTTAAACAATTAGGTATTGATGTGTATATGCTTACTGGAGACAATGAGGCGACAGCAAAAGCTATTGCTTTACAAACGGGTATTGAACATTTTCAAGCCGAAGTGATGCCTGAACAAAAAGCAGCTTTTGTAAAAGATTTACAAGGCAAGGGTAAAATTGTAGCCATGGTGGGTGATGGTATTAACGATAGTGCTGCATTGGCACAAGCTAACGTAAGTATCGCTATGGGTAAAGGTAGCGATATCGCAATGGATGTTGCAAAAATGACTATCATTTCATCCGACTTAAATAAAATCCCAATGGCCATCAAATTATCAAAACAAACCGTTGCGGCAATTCGTCAAAACCTGTTTTGGGCATTTATCTACAATATTATTGGCATTCCAATTGCAGCTGGTATTTTATACCCAATCAACGGATTTTTACTCAACCCAATGATTGCTGGTGCTGCTATGGCTTTTAGTAGTGTAAGTGTAGTTGGAAATAGTTTACTCTTAAAACTGAAAAAGTAAATCTTATAACATAATCCAAAAATAATGCAACAGCTAATTCATTGATAAATAGCAACTTTACTTAATTGTTAAATTAAAATCTTAAACAAATGAAAACGTTAAAACTACAAATTCCAAACATGCAAAGTGCACATTGCCAAATGCGCGTAAACAAAGCATTGCACACCATTGAAGGTGCTACATCTATTAGTACAATATCTGGAGAAGCCTACCTTATGTTGCCAGATGAAATGTCGGCTGCTGAAGCCATAATTGCTGTAGAGAAAGCCGGATATTATGTTACAGATATTGCTAAAAGCGATTTAACTCTATTGCAATTTGATGAATTTCCATTGGAATTTGTTCATTGCTAAAACTAAAACATAAATGCTGCAATTCACACCACTTAGAATTGTAGTGACTGTATTACAATGTAAAGATGTTTATTATGAAACTGTCAGTAAAAAACATGGTTTGCCCAAGATGTATTATGGTGATAAAAAATGAGCTCACCAGCCTTAATGTCGTTCCAGAACATATAAAATTGGGAGAATTGGATTTGCTTGAAGAACTTTCAGAAGACCAACTCATTATGCTTAAATCACAACTTGCATCACAAGGTTTTGAAATTATAGACGATCGTAAAGCCATGCTGGTTGAAAAAATAAAAAACATCATTATTGAACTTATTCATAGTTATGATACTGTAGATATTAAGCAAAAGATTTCTAGTATCATTAGTGAAAAACTGAATGTTGATTATAATCATTTAAGTTCAATGTTTTCATCAGTTCAAGGTTTAACCATTGAAAAATACATCATTCTTCAAAGAATAGAACGAGCAAAAGAGTTATTAGTTTATAATGAACTTACCTTAAGTGAAATAGCCTATAAGCTTGGCTATACTAACGTGCAGCATCTTTCCACGCAATTTAAAAAAGTTACAGGGTTAACCCCTTCGCATTTTAAAACCATCAAGAAAAACAAGCGCAAAGCTATAGATCAATTATAGCCTATTTTTATTCATAAACACTTTTTAAAGGCACTACTCAAGTGCCTTTTTTCATTGAAAAACCATATAAAATTTTAGAACTAATAGGTGTAAAAGTGCAACACAAAATCTAGTGTACACATCTAATTTTGACATGTAATAGTAATCATTAAATCAACATATTATGTATCAAAAAATCAACACATGGAAAGCCATGTTTTTGTACACTATTTTAGCTATGGCTATAGTTTCATGTACAACAAGTAATGGCGAACATTCTGAGGCCAACGGCACCTCAATGGAAGTTAATAAGCTACCTGTAGATGTTATTGAAGCTAAAGAATTAGAACTTAATCAAGAAGAAATTCTTGTTGGCACCATCATACCAATTCAGGAGGTGGCCATTGTTAGTGAAGTCTCTCAAAAAATAACTAAAATCGCTTTTAAAGATGGTGATTATGTTTCAAAAGGTCAGTTGCTTTATAAATTAAATGATGCCGACATCAGAGCAAAACAAAAGGAACTTCAAGCAGAATTGAAATTAGCGCAATTAAACGAGCAACGTTATGCGAGTTTATTGAAAACTGAAGCCATTCGTCAGCAAGAATATGACGAAATTGAAACTAAATTACATTCTCTTCTAGCACAGGTTGAATTTTTAAACTTTCAGATTAGTAAAACTGAAATTAGAGCACCATTTTCAGGTAACATTGGAATTTCTAAAGTTGATTTAGGCGCTTATGTATATCCAGGACTTGAATTGGTGAATCTTCAAGATCAATCGAAGGTAAAGCTTAACTTTTTAGTACCTGAAAAGTATCTAATACAGGTGAAAAAAGGTAAATCCGTTTCATTTACCACACAACTTTCTAATGAAGTGCACGAAGCAAAAATTGTTGCTGGCAATTCTGGTTTGGATAATCAAAATAGAAGTTTAACGGTTCAGGCGATTGCCGATAATTCTAAAAATGAATTTAAAGGAGGCATGTCTGCAAAAATCAACTTCTCAACACTTAACGAAGGCACTAAAGGTATTACAATCCCTTCACAAGCTTTGATTCCAAGTGAACAAGGGTACAGTGTGTTTTTACTACAAGAAGATAGAGCAAAAATTACAGCTGTGACCATTAGCAACAGAACTGAAAATGAAGTTACCATTCTTTCAGGAATCAATGATGGCGATAAGGTTATCATATCAAATATCATGCGATTAGGTGATGGGACTCCTGTTGTTGAGGTTACAGAATCAAATTAAAACATAAGATCATGAGTTTACCATCAATAAGTATAAAAAAACCCGTTTTGGCAGGGGTGTTTTCCGCCTTAATTGTCATCATGGGTATTGTAGGCTGGATGAATTTAGGGGTTAGAGAGTTTCCTTTAACCGAACCTCCTGTCATTTCAGTCGTGACCTTTTATCCTGGCGCAAGTCCAGACGTAATTGCTTCCAAAATCACGAAACCCATGGAAGAGTCAATTGCAGAAGCCAATGGACTGCGAACCATTTCATCTGAATCGAGAGAGCAAGTAAGTATCATAACTATAGAATTTAATAGAGATATTGATTTGGAAGATGCCTTAAATGACGTTCGAGATAAGGTATCGAAATCTAAAAATCAAATTCCTGCCGATGTCGATCCTCCAATAGTGGAAAAGGCATCGTCACCAGATAATTTGGTGGCTTTTCTAGAAGTAGAAAGTGATACAAAAGATATTAAAGAAGTCAGTCATTTAGCTTCAACAACCATCAAAGACCGTATGCAATCCATACCTGGAGTTAATAGAGTTGCGGTTGTTGGTGAGCATAAATACGCAATGAGACTACGTTTTGACCCTATTAAATTGGCGGCATTACAACTTACACCAGAAGATATCAGGCTAGCTTTGTTAAGAGAAAACATCGATTTGCCTTCTGGAAGAATAGAAGGTGATAATAATGAATTGAGTGTGCGTTCTATTGGACGCTTAACAACAGCAGAAGAGTTTAATAACATGATTATTAAGCAGGATGCCAATACCATCATTAAGCTGAAAGATATTGGTTACGCAGAGTTAGGTGAAATGAATGAGCGTACGGCTATCATTAATGGAACTCATAATGCCAATCGTGTTGGTGTGGGCATTGCAATTCAAATTCAAAGAGGCGCCAATGCCATTGAAGTGGTGGACGAGTTTTACAAACGACTTGATCAATTACGACAAGAAGTTCCCAAAGAATACCGATTAATTGTAGGGTTTGACTTTACAAAACCTGTTAGAGAGTCTATTAAAGAAGTTGAAGAAACATTATTTATTGCCTTTGGTCTGGTAGTGCTCATCATATTCTTATTCTTAAGAGATTGGCGTTCAACCATTATTCCTGTGTTGGCCATTCCTGTTTCCATTCTTTCAGCCTTTTTTATCATGTATTTGGCTGGATTCTCTATAAACGTTCTTACTCTGTTAGGCTTGGTACTTGCCATTGGTTTGGTGGTAGATGATGCGATTGTGGTACTAGAAAACATCTATAAAAAGGTGGAAGAAGGCATGACACCAATTCAAGCGGCATTTAAAGGTTCAAAGGAAATCTATTTTGCGGTAATATCAACAACCATAACACTTGCTGCTGTATTTATGCCTATCATTTTTATGGGAGGCATTAGTGGTCAGTTATTTAAGGAGTTCGCCATTGTCGTGTCAGGATCTGTATTGGTTTCAGCATTTGTGGCCTTAACCTTGTCGCCTATGTTGAGTGCTTATTTATTAAAAAAGCAAGACCAACCAAATTGGCTTTATCGCACAACAGAACCGTTTTTTATCAAACTAAACAATGGTTATGAAAGATTGCTAACGGCCTTTATGAAAAAACGTTGGATGGCTTGGGTGTTCTTGGTAGTAGCTGGAGGATTGATTTTTGTGGTGGGTAAAACATTGCCTTCTGAATTGGCTCCAGTTGAAGACCGTTCAAACATAAGTTTAATTGCGGTTGCACCTGAAGGCGTTTCTTTTGACTATATGAAAAAAGGAATGACAGAGGTTGGGAAGTATGTGAATGAATCTACTGATGGATTGTACCAAACATATTCTATGGTAGCCATTTCATTTATTCCAGCACCTGCACCAGTTAATGTTGCTGTACAAAGTATTTATTTGAATGATCCTAAAGACCGAAAAATGTCAGCGCAGGATTTATACAATCAATATGGTGCAGCTTCGGGTAACTTTAGGGATTTCTTACTATTTCCATACATGCCACCAACTATAGGTACGCGATATGGAGGAGGCATGCCTGTTCAATTTGTGTTGCAAACACAAAGTTTGGATAGCTTAAATAAAGTACTTCCAAAATTTTTACAAGCGGCACGTCAAAGTCCGAAATTGATGTTTGTGGACTCTGATTTAAAGATGAATAAACCTGAAGTAAAAATCAATGTAGACAGACAAAAAGCAGCCCTAATGGGAGTCTCTATTCAAGAGGTGTCTCGAGCATTACAATTATCATTATCTGGACAGCGCTATGGTTATTTCTTACGTAACGATAGACAATATGAAGTGATTGGACAAGTTGAAAAACTGCAACGAAATGATATCAGTGATTTGCGCTCCATCAACGTGCGTTCTTCTAACGGACAAATGATTTCTTCAGACAATTTAGTGACTATGGAAGAAGGGATTAGTCCTGCAGCCATTTATCGCTACGATCAATATACATCGGCAACAATTTCCGCAGGTCTTGCTCCAGGTGTTAGTTTGGAAGAAGGCATTAAGGAAATGCAAAACATAAAGCGCGAGGTTTTAGGAGACAACTTTAAATCAAGTCTAGCAGGTCAAGCAAGGGATTATGAAGAAAGTCAAGGAAATATTCTGTTCACCTTGTTATTAGCACTCATCATCATTTACATGATTCTTGCTGCGCAATTTGAAAGCTTACGAGATCCACTTATTATCATGCTTACAGTTCCGATGGCTGTTACTGGCGCTATATTGAGTCTGTATTTCTTTGGTCAAAGTTTAAATGTATTCAGTCAAATTGGCATTATTACACTTGTTGGACTAATCACTAAAAATGGAATTCTAATTGTGGAATTCGCCAACGATTTAAAAGCCAAAGGACTTTCAAAATTTGAAGCGGCTACACAAGCTGCAGTACAACGTTTTAGACCAATTTTAATGACGTCTTTAGCCATGATATTTGGCGCATTACCAATTGCAATGACTTTTAACAGTCGTCAGTCATTAGGCATCGTCATTGCTGGAGGGTTGATTTTTGCTGGTATTCTAACACTTTTTATCATTCCAGCAGTGTACTCTTATTTATCCAGTGCAAAGGCTACTGCTGAAATTGTAGAAGAAGAACGCCCTTCACTAGAGATTCGTAATGAATATTAAAACTTTAACAATGAAAACACATATTTTAAAATTAGTGGTTATCCTGTTGGTTTTTACATCAGGTATAAACGTAATGGCTCAAAAAGTAATTAGTTTAGAGGAAGCCATTGCATTAGCATCTCAAGGGAATAAAGCATTAAAGATTCAAAACCTTGAAGAACTGCGCGTAAAACAAGCCGTAAAACAAGCCAAAAGCGCATGGTTGCCTAACGTTGCTTTCAATGGAAATATCTCTAGGTATTTTGATAGACAAATTATTTTTCTTCCTGGCAGTTTTGCAGGTACAGATAAAGAAGTTCAGGAAGTTAGCGTTGGCGGGTTGTACCAGTATAACAGTAGTGTAACTTTCAACCAAACTCTTTTTTCAATGAAATCCAATCAGGAAATCAAAGCTTCCTTAATAGAAGAGCAAATTGAAAAGGAAAAATCGGGTGATTTAGAAAGTCGATTGATTCATGAAGTCACAAAAACCTACTATCAGGTACTATTGACACAAAATCAATTAGTGTTATTACAGAAAAGTCTTCAACGGAATGAAAAAGCACTTAAAGATGCCAAGTCACTTTTTTTACAAGGCAAAGGCTTAAAGACAGATTCTTTGAGAAGCTATATCGCTGTTGAAAACTTAAAAACTTCTGTAGCCTTTCAATTAAGCACTATTGCGATTACTAAAACCCAGTTAAAACAATTGATTGGCGTCGATGAAAACGAAGATTTAGAACTTGTGGATAGTTTGTCTTTAAATGATAATAGTGATGAGCTTGACGTATTTGATGAATCGATTTCAATTGAAGATTTAAAGCGACACGACCTTGAAATTCAGAAATTGGTTATTGAACTTGAAGAAAGAAGATTAGCTGCAGAAAAGGCCATACGATCTCCTGAAATATCTTTAATTGGACAATACCAGTTGCAATCTCAATTGGATGATGAAAACTTCAAAAACCAAACATGGCATAACACCACATTTATAGGAATCAATTTTTCAATTCCGATTTTATCTGGTGGTAAAACAACTTCTAAAGTGAAACAAAGCCAATTAAAATTGGAACAAGAAAAGATTAAAATGAATGATATGCATGACAAGGTAAGGTTAGAACTCGCTACGATCATGAACAACTGGAACAATGCCAAGCTACAGTACGAAACTCAAAAAAGAACCGTGGAAGCTGCTGAAGTCAATTATGCGATGAATAACCAGCGATACAATAACGGGATTGGCTCCAAACTGGAAGTAACCGACGCTGAACTTGCCCTTACTTCGTCGCAGATTACTTATTTACAAGCCATTTACAATCTTAAAATGAGTAAAACCGAACTTCAAAGAGCCTTAGGTCAACTTAATTTTTAAACATTTAGAACAATAAATTTTATTAATAACAGCCAAAATAGTGCAATACTTACTTGTACTTCTAGCAGTAAATTTGTTCTTATTAATGAAATGATGTAATTATAAAATTAGAATAAAATGGAAACATTAAAATTTAAAACAAATATTAAATGTAGTGGATGTATTTCAAAAGCAACACCAACTCTGGATGAAAAATTAGGAAAAGGAAATTGGGAAGTAGATCTTTTTACTCTTAAAAAAACATTAACTGTGTCATCAAGCGAATTAGATGAAAATGAGATTATTTCAATAGTCAACGAAGCAGGTTATACCGCAGAAAAAATATCATAATCAAGAAGCAAAAAAAATAGGTCGTGTTTCAATTTCTTAATCTAGATTAATTTTTTTGAAATCTACATATTGCAAATTTGCAACATCAATTAAAACGAACAGTAATCAATAAAAAAATTATGAAAAGAAGTCATATTAAAATTAATGCAGTGATCTTATTCTTAACCTTATTAAGTGGATTGCAATCTATTTCTGCCCAAAGCACCGAATATGGGGTTAAAGCAGGATACAATTTATCAAATTTATCGACCGAATTTGGCCAAGTGAATAATCAGTCAGGATTCCATGTAGGAGGTTTAGTTGAATTTAAAGTTTCGAATAAATTTTCGATTCAACCTGAATTAGTATACAGTTTGGAAGGTGGGAAGTTTAGACTAAACTATTCTGAAAGTAGTAGCGAAGGTGATTTTGAACTTAGGGCAAAAGAAGACGTAAAACTTGGGTTTATTAATCTACCTGTATCCGCAAAATATTATGTCATAGACAAGTTTAGTTTAGAAGTAGGTCCACAACTTGGGTATGTTGTAAGCGCAAAAAGTGAATACGATTACTACATCGATGAAGATGGTGAAATCACAAGTGATGCCGGAAAACAAAACATTAAAGATGATATAAAATCATTCAACTTTAGTTTAAACTTCGGTTTAGGATATGAGCTTAAAAATAAAATGTTTTTTCAAGCGCGATATAATTTAGGTCTTACGGATTTAGATGATTCTAATGATTCATCAGAGGATGGGAATTATTTGGGAAAAATAAAAAGTAAAGGCGTATTATTCTCCATTGGATATAAGTTTTAGTTGTTAATTAGTTAGTTAGTTTTAACACGCTGAATGCTTCTTATTTAAAGAAT
Source organism: Geojedonia litorea (assembly GCF_042654525.1). Taxonomy (NCBI): domain Bacteria; kingdom Pseudomonadati; phylum Bacteroidota; class Flavobacteriia; order Flavobacteriales; family Flavobacteriaceae; genus Geojedonia; species Geojedonia litorea. The sequence goes on from NZ_JBHSGP010000008.1 coordinate 148,744, forward strand.
GTGTTTGGCGTGTTATTTTTAATATATTTAAAATACCTATTTCCAATGGAGTAGTTTGAAATTGTGATTTATAAAAAAGAATTTACCTATGTTAATTTTAAGATATAAACTATGCAAGTTAAAAGTTTAGGTTCAACACCGTTTGACGTTATTGTGGATTGCTTTTTTGTTTCCTTTGATAACTATTTTGTAAAGTTTCCAAATGACAAAGCCCTCTTTAAAAACCGCTGGGAGATGGCAAAGGTGAACTACGATCTTTCCTTTGGTATGTTCGACAACGATACGTTAGTCGGATTCATTCTTCACGGAATAGATTATAGAGAGCATGATTTAATAGCCTTTAATTTAGCCACTGGTGTTATACCTCAATACAGAGGAAAAAAAATAACACAACAAATTTATGAGGTGGCCTTGCCAAAGCTTAAACAATTTGGAGTTACCAAATGTAAATTAGAGGTCATTCAAGAAAACACGTTCGCTATTCGTGCTTATAAGAGCATTGGATATACTGTTGTTAGAGGTTTTAATTGCTTTAGTGGGGAGATTAATATTACTAATGAGCCACCTTATGAATTGAAAGAAGTAAATATCCACGATTATAAAATTAATCCTGTAGTGAATCAGAGTTTGTATTCATACGAAAATCAAATAGGAACACTAAGTCGCGGACCATTTAAATGCTTTCAAATTGTGCATCATCATCAGATGGAGTCGGTATTCATAATAAATGTTGAGAATGGCTATATTGCACAGTTAGACGTATTATTAGAACAGCAGGGTACTTGGGAGCGATTGTTTTCAGCATTAAAAAATATTTCGAGTACGGTAAAAATTAATAATGTTGACGATCAATTGACTGCTAAAATTGAGAAAGTCAAAGCATTTGGATTGATTAACACAATCAATCAATTTGAAATGGAGTTGATAATGATATAGTTAAAGTATTTCGATTAGAATTATTTTTAGTTGATAATTCTGGATTAAAATTATAGAACTATTAGGTGCAATAGTACAATATAATTATTAGGCCGAATCTCTATTTTTGAGATGAATTCATTCTATTGCAATTAGAAATAGTAGGATTCCCGAAGTGATAGTTTACTTATTGACAGAGGGTTGAGAGTGGAGAGATGTAATGCCACCAAATTTCGCAAATGATATTTTAATAATTAACTAAATCTAAACCAAAATGAGATTCATTATCAAAGCTTTAAATCATCTTGAGTTTGTTCAATTATTTGAGAAATCGGATATGGAATTGGGAAGCCTGGGCGCTAAACGAATGTTTGTTGATGAAAAACCCGGATACCCGTGTCGAGTAAGCCTAGAAGATGCTGAAATTGGGGAAGAGGTAATTTTAGTGTCATATGAATTTCATAAAGCAAATTCTCCATATAAAGCAGTAGGTCCTATTTTTGTTCGTAAAGGTCTTGAAACTAAAGTGCTTCGCTATAATGAAATTCCAACGATGCTGAAGCATAGACTGTTGTCATTTAGAGGTTACAATAAAGATGGTATTATGAAGGTCGCGAAAACCGAAAATGGAATAGATTCACAAACTATAATTGAACAAATTTTTGATAATCCACTTATTGAATACATTCATATTCATAATGCTAGTCCTGGTTGTTATAATTGTGAAGTAAGAAGGGTATAGAATTAAAATGAAATTTTAAAAATAATATTAACCAATTAGCTAGAAAAAATGAAACCATTAATTGTTTTACTAGCGGCTTCACTGCTTATTTTCATTGCTTTAAAGTTAATTAAAGGGACTAAAAAACATTCTCAATCAGCCAGAATAGGTATGTCAGTAATGCTCATTTTCACGGCATTAGGGCACTTTTTGTATACCGATGGTATGGCCATGATGATTCCAGATGGAATTCCTTACAAAATAGAACTCGTTTACATCACGGGAGTATTAGAAATATTTGGAGCGATTGGGCTTCAAATACCAGCCTTCAGAAAAGTGACAGCATGGCTATTGATTATTTTTTTTATTCTCATGCTTCCTGCCAATATCAACGCCTCAATACAACACTTAAATTATCAAACAGGAATTTTTGATGGTCATGGTTTAGATTATTTATGGTTTAGAATTCCGCTACAATTGCTGTTTATTGGGTGGGTCTATTGTAGTGCTATTAAAAAATAAGGGTGCTATGAAAATTATATTAAAAGTGAAATGAAAGCTGCCCACAACATAGATATTCTTAGTTATTCTTGCGAAAGTGTTGATAGGAAAAAAAGAAATATAATAAGCTCAAAGGTAAATATTTAAATACTATAGATATGAAAACAGATATTCAAAACCAAATGTTTAAAGAAGTAAAGGATAAGACTGTTTTTTATAGGGCACAACAATATGCTTTTGAGTATATAGATGAAGTTCTTAACAGAAACGTGTTTCCTTCTCAAGAAGCATTAGATAATCTATCAATTTTTGATGAAGATTTACCTTCAAAATCAACTAATGCAGAAGTGGTATTGAGTCAATTAAATGCCTATGGTAGACCAGCAACAGTTGCCACACTTGGAGGAAGGTATTTTGGTTTTGTTACAGGAAGCGCATTGCCAGTTGGTTTGGCCTCAAAACATTTGGCAACGTATTGGGATCAAGCTCCAGCAATGCAAGTATTGTCTCCTATTGGCTCTAAATTAGAAACTGTTGTAGAGAAATGGTTGGTTGATTTATTTAATCTTCCTAAAGGAACTTGTGCTGGATTTGTAAGTGGTACTTCTTCAGCTAACTTATGTGGTTTAGCAGCTGCACGTTATAGGATTTTAAAACGTCAAAATTGGGATATTAATAAACAAGGATTATATAATGCGCCCAAAATAAGAATTGTGACGGGTAAACAAGCACATTCAACCGTTTTAAAGGCTATAAGTATACTTGGTTTGGGTCACGATACAATTGAGTGGGTAGAGGTTGATAACCAAGGTAGAATTAGAGCCAATGATATTCCTGAATTAGATAGTAATACGATATTAATTTTGCAAGCAGGAAATGTAAATAGTGGAGCTTTTGATGATTTTGCCACAATTTGTGACAAAGCTCAAACAGCAGGAGCATGGGTGCATATTGATGGCGCTTTTGGGTTGTGGGCCGCAACCGTTAGCAAATTAAAACATCTTACTAATGGGATAGAAAATGCTAATTCTTGGGCGGTTGACGGTCATAAAACATTAAACACGCCTTATGATTGTGGTATTGTTATGTGTAACGATAGTGAAGCTCTGACAGCAGCACTACATATGGCAGGAAGTTATATTGTTCAAAGTACCCAGCGTGACGGAATGTTTTATACGCCCGAAATGTCCAGAAGAGCAAGAGTCATCGAATTATGGGCTATTCTTAAATATTTAGGTAAACAGGGGATAGATGATATGATTTTGAATATGCACAAAAGGGCGAAACAATTTGCTGCCGAACTAAAAACGATCGAGGGTTTTACGGTTGAAAATGATGTGGTTTTTAATCAGGTAATAGTCAGAGGTGATACAGATGCTATTACGGAAAGCGTTTTAAAGAATGTACAGGAATTAAGAACATGTTGGGCGGGTGGTTCTGTTTGGTTTACTACTAAAGTAATCCGGGTAAGTGTATGTTCGTGGGCAACAACAGCTGAAGATATTACACGTTCGGTTAATTCTTTTGAATTGGCTATTAAGATGTGTGACTTAAATAGTGCTAACACATAAACAAAAAGAAATGAGAATACATGCAGACAAATTGATATTAGAGTTAATAGAATTAACCTATCAAAATATCGAAAACGTGAAACTAATGCTTCAAAACACCATGGAAGAATTAAATTGGCGTATAGAATCAAATCGATGGACTGCTTTAGAGGGCATAGCGCATTTAAACTTGTTCAATAATTTTTATTTACATGAATTAAAGTATGGTATTAACAAACGTTTAAAGCCTGCAAATCCAATTTTTGAAACGGGTATGATAGGAAATTACTACGTGAACTTACTCCAATCGACTAAATTTAAAATAGAAATACCAAAAACCATGAATCCCAAGGGAAATATTTTGAGTAAAAAAATTTTAGAGGAATTTATTATGGATCAGTATGAGATTATTTGGTTATTGGAAGATGCAAATAGAGTAAACTTAAATAAAACAAAAACGGCCGTCAGTTTCTCAAGGTGTATTAAATTTAAACTAGGAGATACCTTTAGATTCTTGGTGTATTATAATGAGAAATACACTCGTCGAGCGTTAAGAATATTAGATTCTAAAAAATGTGAAGCCGCGTAAAACATAAATCTGTAATATAATTATGGTCCTTCAACACAAAATTGAGAAACGAGTAGGACATAAACGCTAATAACGAAACATGAACGAAACAGAAAAATTATTCGAATCTAAAGGTATTCGTATTACAGCAATGCGCTTGCTAATTTATAAGTTCCTTGCTGAAAAAGAGGTTGCAGTAGCCTTGACAGATATTGAAAATGCTTTTCATAAAGCAGATAGAACCACATTGTACAGAACCATAAAAACTTTTGAAGACAAAGTAATTGTCCATCAAATCAATGATGGTACAGGGATAACTAAATATGCACTTTGCGAAGAAGGCTGTAAATGTGATATTAAAACCGATTTGCATTTACATTTTCATTGTACTAATTGTAACGAGACCGTGTGTTTAACTGATCATAAAATTCCTCAAATAAAAGTGCCAGATGGTTATGTTTCAGAAAACGTTAACTTGGTGGTGAAAGGAATTTGTGATAAATGTAGTAGTTGAAAATGCACTTCCATTGCATTTCATTTTATTGCATTTTTGTATAAAACTAATAAATAATGAAAAATAAGATTATAGGCATAAGTATGTTCTCTGCTATCACTGCGTCATTATGTTGCATTACACCTGTATTGGCATTAGTGGCTGGTACCAGTGGTATGGCTTCTACCTTTTCTTGGATAGAGCCTTTTAGACCATATCTAATTGGACTAACAATTTTCATTCTAGGAGTTGCATGGTATCAAAAGCTAAAGCCGTCTAAAGCAATTGACTGTGAATGTGAAACAGACGACAAAACAAAATTCATTCAATCCAAAAGATTTTTAGGAATTGTAACGGTATTTGCACTTGTGATGCTGGCTTTTCCATACTATTCAAAAGTTTTTTACCCTAGCACTGAAAAACAATTAGTTATAGTTGACAAATCAGATGTGAAGTCGATTGAGTTTAAAATAGAAGGAATGACATGTTCAAGTTGCGAAGCGCATGTGAATCACGAAATTAATAAACTTAATGGTATTGTAGATTCAAAAGCTTCTTATGAAAACGGAAATGCCATTGTTGAGTTTGACAAAACCAAAACCAACGCCACAGAAATTGAAAAAGCAATTAAGGCCACGGGTTATAAAATAATCAACAAAATAGAACATTAATGGAAGTTCAATTAAAATCAGAAATCACCTGTTCGAACTGCGGACACAAAAAAGTTGAAGAGATGCCAACAAATGCTTGTCAATTTTTCTATGAATGTGAGAAGTGCAAAACGGTTTTGAAACCAAATGAAGGTGATTGTTGTGTGTATTGCTCTTATGGTACAGTGCCTTGTCCACCCATCCAGCAAAGCAAAAGCTGTTGTTAATCTGCCTAGATTAATGAAAAAGAAGAAAGTTAATTTAAGAGATTTAAAGCCAAATTTTGATGAGCAACATAGCCACAATGATGGTCATGACCATGGTGTTGATTCAAACAAGATTAAAGCCTATATTCCTGCAATCATAAGTTTAACAATGCTAATTATTGGCATTGCTTTAGACTATTTTGATGTTGCTTTTTTCAGGGATTGGGTTCGATTGATTTGGTATGGGGTTGCCTATGTCCCAGTAGGGCTTCCAGTAGTAAAGGAAGGGTGGAAAAGCATCAAAAAAGGGGATGTGTTTACGGAGTTTTTCTTAATGTCCATTGCTACGATTGGTGCTTTTGTCATTGGCGAATATCAAGAAGGTGTTGCAGTCATGTTATTCTACGCAGTTGGGGAATTATTCCAAAACGCAGCAGTAAATAGCGCTAAAGGAAACATAAAAGCTTTGTTGGATGTCAGACCAAAGGAAGCTCTGGTAAATCGTAACAACAATTATGTATCTGTAAACCCTGAAACGGTTGAAATTGGCGACAAAGTTCAGGTTCGTGTTGGAGAAAAAGTGCCTTTAGACGGTATTTTACTTTCCGAAAAAGGCTCTTTCAATATCGCAGCATTAACAGGCGAAAGTAAACCCGACACCATCGCTAAAGGTGAAAAAGTCTTTGCAGGCAGTATTAATATGGATGGTGTTATAGAAATTGAAGCCACTAAAGAATTTAAGGATAGTTCCATTGCCCGCATTCTCGATATGGTACAGAATGCCACTGCACGTAAATCGAAAACAGAATTATTTATTAGGAAATTTGCCCGTATCTACACACCCATAGTAGTGTTTTTAGCAATAGGTGTGACCTTGTTACCCTACTTTTTCGTAGATGATTATGTGTTTAGGGATTGGTTGTATCGTGCATTGATATTTTTAGTTATTTCTTGTCCTTGTGCGTTGGTGATATCAATACCGTTGGGTTATTTCGGTGGATTGGGAGCCGCTTCAAAAAACGGCATATTATTCAAAGGAGCTTCATTTTTAGATGCCATGACTAAAATAAATACCTTGGTTATGGACAAAACAGGAACTGTTACCAAAGGTGTCTTCAAAATCAAGGAAATCAAGGCTATTGGATGGCAAGAATCTGAATTTATGAAATATCTTATGGCAATGGAAGAACAATCCACACATCCTATTGCAAAAGCCATCATGGAATACAAAGAAGATGGAGAAGATTTTGAAGCAAAGGAAGTTTATGAAATTGCGGGAAAAGGGTTAAAAGGTATAGTAAATGGTAAGATGGTTTTGGTTGGTAACAAAAACCTTATGACGGCCAATAACATACATGTACCAACAGAAACAGAATCCATTGTAGAATCCATCGTATTAGTCGCAATTGATGGAAAATTTGCAGGTTATGTTGTAATAGCCGACGAATTAAAGGAAGATGCCACAGATACCATTACAGCATTACATAAAGTAGGAATTAAAAATATAATGATGCTTTCGGGTGATAAAGAATCCATTACACAACAAGTAGCAAAAGAATTGAACATTGAAAAAGCTAAAGGTGGGTTGCTGCCTGAAGATAAATTAAATGAAGTTGAAGCATTAAAGAAAAATCCCGATAACAAAATTGCATTCATTGGCGATGGCATCAACGATGCTCCAGTGTTGGCAGCAAGTGATGTGGGTATAGCAATGGGAGGTCTAGGCAGTGATGTTGCCATTGAAACAGCAGATGTAATCATCCAAACAGACCAACCTTCAAAAGTGGTAAAAGCGATTCAAATAAGTCGTTCCACTCGCAAGATTGTATGGCAAAATATTATTTTAGCTTTTGGCGTTAAATTGATGGTACTTATTTTAGGAGCAGGTGGTCTGGCAACCATGTGGGAAGCGGTTTTTGCAGATGTTGGAGTGGCACTATTGGCAATTCTCAATGCGGTAAGACTTCAAAAAATGAGATGGGATTAAATCATTAAATTTCTGTTAATTAAATAGGTGTTTGTTGAAATTTCGTAACTTCGCAATTAGAATGAAACAATTTTTGCATAAAATAATGTCTATTGTAATGGCTGTAGTGGTGTTAGTCTCTACCATGTCATTTACTATTAATATGCATTATTGTGGCGATACTTTAGTTGAGACTACTGTGATTCGAAAGGCTAAAGGTTGTGGTATGGACATGCAAAAACCATCTACTGAAAATTGTTCAAAGGCTAAAGAAAGTTGTTGTGAAAATGAGCAGTTAGCCATTGAAGGTCAAGATGAACTACAATTACAACTAGACAAAATTTCATTAGAGCAATATATTTTCATAAGCTCATTAGTTTATTCCTACATCAATGGTTTTGAGGGAATAGACAAAAATATATCTTCCTACGAAGAGTACCGCCCACCACTGGTCATAAGGCGGATCTATCAGCTTGACGAGACTTATTTAATTTGATTTTTAAACATTAGATTCAAGTGTCCTATGATATTTCATTAGGATAATTTGTTGTTTACGATGGTTTAAACCCATCCATGTCTAATCGTTTAATAATCAATTCCATGCTAAATAGAAGCATTAAATTCTTAATAGAAAATAAACTTGTTGCTGTAATTCTTCTGGTCCTTTTTATAGGCTGGGGAACAGTTAACGCCCCTTTTAATTGGGATACGGGGTTTTTACCAAATAATCCTGTGGCTGTAGATGCCATACCTGATATTGGAGAAAACCAACAAATTGTATTTACCAAGTGGGATGGTCGTTCGCCACAAGATATCGAAGATCAAATCACCTATCCATTAACAACATCCCTACTAGGTATTCCTGGGGTAAAAACAATTCGTAGTTCATCAATGTTTGGCTTCTCGAGTATCTATATCATTTTTGAAGAAGATATTGAGTTTTATTGGAGTAGAAGTCGCATTCTTGAAAAATTGAATTCATTACCTATTGGATTATTGCCGGAAGGTGTTAATCCTGCTTTAGGTCCTGATGCCACTGGACTTGGTCAGATATTTTGGTACACTCTAGAGGGTAGAGATAAAGAAGGTAATGTTACAGGAGGCTGGGACTTGCACGAACTACGTAGTATACAAGATTTTCAAGTAAAATATGCCTTATCATCTGCCAGCGGTGTATCAGAGGTCGCTTCTATTGGCGGCTATGTGCAGGAGTACCAGGTTGATGTTAATCCTGAACTGATGCGTCAGTATAACATCGGGCTTGATGCTGTAGTAAAAGCAGTTAAAGAAAGTAATAGAGATATAGGTGCTCAAACTCTAGAAATTAATCAAGCTGAATATTTAGTGAGAGGATTGGGCTATGTAAAGTCCATTTCAGATATTGAAAATGCAGTTTTAACATCTGAAGATTTTACGTCTATAAAAATAAAAGATATAGGTAAAGTATCTTTAGGGCCAGCGGCGCGTAGAGGCATTTTAGATAAAGAAGGCGCAGAGGTTGTTGGCGCAGTTGTGGTTGCGCGCTATGGTGCAAATCCGCTGGAAGTTATTAATAATGTCAAAGAAAAAATTAAGGAGTTAAGCCCAGGCTTACCCTCAAAAGTTTTAAGTGATGGGAGAACATCACAAGTGACCGTAGTACCATTTTACGACCGTACAGAACTTATTCAAGAAACCTTAGGGACACTAGATGAGGCTCTTACTTTAGAAATCCTGATTACCATTTTGGTGATCATCATCATGGTGTTTAATCTCCGAGCCTCCATTCTCATTTCAGGATTATTACCTGTGGCTGTATTAATGGTATTTATAGCCATGAAACTTTTTGGAGTCGATGCCAATGTGGTGGCACTATCGGGTATTGCCATCGCTATAGGAACGATGGTAGATGTTGGGGTCATACTTTCCGAAAATATTATAAGGCATCTCGAAGAAGATCATAAAAAGCAATCCATTAATACCATCGTTTATAATGCCACGGCCGAAGTATCCGGAGCTATCGTTACGGCGGTAATGACAACCATAATCAGTTTTATCCCTGTATTTACCTTAATTGGTTCTGAAGGCAAGCTATTTAGACCTTTAGCATTTACAAAAACATTTGCTTTAACTGCATCGATTATTATCGCCTTATTTTTAATCCCTCCATTTGCTGCATTTCTGTTTAAAAAACGAACCATACGAACGACTTTCCGTCAAATCCTAATTGGCTTATTAGTTGTAACAGGGCTAGCCGCTGTGCTGTTTGGTTATTGGTTAGGATTGATATTATTGGCTTTTGGAGTTTCAGCATACTTGAAGCTGACAGGCAAACTCAATGAAAAGCAAGCCAACCTTGCTAATATTTATATTTCTGCATTAGCTATTGTCTTTTTATTAGCGGCTTATTGGAGACCTTTGGGCGTTGATAAAAGTATTTTTTGGAATCTCATTTTTGTTGGGATTATTTGTTTTGGACTTTTAGGCGCTTTTTCACTCTTTAAAACCTATTATACAAGAATTCTCCATTGGGCTTTAAATAATAGATTACTATTCTTAACCATTCCAACAACTCTCGTGATCTGTGGATTTTTAATTATGAAAAACACAGGTAAAGAATTTATGCCGTCCTTAAATGAAGGCTCATTTCTTTTAATGCCAACTTCATTACCGCACTCTGGAGTTGAAGAGAACAAACGCGTATTGCAACAGCTAGATATGGCGGTCGCTAGCATCCCAGAAATCGAAACGGTTGTTGGAAAAGCGGGACGAACAGAGTCTGCTTTAGATCCTGCGCCTTTAATGATGTATGAAAATTTAATTCAGTATAAACCAGAATATATGCTGAATGAAGATGGAGAACGTCAGCGTTATAAAGTCAATGCCGGGAGATATTTTATTAGAAAGGATGGTAAGTTAATTTCCAACCCAAATTTAGCAATAAGCGATGATGTCGACAATAGTAAATTAATAAGCGGGATAAATGCATTTAAAGTTGACAAGTCCCAACTTATTCCAGATAAGGACGGTAAATTTTACCGTAATTGGCGTCCGGAAATTAAATCACCTAACGATATATGGAATGAGATTATCAGGGTCACCAAATTACCAGGGGTGACTTCAGCACCAAAATTACAGCCTATTGAAACCAGACTTGTAATGCTTCAAACCGGGATGCGGGCACCTATGGGTATTAAAGTAAAGGGGCAAAATTTAGAAGATATTCAAGCTTTTGGAATTGCGTTAGAATCTATTTTAAGAACGTCTGATGGGGTAAAGCAAGAAGCTGTTTTTGCCGATCGTATCGTTGGCAAACCCTATTTGCTTATTGATATAGACCGAACTAAATTAGGGCGTTATGGTTTAAATATAGAGGACGTTCAAAACGTTCTTAAAGTCGCTGTTGGTGGGATGGTCTTAACCCAAACCGTTGAAGGCCGCGAACGTTACGGTATTCGGGTGCGTTATCCTAGAGAATTACGAGGCGATGCATCTGATTTGAAAGGCATTTATGTACCAGTTGCTAAAGGAAGTCCTGTGCCATTGTCAGAACTTGCGAGCATACGTTATGAACAAGGTCCGCAGGTTATTAAAAGCGAAGACACTTTTTTAGTGGGCTATGTCTTGTTTGATAAATTAGATGGTTATGCCGAAGTCAATGTTGTTGAAGCTGCTCAAGAATTAATTCAGCAAAAAATAGATTCAGGAGCATTAGTGGTGCCTAAAGGGATTAGTTACAAATTTACTGGAACTTATGAAAATCAGTTGCGAGCAGAGAAAACCTTATCGGTTGTGATACCATTGGCCTTGCTTATTATATTTTTAATTCTGTATTTTCAATTCCGTTCGGTGTCTACCACTTTAATGGTCTTTACAGGAATTACAGTCGCCTTCGCTGGAGGATTTATAATGATTTGGCTATATGGACAAGACTGGTTCTTAAACTTTAATTTCTTTGGAGAAAATTTAAGAGACCTGTTTAATATGCGTACCGTGAATTTAAGTGTAGCTGTTTGGGTAGGGTTTATTGCCTTATTTGGCATAGCAACGGATGATGGCGTGGTCATGGCTACCTATTTAACTCAAACTTTTGATCAGAATTCACCAACAGATGTTAAAGAGATTAGAACATCGACCTTGGAGGCCGCTGCAAAACGTATTCGCCCTTGTCTCATGACGACAGTAACTACCATTTTAGCACTTTTACCAGTATTAACCTCTACTGGTCGCGGAAGTGATATTATGATCCCAATGGCCATTCCCATATTTGGTGGGATGATTATTGATATCACGTCATATTTTATTGTACCTGTATTATTTAGCTGGAGAAAAGAATTTGCGGCTAAGAGGCAAAACAGGATAATAGCTAACAGTTCAAAAATTGAAGCCTAATGAAAACTTATAATACACCTATCGTTTTAAAGTCGGCTATTGTTTTATGCTCACTTTTACTTGTTGTTTCGGTAAATGCACAAGATTTACAGACGGTCATAAATGAAGCTTTAGAGAATAATCCAGAAATTCAAAAATTTGAATTAAAATATGGTATTGCCAAGGAGCGCGTGAATGAAGTTAATGCACTTCCAAATTCAGAAATTGGTTTAGCCTATTTTGTAAGTGAACCAGAAACCCGAACAGGAGCCCAACGTGCTCGACTATCTTTAAGGCAAATGATTCCTTGGTTTGGTACCATCACAGCTCGCGAAAATTACATGGCTTCTATGGCAGATGCACAATATGAGGATGTAGTAATTTCGAAGCGAAGATTGATGCTATCTGTAGCACAATCGTATTATAATTTATATGCCTTACAAGCGAAACAAGCTGTGCTATTAGAAAACCACAAATTATTAAAAACCTATAAAACTTTGGCCCTAACCTCGGTTGAAGTGGGAAAGGCCTCTGCCGTTGCTGTACTTCGGTTGCAAATGAGACAAAATGAATTGCAGCAGCTAATAGCGGTATTAGAGCAAGAGTATTTGGCTGAACAAACCACGATAAATAATTTACTAAATAGAGAGGAACATAAAGAGATTGAAATTACAAATCAATTTGATATTCCTGATGATGATACTATTATTACTAATACTAATTTGGAATTGCATCCAGAACTCTTGAAGTATAACAAACTCTATCAATCTGTTGAACAGTCAGAACTGCTAAATCAAAAAGAACGCGCTCCTATGCTTGGATTCGGATTAGATTACACGCCAGTAGCAAATAGAACTGATATGAATCCAATTGATAATGGCAAGGATATTTTAATGCCCATGGTTACCTTTTCGATTCCTCTTTTTAATAAAAGTTATAAGTCTAAATCGAAACAAAATCAGTTAAAACAACAGGAAATCGAAGCCGAGAAACTAGAACGTTTAAATATGCTAAAAACAAGACTAGATATTGCGCTTAAATCTAGAGCGTCTGCAAAGATTACTTATAACACGCAATTAAGCAATTTAAAACAAGCTAAAGATGCTGAACGTATATTAATTAGAAGCTATGAGACGGGCACCATTGATTTCAATGATGTTTTAGATATTCAAGAGTTGCAGTTAAAGTTTCAAATGAATCAAATAGAGGCTGTCAAAGGATACTATATTCAGACCACGATTATTAATTACCTAACCAATTAAGTAATGAAAAACTTAATATATATAATCGTATTAGTATTTTTTACAATAGCATTTTCGTCTTGTCGGGATGAAGAAAGTAAAACTTTTTCAACAGAGGTAAAATATTCAGGTGCTTTAAGAACGATAATGTCTGGTGCTATTCAATCCGTTATTAGTTTAGATACACTTTCCAAAATGAAACATCTATACGCTCTTGGTGCTGTGGATAACCTTAAAGGTGAAATACAAATATTTAATGGTCTACCAAGCAACAGTTTTGTGGTTGATAGTAGCTTACAAATTAATGATTCTTATAACCTAAAAGCATCTCTCTTAATATATGCAGAAATAGAAGCCTGGGATTCTTATCAAATAGAGCATATTAAAATAAAAAGTGATTTAGAAAAGCAAATTTTTAAAATAGCCACAGATAGCGGGATTGACATAGAAAAACCATTTCCTTTCCTATTAGAAGGAACTATCGCTTCTTTAGATTGGCATGTTATAAATTGGAAAGATGGAGATACCATACATAATCATAAAAAACATAAAGCATCTGGTTTAAATGGAAATTTAAAAAATCGAAAAGTTCAAATTATTGGGTTTTATTCTACAAAACATAAAGGAGTTTTTACCCATCATACCACCAATATGCATATACATTTTAAGACAGATGATAAAGATATTGCAGGCCATGTTGATGACTTATTATTAGATAATTCAATAACACTAAAATTACCAAAGCAATGAAACATACCTATACTATAACAGGAATGACTTGCAATAACTGTAAAGCTTCCGTAGAAAAATATTTAAGTGAGATAGATCATGTATTAGAGGTGTCTGTCAATCTTGAAATAGGTGAGGTAGAGGTGAAAATGGATAAGCATATTTCAACCGAAATATTACAAAAAGCATTACCTAAAAAGTATTCCATATCCGAAAAGAAAGAGAAGAATGTATTTACGTCTTCAAGTATGGCGGCCATGCCAATGGAAGAAGAAAAAAGTAAACTACAACAATTAAAACCATTGCTCCTAATCATCTTTTATATAGCAACAGCGAGTTTATTATTACATTATAAAGATTGGAGTTGGAGTGCATTCATGCTCGACTTTATGGGTTTGTTTTATATCGTATTTAGTTTTTTCAAAATGTTGGATTTAAAAGGATTTCCAGAGTCTTTCAGTATGTATGACCCATTGGCGAAGCGCATACCTTTCTATGGTAAAATTTATCCCTTTATTGAAACAGCCTTAGGTCTTATGTTCTTAATGAGAGTTGAAGTACATATCGCCCTTATGATTACTCTTGTTGTTTTGGGGATTACTTCAATTGGTGTTACAAAAACCCTTTTAGATAAAAAAGCGATTCGTTGTGCTTGTTTAGGAACAGCTTTAAAGTTGCCTATGACCGAAGCAACGTTTATAGAAAATGCCATCATGATAGTCATGGCGATATTAATGTTAATAGGAATGAATTAAAAATAGAAACCAATGAAAAAATTTATAACAGTATTCGTAGTGATAGTTACAGTGTTTAGCTGTAAAAATGAAACAAAACAAACAGAACAAAACGAGCATAATCATCATGAGATGACAACAGGTAAGGAAGAAACCACACCAAAAAAAGTGTTAAGTCCTCATACCGAAACCATGGCAATGATTGGTGATGCTCATATACATATTGATTATTCATCGCCTGGAGTTAGAGGTAGAATCATATTTGGAGGATTGGTAGGTTATGACCACGTGTGGCAAGCCGGAGCACATAGAGCGACTTGGTTAGAGACTAATAAAGATTTGATTATTGATGGCAAAACGCTTCCAGCTGGTAAATATGGTTTGTTTACCATTCCATCAAAAGATGAATGGACAATTATGTTGAACAGCAATTGGGATCAGCATGGAAAAGATGAGTATGACGAAAAAGATGATGTCCTTAGGTTTTTGGTAAAACCGATGCTTTCAGAAGACATTACAGAACATTTAGAATATCAAGTAAACCAAATTAGTGAAAATGAAGGCGAAATTTCACTGGCTTGGGAGAAGGTTAAAATACAGTTCAATTTTAAAATTAAAAATTAGAGATATGAAAAAGTATATTATTTATTTTGGAATAATGGCTTTAGGTCTTCTTCTTGGATGGATACTGTTTGGTGGTTCATCAAAAAAAGAAACCGACCATAAACACGATATGGTTTCAGAAGCCAATCAAATGTGGACCTGCTCAATGCATCCACAAATTATGCAACCAGAACCAGGTGACTGCCCTTTATGTGGTATGGATTTAATTCCAGCCGAAGCTGGAGCTGATGGTTTAATGGCAGATCAGTTTAAACTTACCGAAAATGCAATGGCTTTGGCTAATATACAAACCACCATTGTAGGCGAAGGAAGTGTTGAAGATAATAGCATTAAATTGTCAGGAAAAATCGCCGAAAATGAAGAAGCAAACGCTGTACAAGTAAGTTACTTTTCAGGACGAATCGAGCGCTTGAATATAAGTTTTACAGGTGAAAAGGTTTCTAAAGGCCAATTGCTAGCTACTGTATATTCACCTGAATTATTCGCTGCTCAACAAGAGCTTATCACCGCAGCATCTCTAAAAGAAACAGAGCCTGCCTTATATAATGCCGTTCGCAATAAACTGAAAATTTGGAAACTATCAGACAGTCAAATTAATCAAATAGAATCTACAGGAACTGTAAAAGAAAACTTTCCTGTATATGCAACCGTTACTGGAACCGTTACCGAAAAATTAGTAAATCAAGGTGATTATATTAAGCAAGGACAACCCTTATTGAAAATTGCGAATCTAAATTCGGTTTGGGCAAATTTTGATGTTTATGAAAATCAAATTAATAATTTTAAAAAGGGGCAAGATGTAATAATCACTACCAACGCCTATGCCAATAAGGAGTTTACAGGAAAAGTAGATTTTATTGATCCTATCTTGAACACTAAAACACGTACTGTTAATTTACGAGTCGTCTTAAAAAATGAAAATGATCTATTTAAACCAGGAATGTTTGTAACTGCGAAAATAGAAGGAACTAAAACTAATAATGAAGATATTATTATCATACCTTCATCTGCAATTCTTTGGACTGGAGAACGTTCGGTGGTGTATTTAAAAAGCAGCGCCGATCAGCCAGTTTTTGAAATGCGCGAAGTAGTTTTAGGGAATCAACAGGGGGATAGCTATGAAGTTTTAGAAGGTTTAGTTTCAGGTGATGAAATTGTGAGTAACGGGACCTTTACTGTCGACGCCGCAGCCCAGTTGCAGGGTAAAAGATCAATGATGAATAAAGAAGGCGGAAAAACTATGACAGGACACGAAGGGCATTTAGGGATGTCAAATGATAATTTAATGCAAGAAAGTGAACGCATGAAAGCGCCTAAAGCATTTCAGGATCAATTACAACAGGTGTTTGAAAGTTATATCAGCGTTAAAGATGCCTTAGTGAAAGATGATGTACAAAAAGCTGTTGAAGATGTCAATAAATTTCTGAAGGAATTGAATAAGGTAGATATGAAGTTAGTAAAAGATAAGGCTCATAATGAGTGGATGCTTTTAGAAAAGGAATTAAAAACTTCGGCCACAGCGATTTCTAAATCTAATGATGTCAAAGTTCAAAGAGATCATTTTAAACCCTTGTCATCAAACATGATTACTGCAGTTCAACTTTTTGGCATCAATGAAAAAGTTTATGTAGAATATTGCCCTATGGCAGATAATAATAAAGGCGCGTATTGGTTAAGTAAAGAAGAAAAAGTAATTAATCCCTATTTTGGAGATGCCATGCTAACCTGCGGGGAAGTAAAACAAGTAATAAATTAAAACGAGTACAAATATTTAAATTTAAAAAAATGAAGCAAGTAATTTTAAGTGTAGCTGTATTAATGGCTATGGGACTAACAAGTTGTAAAAATGAAACTAAAAAAGAAACAGACGCAATGTCAACTGAAGTTTCAAAAGACATTGCGATGACAGACCTCTCTTTTGGAGTTAGAGGCAACTGTGGCATGTGTAAAAGCACTATCGAAAAGGCAGCCAATAGTGTTGACGGAGTTGCAAGTGCCAATTGGGATGTTGATAAGAAGAAAATTGACGTGTCTTTTGATGGGAGTAAAACCGATGCAATGACTATTCATAAAGCTATTGCAGCTTCGGGATATGATACCG
The DNA here is from genome assembly GCF_042654525.1 of Geojedonia litorea. Lineage (NCBI taxonomy): Bacteria > Pseudomonadati > Bacteroidota > Flavobacteriia > Flavobacteriales > Flavobacteriaceae > Geojedonia > Geojedonia litorea. The sequence continues at coordinate 166,093 of NZ_JBHSGP010000008.1, forward strand.
AAAAAGTAGCCGGAAGTGAAGAAGCTTACAAAAATTTACCTGGATGCTGCCAATATGATCATTCCATGGAAATGAATCAATCTGGAGAAACTAAAGCAGATGATCATTCAAACCATGGTCATTAAAAAAAAAAGAACCTTAATTTTAAGGTTCTTTTTTTTTATTCACAATCAAATATTTGTAAAGTAAAGCTTACATTTTTGCGGGTAACTTTGTGGTATGTTGCTTTTTTAATTAAAAAAGTTGCATTGCGTATTGATTTTAACTTTATTTGGAATAATTCGATTACAAAAAAGCAATAAAATAAGGCCCCCGAATACGTTACTTCCTATGAGTACCATGCAGTCATTTCGCACAATTTTAGAACATTCAACGGATATGTGCTGTGCTTTTGACAGTAATACTCAAATAACTTGGTTGAATAAAACTGCATTAATACAATGGGGAATATCTAAACCACCGTGTCATCAATTTTTTTATAATACTTTAGTCAAAAAGGACAGAATACGATTTAAAAAATCTCTAGAACAAATTTTAGCTAGACCTTCTAAAAAAGGAGTTTTTAAGGGCAAACATCAATTTGGTGCTTCGGATCCAATGGAATTAAAATGGAATTTTGCATGGGATCCAAATAACCAAAGTTGGTTTGGTTTTGCCGTAAAAGAAAAAAGTTTAGAATTAAAAGTTAAAGGTAAACCTACCGAGTTTAAAGATGCCTATTCATCACTTTTTATTAATAGTGAAGTCCCCAAATGGATTTATAATGAAGCTACTTTAGAGCTATTAGATGCAAATAAAGCCGCATTAAAAATTTATGGTTATGGAAAAAAAGAATTTCTTACCCTAACACTTAAAAACCTTTTTGGTAAAAAGGATCGAAACCATTTAGTGAACTCCCTTAAAAGCATTAAAGAAGGGAAACGTATTGATTTAGGAATATTAGAGCAGTTTACTAAAAATGGTCAGAGTATCAAAATGCAGGTTTCAGAACAACGCATAAAAATTAGCGATACCAACTGTGTTTTAGTATCGTGTTTGGATAGGACTGAAGATATATTGGCTCAAAAAGTTGAAAGCCTTGAATTAGAGACCATGAAACGCACTTTAAAGTCAAATTCTGATTTGGAAGCTGTGTTAGGTGCCTATGTTAAAGGATTGGAATCCATATTTCCAGAAGTTAGGGTCTCAATTCTTTCTATTGATGATGGTAAAGTATGGAATTTGGCGTCGCATGCTTTGCCAAAAGCTTTTATGACCGGTTTCAATGGAGAGAAAATAGGTCCTAAAGAAGGGTCCTGTGGTACAGCAGCATATACTAAAAAACGGGTTATAGTTGAAGATATAAGTATAGATCCATTATGGGAAAAATACAAAGATTTTGCCCTTGAGTTTGGATTAAAGGCCTGCTGGTCTCAACCTATAATAGATTCTAAAAAGGAGGTTGTTGCCACAATTGCTAATTATTATCTTAAACCAAAAAAGCCAACACGAATAGAACTCGATTTATTTAATCGTTCGGCATCGTTTCTTGCTATAATATTAGATAATTTTGGCAATAGAAAAAAATTAGAGTCCAATCTTGAGTTATATAATTATGTTAATCAAGCCACTAGTGATGCTATTTATGATTGGGATCTGGTAAAGGATATCACCGTTTGGGGACAAAGTTTTGAGCGACTTTTTGGCCATAATCCCGAAGGTGATATTTACAATGAAAATAAATGGAAAAGTTTAATACACCCTAAAGACTATGAAAAAATAAAGCATGGTTTAAACTTGTTTTTATGTGATCCAAATCAGAGCCGTTGGGAAGCAGACTATCATTTTAAAAAAGGAGATCATACCTACGTATATGTTAAAGAATATGGTTATGCAATAAGAGATTCTAGCGGGAAAGTAACTAGAATGATAGGGGTAATTAGTGATGTTACAAAATCAAAATTAGACAGTCTTAACAAACAAATACTTTCTGAATTCAATTCTATTTTTAATAATAGTGAATCACTTAATGAAGCACTTCAAAATGTTGTTAAAAATAAATCACTGCAATCCTATTCATCTTTCGGGCAATTCGATGTTGTAGAAATCTGGTTGGTAAATAGGGACAAAACCGAGCTTAATTTGATGGTTTCACAAAGCGATGATCAATATATCCATGCTACAAACAATATTTCAATACTTAAGAATAAAGAAGGGCTGCCTGGTAAGGTATGGGAGAAAGAACAACCCATAATTTGGAAGAATATAAGTGCTAAAACTAATTTTGTCAGATATAGTTCTGCTGCTAAATTAGGTTTAAAAAATGCTTTAGGTTTACCCATTATTGTTAATGATGAATGTTTAGGTGTTTTAATATGTATGACCAAAACTCAAAAAGAGAACTTTGCCAATTTAAAAAGTGTTTGGAAAGATATTACTAAACCATTAGGAGCAGACATTAAACGTAAACAACTTGAAGAAGAGATGGACCATATTTTTTCTTTGGCTCCGGTAATGATTGGTCTATTTGATTTTGAAGGCAATTTGAAACGTATAAATCCTGCAGGTACTCGATTATTAGAGTATACAGAGCAAGAATTGAAGGCTCAACCCATAATTAATTTGGTTCATCCAGACGATTTAGAAAAATCTATAGCAGTTTTATCAGGAATTGCTACGAATACTATAAGTTCTAATGCTAATCATCAGGTTCTTAATCGTTATATTACAAAAACAGGCAAAATTGTTTGGTTTGATTGGAGTTTTACGTTTTCGAGAGAGCAGCGCTTAATTTATGCTGTAGGAAATAATGTCACCGAAACTGTAAATCTTCAGAATTTACTAGATAAAGCCACGAGTTTAGCCCAGATAGGTGGTTGGGAAGTTGAAATGCCCAGTAAAAAGGTCTACTGGTCTAAAATTACTCGGGAGATTCATGAAGTCGATGATGATTACGTGCCAAGTTTAGAAGATGGTATTAATTTTTATAGAGAAGATATTAGGCCAGAAATAAGAAAGTATGTCATTAAAGCTATTGATAATGGAACTCAATGGGATTATGAATACCCCATAATTACTGGAAAAGGCAATGAGCGTTGGATACGTTCTATTGGTCAAGCCGAATTTGTAAATGGCAAATGTAGAAGGTTGTATGGGAGTTTTCAAAACATCCATAAATCTAAATTAGCTGAAATTGAATTAAAAAAGGCATTTAAAGAACGAAATGAAATTTTAGAACGTGTTGGTGATGGTTTCTTTGCTTTAGATAACGATTGGAAAGTTATTTATTGGAATGGTATGGCAGAAAAGTTATTGCAAGTGTCTAAAAAAGAGATATTGAACCACAACTTTTTTGAGGTATTTCCTAACGCAGTCGATCAGAATGCCATTGTTAATTATAGGAAATCCAAAGAAACTGGAAAACCTATTCATTTTGAAGATTATTATGCTCCCACTAGTCGCTGGTTTGATGTAAGTGTCTATCCATCTAAAACCGGACTTTCTGTTTATTTCAAAGACGTTAGTGTCCGTAAACAAACCGAACAGAAAATCAAGGAAAGTAATGAACGTTTTGAAAAGGTTTCTCAAGCTACCAATGATGCCATTTGGGATTGGGATATTGTCAATGATAAACTGTATTTGGGAGAAGGATTCAAAACACTTTTTGGCCAAAAATTAATTGGTGTACAACCAACACTCGATTTATGGAAAATTAATATTCATAAGGACGATTATGACGAAGCTATAAAAAGTTTAACTGATGCTGTTGAAGACCCATCAATTCAAAATTGGACTCATGAATATCGTTATTTAAATCAAGTTAACCAGAGCTATGCCCATATAGTTGATCGAGGTGTTATCATAAGAGATCAACAAAATAAAGCGGTTCGTATGGTTGGTGCCATGACAGATATAACGCATAGGGTTGAATACCAAGAGCAGTTGAAAGCCTTAAACCAATCACTAAAACTACAGGCTAAAGAATTGTTAGCATCTAATGCCGATTTAGAACAGTTTGCCTATGTTGCATCGCATGATTTACAAGAGCCACTACGAATGATTACAGGGTTTTTAACTCAACTAGAGCAAAAATATAAGAACCAATTAGATGATAAGGCTCAAAAGTATATTTACTTTGCAGTTGATGGTGCGCAACGTATGCGTCAAATTATTTTGGATTTATTAGAATACTCTAGAGCTGGAAGAGGTGAAGATGAGCTCGAGCCTATAGATATAAAGCTTCTTATTAATGAAGCTATTGCCTTAAATAAAAAAACTATACTAGACAAGAATGCCAAAATAATAGTTGGTAAAATGCCTACACTTCGTTTATATAAATCCCCATTACTTCAAGTATTTCAAAACCTTATTGGTAATGCTCTAAAATATGCCAAAGAGCAGGTGCCTCCAGAAATCACAATTACGTGTACTGCGACAAATAACGAATGGCAATTTGCAATAAAAGACAATGGCATTGGGATAGGAAAAGATTATTATGATAAAATATTTGTTATATTTCAGCGTCTTCATAATAAAGAAGACTATCAAGGGACAGGGATTGGACTTGCAATAATTAAAAAAATAATTGATAATTTGAGTGGTAAAATCTGGGTAGAATCCGAAGTAAATGTCGGAAGCACCTTCTATTTTACACTTCCAAAATAAACATATGAATATTAAATCAGCACACATATTATTGGTTGAAGATAGTGAAGGCGATATCCTTTTAACTACTGAAGCGTTAGAAGATAGTAAGATCATTAATAAGATCAGTATTGTAAGAAACGGAGAAGAGGCATTAAATTATGTTTTTAAAAAAGGAGATTATGAACACGTAGAACTTCCTGATTTAATTTTGCTAGATATTAACTTGCCATTAAAAAATGGTCATGAAGTTTTACAAGCGATTAAAGCAAATGATGCTGTTAAGCACATTCCAATAATTATGCTTACTACATCGTCGTCAGAAGTAGATGTTAGAAGGTCTTATAAAGAACATGCCAATTGTTATATTACTAAACCAGTTGACGTCAATGAATTTATTAAAGCCGTTACAAGTATTGAAGATTTTTGGCTTAACTTAGTTAAATTACCAATTAACAAGTAAAAGTAATACATGCTTAAAGATAGCCATCCATACAAAATTTTAATAGTAGAAGATAATCCAGGTGACTACTTGTTGACCTCTGAATATATTCATGACATAGTTATTAATGCAGAACTTACACATGCTAATAACTTTAATAAAGGATATTCTTTTTTAGAAAATCCCGAACAATATTTTGATGTGGTGTTATTGGATTTATCATTACCAGATATTGATAAGGCAACGCTTTTTGAAAAAACTCAATTATTCTGTCAACAATTACCTATCATAGTTCTTACAGGATTTAGTGATATTGACCTTGCCATAAAGTCATTAACTCTGGGGTTTTCTGATTATTTGATTAAAGATAATATTACGAGTACAGTTCTTTATAAAAGTATTATTTATAGTATAGAACGCTTCAAAATATTTCATTCTTTAAATGCGCTCAACCAACGTTACATGGATCTATTTCATTTGAGTCCAATTCCTATGTGGGTTTATGATTTAGATACGCTAGCCTTTTTAAATGTAAATGAAGCCGCTACACGACATTATGGTTATACAAATGAGGAGTTTTTAGAAATGACTTTACTCGACATTCGCCCGAAAGAAGACTATAGTGTAATAGTAAAAGCAGTGGAAAAAATTAAAAGAGAAGGACCAAATTATTTTGAAAATACACATAGACATTTAAAAAAGAATGGCGAAATCATCTACGTGGAAATTTGTGGCAGTGTTATTGATTTTGAAGATAAAAAGGCGGAGCTAATTCTAGCAACAGATATTACAGAAAAACTTAATTATATAAAAGCCGTTGAGGATCAGAATACGCTTTTAAAAGAAATAGCTTGGATGCAGTCACATATTGTTAGGGCGCCATTAGCCCGAATAATGAGTATAATAGACCTCATGCATCATGATAATTTAGATATGGTAGAAAAAGAAGAGTTCTTGGATGATATATTAGAGTCTGCTAAAGAACTAGATGCCATAATCCGTGAGATTTCTGATAAATCTACCTCTTTGCTAAAATAAATATTAAATCAGCTTCATAATTACTTTTAAGAAGCGTTTTTTAATCAATTAAAAATCATTTAATTTTACGGCTAATAATATTGATACGCAAGAATTGAGGGGTTACTTTCGTAGGAATTGATTATAATTTAATAACAATAGGAACTAATGACGGATAAGATACTTGTTATAGACGATGACCCTATCATTCGAAAGCTCACCCAACGCTTGCTTAAAATTGCTGAATTTTCAGATGAATCGCAGGTTTTTACTAATGGGTTTGACGCATTAGTCTATTTAAAACAGGAGCATCATAGTGATGTTCGCTTCGTCATTTTTTTAGATATTAATATGCCCAAAATGAATGGCTGGGAGTTTTTAGAGCAACTTGAAAAAGAAAATTTTGATTATAACATGTCGATTTTTTTAATTACTTCCTCTGTAGATCAAAATGATCATTTTAGAGCTAAAGTAAATACAGCTGTTAGGGATATTATAACAAAGCCATTTACTCTTAAAAAGTTAAAATCTTTAAAAAGTATTATTTAAACACTTTTAGTTTTAATTTATCATATTTTTTATTTGTGCAGCTTTTAGAGCTTTATGCTACTTCTATAAGTTGTGGTCTAGTATAGACTTCATACGTCGATTTAGTTGATTAGGATAGTCTTAAGTAAGTTAAGACTTATAGAGATACTTATTAAATTTTAAAGTATTTATGTAACGTTTTCAAACAAGTTTCGTCCTATAAATATCAATCAAAACCATTAGCATCATGAGAACCGACAATCAATTACTAGTCATTACCCATTTAAGTCAGTTGTTGACCTTTATCACTGGATTTGGTGGACTAATCGTTCCACTTATCTTATGGGTGACCCAAAAAGAAAAAGTTTACACCATGGATGAACAAGGAAAAAGCATTATCAACTTTCAGTTGAGTATTATTATTTATGCCATCCTTTGTATTCCAGCGATATTAATATTAGGATTAGGGATTTTAGGTCTCATACTTATCGGAATAATTTCGTTTGTATTTCCTATCATTAATGCAATAAAAGCCAGCAATGGCGAATCACCAAGATACCCATTATCTCTTAAGTTTATTAGTTAGTTATTTTTAAAGAGGTAATTAAAAACGTCCACCTAATAGTGGGCGTTTTTTTATGGCTACGGTTTAAGTTGATCAACAGCGGGCTTACTTTTTACTGTATCGTAAATAATATGAAGCGACACAATTTTATCATCAGCGTCAAAGGTCATGACATCAACTACATCAAATTTCACCTTATTTTGATTAGCTAAAGTCCATTCATAATTAAAATACAAAACAATACGTGCGGCGTTTGGTTCTACAAAAATGCCTAATAACTTAAGTTTTGAATTTGAAGTGTCTGCGCTTAAGGTTTTAAAGAATTCCTTTGCAGGCATGATACCATAAATTGGAGAATTGACGATGCCATCATCTGAAAAAAGAGCAACGATTTTATCAGTTTCGTTTCGTTCTAAATAGCTTAAATAGGCCTTTCCTATGTTTTGTAAGTTTGTATTCATAATTTCTCTACGCTTTTATTTTAAATAACAAGGCCAATAGTTTTTTGCTATTGGCCTTGTTATAACATTATTAAGAATGGTTTAATTATTCAACATGACCGGCATTACCAACATGGTTACGTGCTCACCTTCGTCGAGTCCGTCGCTAGGGGTTAAAATACCTGCTCTGTTAGGCAAACTCATTTCAAGTTTCACCTCGTCGGCATTAAGGTTATTCAACATTTCTGTTAAAAAACGAGAGTTAAAGCCAATTTGCATATCATCTCCTTGATAATCACAAGTTAGACGCTCTTCGGCCTTATTGCTGTAATCAATATCTTCAGCAGAAATATTTAATTCGGCTCCTGCAATTTTTAGTCTAATTTGATGTGTGGTTTTATTTGAAAATATACTTACACGACGCACCGAATTTAAAAATTGAGTACGGTCAATGGTTAGTTTATTAGGATTCTCCTTTGGGATTACCGCTTCGTAATTAGGGTATTTTCCATCAATCAATCGGCACACTAATTCTGAATTGTCAAAAGTGAACTTTGCATTAGAATCGTTGTACTCAATGGTAACTTCATCATCACTTGCTGCCAAAATACCTTTTAAAAGATTTAATGGCTTTTTAGGCATAATAAACTCGGCAACCTGATTGGCCGTTACATCTTCTCGCGTGTATTTAACAAGTTTATGGGCGTCTGTGGCTACAAAGGTTAGGCTTTCTGTAGAAAACTGAAAAAACACGCCACTCATTACAGGACGCAAATCGTCGTTTCCGGCTGCAAATATGGTTTTGCTAATTGCTGTGGCCAAAATATCACCTGTAATTTTTGTAGTACTTGGATCCTCTAAAGCAACTGCTTTTGGAAACTCGTTACCATCAGCATAAGCCAAGGCATATTTACCATGATTGGAGCTGATTTCTACTGTATTGTTATCTTCAACCACAAAAGTTAAAGGTTGTTCTGGAAAGGTTTTTAGAGTATCCAATAATAAGCGTGCAGGTAAGGCAATGCTTCCATTGCTATCACTTTCAACGTCAATGACTGAAGACATCGTGGTTTCTAAATCGCTTGCCGAGACTGTAAGTTTAGAATCGTTTAATTCAAAAAGGAAATTATCTAAAATTGGTAAGGTGTTTGAACTGTTAATCACACCACCCAAAATCTGTAATTGTTTTAGTAGATACGTACTTGATACTATAAACTTCATGTATGTTTTTTTATAATCTTAATGGTCTTTAATCGTCTTACAAATATATCTTAAACCTATTGGTTTATAAAACAAACTTATTAACAACTTTTAAGTGTATTTACGCTTTCTTATGTAATTGAACACAAAACCAAATAGTGCTAATAATACGAGTGGTAATGCGATATTTATGAGTTGCCAACGCCCTTTTTGGGCACTTACTTTTTGGGTGTCCAAAAATGCAATTGCCACTTCTTTGGTTCTAATGTTTATAAGTCCGTCATCATTTAAAAGGTAATTTACGGCATTTTCCAGAAACTCCTTGTTGCCAAAACGCTGTCCTGTCCAACGGTCGAAGCCTAGTTCTTGAGGTTGACCTCTTACCACATCATTTTTGATGATATCACCATCAGCGATAACAATCATTTTGGTGGGCACACTGGTGTTTTTTTCTTCTGAAACTTGAAAAGGTTTTATACGATTGTTATATACCGATGTAAATTCACCTTCTAATAATACCGCTAAAGTTTGGGGACCTTTATTGAAGAGTTCCGGATTTGGATCTTGTGTTACAATATCCAGACTAATATCTTTAGGTACACCTTCTAGTTTTGACAGCTGTGAACTGCGTAACAATACTGTTTTTTCTACCTCATTTTTTAAGGTGTCTATCTGACTGCTAAAATCGAATTTTATAAGATTGAGATTATTAGAAATAGGATGGTTAGGATTGCTCGCTGCTAATGGTGAATAGGGCCATTGAATAGGTTGAAACTGGGCATTACTTCCTTCACCAATGGCTAAAGTAATAGGTGCCGAATACATGTCGGCAACAATAACAGGGTTAATACGCAAACCGTATTTAAAGAAAAAGTCGTTTAAATTTAAATCTCGCATAATAGCGACTGCGCGTCCAGAATCATTCATTAAACTGTCCTTATCCATAACCACCGCTTCGGTAAGCCATAGACTTTTACCACCATTCATGGTAAATTGATCCAACACCAATTTTTCTTCTTCTGTAAAGGCAATACTTGGTTTTGCCGAAATTATTAAATCATATTTTTTAAGTTGATCCAGTACACGTTGCGGGTGCTTGGCGACACTATCCAAGGTAAACGGCGCAATATTATAGTGCTCTCTTATGGTTTTTAAAAAATCGGCAATATAGAGGTCGTTTAATTGTCCGTTGCCTTTTAAAATGGCGATGGTCTTATCTTTAGAGCTTACTAATTTTTTAAACCCTTCGGCAAAGGCATATTCCAAATGTTGTATAGAATTAGTGATTAATTCTTGTTCAGTAGCTCCAATTTTATTTTTAAGAAGTGGAATGGTAACTGTTTGCTCATTGTAGCTTGCCAATGCCCAAGGAAACACCAATTCTTGTGTTGACTTTCCGCTTTCTTTTACTGTGATCTGAAATGGTTGCAAACCACGTTGGGATAATTGTTGAATATTGCGATCTCGATTAGTTTCATCGGCCAAAGGATCGATATAATTGATAATGATATTAGGGTTATAAAGCGAAAATTCCTCTAACAACTGTTGGGTTTCAGTTTTAAGTCGTCTAAATTCTGAAGGAAAATCACCTTCCAAAAACACATCTACAATTAATGGTGAATCAACGCTGTCTATGGTGTGCAAAGCGGCTTGAGACAATGTATAACGATGATCTTGCGTAAGGTCAAAACGTTTATAGACCTTGTTTCCAATGACATTAATAATGACTAATGCTACTATAAGCACCAAAAATCGAATACGCTTTGATCTAATTTTCATCATCAAATTTAATTTCTTCATTAAAGGTTTCGATGACTGCTACTTCATTGTTTTTAAAAATGATGGTCATACATTCCTTTTTAGTATTAAAGGCTCCTGGAAGCATTCCTAAACTATAATTCCAATAGTCTGGATCATGGTCTTTTCTTTCCTCATTCCAACTTAACCACTCGTAGTTACCCAAGTAGTGTTGTATTTCAGATTTGGTTAAGCCAATTAAAGTATCAGACGACAGTATGTTTTTAGTCATCTCATAGCGCAAAGCAGGCTTTTCTCGCCATACTTCGGCATCAAAATATTTTTGGTGGTGGTAACTACTAAAGACATTTATTAATGGATAGAAAATATAGAAATACACTATAGGAGTCAGTACAAGAGTCACTAAAATACTTAACCATTTGCGTTTGTCAATTGTTTTTATAAACAAGAACAATAGCACAAAAATGCCTATATTAAAAATAACAAGTGCAGGTGTAATAATCATATTACTGTTTTTTTAGCTTTAATTGGGTTAAAATCACAAACACAGTGGTCACACTTAAAAAATAGAGTATATCCCGAGTATCTATAACACCGCGACTCATACTTTTATAATGCCATTCCATTCCTAATTTTTCAATAGGTATTGCACTTCCAAAAATATTATAATTTGATAGCCCTTCAAATCCAAAATAGATGAGAAAACATAGCAACACAGCGCCAATAAATGCCACAATCTGATTATCGGTTAAAATAGACGCAAATACACCTATAGCTGTATAAGTCGCTGCTAAAAACATTAAACCAAGGTAAGATCCCAAAATACTACCTGTATCCAAATTTCCTTCAGGGTTACCTAATTTATAAATTGTAAACACATAAAGTAAAGATGGGAGCAAGGCCATCAGCACCAAAATTAGAGCTCCAAAATATTTTCCTAGGACAATTTGTAAATGATTAATGGGTTTGGTTACTAATAATTCTAAAGTGCCTTGCTTGGTTTCGTCCGAAAAACTGCGCATAGTCACCGCTGGAATTAAAAACACAAAAATCCATGGTGCGAACATGAAAAAAGCAGAAAGATCGGCAAAGCCATTATCAAGAATATTAAAATCGCCTTTAAAAACCCACAGAAATAGGCCATTGAGAACTAAAAATACAGCAATGACTAAATAGCCTATTGTAGTGGCGAAAAAACTATTGATTTCTTTTTTAAGAATTGAAAACATTTCTATTTAAAATTAATGTTATCCTTCACTTTAAGAAGGCTGATAACTGCAAAAATTTATTGTAAACTCACTAGTTTATCGACACTCCATGCTTCTGGAGGGGCATTAAACATGGGTTTTGTCTTTGACCAAACGCTTTTAAAGAGTTCAGATTGTCTGTAATTTTCCAAATCGCTTTCGCTGTTCCAAAAACTATAAGTGAAAAACACATTACTATCCGTCTTATCTCGATATAATTCCAAAAACTCGCAGCCTTTAAAAGCCCTGATCTGTAATTTATACGTTTCAAAATTTGAAAGGAATTCTTCAATTTTAGAAGGTTCAAAACTCATTTTTACTAGACGTACAAACATAAAGATTTTTTATTTTATTCATTAGAACGCAGAAACGCTATATTTTATCAAAATTCACAGTTACTGTGTCTCTCATTTTAAGGCCTAATAGGGTAGAAGCACTACCTACGTTGGCATTATCACTTTTATAGATGGCGATTTCTAAATAATCGGATGAATTAAATACGACCATGCGTTTTCCGTCGTCGTAACGTTTTTCTTCTGGGATATCAAAGTTAATGGCTTCACTGTATTTATTAAAGATTTCCTTAAACTTATAATTACGAGCTGAAATTTCAAAACCTCTAGTTTTTTGTATAGATTCAAAAAATTTGCGTTTAATATTAGTGATGACGTTGCCGTAATTATCGATATAAATTACACTACCAATAATTTGTGTCTGTTCGTCATTAACAAATGGGATAAGGTTCTTAATTGGTTTAATGGTGTCAATAACCTTACCTATAACTTCAAGAGTACCACCTCTGGCAATATGGCAAGCCACTTTTACAAAAACATCAAGAACCGGAAAACTGGTAGCAATTTTATCATGAATGTTAATTTCAACAATCTTTTCGGGCGTAATTTCAGAACAAATCATGCTCATAATCCCATTGTTGGCACAAACAAAGTAGTGATCGTCTAGTTTGACTGCAATATGTTTGTTTTCGGGGTTGAGTTCAGAATCAATGCCAATAAGATGAATGGTCCCTTTTGGAAAACTTCTATATGCATTTTGGATAATATATGCTGCCTCTGGCACATTGAATGGGGAAACCGAATGTGAGATATCAACAATTTTTACTTCAGGGAGTTCAGTGTAAATAGCACCTTTTGTTGCGCCAACAAAATGATCTTTCTCCCCAAAATCAGTAGTTAAAGTAATTATGGCCATGAACTAATTGTTGATAATTTTTTATCTATGGTTTATTAAATTTATGTAGATTTCATCTGTTAAAAACTATTGAAATTAAATCGCGAACTTGATGGGTTCGAATAAACTTTTTCAATTAGATTTGTAATATCAAGTTGAAAAATGTTTCGTTTTAAATCAACACAAAACTAATAAAACAAAACAGATTAATGTATTAAATCCTTACAGCTTTTGAATGAACTTATTATTGAATTAGAAGAAATCGCACCAAAAGAGTTTTTTGGAGCACAAAACGTCAACATTGAACTTCTAAAAACACATTTCCCGAAATTAAAAATAGTGGCTAGAGGTACTAAAATAAAGGCCTATGGCGATGAAGATCAACTCGAGGAATTCGATAGAAGAATGACCATGCTCATGGGGCATTTCGGCAAATACAACAAGATAGATGAAAATGCTATTGAACGTGTACTTACTAGTGCTAGTAGCGCCGATTATACAACCTCCGACCAAAGTGGAGAAGTGATTGTTCATGGTGTAGGGGGTAAATTAATCAAAGCTCAAACTGTTAATCAGCGTCGTTTAGTTGAAAGTATTCGTCAAAACGATATGGTGTTTGCCATTGGCCCAGCCGGAACAGGTAAAACGTATACAGGTGTTGCCTTGGCTGTAAGAGCATTGAAAAATAAGGAAGTTAAACGAATCATATTAACCCGCCCAGCCGTTGAAGCTGGCGAGAATTTAGGATTTCTGCCTGGTGATTTAAAAGAAAAACTAGATCCCTACATGCAACCGTTGTATGACGCATTGCGGGATATGATTCCTGCTGAAAAATTAGCCATGCTAATAGAAAATGGAACCATTCAAATCGCACCTTTAGCCTTTATGCGGGGTCGTACTTTAGATCATGCTTTTGTTATTTTGGATGAAGGCCAAAATACCACTCATAACCAAATGAAAATGTTCCTGACCCGTATGGGGAAGAACGCCAAGTTTTTACTTACCGGTGATCCGGGACAAATTGATTTACCACGACGTACCATATCAGGACTAAAAGAAGCCTTGTTGATTTTGAAGAATGTTGAAGGGGTTGGAATGGTCTTTTTAGATGATAAGGATGTGATTCGACATAAGTTGGTTAAAAAAGTAATTGAAGCTTATAAAAGTATAGAGAATAGAGAGTAAGGCGTTCAAAGCCTGCAAAAGCGGTTAGCCGCAAATCTAAAAGTAGAGAATTCGTGATAAAGACTAAAAATACCATTATAGATACTAATTTTAATTTTCCAGGCCAAAAAAGTGTTTATAAAGGAAAAGTAAGGGAGGTTTACACTATTAATGATGACCTGTTGGTCATGATTGCTACCGATCGTTTGTCGGCATTTGATGTGGTTATGCCAAAAGGCATTCCTTATAAAGGACAAATCCTTAATCAAATTGCCACTAAATTTATGGCTCAAACCGAAGATTTAGTGCCAAATTGGTTATTGGCGACTCCAGATCCTAATGTAGCCATTGGGCATTTATGTGAGCCATTTAAAGTGGAAATGGTTATCAGAGGCTTCTTGTCAGGTCATGCTGCACGCGAATACAAAGTTGGTAAGCGTATGTTATGTGGTGTAGTTATGCCAGAAGGAATGAAGGAGAATGATAAGTTTCCTCAACCCATTATAACACCGGCAACTAAAGCCGAAATGGGAGCACATGATGAAGACATATCTCGTGATGACATTTTAAAACGAGGAATTGTTTCTGAAGCGGATTATGAAATTCTAGAAGATTATACACGAAAACTATTTCAAAGAGGAACAGAAATTGCCAAATCTAGAGGATTGATTCTAGTCGATACTAAATATGAATTTGGCAAAACCAAGGACGGAAAGATTGTTTTAATTGATGAGATACACACTCCTGACTCCTCACGCTATTTCTATGCAGACGGGTATCAGGAACGTCAAGATAAGGGTGAAGCCCAAAAACAATTATCTAAAGAATTTGTACGACAATGGTTAATTAGCAATAATTTTCAAGGTTTGGAAGGGCAAACCGTTCCAGAGATGAGCGATACCTATATTGAAACCGTAAGCGAACGCTATATTGAACTCTACGAAAACATTATGGGAGAGCCGTTTGTCAAAGCTGATGTGAGTGCAATCCATACCAGGATTGAACGCAATGTACTTCGATTTTTGAAGGCGCATTATTAAATGAAGTTTTCATTTAAAGTAAAGTCGTTGGATTAAAAAAGTTTAGCCACCAACGATCATTCGTGAATACTTTCCAAATACATGCTGAAACAACTTTACAACCATCCAACTAATCACAATGGCGCCGATCAGCAAAACAAAGGACCCAAGCATTACCATTAAGGGTTTTGTTTCGTCCCATTTCAAAAGCGGTCTTAATAAAGGTAGAAGCGCATAGACCAAAAATCCATGCATAAAATAGATGGAGAATGAATCGTTGGCTATGCCATTGAGCCATTTAGGGTGTTTTTCGTTTAATTGTTTAAAACCAAAAATCACCAAAACTGCTAAACCTAATTTTTGAATGTAAAATAAGGATTCCTTCAATGAAATAAAGCCTAGCAAATCAATTTGAGCCATGTATATATAAAAAAGTAAGGCCGAAGTCATAAGCGTACAGGTCCAAAGTAACAAGCGATTTTGTTTTACCCAATGCATCGTTTCATCCAGATATGTCCCTATGAACATCCCTAGAGCATAAGCTCCTGTGAAATATAACATGGTTTCAAATTCTAGAATATAGTCCTGCGCCATTTGAATTCGTGAGACCACCAATGGAAGTAGTATAACCAACAGGAATATGAATCTTGTAATGGTATTGGTTTTTAATAAATAGTCTAAAACAGGTGTAACTGCATATAAAAAGAACAATACTGGAATATACCAAAGCACAAAACTAGCTTTGCCATAAATGAGATTTATGAAGACTTCATAAAAATAGCTTAAAATCCAAAGGCCTTCATCAGACTCAATTTTAAATGCGGTAAATACCAATGTAAAAAAAAGATAGGGTAATAGGATGAATTTTAGCTTACTTCTATAAAAATTAAGTAAACCTCGAGATGCCAATATTTTTGTATACAAGAGTCCTGAAATCAAAGCAAAATACAAGGTGCTATCATGAAAAAGCACTTCATTGATGATGATGATAGGATGGCTTTCATCATAAGTGTCATAAGCACCATAAAATGCTGCACCAACGGCATGAATCATCACAATCATGATTATAGCAAAGCCTCTAAAGCTATGTAAATAACCTATAAATTCGGTTCTATGTTGGGGTTTGTTGGTCAATGGTTATAGATAGTAAGGTAGTAAACTAAGGTAACTTTCAATCATCAGTAATATCGTTTAAGTGTCGGTTGGTGATCGCTTTACCAGATGCAAGAGACGACTTAAGTGCGTATAAATAAAAGCATTAGTTCTTCCGCTATAAAACACTATAATACAAACACTTATCATAAAGAAGAGTGCGCCAAAAATGGCTTCCCAAGGTTCAAGGGCTTTAGAGAAAAAGCTATTCAGCCCAATACCCGTAAAACTGCCATAAATCACAATAAAATGCACCACATAGATGGACAGGGTTTTTTCTCCAATTTTTGTAATTAGGGATTGTCTAAGGTAATTTTCAAATGTATAAAATACAGCAAATAAAATAAGCACATTACCTAATCTTGTAAACAAATAATTGTAGTTAGCACTGCGGTTAAAGAGTTCTATGTCAAACCAAACATAGGCTTTATGTAAGGCAAAAGAGGAGTAATAAATGAGTAAATATCCAATAACAAAAAAGCCTACAATAATCAGTTCCCTAAAGCGAGTTTTCTTAAAGTATCTAAAAAAAAGTGTAGCAATAAATCCGCCATAAGCCATGTAGCCAAACCAAGGTAAAATGGTAAATACAGACCCATTTGATTTACTCATATAGTTGGCAATTATTCTTGGGACCTGTTCAAGGGTTAGTTTACGGTACAGTGGCTCGGTAACGAAACACATAAAGCCCGTAATAAAAAGGACTATCGCTAATACACCACTTCGCTTATTGGTGAGGAGATAAAATCCTATTAGCAAAATTAATGAAAGACCTATGCATTGTAGCACATCAACGACTAAAACGTAAGGATTAAAATAGCCATTAAACCAATTTACTAAATTTACACGAAGTAAATAGCCTATACCAATAAGCATAGCTCCCCGGATTAAACCTTTACGGATACGTTGTTTATCAGTTCCTTTTTCATGGGCTTTGAGCAATAAATAAAGAAATACTAATCCGGAAATGGTAAAAAACGTTGGTGCAGTAATTCCTCTAAAATAAGACCAAATACTATACGCCATATAATCATGACTTTTGTAAATAGGCTTTAACATGGTGTCAATAAAATGACCCTGAAGCATCATTAAGATGGCAAAAGCCCTAACGGCATCGATAAAGTATAAACGATTTGACTTCAATCCAATTGGTTTCGCGTGCTCAAATATAGCTTTAAAATTTTAATGCTGTATTTCATTTTAATAATGTTAAAGTGATATATTAGTACCTCATATATGGAAACACTAGAACTTTTTTTCAAAAACTTTTCTGATCTGGCCTGGGGTTTACCCTTATTAATCCTACTTATTGGTGGCGGATTATATTTATTAGTACTCTCAAAATTTTTACCGTTTCGATTTTTTGGTCATGCCCTAAACGTCCTACGCGGTAAGTATGATGATCCAGATGATCCAGGAGAAATCAGCCACTTTAAGGCTTTAACCACGGCTTTGTCTTCCACAATAGGTATGGGGAATATTGCAGGTGTTGCTTTAGCCATTGCTATTGGTGGGCCAGGAGCCATGTTTTGGATGTGGGTTAGTGCCATTGTTGGCATGTCTACGAAATTTTTTACTTGTACGTTGGCAATAATGTATAGAGGAAAAGATTCCAATGGAGAGCTTCAAGGCGGGCCTATGTATTTCATCCGTGAAGGATTAGGAAAACGATGGAAACCTTTGGCTGTTGGATTTAGTCTATTCGGAATGTTAGGCGCCTTGCCGGTTGTAAATGTTAATCAGCTTAAACAAGCTATTAATGACATTATACTCATTCCTAATGGAGTCGAGGTTAATTTCAATACCAATTTAATCATAGCTGTTGTTCTTGTAACATTAACTACGATCGTTATTCTTGGTGGATTAAAACGTATTAGTACGATCGCTTCAAAACTTGTACCTTCAATGGTCATTCTTTATTTTGTATTGGTTCTAGTTATTTTAGTGTTACATATCGATGTTGTTCCTAAATATTTTATGCTCATTTTTAGTGATGCCTTTGCAGCTAACAATTACCATGGCGATCCTTTTTTTGGAGGGGTATTGGGTGCTTTGGTGTTATTGGGAATCAGACGAGGTGCTTTTTCAAATGAGGCTGGTATTGGTACTGCGCCTATGGCACATGGTGCCGCCAAAACAGATGAACCTGTTCGCGAAGGGTTAGTAGCAATGCTTGGTCCAGCAATCGATACTTTGGTTGTTTGTACACTAACGGCATTGGCTATTTTGGTAACAGGTGTTTGGCAAAATACTTCAGATAATGGGGTTACATTAACTGCTTCGGCTTTTGCCGATGCTATGCCTGGATTTGGTCAGTACCTCTTGATGATTTGTGTATTTATCTTTAGTATATCTTCTTTATTTTCTTATTCTTATTACGGAACAAAATGTCTTTCGTTTCTTATCGGAGCCAAACATAAGCACTACTATAATTATTTTTATATTTTGAGTATCATATTAGCAGCCACAACACCGTTTAGTATGATGATTAATTTTATAGATGGTGTGTTTGCCCTTATGGCAATTCCAACTATGGTGTCAACTATTATTATGGCGCCTCGTGTTGTCAAGGAAATTAAAGCATATCAACAACGTCTTAAACAATCTTAGTATGACCAAACAAGACAAAGCAACTGCCTATTGGAAAATTAATATTAAATATGTCCTCATACTATTAAGTGTTTGGTTTCTGGTGTCCTATGGTGCTGGTATTTTATTTAAAGATGCTTTAAACACCATTAAGATTGGAGGTTTCAAGCTTGGATTTTGGTTCGCACAACAGGGGTCAATGTATGTGTTTGTCATTCTCATTTTTGTATATGTACGTTTAATGAATCGTTTAGATAAAAAATATGGTTATGATGAATAGCCTATTAATTCTTGACGGGATAGGGGTTCAAAATTGGACTTATATTATCGTTGGACTTACATTCGCATTGTACATTGGTATCGCTATTTGGTCACGTGCTAGTTCTACTAATGAGTTTTACGTTGCAGGAGGCGGGGTATCGCCGTTGGCTAATGGTATGGCCACTGCTGCCGATTGGATGAGTGCGGCTTCATTTATTTCCATGGCGGGTATTATTTCGTTTGCTGGCTACGACGGTGCGGTATATTTGATGGGATGGACGGGAGGTTATGTACTTTTGGCCCTACTATTAGCACCTTATCTGCGCAAATTTGGAAAGTTTACTGTGCCTGATTTTATTGGAGATCGTTATTATTCAAAAACGGCACGTATTGTTGCAGTATTTTGTGCTTTGTTGGTGTCGTTTACCTATGTGGCAGGGCAGATGCGTGGCGTAGGCATTGTATTTTCAAGATTCTTAGAAGTCGATATTAATACTGGCGTTATTATTGGGATGCTTATTGTATTGTTTTATGCGGTATTAGGAGGTATGAAAGGAATAACCTATACACAGGTAGCGCAATATTGCGTGTTGATTTTTGCCTTTATGGTTCCCGCCATATTTATATCCATTCAAATGACGGGAAATCCCATTCCACAACTAGGTTTTGGAAGCGAATTGTCTGATGGTTCTGGATCCTATGTTTTAGATAAATTAGACGGGTTGAGTACTGAATTAGGTTTTGCTGAATATACTGAAGGTTCAAAATCGCTAATAGATGTTTTTGCCATTACTTTGGCGCTTATGGTGGGAACTGCTGGGTTACCGCACGTCATCGTCCGATTTTTTACTGTGAAGCGGGTAAGGGACGCACGTAAATCGGCAGGAATAGCCTTACTGCTTATTGTACTCTTATATTCCACGGCACCAGCAGTAGCCGTATTTGCTAGAACGAATATGATTGAGACTGTTTCGAATCAACCTTATGCCTCCGTACCTCAATGGTTTAAAACATGGGAAGGTACAGGACTTATAATTTTTTCTGATAAAAATGAAGATGGCATTATACAGTATGTTGCAGATCCGGAGCAAAATGAACTTGTTGTTGATAATGATATTATGGTTTTAGCAAATCCAGAAATAGCAAAATTACCTAATTGGGTAATAGCCCTTGTGGCAGCTGGTGGACTAGCGGCAGCACTATCAACGGCCGCAGGATTATTACTAGTGATTTCGTCATCAGTGTCTCATGATCTCATCAAAAAAATTATAAAGCCAGGCATTTCGGAAAAAGGTGAATTGGTCGCTGCCCGTCTTTCTGCGATAGCTGCCGTTTGCATTGCAGGCTATTTTGGAATTCATCCACCTGGTTTTGTGGCAGCTGTGGTTGCTCTAGCTTTTGGTTTGGCTGCAGCTTCTTTTTTTCCTGCGATTATATTGGGTGTGTTTTATAAACGTATGAATAAGGAAGGCGCCATTGCAGGTATGATTGTAGGGATTACAGCCATGTTACTGTATATGATGAAATATAAATTAGGATGGTTTGACGATGTATTACCAGATAAAAACGAATGGTGGTTTGGCATATCCCCTGAAGGGTTTGGGACTATAGCAATGCTTCTGAATTTTATAGTCTCTATCACTGTCATGAACTTTACTAAAGCTCCGCCTCAAACAGTTCAAGATATGGTTGAGCATATTCGTATTCCTAGTGGAGCTGGTGAAGCTTCAAATCATTAAAGCGTTTTTAGAAGAAAAAGTTAAAACCCAACAATTGCTATTAAATGCTTTTGGAACCAAGCATTAATTTTTAAATTAGATGTTTAAAAAACACACATGAGTAATTACCATATCAAACATCTTGAGGAGTATTTTCAAGTCTATCGTAAATCGGTTCGTGAACCAGAAAATTTTTGGGAAGAAATAGCTGAAGAACATTTTTTATGGCGAAAAAAGTGGGACAAGGTTTTAACTTGGGATTTTACAAAACCTGAAGTCAAATGGTTTGAAGGCGCTCAACTAAATATTACAGAAAATTGTTTAGATCGACATTTAACAACGCGTGGTGATAAAACTGCTATTTTGTTTGAACCCAATAATCCTGAGGAACCTGCTGAAGCTATTAGTTATAGACAATTGTACGAGCGCGTTAATCAAATGGCGAATATTCTCAAAGCTCAAGGCATTCAAAAAGGGGATAGGGTGTGTATTTATTTACCTATGATTCCTGAATTGGCAATTTCACTTTTAGCCTGTGCACGTATTGGGGCCATACATTCGGTTGTTTTTGCAGGGTTTTCTTCTACCGCACTTTCTACTCGAATCAACGATAGTGACTGCAAATTAGTTTTGACCAGTGACGGCTCCTATCGTGGTGATAAAACCATCGATTTAAAAGGTATCGTAGATGAAGCTTTAGAAAGCTGCCCTGGTGTACAAACCGTATTGGTGACTAAACGTACTGGATCTGATATCCAAATGAAAAAAGGTAGAGACTTGTGGTTGCAGCCCTTATTAAATGAGGCATCAACGTTTTGTGAAGCAGAGTCCATGGGAGCTGAGGACCCCTTATTCATTTTATATACATCCGGATCAACTGGTATGCCAAAAGGCATGGTACACACTATTGCTGGTTATATGGTTTATACTGCCTACACTTTTAAAAATGCATTTCAATATCGTGAACCTGATGTGTATTGGTGCACGGCAGATATTGGTTGGATTACTGGGCATAGCTATATTGTTTATGGACCTTTGGCTAATGGAGCTACAACACTACTTTTTGAAGGTGTTCCCCATTATCCAGATTTTGGACGGTTTTGGAATATTATAGAAAAACATAAAGTTAATCAGTTTTATACTGCACCAACAGCTATTAGGGCATTAGCTAAACAAGGCACTGAAGTCTTAGAGCAATATGATCTATCCTCTTTAAAAGTATTGGGCTCGGTTGGGGAGCCTATCAATGAAGAAGCCTGGCATTGGTATAATGATAATGTTGGTAAAGGTAAAAGTCCAATTATCGATTCGTGGTGGCAAACCGAAACAGGCGGTATTATGATTACACCTATACCCTATGTAACGCCAACAAAGCCCACCTATGCAACATTGCCTTTTCCGGGAATTCAACCTGTTTTAATGGATGAAACAGGTGAGGAGTTAAAAGGCAATCAGGTAGAAGGCCGCTTATGTATTAAGTTTCCTTGGCCGAGTATTGCGCGAACCATTTGGGGGAATCACAAACGTTATAAAGACACCTATTTTTCTACTTTTAAGAACATGTATTTTACCGGCGATGGTGCATTGCGCGATGAAGTTGGTTATTATCGTATTACAGGACGTGTAGACGATGTGATTATTGTGTCTGGACACAACTTGGGTACGGCACCTATTGAAGATGCTATAAATGAACATCCCGCCGTTGCAGAATCGGCAATAGTTGGATATCCGCATGACATAAAGGGAAATGCACTTTACGGCTATGTAATTTTAAAAGATTTTGGAGCGACTAGAGATCGCGATAATTTACGTAAAGAAATCAACCAAATTATTACCGAACAAATAGGACCCATTGCTAAATTAGATAAAATACAATTTACCCAAGGTCTGCCAAAAACGCGTAGCGGGAAAATCATGCGCCGTATTCTTCGAAAGATTGCTTGTAAAGAAACTAACGACTTGGGTGATACTAGTACATTACTTAATCCTGATGTGGTACAGGAAATTATTAATGAAGCGTTATAGAATGGAACTCTGACAATTTTTTTTTCATAATCTAATACATATTTAAATGAGTGGATAATAATCTCTTTATATTTTAAACCACAATTCAAAATTGTGAAGCAATGGTATTTTTAATATTCAAAATTTAAATAGGGTTTTCTGTCTGGTTATGATTTTATTTAGAATTGATTAAAATAACTTTCCACTTAACATTTTTTAACATTTATTTTGTAGGTAAATCATTATTAATTAATATCTTAGATAAGTAATATGAAAGTTTAAACTTATAAGTTGTTGTTTGGGTTTTAAGGAGTTAAAATCACAGATTAGCGATAAGAATTTTCATGCCCCCCCTTAATATGCATTTTAATAATAGCACATTACCTAGTCTTTTAAAGTTTAGGTGCAGAAAAACGTATGTACTAATTAAATCAATCAAAGTATGAAAAATAGGGTAAAAAAATTTAACGCATGGAAAGCAAAATCAACAGGTGAGCCTATTGAGGGATCAGAACGGTTTATTTATGCGTGCACCAAGCAAAAGGTGATGGAAATATTGGCTATTGAGGAGGGCGTACAATTCATAAAAAACAACAACGTGGTTAGGTTGCCAAATGGAGATTTATGGTATGCGACTCAATTGTAGGACTTCTATGATTTTTAAATTTACTAGAGTAATTGTTTTACTGTGTTTTCTTATATAAAGGTCATATTTGTAATATTGTTTTCTAAACCTGTATATTCCAGAATATTTATACCTAGATGCTATAATTTGATTTAGATTAATTTGAGCAAGAGATACTAAATAATATAATTTAATAAAATTTTTAAATGGATTGAATTTTTAATAGAAATGAAAAAAAGCTGTACTTAGTACAGCTTTTTTTTCTTAAATAAACACTCTTTTTAGGTACTTAAATAGAATTAAATATCCATTGAAAATTACCTGAAAAAAGAGATTATAAAATGGATTGTCCAAAGGTAAGTAGGTTATTATCTGGATCTAGTAATGAAAATTCTTTTTGCCCCCATGGTTTTAATTCTAGTGGCGCATTAGGATGAATTTTCACGTTTTTATCTAATAATGATAGATAAAAGGTGTCTATGGCATTTGTTCTTATATAAACTTGACCATAATTGGTTTTAGGGTTAACCTTTTTGAAATTTGAAAAAATGGATTTGAGCCTGATCTTTTTCCAACATCAAATAATCGTCATAGTTAGTGCTACCAACAATAGTAAAGCCTAAAGTATTGACGTAATAGTCTTTAGTGACCGCTTTGTTACGCATAGGTAATTTTGGATGAATTGTGGTTAACATGAGGTTTTTGCGTTTTGTAGCTATTATAATTAAACTGACCTTCGATGATTGTGAATTCCGCAACCTAATATCATTGAAAGATAATAAATTAAAACTCATAACAAATACAGGTGACTATTGTGACGATAAGAAGCACATATTAAGATTCTTATATATTATTTAATGCAAAAAAATATTTTCAAAACATTCAAATTTAATTTATATCTTTAATATGCCTTGTATGAGTTGATAACTAGGTGTTTAGGAGGTGAATTGGGATAAGGTCTTTAGAGTCAAATAGCTTATTTTAAATTAATAAAATGTTTATGTCTTCATTGATGTTTTATGTTATTCAAAAACAAAAATTGGGTTAGAATCTTTAGTAAGATTGGCCTGCACTTGTTATTCTGGGTTTTAGTACTTACCTATTTTGCTTGGGGTTTTGGGCTTGATGTAAATCCAAAGCAGTCTTTTTTAAATGCGGTATTCTTTTTGCCAGGTCATATTCTCACGGTCTATACTTTATTGTATTTCCTTGTACCCAAATACCTGCTTAAACGAAGGTTTTTGGCTTTCTTTGTTGGATTTACTATCGTGGTCTCGATTTGCGGTATTTATATGATCATTACCCAGCTATCAGTTAATAACAATCCTGCGTTGGGAGGGGCCAATATAACTGTAGGACGAAATATCTTACCATTTATTCATGTGGGTGCTATTGCTGCATCTATTAAACTGTTAAAACATTGGTATTTCCAAAGACAGTTAACGATTGAAGCAGAGCAGCAAAAAACAGTTGCTGAATTAAAACTTCTGAAAGCGCAATTGCATCCACATTTTTTATTCAACACACTTAATAATCTATATTCACATACTTTAGACGCTTCTCCAAAATCCCCTGAAATTGTTATGAAACTTTCAGGATTATTGCGTTTTATGATTTATGAAAGCAATAGTGCGCGAATTCCATTGAGTACGGAGTTAGAACTTTTACAATACTATATTTCTTTGGAACAATTGCGATATGGTGATCGATTGGAGATTTCACTTACCATTTCTGGGGCTATTGAGAAGTATCAGATTGCACCACTTTTGATATTACCTTTTTTGGAAAATGCTTTTAAACATGGAACAAGTAGGCAAATTGATCAGTGTTGGATCAGTTTTGATTTAGCCATGGAAAATAAAATGATGCGTTTTAAGTTGGTCAATAGTATTGACCCAAATGCAGATGATAATTTAGATAAACTAGGAGGGCTAGGCTTGCAAAATGTTAAGAGAAGGCTTCAATTATTGTACAAAGACCAACATAGTCTTCACCTTGTAAGGCTTGATGAGGTTTTTGTGGTTACGCTTGATTTAACACTCGAAGAACTTGAAGACCAGTACAAAGATATTTTAGTTTTAAACACCGAAAAGAAAGCCTATGCCGTGTAGATGTATCATTGTGGATGATGAGCCACCCGCGATTAAGGTTCTAGAAAATTACATAGAATCGTTGCCTCAACTTGAAATTGTTGGGGTTTGTAAAAATGCATTTGAAGCCATTAACCTAATGAATAAAGAAAAGGTTGATCTCATGTTTTTGGATATCAATATGCCCAAATTAATGGGGACGCAGTTACTAAAAACACTACAGCATCCACCCAAGGTGATATTTACAACCGCTCATAAGGATTATGCCATAGAAGCTTTTGATTTAGATGCTATCGATTATTTATTAAAGCCTATTTCATTTGAACGTTTTTTGAAGGCCGTCAATAAATTTTGCAATATCCCGCAAAGTGAGGCCGAAACTTATATTCAAAGCCCAGGCTTTGTTTATTTTAGAGCTGATAGAAAAATGGTGAAAGTGTTTTTAGATGATGTTTTATATATTGAAAGTTTTAAGGATTATGTCGTTATCCATCGCTCTAATGAATCTTCTTTGCGTATAAAACAAACGCTGAATAGTGTAGAGCGTGTTTTGCCAAAGCATCAATTTTTACGTATTCATAGATCCTACATTGTGTCTTTCCAAAAAATTTCGGCATTTACTAAAACAGATGTTGAAATTGGAAAAATAGAATTGCCCATAGGTAGAAGCTATTTCGAAGTATTTAAACAGCTAACTCCAGAAAACCAGAATCTTCCTGAAGGTGTCGAAGAACGACCATAGTATTCTAATTCATCTATATTTTTACGAAGAACTTGAATATAACAATCCCCACAATCTCTTGTATTTTCAAGACTAATTGTGGGGATTATTAAAAATAGTTTATTGCATTTTTTTAAGGTCTCGCAAATTATTCTCAAAAACATATTTTCCAAGCTGTTTGCCTTGTCGTTCACCAACAGTAATGGCATGTCTAAAATGATAACCAATATAGATTCTGGATTCAGCATTTTCACGAGCAACCTGTGAAAAACTACTGACATGACGTTCAACGCCCGGTAAGTAGTATGGACTAGTAGCTGTAAACGGTTTAGTGTCTGTACCAAAATAGAGTTTAAGCACTTCGGAACCTGCGCCTCCACAATAGGAATGTGTTGATGGATATTCAGGAGTTGGAGGCGTGGTGTGTGTTGGGGTCCAAGACGCATCACCTATGGTTTCAGGATTGCCATCGTTATCTCCAGCCCTAACCGCAGTTATTGGTCGCCAAAAGTTAAAGTGTTTTTTTCCTTCAAATGATGCAATAAAACCATCCATTTGTGATATGCCAAGTAATCCAATTAATCTGGCAGCTTCCCATCCATTAAGGTTATCTTGCAGTATCAATGTTCTTGCTATTCGGTTAAACATGCTTGCCGTATTCTCAATCCAAAAGGTTCCAATCTCTGTTTGTTCTGGAGTTCTACTAGGGCAATTAGTACATCCTAAAGCCTTAACTTCATTATAATCTCTGGTGTATTCTTCGGAATTGATGGGATAAGTACCTTCATTTCTAAACTGGTTTCCAGAATTAATACCAAATGGGGTAAGATCGCCAAGATTAGGAGCATACACTGCATTTGCTGGCCATATGGGAGGGTTTGGCATCATCCAAGGCATAAAATTGGCTCGAAAATCACCCGGTTCAACTCCAGTTCCAGTAAACGAAGTGAATACTAATGGAAAGTCACCTTGTCTTTTTTGCAACATTGCGATGGCGGCTGCTTTACCAATTTCAATGCCTTTAGACTTTGACTCTGAATCGCCAATTTGCGTTAAAATAGAATTTAACAATCCATTGGCTCCAGATGTTCCAGCTGGAAATAGGGCCACAAAAATATCACGCGCAGCTTGAGAAACAGCTGCATCTGCTACGGCATGGATATTCTTTTTAGACATATCACTTGCATTTACAAATGTATTGTCCAATGCGTAGGTTTCATATTTAGGCACCACATTATTTAATGCATCATGCATGGTTAAAGTAATCATAGCATATAGCTTTGCTTCTAATGGTTGGGGCATTTTTTCGTCAATATAAGTGCCGATGAGTTCATTCCATTTAATGACGGTTTCATTACTGTACGATTTGATCATACCGTTGTTGTAGCTTTTCAATGCATAACTGTCTGATGCTCCAAACGGATTGGCATTTTCAAGTTCTTCATTGGCACAGGATGTCACCACAATGAGCAGTACACAGATCCAACTTAATTTTAATAGTGTTTTCATGACTTTAAATTTTTGATTTTCACTAAAATTAAGTGCTAAACAGCTTGAGAATTTTAAGGGTGGACAAACATTGGGTTTTGGATGATGAATGTCATAAATAGGTAGATAAACCGAAACAAGCGACCTTGTTCAGTTTTTTGGAGTAAAAATGTAAGAATTTAGTTATTTATTTTCATCTCATAAATTCAGAATCACACTAGAAGACTCAATTAACTAAAGAATTTAATCATGGTTTAAAGAATAATCAGAAGTATATACCTAATAAATTGTTTCTGATTTTTCTTTAAAATATTTGAATTAAGAAATACATTTTAATGAGGTTCAACGCTTTTAAATCGCATAATTAACACCTCATTTACCATCAAATTTAATTTACCACTTTGATCAAAGTCAAAGCGGTTAATTTTCTTCATCATATCTAAGAATACTTTTTCTCCATCCCCACAATACATCATGGTGGTTGGTCCAGGCTCGCCAAACGAAAGTTGATTGTCTTTTAATATATAGTCTGCGGAATAACCATTGCAGCTGTTGTTGCCTTCAACTTTGTTGGTAGAATTGTTAAAGGAAATTTCAGGTTTTTTGTTAGGATATAAATCGTTAAATGGGGTTTGGGGTTCTAAAATGTATTCAAGTTCCCAAGTGGTTTTGTATAGATTGTCTTGATTGATCTGTTTTTTGCTGATACAAGAAACAAGAGAAAAAGCTAAAATGCTTGTTAGAAATAGGATTATTTTTCTCATTGCTATGGATTATTAGATTGTTTTTTAATTATTAATTGTCCGATTAATCGCAGACCTAAAAGCATCATCACACATGTTGCTAATATGATTCCAATATTTAAAAGTGCTTGATTATACCCAATTTCAGTGACATTTAAAAATGGATAAGGATAATAGCCAGACGCATGACCTCTTGCCAGTATAATGACAATAAATAGTAGAGGATATAATAACCATCTAAATAATGGTTTAAACTGTAAATCGTTTTCTTCGACCTTAAAAAACCAATAAATTAACATATAAATAGGAATGATGGTATGAAGCAACTCATCCACAAGTTGTTGTAATCCTGTGGGCTGCCAAACAGCTCTCAAAGCTACTTGATATACCAATCCAACAATCAATATAAATGTAGTGATAGCAGTTATTGACCCTTTCGATGAGAGCCATTTAAATGGTTTTTGTTTTAATTTGAAAACAACAGTGGTGAAATATAGAGCCACTAAAATATTTGTCAAAATGGTAAAAAAGCTAAAGAAACGAATCAGCATTTCGGGAATGTCGGTTTGTCTGTTTTGGAGCATTAAGATAAACTGTGTTACAATTGCAAACCAGCCAATGCAAAGACCTATAATTTCAAATTTTCTTCTCATATATTACATTTAAATTAAGGTTTGTAAATAGAATTTCAGCGCTAAAATCTTACCTGTTTTATTTTTCTCCATAAGGTCTTTTCGTATTGTTCTAAAAAACTTTATCATAGTCATGTTCCGAGAAAGCGGGAATCTTGTGGTTTAAAATGAGGCCTATTTTGGTTATGTCTAATTTAGTGGTTTAAGAACTAAGATAGTAAATAAACAGAAACCCATTATTTGATAAGATGAATTTATAGAAGGTAAATGAGGCGCAATGAAATTATCACTAACAAATCATAACTATGTTCTCTATCGTATCTATTTCTTTTTTAGTAAATTAACCATTATTAAAATCTTATCATAATGGAAGAATCATCTATTTTATTGGCATTTACTCAAGTTTCAGTAGCATTTGTTGGATTTGCTTCTATAGTCGCAACATTTAGGTTTAAGGATGAATTTTCCATAAATAAAAATGATGCAAATGATTTACAATTGATTGTTAATTCTGGATTGATGGGCACATTTTTTTCCATTCTTCCTTTTGTATTTTGGAGTTTTGGATTCAAAGATTCTTCGGTTTGGGCTTTGTGTAGCGGAATTATGAGTATAAATTATTTATGCTTTATTTACTATTTATCCAGAAAGGTTAGAATCTCTAAATTCCGTAGAAACAAGTCTAAAATTCTTGTAAGTATTTATTTTATAATAGGTATTCTAATTTTAATTCTGAATTGTCTTAATGCCTTTAATATTGTATTTCTTCGTGAGTTTGGACCTTTTTTTCTTTCTCTAATTTATCCGCTTTGTATGGTTGGATATATGTTTACGCGCTTACTCTTTCTGCCAATTTGGAGAAATTTAAAAAAACAGCAATCTTAATTGTGTGGGATTACGTTACTTTTTGATATTTGCCGCAACAATGCTGGTATAAAATTTAGTCCATGTTGAACATAGGAATGTTCTGGCAGCAACTGTAGCAATCAACAATAGGTAAGATTAGTCATCCTTGTTATCTGCCGTCTGTGTTAGGGCAATTACCTGATCAATGATAATCCGGGCTTTATTATATCTTCTAATTCTTTGTCTGGTATATACCAAACAATCATCAATAATATTTTCAAATACTATGTCGGTGAAAAATTTGAAGTGATCGTAATCTAAAGACGATCGTCCTTCTGTAATTACCCAACCCCCTTCATCTAGATTTCGTAAAGAACCATTTTCTCTATAATAATTTAATAAAATATTAAAGCCTTGTGTGGCGTCTGAATCTTTATCTGAAATATCAGTGGCCACTAAAGACCATTCATAAAGTTTGCTCTTTAAATCCTCACTTTTAAGAGTGCTTAATTTTCCAGAGCTCTCTAAATTTCTTAAGGTATATTCACTTCTTGTCCAATATGGATCAGAAAATGAAATACTCAATAAACTGTCTAATTGCTCTGGTGTATAGTCAAGATTTGGATCTGGTTTTATATTTTGAAACACAAAGCTCAATGACTGTTCCATACGGTTGAGTTGTTTTAATATTGAATCTAATGTGATACTGTTTTGTGTAAATTCAGCATTAAGTGTTTTTAAAATTTTTGTTTCATTAATAAGCTCTTTCCTTACTTCGTTCCAATTATTTATTTGTAGCGCAATGAGAATTCCTATTACTACCAATAAAATTTCTCCCACGGCATATTTTAAATACTTTGCGGTATTTCCTTCTAAAAGTAAACTTTGTCTAATTTTTCTAAAAAACTTAATCATAGTTTCAATTGGTGGTTTATTTATGTCCGCAAGCGCCCATCTCAACCATATGTCGTCTTGACATTTGATTTTGCTTTGCAAAATTGAGTTTCGATAATCTAAAGAAGTTTATCATTCGTTAGCGGTTTCTGATAATGAAGCACAATGTGTTTGTGTATGATTTCGTTGTGATGGTGAGGAACTAATTTAGTAAATAAAACCAGAACATAAGAAAATAGGTAGGATTTTCAGGAGTAGGCAAGAGCCAGCAATTACTTATAGCCATTGTTGTGTGTTCGTTTATTTTAATATATCAATTATCACATTTCCTCTTTTTCGCCCTTTATCAACATATTCGTGAGCTTTTACTATTTCATCAAGTTTAAATGATTTGTCGATGTAAGGTTTTAATTTTCCATTTTCAGCCATATCTTTTATCAACTTAAGATGTTCATTCTTCTCTTTTGTTAGCATTTTAACAGAAACGAAAGTACCTCTAGTTTTAAGAGCTTTTTTTGCTTTTGATTTTGTTGTTTTTCCAACGGCATCAAAAATTATATCGAATTTTTCATTGCCTTCGGAATAGTCCTCTTTTTTATAATCTATTACACTTTCAGCGCCTAATGATTTTACCATTTCAAAATTAGAAGTACTACATACGCCTTTTACTGTTGAGCCTTTTTGATTTGCAATTTGTACAGCATAGCTACCAACACTTCCAGAAGCTCCATAAACTAAAATGTTTTGTCCATTTTTTAAATTAGCTTTCTCTAAAAGGTAAATAGCAGTCATTGCTCCAACTGGTAGAGCGGCGGCTTCATGATAACTTAAATTCTTTGGTTTTAATTCAATCACACCATTTTTCCATTTTTGTGGTAAGCATATATATTCGGCATACGAACCTGTGTTTAACATTGAAGTTGTTCCAAATACACTATCTCCAACATTGAATTTAGTGACGCTTTTCCCAATGTCTTCAACTATTCCAGCCAATTCATGTCCTAAAATGTTTTTCTTGGGTTTGAAAAGTCCAAAAATTAATCTTGCAGGAAGCCAAAATAAAGGTGGAAAATCAGAACTTCGAAGTCTAACATCTCCAGACGTAACGGTAGCTGCATGTATTTTTACTAGAATCTCATCATCTTTAGGTTTGGGTTTTTCCACATCCTTTATTTTAAGGACTTCTGGTGGGCCATATTTTTCATAAACTATTGCTTTCATATTTTTTTAGGTAATCTGAAAAAGATACACAACGGTCTCGTATAAGAATAATTGCGTGCTTGTGTGCGAAGATTTTCCGTAGGAAAATTAGAGGCAGGCAAGTAAAGCAACTAGCATTGTGTAAGCTAAAAATAGCAATTATTTATACATGGTGTTGTGCTTTCGTTATTTTTCTAAATCTTTCTCAATTTCCAGCAATATATTTTCAATTGTAGTTTTAAAGTCTGGAAAAATTCTGTTATTAGAAGTACGATTCATTGCATGGAATGATAATAGCGAGTTTTCAAATTGAACAGATTTTAACAAGGATTCGTAGTTCATAGTGTCAGAAATTGAATTTTGTTTTTTTTCGTACCAACCAATTTGAGTAAAAAGCTTTTGAAGACTTGACTTTTCATTAAATAAATCTCGGATTGCATGAAACTCTTTTTCTGCAGTTTTTTCTTGGTCATCTATTCGATCTAGTGAAATCTCAAACGAAGCAAGTTGATGTCTTAATTTTTTATTCTGAATTAAATTCAGGTTGCCAGAACTAATTAAATCTGTTAATACACCAAGGGAGGGCATATAAATATCATAATTATCCATAACATCGTTTAGAATGACAGCCGTTAATGTATCATTAATGGTATCTAAAATACTTTTATCAAATAAGGTTAGTAGTTTTTCTACATCTTCAGTCATTTCTTTATTAAGGGCAATTAAAGTCTCTAAATTCTCAAGATTCAACTCAAATTCTGCCTGTAATGACTGTAAATATTCTTGTTCAATTTTCCTTTCTTGTTTAAGGTTGTTGGTGTTGTTTATCTGTAACGCAATTAAAATTCCAATAACCACAAGAATGATTTCTCCAATTGCATATTTAAAATATTTTCCAGTTTTGTTTTCCATAAGTAAGTTTTGACGGATTTGACGAAAGAGTTTTATCATTGGTTAGCGGTTTCTAATAATGAAGCACAACGTGTTTGTGTATGGTTTCGTTGCGTGTTTCAGCAACTAAAATAGAAAATACAAACCGAATAGAAAATCCGTGAGGATTTTCGTAAGTCGGCAGTGACCGAGCAATTAATTATACACGTTGTTAGGCTCAGTATTTAACTAATTTATTCTTTAAATTGTTCAAGTAATGCCAAACTACGAACAAGGGCTGTCATATGCATGTTTTTATTTTTCTCATCCTTTTTTGCACTAAAAAAAGCAATAACCAATCTTTTTGTTGGTGATATGTAAAGACTCTGACCTCCAAACCCAGTTTTAAGGAAGTCGCCATCTTCAAAAATCACATCCCAATGATAGCTCTGAAAATCTGCGCCTTGTCCTTCATAATAATGTTTCCTCAAATGCTGATCCGTTCCTCCTTCAGATCTAAATAATGCTCTATCTCCGGTATGAATTTGATTTAAATATCGTGCCGATGCTATTTTTGTAGTAGCGTCATCTGTAAAGGCCAGTCCATATCTGGCAAGATCTCTTAAGCGCATGAGCATTGGACCGTAACTTCCAGCAACACCAGTACTGGATAGCGTTACCCTTGCATCATCTTCAGCTCCGATTCTTGTCCATATATAGTCCTGAACCAACTCATGAAAAGGTTTAGAAGAAACTCTTTCAGCAATGGTAGTCAGAATAACAGAATTGGCGGAAGTATAATCGAAGGTTTGCCCAGCGGGTTCAATTTGTCCTGAATTAGCCAATAATTCAATTAAGCTTTCTTCAAATCCAGGATTTGGCTCTGTATAAACCGCAGAATGCTGAAGTAATTTATAAAAACAATGGTTTGGGTCAGTAAAGGATTCCTTATCGCTTTCTCTGCAGTTGATTCCTGAGGTCATCCTTAATAAATTTTCAATAGTTACATTTGCCAATGGCTTATCCTTAAACTCTGTAATATGCTTCCCAATCGGATCTTGTTCGTTAAGTTTTCCTTCATCTGCCAAATGTGCTATTACGGTTCCTAAAAATGTTTTACTCACAGAACCAAGAAAATGCTTGTCAGAAGGTTCCATTTCGGGATACCCTTCATAAACCACTTGTCCTTTGTGAAGAACAATTACACCATTAACTTGTTTTTCATCGCAAATTTGGTCAAGTGATGTTTCCTTTTCAAAGAAGGCACTGGTGAGAATCTCTTGACCGAGGGTTTGACTTATATTTTCTGGAAGCTTTATTGTTTTTGTATTTCCTTTTTCTATCAGAACAGTAGGAATATAGTTTTCCATATGGCTAAATACCTCTGTTATTTGAGGTCCTCTTCCAATAAGCGATTCAGGAATCGTAAAGATTATTTTATGGTCTTTTGATGTGGGAATTTTTCTTGATTCTACAGCTAATGCAATTTTTTCTTCTAATGTGAGCTCTTTGACTTGTTTTTTACATCCAACGAATAGAAGCAAACTGAGAGTGATAAGTACCTTTAATGACAGTTTGTTGGTTATCATATTTAATTGCTTTTTTATTGAGCCTAACGGTCTCGTATAACCGTCAGTTACGGGTTAATATGCGTTAATTTTCGGTTTAGAACTGACGCTAGCAATTCCGAGTGGATTCCGACGTAGTCGAATCCGCCGTAATTGCGCTTACACGTTATTGTAGCACGTTTTTTACTTTATTCTATTTTCAATGGGGAATGATGTTCACTTACGATTTTCCATCCATCACTGGTCTTCACAAACAACAATGATATTTGGTCGTTTACAACAACTAAATCTTCACCAAACTTGAGATGAAAATCAGAATGAAAAGTTAAATTGGCGACATCACCATACACAGCAACGAACATATCCTCTGTGTCAAATTTCACAATTTCTGTTACAGCACCAAATGTATTGCGTTCAAACTCTTCATTGGCCTCACTTCCATTGCGTGGTTCTCCATTTTTAAATTCAGTAAACTTTGGACTATAAGCATGGAAATCAATTAGTTTGTCTAGATCCCCGTCCTTAAGACTTTGCACAATTCCATCCCATGTTTCCAATAATTCTTGTTTAGCTTCAGGAAATTCATCATTAATTAAATCAACTTTTACTTTTTCAATTTCCACTTTTTCTTCTTTTTCTTTACAACTCGTAGTTATAATTCCGAAAATCATAATTAATCCAAAAATCATTTTAGTATTCATAATATCATATTTAATTGGTTAATAGCTATTTAGCAAGTTACGATATTTATTATAAAGTATGATTTTGGTAATGGGCTACAACGTGTTTGGCTATGGTTTCGTTGCGGAGAAAATCCGTTAGTGATTTACCGACGTACAACGAAGTTAATTAATTCAAGTGACACGAGCAACGCGAACTGGCGCTAGCAATTTCTGCGAAGGAATTTGGCAGCAATTAATTATACACGTTGTTGGCATTAGTATTTTATTTATCAATATTCTGTAAGTCTTCAATCAATCTTTTTGAGCCTAAAGCTGTTTTAGCTTTTTGATACATGAATGCCTTATTTTCATTGCCCAAGACAAGGTCTGCAGCAAATAAACCGTAGGCTAAAGAGCCTTTTGCACCAGTTCCAGACATGCCACCAACTATTATAAGACTAGAATCAATTTCTATATCGTTCTTGACAGCATTACTAACATAAGGTATTTCTGTTTGGGTTAATGAGTACACGCAGGAATAACCTCTTTCATATTCTAAATCCTCAAATTCTATTGGTAAATTGAGTTTGTTTAAATAATCTATTGTATTTTCTTTACTCCATTGAATTTCTTCTGCAGTTAAATCTAACTTCCAAACTTCATCTAAATCCTTAATATCTGTTCTTAAGAAGTGTGCTCCAGTTTTTAACAAAGGATTGTCATCTTCATCATATTTTTCAATCATTGAATAAAAAATTTCAGAATTTAAATATGCAACAGGATAAGATTCTTTTAATTTCTCTTTTTGCTCAATAGATAAAGTATTGTACTTATTGGAATTTATTTTTATAAACGAAAGAAATAGTCTTTTTGGAACTATCAATTTAGTTATATTAGGGGCTATTTCCTTTAATAGAACTCCATTGTATGGTCCGCCTGCAGCAACCACTTTCTTACTCAAAACAGTTTTGGATAAACCTGTCTTTGTGTTTGTGATTTCAATTTTATAAATACCATCCTCTTTTTTTAAGCTGGTCACTTTTTGATTGTAGTCAATTCTATTACCAGCTTTTTTTATTGCCATGTGAAGCTTTTCAATTAAAGCTTTTGGATTCAGTGTGCCAGAATAGTCTTTAAATTCCCGAATGACCATAGTAGTATCAGAAATTTTCATTCCAAATTTTTCCATTGCTTCTAATGCATTTGAGGCATATTCATACTTATCTGTTTGGCCATCTAATAATTCTTCAACTTCTGTTATTTGAGATTTGGAATAAATGTAAGTTACAGGTGAAGTTGTATAGATATCATTCATTGAGTGCAATCGTTGCTTTTCACCATTATTTAAGTAGTCAATTAATTTTTTTGTTTCGCTTACAGATGTTTGTTGTAGATATGAAAAAATATCTTCATTTGGTCCAAGACTTCTTGAAATTCGAGCTTCTCCAAAACTTGAACCAAAAGTGTTAACAGAGTCTTGTTGTTCTATCAATAAAACATCTTTTCCATATTTTGATAGCTCCCAAGCAGTTGAACTTCCCATAAGTCCACCACCAATAACGACAACGTCTTCTATCTCATCAGAAGTTTGACATGAAAATAATGTGAGTGAATAAAATATTATCAGGATTAAGTTTTTCATTTTAGGATATTAATGCCAACGGTCTCGGCTATGAGTAGTTGCGTGGTTAAGCAACTAATTTAGTAAACAAAAACCACCGCGAGAAAATTCCGAAGGAATTTTCCAAATAGGCAACGACCAAAGCAATTAATTATACACGTTGTTGGCAACAGTTTATTTTTTATAAACTCCACTTTTAAGTTCTAGTTCACCAGTCTTTAAGTGATTAAGAAGATTCATTAGTTTCGGTTTAGTTGTTTCACCCATAAGAACGTTTAACCCCATTTTTGGAGGCCCAAATTCTTTCAATTTTGCAACGAGTGCATTGAAAAAATAAATTCCGGCTTGGGTCTGGTTGATAGATTGCTCTTTAGTTAAACCAAATTGCGTTAATAAAGCATCCATATCTGTTTCTTTGAAAAGAAAACTCATGTCTGATGTACTTGCCCATGGCATAGGATAATTAACTTCTCCATCTTCTTTTTTTAAGATGTCATAATAAAGAAAGTGTCCACCTGGTTTAAGTACTCGACTTATTTCGGAATAGAGCTTTTCTTTGTCAGGAATGTTCATTTGAACATGTTGTGTCCAGACCACATCAAACATGTTATCGCCAAATGGAAGGCTTGTAGCATCTCCTTGAACAAATGAAGTCTTACTATCTAACTTTACAAGTTTAGAAAGTTCCTTCGCTGTTCTAATATATTCATTACTAAGGTCTATTCCTGTAGCTTGACAATTATATTCATCAGCCAGCATTCGACATGGGCCGCCAAGTCCACATCCTACATCCAAAACTGTTGCACCTTCTAGGTTTATACTTTCAGCAAGTTCTTTTGATACTGCTGCGCCCCTTACATGAAATTCATCAGCCCCAGCAATGTCAGATCTTTTCACCTCGTTTATGTCAATTCCCTGTTCTATTAAACGATTTACTATATCTTCATAAAGCTCTTCCTTCAGGTAATGGTTTTCTATATTTTGATTTAAGCTTTCCATCCTGTTTGATTTTGGTTTATTGTTGCCAACGGTCACGCGGATAAGGCGAGTAGTGTTGCGAGCTTGCTCGCATTAGCTACGGTAGCCTTTAGACGCATATTCGCCTTATCCGTTGTTGGGAATCTGTGCCGTAGGCACAGGGCGAATATGCAGTCGTACTGCGTGACCGTTGGGAACATTTAGCATACGCAGTAGACACGCAGTGTCGCGGATGCGTGCCGAAGGCATTGTTCCCAACGTGTTTGGCTATGAGTAGTTGCGTGGGTTAGCACTTAACTTTGCAAGTACACACCAAACTGAAAATCCGCGAGGATTTTCAGAAGTAGGCGAGTTGTAGCAATTACTTATAGCCATTGTTGGCAACTGGCTTCTGTCTATTTTTATTAGTCAATTAATTATTAAAGTCAAAATCTCGTGGAAGGTAATAATCTTGTGTCATCTAAAGATGCAGTTCTATGAGGTGCAATTTTCGCATACTCATCACTTCTAATAAAGTTTACAAAGTCTTCTACAGATTCATATTCAACCAATATGAATCCATCCCATTGTTCATATTCAGGACCGACAAAAAAACTATTGCTTTCCCCAAAATATATTACTCGACCATAATTATATTCTTCTATAATCTCTTTTACCAATTTGATGTAATGTTGATAAACTTCTTTTCCTGTTTTACCAATCTGCTTGTCTGAAACTTCTATTCCGGTATAGTCTGCCATTGGTTTAAACTTTAAAAAATTGACACTTGCGAATTTCCCTTTTCCCTTAAAGTTCTCTTCAATGTTTTTCCAGGCTTCGGGTGTTGCATAAAGGTATTTTTGTCCATTCTCCACTTTTTCCAATGACCCTAAAGGTTTTTCATTGACAGTATTTTGTTGTTTGCAGGATAAGAGTAAAACTCCAAACACAAAGAATACAATTGGTACGATTTTCATAGTTTTTCACTTATTTATAGTTAATAGGTTGTCTTATGTGGCTTGTTGCCAACGGTTTTGTATATGATACGTTGCGTGGTTTAACACGTAATTTAGCAAATAAAAACCGAATAGAAAATCCGCGAGGATTTTCGTAAGTAGGCTCTCACTAGCAATGGATTATATACATTGTTAGCTTGCGTTTTTTTTCAGCTGTTCTTTATTCGTCAATATTAAAATTCCTCCAATCACAAATCCGCTTATCAGTCCACCAAAATGAGCTGCATTATCAATTCCACCTAAAAATCCAAATAATAGGCTTACTCCTGCATAAAGTCCCAACAACATCCAAGTCATTCCTCTCATATAATTTGGATAAATTTTAAAAACGGTAAAAGCTAAAATCAGTCCATAAAGTCCGAAAATAGCACCAGACGCTCCAACACTAACTGTGTTTTCGTGCCAATAAATACTCGCTAAACTTGCGAGTATTCCGCAAATAATGTAGATGATTATTAATTTTACTGAACCAAGTACATTTTCTAATAAGCTACTTCCAAGTCCAAGACCAATTAAGTTCATAAACAAGTGTAAAAGTCCACCGTGAATAAACATAGAAGAAAATAATCTCCAATATTCTCCATTCATAACTTCAAATCTTCTATTTCCTCCAATTTCAAGCAACTCTTTTGGCGTAGGTGAAACAATATTAAGTCCGTCAAAAATCATAATAAGAAAAACAATAATATTTAGAAGTAATAAAATTGCAGTTGCTTTATTTTCTCCCATTGGATTTAAAAAACCTAATATGTCTTTTAAATCATCTTCTTTCAATGGTTTATTTTTTTTAAAATCGCTTAATTCCTTTTCGTCAATTTTTGGAATTAAAACCATAGCTAAAAGTATTAAAGCTCCAATTCCAAAAGAACCGAAAATCCAAGGAAAGGAATTGCCAAGTCTTTCCTCAAAAACATCTTTTTTAGGGATAAGTATTATTTGTTCCTTTTCGTTTAGACTTTCATTTTTTTCTTTTAGCGCTTCTATAAATCCGTCTCTGTCATCTGAATATCCAAGTCGTTCAAAATATTCTACATCTTGAAAATCATAGGTTTTAAATTCTTTTTCTGATTTGTTTATAAAAGCTCTATACTCTGAATTTTTCCTTTGCTCGTTAATTCTATTGCTTACATTCTTTTTATATTCAACTCCATACCAAATTGAACTTGTATTTTCGAAAGGACAAGCGAGATATAAGTAAAAGTTCAAATTGTCATTATTTCTTCCAGAAGTTCTCGCAGTTACATATGGAAGACTTGAATTATGGTCAATATCAAATGAAGTTATTTTGAAATACTTTTCCTTTTTTAGTTCTTTTATTTTTGAGATTGATGATATTTCATTTAAATCAAAAGAACTTTTTTCAATATAGTTTTGACTAATAATTATTGGAACAGCCATTGCTGCAGCCATAGCAAATTGATAAACAAAATATCCGTTATCTCTTTTGCCTCTAATATTTAAGATTCGAATTCTTCTTCGTAACCAGATAAGTATTGGAATCCAAGGAAGAGCAAAAGGAATCCAAAAATTCAATAAATTTTCCTTTAATGGTAAAATTCCGAGTTTGATATCTAAAGTCCAACGAAATATGTTGTAAAAAAGAATAGTTCCTATCGAAACTATTAAAAATGGAATATAAACTTCTTGAAATTTTGTCTTAATGTTGTTCAATTCG
The DNA here is from genome assembly GCF_042654525.1 of Geojedonia litorea. NCBI lineage: Bacteria > Pseudomonadati > Bacteroidota > Flavobacteriia > Flavobacteriales > Flavobacteriaceae > Geojedonia > Geojedonia litorea. Next base: position 206,616 of record NZ_JBHSGP010000008.1, read on the forward strand.
TGATGTCGGTTTTAAATGCAAGCTAACGGTTTTGTGTATGGTTAGTTGCGTGTTTCAGCAACTAATTTAGTAAACAAAAACGAACGCGAGAAAATTCCGAAGGAATTTTCCAAATAAGCACTTGCCAAAGCAATTAATTATACACGTTGTTACCTGCTGGCTTTATTATTTATTCAATTATCTTCATTTAAAACACTTTTTATTTCATTTATGTCTCCATCTATCGATTCAGGAATTTTCAATCCTAAAATCTCACACATTAATGGATAGATATGAATGTTTTTTATCGAATGTATCTCATAACCATCTTTAAAGGCTGGACCATTCGCATAAAATATTCCATGCATTTCTTTGTATTTGCTATCATAGCCATGAACGCCAAAAGTTTTAACACCCTCTTCGATAAGAGCGTCTTTTCGTCTTTGATTCCAAAAATGATAACCGTAATCTGGTATTAATTGTATTGCACCCCAATTTTTATTAGTTGGGATGTATTCAAAACCTGGTGTATTTTCAGTTCTATAAGCTTTGAAATTATTTTCCTTTTGTCTTAAAAATTGTAGTACAGAATCTATTTCAACCTCTTTTTTTGGATGAATATTTACTATTGTACCGTTTTCAATTGTCATGAATAAGTCATCGTTTTCGATAGAATCTATTGGTATTATTTTGTTAGAAGACTGATTTCCCATACCATGGTCAGAAACGATAATAATATTTACTGGAAGATTAGTTTCTGATACTCCTTTAAACAAATCGCCTAAATTGTTATCTAGTTCAAACAATGCCGTTTTCAGTTTTTCGTCATCATTAGTACCATAATCGTGTCCAACTTCATCCATATCACCAAAATATAAAGTGATTAAATGTGGTCTGCTTTTCTCCTCCAAATTCAACCAATTTATTGTTTGATTAACGCGTTCCTCATTTTTAACGCTATTATCAAATTTATAATAGTATGTTGGTCTGATTCCTTGAATATTAGCCTCTGTTCCTACAAAGAAATAACTGGCAGTTAGAATATCTACTTTATTTGCCTCAACCCAAATAGGTGAACCTCCATAAAAACTCCCGTCTTCTGCCATTTTGGGATTCCTCTTGTTAAATAGAGTGTCTTTTTTATAGTCATAAAATATATTTCCTATTATTCCATGTTTGTCTGGATAAAGTCCTGTTGCAATTGTATAATGGTTCGGAAAAGTTTTAGTAGGGAATGAAGGTATTAGTGATTCTGACTTAACACCATTTTTAATGAATGAACTCAAATTAGGTGGGTTATATTTTTCTACGTAATCCCATCTAAAACCATCAAGTGAGATTAATATTAAATAAGGTTTTTTTTCGGTAACGTTTGATTTTGTTTTCGTAATAGTACGAGGTGAACTTATTATTTTTCTACTACAGGAAAACAATAATATCATTCCAATAATTAAAACAGATATTATTATGTTCCGTTGTTTCATTTGAGTTCGATTTTCAGCTTGCAGGTAACGGTTTGTGTATGATTAGTTGCGGACATTTCCACCGGAAATTGTCCGCTGACATTAAAGATAGTTAATTGAAAGGATTTCCTTTTAGGAAATCCGCCAGCAATTAATTATACACGTTGTTGTGCTTTCGTTATTTTTATTTTTAAAGTCTCCAGGTAGGTCAGGATTCTTTTAAGCAAATCGACCCTGCTAGTTTCACTGAAGTTTTTTAGTCTAAAAGCTGCTTCAAGAATAATAATTGCCTCGCGATTATTCTCTGAAAGTTTCAGAAACTCAGCATGTTTTGGTTGATTGTCTAATCTAGAATTATAGGTTCCAAATCCTAGTTGTCTTGCATTCATTAGCATACGCAAATATTCTGCATCATTTTGGATTTGTAAATCACTAATTAGAATTTTAGTTCTTTTCAAATCCATCAAAACATTTCGAATTTCAGCAGGCATTAGTTTAATATCACCTGTAGATATTAACACCTCACTTGTATTTGTGTTAAATCTCAACACGGGAAAAGAAACCTCTACCTCTTTTAGCTTAACAATTATTTCTTCACTTGACAAATCAGGTGTTTTAAACATGTTTAAATAGCTCTCGTAGGTACTAATACTTTTTTTGATTCTAAAAATGTAATTAGCTATAACAGTTGTGTCTTTATCAATATCAATCAATAATTGATTGAAATAAGATTGTTTAGTTTGTTCTTGCTTTCTTAATTCATTCAAATTGTTGAGACTTAAGGCAATCAAAATACCAATAACGACAAGAATTATTTCTCCAATAGCATATTTCAAATACTTTCCAGTTTTGTTTCTCTCCATAAGCTCGTATCGTATTTTTCTAAAGAATTTTATCATAGGTTATTGGTTGGTTATAATGAAGCACAACGTGTTTGGCTATGATTTAGCTGCGCTGAATCTTCGATTTGCTTTCGCCAGTTCGCTACGCTCGTGTCGTTGCGGAGAAAATCCGGCCTGCCACGCTTTTGGGCGTGGGAGGATTTACCGACGTATTACGAAGTTAATTAATTCAAGTGAATTTTCCGCGAGGAAAAATCCGCAGCAATTAATTATACACGTTGTTGTGCTTTCGTTATTTTTTTAGTTCATTATTAATGAGCTGAATTAATTCATCTATTTCAGAAAGCATTTTATTAAAATCATTACTTTTTTCTGTTCTGAACTTCCAATATAAGTTTGCTTCAGTTACCAAAGCTGCTTTTGGGTGATTAATTTCAGTATTTAAAAAATCTTGTAATTTAGGATGAGTACTTATTCTTTCTGATAAATCACCGGTTCCTATTGCTAAAAAGTACTCTTTTAAGAATTCAGCTTGGATAAGGCTATTATTATTTACTCTTTCTACCAGCAGTTTTTGATTGCTTTTCAAGTCAAGTAATTTTTTTCGAATTTCTTTGGATAAAATTTTTATATCCCCTGATTTTTCAAGTGATTCAAATGTACTTGAATTGAAACTTATAAGACTAGCTCCCTTATTTAACTGTGACCTATTTGTAATCATCTCTTCAATACTTAAGTCTTTTCCATTGAAAGTTTCGATATATGCATTATAGGCAGTATTAAATGATTCTATGTTTAATATGTTTTCTTCTAAATTTTCCTTATCGCTATTTAAATCATCTATTAGTTGATTGTAATAGTCTTTTCTTACTGAAGAGGTTTGGTGATTTTCTTTATAAAGATTTAATTGAAGTGCAATCAAAATTCCAACTACAACAAGGATAATTTCTCCAATTGCATATTTAAAATACTTTTCAGTTTTATTTTCCATAAGCAAGTTTTGGCGAATTTTTCTAAAGAATTTTATCATTGGTTAGTGGTTGGTTATAATGAAGCACAACGGTTTTGTGTATGATTAGTTGCGGGAAAGGACGCGAGTCATTTTCCGCCGTAACCGAAAGATAATTAATAAGATTGAATTTCCGAGAGGAAATTCAGCCGCAATTAATTATACACGTTGTTGTAAAACGTTTTTATTATTTATATTCTTTTTCATAATCAAAGTTCGCTAAAGTTCCAGGTGGTGGTGGAATATTTCTGTATTCAGTTGGTGTCAATGTATAAACTTCAATTTCATCAATTCCGTTTTTTGAAAGTAAAGGTTCCAGCGAACTAAATAATAAATCATTGAACTTCTTGTCGTAAATTCCTTTTTCAAGTCTTGAGGAGTAATTGTATTTTTGTCCATTAACTTTCTTTATGTCCAAAGTGTCTATGTCAAGAGCAAAAAAGAGAATTTTTTCGTCCGTTTTATTTAGAAATTCCGTTATGATTGAGTCCTTAATTTTGCTTATTGATTTTAGCAGTGAGTTATTAAATTCAAATTCAGAATCCGAGTAAGTAAGTTTTTTGAATTTCGAGTGAGAGTCAGAAAAAGTGAGATTGGTATTCAATTCTTTAATTATCTCATTTCTTTGATAATTCCGATATCCTTTATAGCCCAAGTAGGATAATCCGATTATCACAATTAGTAAGGCAAAATATTTTATGCTATTTCTGTTTCTCAAATGTTTTACAACGGTCTTGTGTATGGCTCGTTGCGTGCAAATTAGCGATTAATTTTCGGTTGAGCCACAAGCCAGATTTTTAAATTTTACTATTTATCTTTTTATTGGAAATCGTCAAATTTAAAAATTTGGCGACTTTCCAAACACGCCTTAACTTTGATTTAAGCAACTGACCAGCAATGAGCTATACACGTTGTTGTAAAACGTACTTATTTCGCATTGTCAATTAACCACGCTTCTTTAAATTCTTTTGTTCTAGTCAATTCTTTCTCCATTTTTTTTCGGTCTAAATCTGTATCAAAATATTCTGGTCTCTCATAGAGTAGGTTATAAGCTGATTGATGAAGTCCGTATTTCTTTAAAATTTCAAAATCCGATTTTGCTTTTTCCGAAGTCAGATTTTTGTTGTTAAACTCAATTTTTAAAAGGTCAACTAATGTGTCATTTACAAACTCATTATCATAATTCAGTCGTTTTTTGTCCGATTTCACAGAGTTAAATTCTCGGATTATTTCATAAACTATTGAGTCATTATTTTCCACTTTTCTGCGATTCCAAAATTCAGCGTAATATTTGGTTTGTTTTTCAGGTTTGTTGTAAGTCAGTTGCAAACTGTCCATTAAATTCTCAAAATTTCGCTTAATGTAAATATCTTGTATTAAGAATTCATTGTCACTTTTAAAAATCAGATTTTCTAGTTTATCGTAACCGAACTTTTTAAATGATTCGTGAATTGTTTTTAAATTTTCGGGTTTTCTAATCCACGTGTTTTTTGTCCAATCAGAGTTACGTAAATCGAAAAATGAAGTTTTGTTTTCTGCGTAAAATTCCGATTCACTTTTTTCTTTATTAACGCAAGAAACGAGCAATAAAATCAGAATATTCAATGTTAGCAGTTTGTTCATTCGTATGTTTTACAACGTGTTTGGCTATGGTTTCGTTGCGGAGAAAATCCGCTAGGATTTTCCGCCGTAAACCGAAGATAGCAAATTTGCAAGGACTTTCCGAGAGGAAAGTCAGAAGCAATGAACTATAGCCGGTGTTGTGCAACGGTTTTTTATATTCCGTATTTTTCTTTTCGTTCTCTATTTTGTTTTTTTATGTACTTTTTTAGCTTTCTCGGATTATCCGTTTCAAAGTCAGTCCAAGAGTCCGCTATTCCTAAATATATTTTTAAATTAACTATTTCTTTATTTTTTATGTTTATAGATTTTGAAATTTTATTAAATCCTAAAAAGCTAAATTCAACATCATAAGAGTCAGGTGATAAATCAATTGTGAACTCTCCATTTTTGTCTGCAATTTTAATGAATTCTGCGAATTTAATAAGTCCATTTTCTATTGGTAAACTGTCGGCACGATTTAGAAACTGACCTCTGATTATTCCATAATCCGAAGTAGAGTAACTATCCGATTTCATTTCGATGATAGAAGGAATTCCAACTTCATAAAGGCAAATGTCAGATTTTGTATTTTTAGCTGTTCCACAACTACAAAATATTAAAATCAGAAGATAAAGTTTGGGTTTTTTCACGGTGTTTTTTAACTGTTGCACAACGGTCTAGTATAAGAATAGTGCGGTTTTGTGTGCGAGGATTTTCCGTAGGAAAATCAGAGTGACCAAATGCGCACTAACTTTTGGTTTTATACTAAACTACGCATTATTTTTATACGGTGTTGTGCAACGTATTTTTATTTATTTGTCAGTTTCTTTTTTATAAACATTCCAATAAAAATAATTCCTATAGCTTGAATCAGAGTGTTCAAAAAGAGTAGGGTCAGATTTTTTAATGTCCAAAAGTCAGTATTTGACTGAATTAATGGAAATCCGTCTTTAAAAAGTCCAATGGGAAATCCGACAATAAAATTTACAATTCTATTAAATTCCACTTGTTTATTATTTACATCGTCTCCCATTGAGAGAAAAGTCAGAACAACAGTAATGATTGTCAATCCAATCAGGATAAAAACCATTGTCAGGATTATTTGGTAAATTCTTTTTGTTTGGGTTTTCAAGTTTTAGAAATCAGCGTTTAGTTTGGATATGTTGCACAACGTGTTTGGCTATGATTCCGTTGCGAGAAAATCCGCGAGGATTTTCGGAGTAGGAATCAAGCCAAGTTAAAGTTAATTATTTTATTGGTTTAGCATGTCGCAAGCAATGGATTATAGCCGGTGTTGGCTGTAGTGTTTATTGTTTATTCATCCATTTATTCGTATTACCTGTCATAGCCCAGAGGATGTTAACAATCTTCCACTCTCCATTTAATTTTCCCAGATGGATATAATCGACAAATTCAAACTTGTTAGTTACCGCTTTTACAGTTGCAATACCATTTGAGATTTCGTAAATAATGATTTCGGATTTTAGAGGTTCTTTAGGGTCAACATCTGCTTTATAGAACAGAGTGAAATCAAAACCTTTAGAGTATGCAATTAAACTTGCTGCGGTCATATTTTCTGGATATTCTATGCCTTCTTTGTTTTTCTCGATGGTCCTTTTTGCCAAATCGGGATGCATAGCTTTTTCAATTCTTTGAGGGTTGTTGGTTTCCATTCCTTCAAGATAATTCAGGACTGTTTCCTTTATTTGGGTAGAATCGTTTGGCGTTTGTGCGAAGACAGGACTATTATGAATTAATAGTATAACAGCAAAGAAATAAAGAGGTGTTATTATTTTTTTCATATTATAATTTAAAGTTTGCCTACTCTAATCAGTTTTCAGCTTCCCTGTGTTCACTTGCACTCAAATGATTATAAGAGTTTGGTTTGTCAGCATTACAGCCAACGAAGGCGTTTATGGCTCGTTGCGGTGGGTGTGAGCACGTCAAGTTTACTTGTAAGTGCGGGAAACCCAAAGAGCAACGACAAAAAAAAGAACCATAGCGAAGCAATGAGCTATAAACATTGTTAGCCGCTGTATTATTTTCTTTGGCAGGCCATCGTTTTCGACGTTAAGTTAATAAGATTGAAGAAATAAAATGAACTTTAATGATAAATAAATTAAATTAGATGAAAACAACATTAGAAATGGACAGAATTAAAGAAAGACAAAAACTATCAGCATTAGGAATGTCTTATAGTATTCAGAGAATGGATTTGTTAATTGTTTCTATTAGTGGGGCAGGAATATATGTTTGTCTAGAAACTTTAAAATACATTAATGACAAGCAACTTGAAACTAGCACGTTAATAAAATGGGCTGGAGGAGTCCTTTTGTTTGCTATAATAGTAAATTTTATCTCACAGTTTTTAGGACACAGGTCAAACTTAAACGATTATTTAATGTGCGAGGCAAAGTTGGATGCAGGAAGCAAAATAAGTAAAGCCGAGCAATCTATAATTGATAGATATGACTACAAGGCAGAATGTTATGATAAAGCAACCAATATATTTAATTATGCTAGTGCTTTATCAATGTTTGTTGGACTGGTTTTACTTCTGTCTTACTTCCTTATGGCTTTCTAATAGGTGGTCTTCCACCTCCTTTATTAGGTGGTGATGTTGGCGGTGATTGCCTAGGTTGAGGGTTTGGTTGACTTGGTCTGCTAGGCGGTGTCGGACGATTTGGAGGTGTTGGTTTAGTCGGTTGTTTTCCCATAATTAATTATTTAAAATATTAAGTCAACTGCGTAGCAGTTGCAAGGTTCTTTTTTTTGATAAACGCCTTCGTTAGCCGCAATTAGTGGAATAGGGGAAATTTCGCTTTGCGATGTTTCGTTCCACGTATCCGAAACCGAGACAATGCGTTAAGAAATTTTTCAGCGAAGCGAATCAGAAAAATTTTAGCATTGTTGAGGTTGAGGTTATTGCGGCTAACGGTTAAGCTATGAGTAGTGCGGAGGCAAGGAAACCTTTATGTTTCTGTCTTCGCACGTAGCAAAAGCTTTTTGTTTTGATTTATATTTTTTCGTCTGAGCAATCCCGACGCTTCGGGAGAAAAGATTTTGCGGACATAGTAAATATACGCTTAAATTAAATTTTGCATTTAACCCCGCATTACTTATAGGTATTGTTACCACACGTTTTTTATATGGGTTTATATTGTTTTATCTTCCATTCCTTATCTGACAAGTCAATAAATTGATATGATATTTTGTCTTCTTTGTCAAAATCTCCGTTCCGATTTGAATCTTCAATACTTCTGAAATACAATCTATTTTTAATTGGCACAATATCCCAATCAATTAATTCATGAAATTCAGCCGTTAGTTTCGTAAATTTGGTTCCATCTATATTACTGATATAAAGAGTAGATATATCAGAATCGTTAAGCTTGTTGTCCCGATTTGTATCTTTATCTAAAACCCTGTAAACCAAAATTTGCTTACTCGTTTTCTCAAATATTTTATTAAGAAATCTGACGGATTTAATCCGAATATTTTTATCTGTTAACATACGAGTCTTTTCAGATTCAATATCTTCAAATATTAGGTTGTAGAGATTTCCTGATATTTCATATTCTCTATAGCCAGAGAAGCTAAAACTCCCAGAACCATAGCTTGATGAACTAAAATAACTACTACGAGAACCATAATATATTTCGTATTCGCCAATTGGATGAATTAAATAGTTTGTGCTATCAATATGGATTGGCAAATCGGCTATCTCTATCCTTGTAGAGTCTTTTTTTAATTCTTGAATTTCAATTACTCCGTTTTCTGGGTAAATTACCTTTGGCTTTTCATCATTTCCACAAGAAGTAAGAAATATTAATGCAAATACTAAAATTATGAAGTTTCTCATTTTTTTAAATGTGTGGTAACGTTTATGTATAAGGAAAGTTGCGTGTTTGTGTGCGAGGATTTTCCGAAGGAAAATCAGAAGCAAGCAAACGAGCAACTATCTTTGGTTTAGCTAAAACTAGCAATTTTTTTTATACGGTGTTAGGCAACGTTTTTATTTTTTTTCCGTTTCTAATTCAGCCATTTTTTTGTCAGTCATTGTTGCTGTTTTAGACATTCCGTTTATAATTTCAAATGTCATAACCAAAGCAATTGATGAGTCCAAAGCCATTTTAGTTTCTATAAGTATTTTGCCAATTGCGTTAATCGCTATTTGCAATGTCTTTTCGTTATTTTCAAGATTTATGTTTTTGTCAATGAATTTTCTTGTTTCATATCCAACTTGCAATGGCAAAAAGAATGGTTTGTTATCTTCTGGAATTGACAAATTCAGATTTCCCCATTCCGTTTTTCCAACATTTTCCGCATAGTTTTCAAAAATTCCAGTTAGTGAAGGAAATGAACTATTATCAAAATGAGAGTCAATTTTGCTTTTAATTCTCGCAAAAACACATTCTTTAGGTAATTCATTCCAATTTTCGACAGCGACTTCTCCAACAAGTAATTCATTAATTTTCTCCGAAAAAACTGCTGAACCTGGTTCAAAATCGTGTTCGTTTATTGAAAATTCATTTGCAACTTCAATACATCTTTCCGCAACAATTGTAGAAATTAAGCATATCGCATCTTCTACTCGAACTCCTTTTTTAGTTTGAATACTGTTGTAAACAAAATTCACTAATTTTTTTGTCAGTTTCTCGTCAGTCGGTTTAGAGTTTAAAAAATCGAAAAATCCCATAGTTTATTCAAATGTTGGTTGGTTTGTCAAATGTTGCCTAACGGTTACGTATAAGAATAGTGCGGTTTTGTGTGCAAGGATTTTCCGAAGGAAAATCAGACGTAACAAAAATGCACTAACCTTTGATTAAGCACTTACCAACGCATTATTTTTATACAATGTTGTAAGTAGTCTTTTTTAATTTTATTTCCTCAAATCTCTCACTCGGAACATCCTCAACACTGTTGAAATAATCTTCCGCTGTTTTTAGAGATTCAATTGCTTTTTCCTCTTTTCCAGCCAAAATATAAAAGTCAAATATTTTTGAAATAAATCCAAAACGTTGTCTTTCCATTAAACTGTCTGCTGCACCTTCCCAATCAGAAACTTTATCCAATAAGGGTAATCCAATTGTTAAAATGTTTTTTGTCAAATCGTTCATTAGTTTGACATTATCAAATTCGGTTAAGTCATAATGTCCTCCATTCCAAAAGTCGGTATTCCAAGTCTTTATATGGTTATCATACCAAGATTCAACAAATTCATTCATTGGTTTGAATCCGTATTTTTTTTCGTGCCATTTCACATAGTAGTTTGATTTAACAGACAAAATTGTCCAAAAACAAACAATAGTATTTCCAAAATTTCGCTGATTTTTAGCAAAGTAGATTTCTTGAGTAAAATCGCCTATTTTTCTTTTAAAAGTCAGTTCCGATTTGAGAAGTTTAAATCCAAGCGAAGTAAGTTCAGGTTGAACGAATTCTTCGACTAACTTTCGAATTCTGTCTCCTGGTTTTAATTCCGCATATTTCATTATTTTTCTCGTGAACATTGGGTTTCTCAGATTACTTACAACGGTCTTGGCTATGGTTTCGTTGCGGAATGGTTCGGCAGAACTATTCCGCCGTAAACCAAAGTTAGCAAATACGCAGGAATTTCCGAGAGGAAATTCCGCCGCAATGAACTATAGCCGTTGTTGTGTGCTGTGCTTTTTTTCATTTACATTTTTGTTCCTAAATAATAAACCATTTTATCTTTTGGGATAACAAATATTAATTCAGTTCCAGTTGGGTCAATTCCGTTGCAATAGATACTCCAAGGATAAACATAAACGCTTTCAGGATTCAGTTCGTCCATTTTCGGAAACCAAGGAATTTGATATTGCCAACCATTTGCTAATTCCACTGCATCACTTAATACTTTTGGCAAACTATCTAACCGATGCCAGCCTTTATTATTTTTCAGTTCCAATTCAGTCACATTTGATATTTCAATTGCATAAGCGTCCAGATAATCACCTGTGAATGAACGTCCAGATTCGTAACTATTCAGCACTTTTTCAATTCGCTGGTCTCCAAGTCCGCACCAATTCAGCACGAATCTTACGTCAGATTTTGTTGCTTTGTTTTCGACAGTTTTATTTCCGATTGAAGTAGAGTAGGCGAGATAACCTAAAATCAGAATTATTCCGATTAGGGATATTCCACCCCAAATCGCAAGTGCATTTTTTCCTATTCTATAAATTTTGTTTTTCAATCAGTTAAATTTTCAGCGGTTTGTTTGGGCATTGCACACAACGGTTTTGTATATGAAAAGTAGCGGATTTTACTCACGGACTTTTCGATTTGGTACTGACCTTAAATTTATAAAATTCATTTTCGATTAGGCGCTTAAACCGCTATTTTTTATATACGTTGTTGTACGCTGGCTTTTTTCCATTTTCTATTATTCTACATTGTTCAAAGTCCATTTCGGGATAAGCTTCATTTGCCCAATCACTTAACAACTTTAAAACGGGTAAAAGTCCAACTGCTTTTTCGGTTAATGAATATTCAACTCTTGGCGGAATTTCAGCAAAGGACTGTCTTAAAAGTAATCCATCATTTTCCAATTCTTTCAATTGATTAGTCAGTACCTTTTTTGAAATTGTTGGTATAAGTGTATTGAGCATTCCAAATCGCATAGAACCATTAGATAGTAAATATAAGATAATCGGTTTCCATTTATTCCCAATTATGTTCATCGTATGCACAAGGGAACATGCATTTGGGTTGTCTATATATTTTCTTGCCATTAGTTACTTTTTGGTTACCACTATTTGTTCAAATTCAAACACTATAGTTTCTTTTTTAAACTATAATTAGTTTCTTTGCGATACAAATATAATTAAAAATTTAAAATGAAAAATATTTTTATAATAAATGGGCATCAAAAATATCCGTTTTCAGAAGGAAAGTTAAACGCAAGTTTAACTAAAAAAGCAGAAACCTACTTTAAGAGCAACGGTTACAATATCAAGAAAACTACAATGAAAGACAATTATAATGTCAATGAAGAAATTGAAAAATTTAAATGGGCAGATGTTGTCTTTTTTCAAACTCCTTTAAACTGGATGGGTGTTAGTTGGTCATTTAAAAAATATATAGATGAAGTATTTTCGATGGGTATGATGGGCGAAATGTCTGATGGTGATGGAAGAAGTAAAGAAGCACCGAAGAAGAATTACGGATTAGGTGGAAAGTTAAACGGAAAGTATATGGTGTCAGTAACAGCTAATGCACCAAAAGAAGCTTTTAATAATCCAGAGGAAACTTTTTTTAATGGTATGAGTGAAGATGACTTACTAAAACCTATGCATCTTAATTTTAAATGGTTTGGTTTTGAACCATTACCAACTTTTGTGGCATATGATGTAATGAAAAACCCTGAAATAGAGAATGATTTTAATCGTTTTGAAAATCATTTAAAAGCAAACTTTTAAAGTATTAATTATGAATAGACCAACACCAAAACATACAGCACCAGATTTACAATTCTCATTATTAGATGGAAATCTATGGAATTTGGCAGACCAAAATCCAGACAATTTTACTTTGGTTGTTTTTTATCGAGGTTTACATTGTCCATTATGTAAAAAGTATTTACAACAATTAAAGGAATTGTTATCCGAATTTGAGAAAAGAGGCGTTAATGTCGTAGCTGTAAGTATGGATACAGAAAAGAGAGCAAGACTTTCTCGTCAAAAGTGGGAATTGTCTAATCTTACTTTGGGCTACGGTTTATCTGAAAAATCAGCAAGAGATTGGGCTTTGTATTTAAGTGCAGGTGTAAAAGATGGTGAACCAATTGAGTTTAGTGAGCCAGGATTATTTTTGATAGACAATAGTAATCAAATTTATTATTCAGCTATAAACAGTAATCCTTGGGGAAGACCATATCTTCCTTCTTTTGTAAAAGCGGTAGATTATATCGTTCAGTCAGGCTATCCTGCAAGAGGTGAAATGCTTTAGTTCAGCTTGCGTACAACGTGTTCGTGTATGATTATGTTGCGGAAAAGGACGCGTGTCATTTTCCGCCGTAACCGAAAGATAATTAATAAGTTTGAATTTCCGAAAAGGAAATTCAGCCGCAATTAATTATACACGTTGTTGCCATACGTACTTTTTATTCAGTCAATATTTGTTTCCATTTGTCAGATTCCGCAAACTCTTTCACAATTCGGTTCCGTTCGGTTAGTAAATCAGTCATATATTTTTTTAGAAATATTCTGTCCGCTAACTTGCCTAAAATTCCAAATGGTGATTTATAGTCAAAAAAATCAGTCATTAAAGTTCCGCCATTCAATTCCGCAAAGTGATGTTCGTGTTTAAATCCGCTGAACGCTCCGCTAACCATTTCGTCCGCAAAGTAATTCGGTCGGTCAAATTCGGTTATTTTGGATGTCAGTTTTTGGTAAATTCCAAAATGTTTCGCTTTCCACGTAACGCTTTCATCCAATCCGATTAGTCCGCTCGTTTTTCCAGCGATTGCAGTTTCGTTTGTGTGTTCAGTCGATATTTTATGTAAATCTATACTCCGAGATAGGTCAAAAACTATTTCCTTGTCAGCTTTGATTTCAGTTCTTAATTCAATTCTCGGCATTCAGTTTTGGTATGGATGGCAACGTGTTTGGCTATGGTTTCGTTGTGTGAAAATCCGCGAGGATTTTCCGCCGTAAACCGAAGATAGCAAATTTGCGAGGACTTTCCGAGAGGAAAGTCAGAAGCAATGAACTATAGCCGGTGTTGGCTACAGTTATTTTATTTTTATGCAACTCCATTTACTCTAAAGTCTACAAATTCCTTTTTGTCAATTATATAATTTATATTCCAAAATCGACTTCCTCCGTCAAACCACATTTGCCAATCCGTTTTCCAAGAATCATCGGGTTTAGTCCAACCTCGAATAGATTCCCAAATACTGTATCCATTCCAAATGAAATTTAAGTGAATTACTCTTTGTCCGTATTGGTCAATAAATCCGATATATTGTCGGTCATATTTTTTTAATCTTTTATGAATTATTGGTCCATAATGTTTTCCTTGATTCGGTTTGTTTTTATTAATCTTTTTTATTTGACTCCGTAATTGATTTTCCAATTCCACAATTTCTTCTTTTGTCGGCGTAAATCTTTTTTCAATTGATGGATTGTCGGTTAGCGGAATGTCATAAGTTTTAGGGAAAATTGCTCCTTCAAATTTTCGGCTTTCAATCAACTCAATATTTTGAGAGAAAGTCAGTCCAAAATTTAGCGTTAATATTATTAGAAGCAGTTTTTTCATAATTGTAGCCAACGGTCTCGTATAACCGTCAGTTACGGGTTAAATTAGCGATTATTTTCGGTTTAGCACAGGCTTTAGCAATTCTGAGTGGATTCGGACGTAGTCGAATCCGCCGTAATTGCGGTTATACATTGTTAGCAAACGTATTTATTTCAAATATTATGTCAAATCCAGGATTCCAATTTTCAATTCCATTTCTTTCTACGTCAATTGGAAAGTTCCTATATGACCATTCTATATAGGTTTTGTCAATATTATATTTTGTCTCTTTTATAATTCCTCCTTTTATTCCATTAAGCTTGTCAAAATTCGACTTGTAGAATTGATAGTCCTTTCCTTTTATTTGATTATTAATTGCTGAAATGAAAAATGAGTTCAGACCGAGCTTTTTGTACCGTTCTTCTAATTCGGCAATTACAATCAATATTTTTGGTGGATTCTCTTTATTCCAATTTTTGTCAAATATGAAGGTTTGACTTTCGCTTATTTTCTTAATCTCTTTATAAGTATGGTTTAATAATTCCTTTTTAAGGTTTGTTTGCCTTACAGGTTCGATTAACAAAACGTCTGGATTTTTATAAAATCCTTTTTGTTTGAAGTGCAAATCATATTCCGCTGTAAAGTCCGATAAGAATACATTGAAAAAGTCTCTTGATGTTTTCAAGGAAAGGTCTGTTTTAGAGAAAAAACAAAAAACTTCAAATGTTTCAGATTTGTATTTGTTCATATGTTTGCTAACGGTCACGCGGATAAGGCGAGTAGTGTTGCGAGCTTGCTCGCATTAGCTACGGTAGCCTTTAGACGCATATTCGCCTTATCCGTTGTTGGGAATCTGTGCCGTAGGCACAGGGCGAATATGCAGTCGTACTGCGTGACCGTTGGGAACATTTAGCATACGCAGTAGACACGCAGTGTCGCGGATGCGTGCCGAAGGCATTGTTCCCAACGTGTTCGTGTATGGCTTGTTGCGGAAAATCAGTATGATTTTCCGATTAAGGAAACAAGATAGCAAATTGCGCAAGAATTTCCGAGTAGGAAATTCAGAAGCAATGAGCTATACACGTTGTTGTACGCAGTTTTTAACCCATTTAGTGATTCAATTCCGTTTTGGGTTTTCACATTTTACATCAAGGCTCAATTATTTTAATATGCAAAGTTTTGTATTCTTGAGATTTATTTCCATCTACAATAAGGTTTTCTACGTGAAAAATTGTTACATAATCTCCTGCTTTTAGTTTTTTTGCCAAAATATTTGAGTCAGCGTTTAGTGTATTTCCTTCTACAGGTATTGATGCTTTACCTCTAAATTTAATTCTAAAGTTTTCAATTCCGAATGAGTCATTTCCAAAAAGTTCTTCACATTTAAAATTCAGTTTTTTAGATGTTAGTTGCTCAACCGTCATTTCAAAAGTACAAGGCGCTCTATCAATTAAAAGATTTGCCGAGTTTTGACTTTGAGCAAATGAAAAACTCGAAATAAAAAGTAGAAAAGATAAAATTCTCATAGTATTTGTTTTTAACATTCAGATGCTAATTCAAACGTCTAAATTGTTGCTCAAATTGCGTACAACGGTCTCGTATAACCGTCAGTTACGGGTTTATATGCTTTAATTTTCGGTTTAGCACAGGCTTTAGCAATTCCGAGTGGATTCGGACGTAGTCGAATCCGCCGTAATTGCGGTTATACATTGTTGGCATTAGTTTTTTATTATTCATTTCCGAGTATTGCATTATATCCACCACCATTGTAATTCCGAATCAAAAGTTCAATCGAATTCACGTATTGTTTTTCAGATTCGGTCAATTTTTTTGATTTAAGTTCGTCCAATTCCGCTATTGCTTTTTGTTTTTCTCCAATAATAGTTTGTAAAGTCAAATAACCAATATATTCCATTAAATTTTCTTCGTTTTCATAACGGATTTTTGGATTTTGTTCAAATGCTGTTTTGTATAAATCCATTGCCTGATTTAGTTTGTCCATTTTTTCCAGCGTCATCCCTTTCAAAGTCAAAATAGAGTTAGTTTTTTGCATTTCTGCTGGTACAGATTCTAAAATTTCTAAAGCTAATTCGGGCTGTTGATTCCACCAATATGTTTTTACCAGACTTTCATAAGTCGGAATATCAGTTGGGTCAATTTCAAGAGCTTTCTTAAAGTAAACAATTGCGCTGTCCGTTTTATTCTGCATTTGAAATTCAATTCCCTTTTCTTGGTATTCGATAACCAATGGATTCGGCTTATTTTTCTCGTTCTTACAAGAAATGAGAATGACCAAAATTGATATGTAGATTGCTTTTTTCAAATTAATGCCAACGGTCTCGGCTATGAGTAGTTGCGTGGTTTAGCTGTCAACTTTACAAGTACACACCAAGCTGAAAATCCGCTAGGATTTTCAGAAGTAGGCGAGAACAAGCAATTACTTATAGACATTGTTGTGGTTAGTTTTTTATTTTCAGTTTTAAATATTTTATTTCTTTTTCACAGTCCGTTTGAAATTCAGATTCCAGTTTCAAGTAATAGACATTTCCATATGTTTTAGACTCTACTGTTCTCCAGCCCTCAATTCCAATTACATATTGTTCTTTAGTTTTCAAATCCGTTAATGCAATTTCCTCTTCTCCATAATAGTTCGAATAAGAAATGGCTGTTTCTCCACTCGAAGTCAAAGGTTTTCCCATTGTAAAACAAGTCAGTCCATTTTCCAAGTCAACTGATAAAAATCCCCAACTTTCGTATCCTGTAATTTCAATTAGTGCATTTCCGCAATAAGTTCCTTTAAATTCATAATTGGAATATGCTTTTTCTTTTTTTAAATATTTGCACGCTTTTAATTCAGGTGTTTTTATTCCAATATCGACATTTTGATTTGCAGAAAATGTATAACAAGAATCTTTAAGCTTGAATATTTCAGGATATTCTTCGGTCAGTTCAAGTTCATACTTTGGCTTAAATTCAATTAGCTTTTCTGAAATTCCGACAACTTTTTCGTATTCCGACTGTTCAATAAGTTCTGTTTTTCCATTTAGAATATCCGACAAATTCCGTATTTCAAAATCACAATTTTGCGCCCAAGAAATTTGGACAATTGTAAGTAGAAATATTAAAATCAGTTTTCTGTTCATTGGTTTGGGTAAATTAACCACAACGGTTTGGCTATGATTTCGGCGTGGAATCGTCCGCAGGACTATTCCGCAGAGAAATCAAGCTAATTTAATGTTTTTACTTTTGGTTTTTGCACTGTCGCCACGCTGAATTATAGCCGTTGTTAGGTGCTGTACTTGATATACTCATATATCGTAATAAAATCATCTTCGCCTTTACGTTTTGAGATTATTTTTTGGACCAGTCCATTTTTATCTCTTTTCCAAATTCGTTTAGTATTTAGTATACTCTTTCCATCTTTTTCTTGGTATAAGACTTCTTTGATTAGTAAATTATTTTTGTCATAAGTAAAAGCACTTAAGAGGATTTTTTCTCCATTAACATTTTTCCATACTTTCACCATATTACCATTTGAATCATACTCCTTTAGGATTGGATTATTTTCATTTCTTGTTTTGGATTCTAATGTTTTTGCTGTAATACTATATTTTTGGCTACTTTTCTTTATTTCGTTACCATTTAAGTCAATTGAAATAAAATACCTTAAACTATCATTAGGATATTCAAACTTATAATGGCTAGTAGTCTCACCATTTTCTGAATAAGATTTTTGTTCTAATTCCCGACCTTGTTTATCGTATAGATACCAAGCAAAGAGTTTTTTTTCTTTATTTTTTTTAATCAAAAACACATTGGTTTCCTTAACATTATTATTGCTCTTTAGTTCAGCTTGAACTTTCCAATTATTCTGGGAAAGACAAAGTCCGCTTATTAGAAATATGGAAATTTTAATTATTGTTCGCATCGTTTTTTCGTATTGCACCTAACGTGTTTGTATAAGAATAGTTGCGGTTTTGTGTGCGAGGATTTTCCGAAGGAAAATCAGATGTAACAAAACGAGCAACTAACTTTGGTAACACCTAAAAATAGCAATTATTTTTATACGGTGTTAGGCACAGTATTTTAATATTTTTTCTTATCCGATATTTTCAAATCCGTTAAGGAAATTAGATAATCACAAGCGTTATAATAATTCCCTTTACTTGGCGACCAAACACTTACAGCTCTATAATCCGTTTGATTAACACCTTCCATAATCCATTCAGAACCATCAGTTCCGATTGAACTACGAGCTAAATCCATTTTCCAAAAATTCGCTTTTCCAATAAGTTGAGTAAATTCAGCCCATTCTTTTTCGGTTAGTATTTTCAGTCGCTCAATTTCTATTTTTCCAGGTTCATAACCACCAGCTCCACTTAACACTTTCCAATACAGAATATATCTGTCATTTCTCTTTTCGAACCTAAAAGTCATTGGTTTGTCAAAAGTCCTCAACCAAGTAAATCGATAAATTTCTTTATCAATTTTTCTATTAAATAACAAAGGCTCTTTCATTGCGTGAAGATGTTCTGAATACCAATTCACAACAAATTCGTCATAAGTGCCTTCGATAATTTTTGTCCTAATTGTAAATGTTGAGTCATTTTCCTCAATCCAATCTGTTTTAACTTTAGGAAACATTTCTTTCGGAAAGTAAGGTTGTTTAAAATCTGTTGGAATATTTAGGCTATCAACTTTGATTGTTGAGTCAACAAATTTGTCAATAGATTGACTGAATCCAATTTGAGTTAGAAACAATGTCAAAATTCCAATTGATAATATTCGTCGCAAAGGTTTGTTCATATTGTGCCTAACGGTCTCGTATAACCGTCAGTTACGGGTTAATTTGCGTTAATTTTCGGTTTAAAACTGACGTTAGCAATTCCGAGCGGATTCGGACGTAGTCGAATCCGCCGTAATTGCGGTTATACATTGTTGTGGTGTCGTTTTTTATTCTCAAAATATCCATTGTATTACAGTCAAAAAACCAATAATTATCAAAATTCCAATTGAAGCTAAAATCGCGAAAAAAATAAATCCGCCTAATTTCTCCTTAAAGGTTTGTTTGTGGTCAGAATTATTATTCTTTTGTTTATTCGTTTTCGGATTGAACTTTGGAATGTAATTAGCTTTTTCTTTGCTATCAGATTCCAATTCATTCAACTTTTTTTGAGCATAATCAGATAGTTTTGATTTGTCTCCACGAAATACAATTTCCTGCAAAATTTGATATCCAGAATTATTTACTG
Organism: Geojedonia litorea; assembly: GCF_042654525.1. Taxonomy (NCBI): domain Bacteria; kingdom Pseudomonadati; phylum Bacteroidota; class Flavobacteriia; order Flavobacteriales; family Flavobacteriaceae; genus Geojedonia; species Geojedonia litorea. Next base: position 226,021 of record NZ_JBHSGP010000008.1, read on the forward strand.
ATTTTTCGTATATCTCAACGCATTTTTTTATTCGGTCGTCAGTTGGTTCAGTCAGAATCCAATATTTTCCAGCAGAGTCCAAAAATCCGCTTTCATAATAAAGTTCAGCGAGTTTATTCCACAATTCAATTTCGTTCGGATTTTCCTGTATTAAATTCCGCAACCTGTCAGTCGCTTTGAATTTCATTCCGCTTTCAATTTCGGAATCTATTTTATCTAATTTTTCTTTTAAACTCACAATGTTTCTCTCAAATGCACCACAACGGCTCAGTATATGAAAAGTAGCGCTGAAAATAAGCAGTCACTTTTCGGATTAACACAAGCCGAATTTTTAAATTTTATTATTTATTTTTTTACTTGGAAATTGTCAAATTTAAAAATTTGGCGACTTTCCAAAAACGCCCAAACCATAGTGTTAGCAATGACTTGCGCTATTTTTTATATACATTGTTGCCACACGTTTTTATTCCGCAACCTTTCTTACTTTCCATTGTTCGGTTTCTAATTCGTTTAGATTCCTTTTGTTAATTTTCCAACGTGTATTTTTAAATTCAATCCACGTTGCACTTGAAAGCGCATATGTCAAACAATCAGTTCTATTAAGCGTTTTAGATTGCAAAATCAGAGTGTCATTTGAGGTTATCCAAGTTCCTTGTGTGAAATCAGAACTATGTCCTTTTCTAACCCAAAATTTGAACTCCTTATTTTCTATTAACCTTAATTCCACTCCTGCGTTTTCTTTACCGATTCCGATATATTTTCCAATTAGCGAATTATTTGTCAAGTCGAAATCTTGAGATTTACAGGCAATCAAAATTGAGGAAACAATGATTAATAAAACAATAATTCTTCGCATTTTTAATATGTTTTTGTCATTGCTATAGTCATCATTATTCCGATATATAAAAACGGAATGGCACTTAAAAAAATCCAAATCAGATTGTTTTTTAAGTCAGATTTATGTTTTGAAATCAAAAGGATTGTATTGATAAATGACCAAAGTATTCCGCCATAAAATACAAGTAAGAAAGTCAGATTTCCATATTGGTAAATCCAAGTTCCCCGATATGGCTCTACTAAATACTTTAATAACATTGCAATTAAACATATTCCGATAATCAGAATTCCGCTTTTTTTAGTCCAATTGATATTTTGAAGTGTGATGTTCAATTATATTCTCGATTTTTCTTAAATGTGTGGCAACGTGTTTGTGTAAGCGTCAGTAACGGGAAAGTGCGCGAGTACTTTCCGCTGACGCACCTAAGTTAATAAAAAGGCGAGAATTTTCGGTAGAAAATTCCGCCGTTATTGCGTTTACACGTTGTTAGCTACAGGGCTTTCTTTTTCCGCCCATCGTATAACCCGTTTTTTGTCTTGGTCCATATTCAATTCTTACTATTTTACAACAATTAACTTCGATTACAAATTGAAAGTCTTCAAACATCGCACCACTATTCCCATAACAATCGTCAAATTCAAATTCGCCTGGTAATGCTTTTTGTAATTCGGTTAAACTGTCTCCAACTTTAAATTTTGGAATTGTATTTTTTAATATATCGTGTCTCACATATTGAGGAACAACATTGTATGCAATAGATGGTAACAATTTTGGGAAAACAAACAAATAAATGAAAAGGAAAAAAATCGGTAAAGTCAGAATAGGAATCAAATGTTTTTGTTTTAATTCGTTCCGTTTTTTGTTCCAAATCAGATGAAAAGTCAGTCCGAAAATTAGTCCACAAACAAAGGCATCTAAAAATACTCCATAGAAATTGTCAGACAGTAAAAATATCCAACCAATAAGAATAATAAAACCGATTAATGCATATATTCCTGAAATAAGAATAAATAAAGTTAAATTCAGTTTTTCAGCCAGTTTTACAATTCTTTTTTGTGGAATTAATATGAAAAGTCCATAAAAGATTAAAAGAAAAAAAGACGCCCAAAATAAAACGACTCCAGTATCTCCTCCAGAAGCATTTTCATATCTTAAATTCGACCATATAATGTGAGTTATAATTAGTCCAATCCAACCTAATGTTAAAGATAAAAAGGATGTTTTTCTGAAGTTCTTCATTCGCCTTGTAGCTAACGGTTTGTGTATGGTTTGTTGCGTTGGTTAGGTCACTAATTTAGCAAATAAAACTGGCAATAGTTCAGCGCGAGGATTTTCCGCGAGGAAAATCAGAAGCAATGAACTATACACGTTGTTGCCATTTCGTTGTTTTTATTCAGATTTTTAATTATTCTACTAAATTTCGTGTTCCACTATTCAGAGTTTGAGTGAATTAAATCAGCGCTTTATTCCACAATATTTTTCAATTCCGATTGAGTGAGAAATTCCGCAACTTACTAAATTCCACATTCAATTGTTTTTCAATTCAGAGTACTAATAAGATTTCAGAAATGCATTTATACTATTTCCCCAAACTGTCATTATCATTATTTCAATTATCTGAAAGAGTAGAATAAAAAGTATAACCTTATAAAACTTCTTCTCTTTTTTCCAAATCAGGATTATTACTGTTATTATTTGAATGATTCCGAATATTAGATTTAAAGTATAAATAGCTATATCTCCACCAGATACTCCAACATTTTTATAAAAAATAAATGAAAACATTAAAAATGAAATCAAACAATTTATGAGAATCCATTTATTTAATTTGGTCATATTTATTTGTCGGTTTTGAGTGCGTTCCGCAATGAATGGCAACGTGTTTGGCTATGGTTTCGTTGCGTGAAAATCCGCGAGGATTTTCCGCCGTAAACCGAAGATAGCAAATTTGCGAGGACTTTCCGAAAGGAAAGTCAGAAGCAATGAACTATAGCCGGTGTTGTAAACAGTTTTTATTAATCGGCTTTTATTAAAAACCAGTCAGTATTGTATATTTTGACAATATCCGTCATATCAGGTTCCTTCAAATCTTTTTCGGTTATACCGTGATTTTTTTTAAAAGTCAGTTCTTTATAATATAAAAATGTATCATCATAGCGAAAAGTAGCACCATCTGTTGATAGATTTGATTTCATTCCCAAAAAGGGATTGATAAACCCATTAGGGTTTCTGTCCACATTGATTGCAATTATAGTCCGATTACAAACAGATTGAAATAGATTGTTAAATAATAACTGAATTGCAATAAGTCCAATTCCGATGAGCAAAATCCGCTTAAAGTACTTATGGAAAAACATCAACAGCACAACCAAAATCAGGATACAAAAAATCGATATCTCAAAGGCATTGCTGTAAACGAGGTTGTTTAAGTTGTCGTTGAAATTTAGTGGTAGATACCTTAAAAAAGGTAATATGACAAGTACGATTATTATTCCTTTTAAGAATCTCATTGAAATTGTTTACAACGTGTTTGGCTATGATTCCGTTGCGAGAAAATCCGTAGGATTTTCGGAGTAGGAATCAAGCCAAGTTAAATATACTGATTTTTGGTTTAGCATTTAGCGAGCAATGGATTATAGCCGTTGTTGTGTGCTGTGCTTTTATTCATTTACATTTTTGTTCCTAAATAATAAACCATTTTATCATTTGGGATTACAAATATTAATTCAGTTCCAGTTGGGTCAGTTCCGTGACAATAAATGCTCCAAGGATAAACATAAACGCTTTCAGGATTCAGTTCGTCCATTTTCGGAAACCAAGGAATTTGATATTGCCAACCATTTGCTAATTCCACTGCATCACTTAATACTTTTGGCAAACTATCTAACCGATGCCAACCTTTATTATTTTTCAGTTCCAATTCAGTCACATTTGATATTTCAATTGCATAAGCGTCCAGATAATCACCTGTGAATGAACGTCCAGATTCGTAACTTTTCAGCACTTTTTCAATTCGCTGGTCTCCAAGTCCGCACCAATTCAGCACGAATCTTACGTCAGATTTTGTTGCTTTGTTTTCGACAGTTTTATTTCCGATTGAAGTAGAGTAGGCGAGATAACCTAAAATCAGAATTATTCCGATTAGGGATATTCCACCCCAAATCGCAAGTGCATTTTTTCCTATTCTATAAATTTTGTTTTTCAATCAGTTAAATTTTCAGCGGTTTGTTTGGGCATTGCACACAACGGTTTGGCTATGGCAAGTGCGGGTTTTAAAGGCACTTCCCTTTCAAATTAACGATTAGATTATTTTGTACAATTACTTTGATTTAAGCACTTCCGCCCGCATTTGCTATAGCCGTTGTTGGCGGCTGGCTTTTTCTTTTTTCATCTTCTTCAATCGTTTCAAAAATATAGTCAACTGGTTCGACTAGAGATAGTCCTGAATTATCTTCGAAAATTATTCTTGGCCGTCCTGTCTGTTGACTGACTGCTGTGTCCTGATATGGAATGTAACTTTTAACAACTCCAATCAAAGCAGCATTAGAGTTTGATTTAGTTCCACCTATACTTATCATTTCTGGTTTTAGGATTACAGGACCGCCACTGTTTCCTGGGAATACAAATGCATCAACAATAAAATCAGTACTACGTTTTTCGAATAAGTCACGAATACGTCCAATTGTGCCATTTCTTGAAATAACAAATTGTCTGTCAGAAGTGACTAAGCCCATTGGGAAACCAAGAACATAAACAAAGTCGCCTTCAGTAGTTCCTATTTCTTTTAGTTTGTCAATGGTAAAGGCCATATCATCCGACTGGAAAATTCCGAATTTCATTCCTTCATCTTTAAGTTTTTGAGCATTGATTCCTATCACACCAATATCGACATTATCGTTAGGATGTCCTGTCCATAAATCTTTTCCATCCTTATCTTTTAAGCTGGCTGGATAATCTGTTGCTGCTTGGTCATCTTGTGGATTAAACCGAAGAATCACAGAAGCGTGATTTTTTAAGACGTGTTTATTAGAAACAAGAAATACTTTGTATTCTTTCTCATTTCCTTCTTTTTGTTTTACGAATTTTCCAAAGAGAAATCCGGTTCCAATCCAATGCTTGTTTCCGTCTGGTTTGATAATCCCTATTGCTACCACGCAGTCTAGGAAAAATGGAGGAATTAATGCCATAATTTTATTATTTGTGTCTTATTTTAGCTTGCCGCCAACGGTCTCGTATAACCGTCAGTTACGGGATTAAAGTTACTAATTTTCGGTTAAGAACTGACGTTAGCAATTCCGAGTGGATTCGGACGTAGTCGAATCCGCCGTAATTGCGGTTATACATTGTTGTAGCACGTTTTTTATTTTATATTTTCAATGAATTCAGTCGGATTTCTTAAAAATCTGTCCGCGTCTGAATCTTTAATTAATTCCGCAAAATTTTGAATTTTCGGTTCGCACAAATTCCCTTTGTCGTCCATTAAAATCCATTCGTTTCTCTCGCATAAATCCAACATTGATTTTATAAAAGTCAGAGTTGAGTCGTTCAAGTCGGTCCGAAATCGAAAATCCTCAATGTAATTTTCTTTGTCGTTAAAATCTATGCTTAAATCGTGGTCAAATTCCGCTTTTTCCGTTTTCCAACTCGTTCCGCCATTCCATTCCGCACGAGTGATTATTTTGTCAATTTCTTTTCTTAATTCCGAAATATCAATTTCAATTCCTTTCCACCATTTTGTTGAAATTGCATCTTCAAATTCAGGTTCTGGCTCATCGTTCAATTCTATATCGTAGTTTTCCCAATACTTTTCCCATTCAGCGTGTTTAATTTCAAGCTGTTTAGGTATTCCGCCATATTTTTCTTCAATCGGCTTTTTTGGAAGTACAAATGTTAGAAATTGGTTTATTGCCATTCGGTTTTCTTAAATGTGCTACAACGTGTTTGTATATGGTTTGTTGCGTGTTTTAAGCACCTAATTTAGCAAATACAAACCGAATAGAAAATCCGCGAGGATTTTCGTAAGTAGGCTAGAACTAGCAATAAATTATATACGGTGTTGTAGCACGTTTTTTTTATGTGTTTCTAATTTTATAAATCTGAATGTAAATTACCGTCGCTAAAATCAGAACCAATCCGTATAAAATATATGTCACAATATTTACTTTGGTTTTTAGTCGCTTAAGTTTAATATCAGTTCCTTTATATGTTACTGGTATCCACATTAAAATTATAGAGATAAAATATAATATGAAATATTCGATTGAGTTTTGAGGGTTATGTCCATTTAAAATTTTAAATCTCATTCCGAGTATAACTTTTGTTAATATAATAATTCCAAGTAATACCGAAAATATGATGATAAGAATAGGTGTTAAATTCATTTGCTTTTTTATTTAATCAGTCAAAAATTATTTTTATTAAAGGTATTATTAAAGTCAGAAAAGTTAAAATTCCGATTAATATATTATTCAGTCCGTGACCCATTTGGTCGTAATAATCAGGATTTTTAGGGCCATTTATATATTCTTTGAATTCAAATTTTGGTTTATTTTTAAAAATCCGAGTTATTTTCCCAAATAGCCATCGCATAGTTCCTCCGATATAATTGAAAAAATCACCAATTAGGTATGGGTCAGCTGTGATAAATCTAACTAATACACTTCTTTTTTTTGGAATATTTTCGTTCATTTTATTAAAGGAAAAATCTTTAATTCAGGCGTTAGTTTTTAGGTTTAAACTGTTGTTTCTCAAATGTGCTACAACGGTCTCGGCTATGAGTAGTTGCGTGGTTTAGCACTTAACTTTGCAAGTACACACCAAACTGAAAATCCGCGAGGATTTTCAGAAGTAAGCGAGAACAAGCAATTACTTATAGCCATTGTTGTGGTGTCGTTATTATATTTTTAGTTCTTCAATTCTTTTTAATATTCTTTCTTTCTCAAAATCAATTTTATTCTTTTCATAAAAGACAATTAGATTGTAATGAAAGTAATTAAAGTGATATTCTTCAATTAATGTATCTAAAATTTTCAAAAACTCTTTTTTGTCTTCTTCATTAAGCTGATTGTAAACTTTAGTCATTGACCAATTATTCATCATACTTATGAATTCCTTGTCGAATAAATAAGCTAAAACTTTATGTTTACTTGAAGTTTCAAATAGCTTAAAATCTTGATTTAATATTCTCCGTAAAACAGAATGTTCTTTGAATGAGATTCGTTTATCTTTCCATTCAATATATTTTTTGATTCCTCTATTAATATTTTCTTTATTCTTTTTGTCTCCTAAAAGTTCAAAAATTTCAAATGCCCAATATTGGTTAAATTTTTCTGGATTATCAAAATATTCAACCTTTCCTGTATTTATATTTAAACCTATTTTTGATAATAATTTAGATGCTTCATAAACTAAATATTGTGCGTCTTCTTTTGTTTTTGTGTAGAATAATTGGTCGTCCGCATATCTTAAATATTTGGCATCCAATTCATCACATTTTTTCTTAATTTCTTTGTCAAAATCTTGAAGATAAAAATTAGCTAAAAGTCTTGAGCTATCACTAATTTCATCTTGAGGTAATCCGACTGACTTCTTTGAGTAGCCTTGAAATTTTTTATTCCAATTACTCAAAAAATGAGTTAATAAATCGATGTAAAACAACTTGTTCCGTGGTGAAGCTAAATACAACTTCTTACCTAATAAATCGATACTCACATTATCATAAAAATTAGCAATATCTAATTTAACCACAATTTTATGTTCGTCCGAATTATTGTTTGCAAACGCTTTTTTTTGAAAATCAGACCAATTTTCTGTCCATAAAAATGGGTTGTAACTATTTGAAGGTGCCGAATCTAATAGTTCTAATTCATCTCCTTCTTCTTTAAATCTAATTTGATTTCCCAAACGCCAACCTCCATAAGTTCCTTCAACATAATTTCCTGCTATTTCATCCTCTAAAATTTTTGTGCAGAAATAAAAAAGAAAATAGTCTTTTGGATGAAAAGTTGGTGTGATTCTCGCTACATAATTTGCTTTATTAATAATTATGTAATCTCTTGGTGTTGATGGATGATATTTAAATTCCGTAATCTCTCTGTGAAGAATTTCAGCAATTTCATTTCTAACAATTGGACTTGAATGAGGAATTATACTTTCGTTTAATTTTTTTGAAAAACTTTTGGGAAAGAAATTTTTAAAAGATTCAATATCTATCATTCAGGTCGTTTTTTTAATGCACCACAACGGTCTCGTATAACCGTCAGTTACGGGATTAAAGATAATGATTTTCGGTTAAGAACTGACGTTAGCAATTCCGAGTGGATTCGGACGTAGTCGAATCCGCCGTAATTGCGGTTATACATTGTTGGCAAATCGTTTTTGTTTTTTATTCAGTTTGTTTCTATTCCGATATTTTTAAACAATTCTTTGGTTTCTTTAATATCAGATTCGTTTTTCATTTCCATTAAGTCTCTCAACTTTCCGTTTTTTAATTTCAGGCTAAATTTTTTTCTACCAAAAACTTGTTTTTCGGTTAGATAACTTATGTCAGATAAATTCAGTTTTTCAGATGCAGATTTTTTTAGTAATTGATAAATTAATATCACAATTGAAAATATTCCAAGGATTATCCATATAAACCCCATCCATTCCATTTGTTTCTTATCTAAAACAAAAACAGGAAAAAGAACAGAATTAATAAGAGTAAAAATCAATGATATTTTCATCAATAAATACTGCATTTTTAATCCGTCTTTTATTTCAATCGACTTTTCGTTTTCGTCAAATTCTATTTTCATCGTACTGTTTTGTCAAATGTTTGCCAACGGTTACGTATAATATTAGTGGCGCGTTTAAGCACTAATTTAGTAAATAGAAACTTGTCAGCGGAAAATTCCGCAGGAATTTTCCAAGTAGGCTAGAACCAGCCATTAATTTTATACTTTGTTAGCAAACGTTTTTATTCCTTTATTAAATCCTATGACTCCGCATAATATTGTTGTCAAAACGGGTATTGTAAATGCAGCCATTCCGTGAGGTAAAAAACCAGAAGTAACAGCACTCAAAATTAGTCCGAGCACCATTCCAATTAAAAGTCCGATTGCAGCTTTTTTTATTCCAGTTCCGTAAGTTTTATTTTGGTCAATTATTCGACTGTGAAAATAGCCTGGTATTCCAATTCCGATTAAAGCAAATGCGTAGATTGATAAAAATCCAAGAATGATAGATAAATTCAAGTCAAAAATCGGTTTTTCAGGCGTGATTAACCTCATTCCTATAATTCCAATTGCAATGCCAGAAATTATTTCCAAAATGAAGAATAATATTTTAGTTCTCTGTTTCATCAAATGTTTGCTAACTGGTTATATAAACACTAATATACATTTTTAACCCTTAAAATCTCGGGATATCAACATATTTTTATCACGTTTGTCGTTTTGTAGTAAACCTTCTACCGTAACGTCCAATGGGTTCTTAATTTGCATGATGCTTTTTTGTGCAACATGCGTATAAATCATCGTGGTTTCTGGTTTGGCATGCCCTAGTAAGGCTTGTATATATCGCAAATCAACACCATTTTCTAACATGTGCGTAGCATAACTGTGTCGTAAGGTATGTGGTGTCACCTTTTTTTTGATACCGGCCAATTGACACGAACGCTTTAATACTTGCCTTACACTGCTCGCACTGTAAGGTCCACCGTCTGGGCCTTCAACAAAATACCGCGTAGGTTGGTAAGTATGGATATAGTTTAAAAATAAGGGCTTTATCACTTCACTCATCACAACAACACGATCTTTTCGGCCCTTGCCTTGCTTAATATGAATTTGGCTTCTATCCATATCTAAATCTTTAAGCTCTAGTTGTAACAATTCGCCAACCCGCAACCCACCCGAATATAATAATCCAAGGAGCGCTCTGTGTTTTAAATTCTTGGTTACTTGTAACACTTCAATAATGGCCTCTTTTGATAAAACCGTAGGCAAATACAACGACTTCTTGGGACGTTTAAAGGTACTGGCGTCAAACCCTTCTATGCTGCATAGTGTACTTAAATATTTTAGGGCACTTACGCACTGTCTGTGACTGCTCACACTATAATGCTCCTTGGCAATTACGCCTTCCATAAACAATTCAATATGTCGTGTTGTCCAGTCGTGTAAAGTAATAGCCCTGTTAAAATGTAAATACCGGAGCACAAAATAAGCATAGCTGCTAATAGTGTTTTCACTTAAGCGTTTTCCTTTTAAATAGGTTACATAATCTTTTAAAAGCTGTTGTAACTCCTTATGCAAAGCCTTGTACAGCACAAGTTTGTCTGGAGGTTTTAACTTAGTTAAAGGTGGTGCTGCACTTTTTTGCTTAAAACGCATAGCACTGTAATCTACGTAATAACCCCCGGCTTGTAAATAGCTAAACAGTTCATGTAAGTTAGTAGCACTATCTAACACATAAAAAGTTTTATGGGTCGAAGACCATTGTGCACCGTTAAACCCTTTAATGTAAGCTTTTATATTAGCATCAAACGAAAAACCAATTGCAATCTGGTCTCTGTGATGATGCTGAAATGGTGTTAAAGTTATAATAGGTTTCATAACACGAATTAGTAACTTAAATGTAAATTAAAATTCTGAATTTTAGCAGAATAGGGTTCTACTTTTTTTTGTTCTTTTTATACTTATGATAATTACTTATAAACAACTTAAGTATTAGCTACAGTTAATCTGGTAGTTGGTTTGAAGAGTTCCTCAAAAATCAATAATCCTAGCCAAGCTTCTACCTTAATACATTTTATTCCCTTACCTTTGGAAAAATCGCACGTTTCAGTGCCCAATGCTTACCAATACAAATTAAGAAACACTAATGGACATAAAATTAGCAGTACTCATTGATGGTGATAATATCCCATCGGCCTATGTAAAAGAAATGATGGAAGAAATCGCCAAATATGGCAACCCAACCATCAAACGTATTTATGGCGATTGGACCAAACCTCACCTCTCTAAATGGAAGAATCTCCTACTTGAAAATGCCATTACCCCAATTCAGCAGTACGGTTATACTCAAGGTAAAAATTCTACCGACTCCGCCATGATTATCGATGCTATGGATATACTGTATTCGCAAAAAGTCAATGGGTTTTGTATCGTGTCCAGTGACAGTGATTTTACGCGTTTGGCAACCCGACTGCGTGAAGCCGGTATGTTAGTCTACGGTATAGGTGAAAAGAAAACGCCCGATCCATTTATTGTGGCCTGCGATAAGTTTATCTATATCGAAATCTTAAAAAAGCAAACCGAAGAGCAAGAGTCGAGCAGCAACAAAAAAACAGCTCAAAAAAATACTATTGCAACCATTACCCAAAAAGAAATCCGTTTCATTTCAGCAACTATTGATGATGTAGCCGATGATGATGGTTGGGCATTTTTAGGTGATGTAGGTAGTTTGATGCAAAAGAAACAACCAAATTTTGATGCCAGAAATTATGGCTTTCAAAAGTTAACGCCCTTAATAAAGTCTATTAAAAACTTCGAAGTTGAAACAAGAGATGGTGGTAACGGACGGTTTAAACTTATTTACGTACGTATAAAAGACACTAAAGGAAAACGTTAATTTAAACGGTTTGTTGAGCAGCCCTGCGTTCAATAACATTCAATCGTAAAAACACCAAGACCGAGAGTAATCCAAAAATACTAAAGCCAATAAATAGAGGTAACACCGAAGTTTTAACAAAGCTGCCTATATAGTTGGCAATAGGTACAGCCATTACTGTTGAAATAAAACCATTTAAGGCGGCACCAATACCAGCCATATGGCCTAAAGGCTCCATTGCCAAGGCACGTAAATTGCCAAACAACAATCCTACTGCAAAAAACTGAAAGGCAAAGAAGCTAATTAAAACCCCAATACCAGGGTTGTTGCCATTTATAAATAAAAACACATACAACAACGAAATTAATGTATAGGCAAGAGCGGCATAAAAGGCGATATTACGCGCACCAAAGCGCACCACAAACCTACTGTTTAAATAGGTTGATAAACCAACCGATATGGCAAGACTGGCAAAGATAAACGGGAAGAGTTCTGCTAGCTGATACTGTTGTTCAAAAATCTGCTGCGACGTACTTAAATATACAATAAATGAACCTGTAATAAATCCTGAAACTAGAGTATAACCAACGGCATCCTTAAATTTAAAAAAAGCCTTGGTCCCAGTGATAAATATCGATGGGCGAAACGGAATGCGTCGCTGCTTAGCTAAGGTTTCATCTTGTCGCCACCAAAACCACAACATCACAAGGAGACCAAATCCTAAATTCACATAAAAAATAGCTTTCCAATCATACCAATACAAAAGCAGTTGTCCTAAAGTTGGAGCAATCACGGGTACTAGGATGAATACCATCACTACAATAGATACAATTTTGGCCATGTAATCACCGTGATAGCTGTCGCGTATCATCGCAATACTCATGGTTCGAGGAGAAGCTAGGCCAATACCTTGAAGAACACGTCCAAAGAGCATCATTTCAAAACTTTTGGTCGTTAAACAAATAATGCTAGCAACAATAAACAGTAAGAAGCCTATATAAACAATAGCTTTTCTTCCAAAACTGTCAGACAAAGGACCAAAAACTAACTGCCCAAAACCTATTCCTAAAAATATCATAGTGATTAAGAATTGATTGTCATGTACTTTAGTGACACCTAATGAGGCACTAATCTCTGGCAGAGCAGGAAGTAGGGCATCAATAGATAGGGCTACAATAGACATTAAAGAGGCCATGAGGGCCACAAATTCTAACCGGAATGGAGCTTGTTTTTGCATCGCACAAAAGTAAACTAAATATATTAGTTTTGTGATATGAGTTTGCAATTTGATCACTATAGAATTCAGCATTTAGATACTCGAAATCCTGATGCTTTTTTTTACTTGATGTCTAGCAACAGGCCACGGTTGGAAGACTTTTTTGCGGGTACGGTGGCAAAAACTAATACACTTGCCGACACCAAAGCCTATTGCAAAAACATTGACCTTCGGGTAGCCGCTAAACAGTACGTTCCGTTTTGTCTTATCGATACAACAACCAACCAATGGGTGGGCTTCATAGATATCAAAAATATAGATTGGGATACTTCAATTGCCGAAATGGGTTATTTTATTGATGCTCACTATGAGGGTAGGGGTTTAAGTTCTAAAGCTGTTGGGCTCATTACTGACTATTTAAAAAATAACTACCCACTAAAGCAATTAGTTTGCAGAGTAGCTTCCCATAATATCGCAAGTAAACAAGTGGCTCTGCGGAATGGATTTCAATTTCAAAAAACCGTTCCTAAGGATTATACAACTACTAAAGGAGAGGTTGTTGATCTAGACTATTATGTGAAACAACTATAGGCTGTTAAAGCCTTATTAAAAGCTCTGAAGTTTATTCACTAATTAGTATATTTAACTCCAAACAAAAGCATCAACATGAAGCAAATAATAATCTACCAATTGGTATTGGTATTGATAGCGCTTCCGCTATCCACTATGGCCCAAGACCTTACTTTTGAAGAATATAATCCAATCTCTACCTTGGTTGTTCCAGGTAAAATTATTAAAAAAGCGAAATTTCCGTTTATTGATGTCCATGGCCATCAATACCGAATGCCAGAACAGGATCTCACTCCGGTTGTCGCTGCTATGGATACCTTGAACATGCAAATCATGGTGAATTTAAGCGGTCGTTCAGGTGAAGATTTAAAGAAATCGGTTCAAAATATTGCCGATCATTTTCCTAATCGATTTGTGGTATTTGCCAATATCGGGTTCAACAATAATGTAGGTAAGCCAGGTTGGATGGAAGAAACTGTGGCGCAGTTAAAAGCAGATGTGGCTAACGGTGCACGAGGACTTAAAATCTATAAAAGTTTAGGGCTTAGAGATGTGGATGTCAATGGTAACCGAGTTCCTATTGATGATGCCCGTTTGAATCCCATCTGGGAAACCTGTGCGCAATTAGGAATTCCGGTGCTTATCCATGCCGCAGACCCTAAATCATTTTGGGATGAATTTAATGGGGATAATGAACGCTGGTTAGAATTAAAAACGCATCCACGTCGCAAACGAGCAGCCGATGACCCTGCGCCGTGGGAACAGATTGTTGCCGAACAGCATCAGATGTTTAGAAACAATCCCAAAACCACCTTTATCAATGCGCATATGGGTTGGTTTGCAAACAATCTGGGTAAGTTAGGTCAACTTATGGACGAACTGCCTAATATGAATGTAGGCATTGGTGCCATTATTGCCGAACTTGGTCGTCAGCCACGTTATGCAAAGGCATTCTTTATCAAGTACCAAGATCGTATTCTATTCGGAAAAGATAGCTGGGTACCCGAAGAATTTCCAACCTATTTTAGAGTTTTAGAAAGTGCCGATGAATATTTTCCATATCACAAAAAATACCACGCCTTTTGGCCAATGTATGGACTCGATTTGCCAGACGAAGTCCTGAAAAAAGTCTATTACAAAAATGCTTTACGCATTGTGCCAGGTTTGGATGCATCCTTATTTAAAGACTAACCAAAACACAGCTTAAAAAAAAATGGTGTAAACCTCTAGAAATTTAATATTAGGTTCTACATTTGATTACAAAAATGTGTATATTAAGGACGTTATGAAAACGATACTTTCTCTTGGTTTATTCGTGTTAGGGCTGCATTTATTTGGGCAGTCTCCAAAAGTGCCCAATGCAACAATTGCGCAAATGGTTGAGTCCTATAAAGCAGATGCTCGCGGGCCTTATAAAGATATTCGTTGGTTTTGTACCGACGGAAGCATACGTCAACCTAAAGACCCTTGTCCAAAAGAAATTGGTCCTGGTGTTCAGCATGCACGTTACAAGGATGCAGTTACCGCTTTAGGTCAAAGCAATCATATTTATTTAGGACAAATATTAGCTTATACAGATAAAGTGGAATTCTGGGATGCCATGAATAACCACTCACGACTCAAACAATACCAACTCGATAAGTATTTGAGAGCTATAGATGACGGCTGGATCAATGCTAAAGGGCAATATTACAGAGGGGCTATTCAAGCTGAAGATGAAGAAGCCTGGGGCATTAAGTTTTATTCATGGTTATTGACCAATGACCTTAATGTGAGACAGCATTATTTTTTAATTCGTCAGTCGTTAAAGGACGTTCCACATAACGGCGATGACAACGTGGCTCAAAAAATGCGTAGCGAATCCAAGGTCATTTCAGACCTATTTACCCAATTTATGGACCTACGCGTAAAGATTCACAGTCAACCAGAAGAAAGTGATATTCAAAAAGTACAGGCCTTTAAACAACGTTATGCCCAGCAATTGAACCCAAACCTTCAAAAGGACTTGGATCAATTGATTGCCACCATGAAAGCCTTTTTCAAACCTATTGATTTAGCGGGTTTATCTAAGCGTACGCCTCTCATCAATAACACAGCTTTTGGTCAAGCGTTACAAAGCTATATTGCCCGAAATGCGGCGCGTCAGGATGTCGCTCAATTGGTGACCGAAACAGCCCAGTTACTTTACGATTGTCGTGAAGCGGTATTGGCAGAGCCCAGAGGTGCTGCACGCTTACAATTGTTAGATCTGTCCTTAAAACTCGAAGAGATTGTGTTTAAAAATGCACCAGAATGGCAAGCTAAGAGCGTAGAAGAATTACTTAATAAAATATGCTATTTAGGACTAGCAACAACTGGAGCTGGTTATACCGAATTAAACGAATGGGCGCAATTGGATATGACACTAAAACCTTCAGCATCTGGTACCATGACTTTAGGTAGTTTGACGAGCTTCTTAGAAAACGCTCGTCGTCAGGTGGAGTGGAGTTCAGCAATGGTAAAAGCGAAATATCAAGCAATTGTAGATGTATACACAGGTTTTGAACCTAAAGCTTATGGGTTTATAGATGATAAGATTCGTGGATCGGTAGCCTTATACCTAGGTTTGAGCGTTAGCGAACTTGGGGATTTTATTGCTAAAGAATCACAGTTGACCAATAAAGTGTTGACTGTCCCTAATCAAAGTGGTTTTAGAGGTTTAAACCCTGGCTACGCCTTTGGTGAGTTGGTGGTTGTTAGTGGTTCACCTGATGAGATTGAAGTAGCGTCTCATAAACTTTATATTTTTCAGCGTCCGCCTGCAGACTTAAAACCAGTAGCCGGAATTGCTACCGTTTCTGAAGGAAATATGGTTTCTCATGTGCAATTGTTGGCGCGTAATTTAGGGATTCCTAATGCTGCCTTGTCTGATGATAACTTAAAAAGTTTGTTGCCTTTCAACGGACAAAAAGTATTCTACGCAGTTTCTAATAAAGGAAATGTAATCATGAAGCTTGAAAAAGACATGACCGAGGAAGAACGGTTGCTATTTGCTAAAACCGAGCGTAAAGAAGAAAAGATTGCTGTACCAATTGAGCAGATTCGTTTGAAGGAAACCAAAATCCTCAATTTACGAGAAGTAGATGCTTCTGATTCTGGACAACTATGTGGTCCTAAAGCAGCCAATCTAGGTCAGCTTAAAAAAATGTTTCCAGAGCGGGTTGTGGAAGGTTTGGTTATTCCTTTTGGGATTTTTAGAACTCATATGGATCAAACTATGCCTAGACAAAATCAATCCTATTGGAGTTTCTTAAATGCCATGTTTAAAACCACCGAGGCTATGCGGACTAAAAACATTGATGAAGAAACTGTAGAAAAGTATCAGTTAGATCAATTGGCTATTTTACGAACGGCTATTAAACAAATGCCCTTAAAAGACAGTTTTTTAACCGAACTAGAAAACGACTTTAAGGCCATTTTGGGATCAGATTTGGGTAGCGTTCCTGTGTTTTTACGCAGTGACACCAACATGGAAGATTTAAAGGATTTTACTGGGGCAGGCTTGAATTTAACCTTGTTTAACGTTGTTGATAAAACTAAAATCATCGATGGTATTAAAGATGTATGGGCTTCACCCTATACCGAGCGTAGTTTTAAATGGCGTCAAAAATATTTATTAAATCCAGAGAATGTGTTTCCTTCCATATTGGTTATTCCAAGTGTGGATGTCGACTATTCAGGAGTGTTGATAACCAAGGGCATTAGTAATGGTAATGATGACGATCTCACGGTAGCCTTTAGCAGGGGCGCTGGTGGCGCCGTTGATGGTCAATCGGCAGAGACCTATTTAATAAAACATGACGGTGGCTATCAATTTTTGGCTCCTGCACGTGAACCGCAGTTTAACCGATTGCCAGTCACAGGCGGTACAGAAAAGAAATCTGCCAGTTTTGAACAGTTTATCTTGAATACCCAAAATATCAATGAGATTAGAGCATTAGCTAAAACTATTAGAGCCACTTTAGCCAAAGAAACCCATTCAGATTATGACGGGGCTTATGATGTAGAATTAGGCTTTAAGGACAATGTGCTTTGGTTATTCCAAATTAGGCCATTCGTTGAGAATAAAAAAGCTTTGAGTTCGAGTTATTTAGAATCCATCACCCCAAAAATTGAAACCCAAAAAGCCATAGCGCTTTCAACACAACTGTAAAATGAAAAGAGTCGTAGTTCTAACCGTAATAGTCCTAATAAGTTTAGCCTTTGTAGGCTTTAATTATTATTATCCTATTGATGGTTACGCCCACACCGGAATTAAGCGTTTAAAACGTTTGGAGCTTCTTAAAAGCGGTGAGTTAAAAGATCCAAATTTTAAAATCCCAAATGGGGCTTTAAAAAACTATATGGATATTGAATTGAGTCTATTGTCTCATAAAAATGATAGCTTACACTGTTTTTTTAAGGAGGATAAAGCATTTCAGCAACAAATTAATGGTCTCTTTAGAGGATTGGATAAAAGTTACTCCTTAGCAGTAATAGACATTTCCGATCTCAATAATATTCGCTATGCCCACCGCAATGAAACTTCAGGTTATCAACCTGGAAGTGTTGGAAAAATAGCGGTTTTGGTAGGGTTGTTTGATCAATTAGCAAAAATGTACCCCAATGATTTTGAAAAGCGTTTAGATTTACTTCGCAGCAAGTCGGTTAAGGCTGGTGTTTGGGGACTAACAGATGAGCATACTGTTCCTATTTTTAATATTGAAACAAACAAATTGGTAAAACGTCAGGTTATTGCAAGTGATGTATTTACCTTGTTTGAATGGGCCGATCATATGTTATCGGTAAGTAATAATGGTGCCGCAAGCATTTTATGGCGCGAAGTGTTGCTAATGAAAGCCTTTGGAGATCAATATCCGGCTTTAACTCAAGAAGAAGCTGATACTTATTTTAAAACTACTGAACGTAAAGTGCTTACCGATATTGGTAATGATGTGGTAAATCTACCACTGCGTGATTTAGGTATAACATCAGATGAATGGCGATTAGGAAGTTTCTTTACCAGAGGTGCCAATACCTATGTAGGTGACAAGGGCGGCAGTATAGGCACACCTATTGGTCTAATGAAATTTTTAGTGCAATTAGAACAAGGTAATGTCATTGACGAAAAATCATCATTAGAAATGAAGCGTTTGATGTATATGACCGATAGACGAATACGGTATGCCCAAGCTCCGGCTTTAAAAGAAGCGGCCGTATATTTTAAATCAGGTAGTTTATATAAATGTGACCGAAGTAAAGGCGAAGCCTGCGGTAAATATATGGGTAATGTGCAAAACTTTATGAATTCGGTCGCCATTGTGGAGCACCCAGACCGATGCAAATATATGGTGGTATTAATGACCAATGTCCTACGTAAAAACTCGGCTACTGATCATATGAATCTTGCCACAAGTATAGACAAGATCATAAGACAATAATATGGGAGTTTGGATTATTTTTATTGCAGCTGTTCTGCTGTTTTTAGCATTCGATTTAGGTGTATTTAACAAAACTCCTCATGTCATCTCTACCAAAGAGGCCACGTTTTGGACCCTCATTTGGGTGAGTGTGGGTTTGAGTTTTTCCTTTGTTATTTTTCTATTATTTAAGTACGAGTATGTAAACAATCCCACAAATTTACTTCCGGGAAAAGCCATGCTTAAATATGTCACAGGGTATTTGATTGAACTGTCCTTAAGCATTGACAATATTTTTGTCATTGCAGTGATTTTCAACACATTTAAAATTCCTCAAAAATTTCAGCATCGCGTATTGTTTTGGGGCATATTAGGAGCCATTGTTTTTAGAGCCCTAATGATATTTTTTGGTGTCACCTTAATTAACCAATTTGAATGGATTACCTATGTGTTTGGCGCCTTTTTAATCTATACTGCACTGAAATTGTTGTTATCTAAAGATGATGATGAATTTGATCCTAATAAATCATTTATCTATCGCAGTTTGAGAAAAGTCATGCCCATTACGCCTAAAGTAGAAAATGAAAAGTTTTTTATACGTAAGAAACATTTATTAGTGGCTACGCCTTTGCTCATTGTGCTTATTATGATTGAGTTTACTGATATACTCTTTGCTTTGGATAGTATACCAGCCATATTAGCCATTACCAGAGACCCGTTTATCGTATTCAGTTCAAATATTTTAGCCATTTTGGGACTACGCTCAATGTATTTCTTTTTAAGTAACATGACCCAAAAATTTCAATATATCAAATACAGTTTAGTGGCGATTTTGAGTTTTGTTGGCGTGAAATTAATTCTCACGGAGCATTATGAATTCCCTGAATGGTTATCGCTAGGCTTTATTTTTGTGGCTTTGGCCGTAGGTATTTTGGCTTCCTTAAGAAAAAAGCAACGCTAGGAATTTAAGATGGATTGCGCTCTTGCTATTAATTTCGCATTGGTTTCTTGTTGCAGGAGCAGTTTTAATATTGGATTGAATTTTGAATCGTTAGATTTTTCAATAAGGTAAAGTACCGTCAGTTTAAGTTTAATGTCTTTTCGTTTTAAAAGTTCGGTATAACATTCCGTTTCACTTAATACCTTTAAGTTTAGAGTTTTTATTTTCTCCTCTGAAATGGTTTCAACAAGAATGGATTCAGCAACTGGAATGAGCTCTTTTTTCAGTTGACTGTCCAAAATATTATCCAAAAATTCAATGGCATGTATGCGTTGTTCTTCTTTTCCTTTTAAAATGGTAGGTAATATAGGATCTACATCGGTTGGAGGATATTTAATGCCTAAAAACCTAAAAATACGTTCTAATTGCCGATCAAGACGAGATTCTAAAAGTTGAATTAATCGTTTACGAGCTTCATTTTCTTCTTGGCTCTCCGGGTTCAGTGCCTTCTTTTTATACTGAATCACAATTTGGGAATGTATAACCGATAAGGTATTTTGATACAGGTGACATTCATCTAAAATTTTGTCCACAATAAAGCGGTCTTTTATACGCAGATGACTATGGTTCCATTTTAAACGCTTTAAGGCTTCAATGGCTTCAACTTTAATCACATGTTCTGTATCACCCGTAAGTTTGATTAATGTGGCTATCGCTTTTTGTGAAGCAAACTTTTCAATTATTTGAATGACAAACACAGCATCTTCTAATTCAATAGCATCATTCTTTATCTTTTTGTAAAGCACGTCCATAATAGGTTCGCCGTAGAAGGTTAAAGCCTCCACAGCGGATTTTCTTGCCTCTTTTAGGGATAAGTGTCCTACGATCTTATTTATAAATTGATGTTCTAAAGTTTTGGAGGCACTTAATATGGCGACATTTAGAACGTCCATATTTTCAGAATTCAAATGGGTTTTAATAATCTTATAATGAGATGCTAACCTTGCATTACCGATGGCTTCTAATACTGCATTAATTTTATTAGTCTTATCAGTAACATCCTTTAGATGATCATATTGCTTCAGCGCACGCTCGATTTTAGTTACTAAATTGAATCGGTTTTGAAGTTGAATATTATTGCGAAGCTCTATGGAGAGCCCAATTAATGCGGCGTTTGCAATGGTGTGATCATTGCTAAATAAATAGGTGTCAAAAAGCTCCACATTGTTTTTTTTGTGGTGCTTTAATAAATATCTGAAGGCCGAAGTAGTGACTCGCTGGTTTTGATCGTGGATCAAACGGGTCATGGCAGTGCTTAAGTTTTCGGTTCGCAAATAATAGAGGTTTTCAATCGCTAAAGCCTTGACTTCAGATGACGGATGCTCCAAAAGCTGTTGGATACCATAAAAGAAACGCTCATCTTTCACCTCAAGTGTTTTTTGGAGCATGTGTAAAATCTGCTTTTCATTACCATCTTTAAACACATTAAGCACAGTATCAATAATAGAAGTGACTTTAATCTCCTTTTTACTCGTTTTCTCTTTTTTGGCAATTGGCTCTTCCAACAAACTTTTAAAGGCGATTACGTATTCCTTTCGAAGATTGTAAATTATATATAGCCATAAGGAAATCAGAACAATAATGATTAAACTGATATAGGTAGATGAAATATCAAGTGCGTTGATAAAAAAGATAAGTATAAACCCTGCTAGACCCGTTGCAATACTATCTACAACAACATCGGTAAAGGTTTTGGTTTTCTTTTTGATTTCAATAGGAATAGGAATCGAGAGCAATTCGGTAGCAGCTTTATTCACTGACTGTTTTAAGCTTCCATCTACAATTTTTATGAATACCACAACCCATAACTGCGGGACTATCAACAACAAAATAGAACCAATCAAAATACCTGTTGGTAACCATAAAAGGGATTTGCCAACCCCAAAGGTTCCAACAATACGTTTAGTTAAAAACAGTTGAATAATTAAAGAAATGACACTTAAAGTTGAAAACCAAAAACCAAAAAAGGAGGTGAGTTCATCAGGATCATTTATCAGTTTTGAAGCATAGTCGCTATACTGGTAATCCACTAACTTGGCAATTAATACGCTAATTCCAACTACAAGCGCGATAAGGCTCAAAAGCCTAGATTGTTTAATCAGTTTAAACGGTGAATCTCCCTTTGGAGCACTGCGCATAGATACCTGAAAGGTGTTGAGTTTAGCAATTTCAGTTTTCCAGATGCGACGAGTGATCGGTATACAAATAGAAAGGAAAAGAGCGGCAACAAATAATAAGTTTTCGGTACTTAATAGTTTGGTAAGGATTGAAGTTAAATAGCCTCCAAAAATGCCTCCGGCAATAGCTCCGGCACCTATAAAACCAAAAACGCGTTTGGCCTCACGAACGTTATAAACCAAATTGGCAAGTATCCAGAATTGTGATGCTGCCAATAAGCCAAAAATAGCTACCCAAATGTAGGGGACAAAAAGTAAAACCCCTTTGTTAAAGTTGAAATTGAAAGCGATACCAAATATTATAAGAGAGATTACCGAGCCAATAAGCGTACGATCTATAATTACATTTAAGGGGTATTTTTCTAATGCCTTATCATAAAAGAAAGACCCAATTACGGCCATTATCGCTGTGAGTACATAGCCTAGTGGTAATGCACTAGAAGTTAATTCAGAAAGAAATAAGGAGCTTATAGTAGGTTTTACAATCAGTAATACACTAATTATAGTGAAAATATTAAGTTGGAGTAAACAAGTTTTGTAAAGCTCGTCTTCCTTGAGGTCAAAAGCCTTTAATATGTATTGTTTTAACGTATCGATGATGGACATGGAGTACCTTACAATTGTTTTTTCAGAAGTTTAAAATCTGAATTTAAAGCTAATATATGTACAAGTCAGCAAATGCCCAAAACAATTGTGACTAGGCTTACCATTGCCACTAAAAAATTAAAATTATCTAGTATTCTAATTGAACACCAAACTAATTAGTTCTTTTTTTTTTATGAGTTTTTCTGCGGTTTTGGCTAGATCTCTAATAATTTGTTCACCGTTTGGATCGTCAATAAGGGCAACTAATATATAACGACGGTCAGGATCATCTCCCCAAACTAAAATAGAATCGGAGTGATAAGTGCGCCATGACCCCGATTTTCTGAATAATGAAGCATTTGGAGCAATCTTTTCGATGGTATTTACAAATTTATGATGAAGATCAGGATTGCCCATAATATCTAACATTTGTTTGGAGCGTTCCCAACTTACCAATCTACCATGTGCTAATAGATAGTAATAACGGCATACCTGATTAACAGTAGCAGCATGGCTTAAATTTTTAATAGGTTCGCGATTAGTATCACCACCGCCACCATAACGTTTACCTACCCATAGGCCACCACCTTGTTCTTGATCATAAAACATGTATTTTGGGTCGGTCATCACAGCTTCAATCTTCGCGTATCCTAATCGGTCAATCATACGGGTAGAAGCAGGATTGTCAGATTTACTAATCATAAGTCGCATGTCTCTTTTGACCTCTATGGTTTCCCTTAACTCTTTATTTTCTATGGCATCCATAGCCGAGAGTAGAATGGCTATTTTTGGGAGACTAGCGGCATACATCATATGGTCGCCATTCACACTGGCATAAGTAACCTCTTCAGGGTTACTTAAATCGACAATGCCAACGGCCATTTTCTTATTGCTAATCAATTTTGCCCAACTCGCATTTTTTTTTAATTCGCTCTCCAAACTTCTTTGGAAACTTCGTTCTCTCAAGCTCGCTAAAGGTTTAATGTCTGCATCGTCTGCAAGAATAGGAAGTCCGTCTTGACCGAATGTTGAGAACTGTATTCCCAATATAAGTATAGCAACTAAAAAGTGTTTATTCATGTGATACTTAAGCGTTGTAAAATTTTTCAAAGGTATTTAAATTACTCATTACTAAAGTGTTAAATTTTATATTTCCTGCATTTTAATAATTGGCAATAATTACGGCATATAAATGTCTCTTGGATGTTTGGATATGTTAAAATTAACACAAAATTTCAAACTTTATAATCTAAAAAGATGTTTGAGTTGAAGTTCTTTTTTACGTTGTAATAAGGTGGTGGTTTTTAAAAAAATAAGTGCCGTGATTAAGGCATCACCAGCGGCCGTATGCCGATCAGAAATGTCAATAGCATAATGTTCGGCAATATCGTCTAAACTACAACGATCTTGTTGAATCAAATTTGATTTGATACGGGTGGCACGGTATAGGTTTACGGTGTCTAATACACGGTTTTTCAAAGGAGGGAGGTTATGCCTTTTCAACATTTTATTGAGCATAGTCACATCAAAATTAGCATGATGTGCTACTATAATGCTATTGCCAATATATTGTAATAACTTTGGTATAGTCTCTTCTTCAGTAAAAGTGTCAACACGTTCATGTTGAATCAAACCGTGGATTTCTACAGTGTTTTCATTAAAATGGTCTTGTTGCAGATAGATTTCAAAAGCATTAGCAACATTGATTTCATAATTTGTAATATCAACGGCACCAATTGAGAGAATACGATCCCTTTCATAATCAAAACCTGTGGTCTCTGTGTCTAATACCACAAAACGCGTGTTTGATAGTTCTTGAGTAGTTTTTCTTTTGAATAATGCTTCATAGTTTAACCAATACTGTGGGTAGTTGTTAGAACGGGATTTTATGTTGAAGAACTTTTTCAACTATAATAAGGTACCAAGATTAAACTTTATTTTAATAAGCTCCTGAAGGGTGGCGATGGTCTTGAAACACCTTTTTAATTTCATCTTTTCTTCTTTGGTGAGTATGGCCAATTTAATAAATCGTCCATTATCCTTATTAAGGAGACCATGCTTGGTTCTAAATTTTAAAAGGGCTTTAAATGCGTACGAACACGATAAATATAAGTCTTTATCTTCAGGAAAAAGTTCTGCTAGTTTTTCAAAACGTTCAGCAGTATTGTTGATATTCTTAATTTGATAATTTAAAATTAATACACGTCCAGCATCAATAAGGGGCAACAAGGCTCGTTTTTTAAGATCAAATAGGTCCTTGTATTCCCCATCACTTTCTACTAAAAACTGTCTAAAGAACCCAAGGGGAGAAGCACTACGTAAAGCACTGGCAGCCAATTTTGAAATAAATAAATTGTTGTTCTTGACAAGTTTTAAAGTATGCTCTGATAAGGCATTAGTTAAAGCGGCATCACCATAACTAATATCAAAATCGAAAAAAATAGAACTCAATAAAATTTCGTCATTTCCTGTATTTGAAGTCCAACTTGTAAATTGTTGTTTCCATTCGTCAAGACTTAAGCAATAACTTGGGTTTTTAGCCATGATGTCGGCATCACAAAATTCAAAACCTATTGCGCTTAGACGTTTGTTTATTTTTTTTGAAAGTTGCAAAAAATAGGCTCTTGTAACTTCAATAGTTTGGGTGTCAACAGTTTCAAAAACTATAGCATTATCTTGGTCAGTATGTAGTAATTGTTCTTTTCGTCCTTGACTGCCCATAGACATCCAAGCAAATTTTACAGGTGGAGGCGTTTCCATTTTATCAATACAACGCTCTATAATTCGTTTAATAGTGGCATCATTAAGCTCAAAAATAATTTTGCTGGTATGGGTGAGCGGTATGTTTTGAGAAATATAACCATCTAATAGAATCATGATTTTACCTCGTATGCGCTTTAGTTCTTTGGTGCTTTTAGCACGTTTAATGGCTTTCATTAATACGGCGGGATTACTACCTTTCATCACTACCATATCATGATTGGCCACCAATCCAATAATTTTTGTATTGGGAGTTCCATCTTCGGTTATGCATATATGCCCAACACGATGCTTCATCATAGTGATTTGGACTTGGGCAATAGTAATATTTTTAGGATAACATAATACAGGTGCGCTCATAATACTCGATACGCGATCATCTATAGTATGCATGCCTGTGGCCACTTTTGTGCGTAAATCTTTATCAGTAATAATACCTGCTGGCATACCATTATTTTCAACTACTATTGAGCTAATATTCTTTTCGCTCATAAGTGTTGCTGCTCGTTTTATTTTGGCCGAAGGTTTTACGGTAACTACTTTTTTGATATACTTAACGGGCTGAAGTTCGAAGAGATAATCATCTTCAGCACTCACTATTTCAGAATTGGAATAAAACTGTTTGTGATGCTCTTTAGAAAAGGGATTTTCGGTGTTGGATGCAAAACTTTCTATAAGGTAATTTCCAATTTGTGTATTGGCGATTGCCATTGGCCTGAATAAGGATATGGAGATGGCATAAAGAATCGTCTCTTCTTCTGTTCGTGCCGTATTGGTATAGGTTTCCTTGGCAAATAATGGACGAAGTCCAAACACATCACCTTCATCAAATCTGTCAATCACCGCAGTGGAGGTGTCAATTTTCTTAATTAAAGAAATGGCTCCTTTGTTAATAATATAAAAGTGATTATGAAGGGCTTCACCTTGATTGTAAATTGTTTTTCCCTTTTCGAGATATTTAATTTTAACTTCTTTTGAAATGTCTAAAAGGGCAGAAGCAGACAGCAAATCAAACGGAGGAAACTGTTTTAAAAAGTCGGCAACGCGTTTGGCTATGGTATTGTTCATGGTTTAAAGGTTGAAATTTCCTGATGCTTTTTAATTGCTTTTCTAGAAAAGAATAGTCCAACACCTAAAGAGATAAAGGCACCAATCCATACACCTGGTATAAAATCAATAAATAAGAAAAAGTCATAGGCGCCATGGAAAAAAACAGCCAATCCTAAACCGGTGAAATTCATTAAAGTTCTATTCTTTGCAAATTTGGCTTTGCCCATATAATAACCCATTAGTATAGCAAAGGTAGCATGCGCGGGTACGGCAGTGAATGCTCTTAATACAGCGACCTCATAGCCACCAACAATCACATAAAATATGTTTTCGGTGGCAGCAAACCCCATAGAAACCATAACGGCATAAATAATACCATCAAAAGGCTCATTAAATGCCCGTCTAGGTTGAGATACGTACCGTACAATGACATATTTACTAAACTCTTCGGAAAGGGCAACCACAAAAAATGCCTTGACAAACTGTTGCCAGATACTGTGATCATTTTTTAGTGGTAGTAATATATCAAAACCTAAATAGAGTATGGTAGTTATGATAATACTTACAATGGCACCAAACACAAAGCTCATTAACAATAATCGTTTGGGTTCCTTCTCGTATTTATCCTTAATGTAGATGTAAATAATAACAATTAGTACAGGTGCTATTGCGGCTAAAAGTAAATTCATTTAGAGTGTAATGTGTTTGTTATGGCTTGTAAAACAGCTTTGTAATACTTGGCATTGGTAGCTACAAAATGATTATTAGATCTGCTGTTTTTCAATAATTGCTTAAAGTCTTCAATAGAAACTAGTTTTAAGTCTTCCACTTCATCGTATTGAGGTGTAAGGGCGCTTAATTCTACTTTGAGCTCACAGATGAAGGTATGATGAAATTCATTGTCCTTAATACCATTGGGATAGGATTGAAAACACTCAAATACGCCAATTTTTTGTAATTCATCTTCTTGAACGGTCAATCCTATTTCTTCTTTAACTTCGCGCACAGCTCCAGAACTTAAGGTCTCACCAGCATCAATATGCCCTGCAACAGACACATCCCACAGCAATGGACAAATAATCTTTGAAGCTGCTCGTTGTTGTAGTAAAATCTTGCCATTGGCCGTATAAAACCAAATGTGCGCCGTATTATGGTAATGTCCTTGACTATGGATTTCAGACTTTGGAGCCGACTTACCTGTTGGGTCACCAGTTCGTGTAACAATATCTATATACTCTTCCATAATAGAAAAAGCCTCATTATGAGGCTTCTTTTTATTTAAAATAACTGAATGTTTCGCCGTTTTTAATAGTTAATAAGGTCTCATAAATCAATCGAATAACATTTTCCACATCATCTTTATGTACCATTTCAACTGTGGTATGCATATAACGCAGTGGCAGTGATATTAACGCCGAGGCTACACCGCCATTACTATAGGCAAAAGCATCTGTATCAGTGCCTGTAGCTTTTGATAAGGCCGACCTTTGAAATGGAATCTTATGTTTTTCGGCAGTATCGGTAATGAGATCACGCAGTTTTTGTTGAACCGCTGGCGCATAGGCCACTACTGGTCCTTTACCCAATTCTAAATGACCTTCTTTTTTCTTATCGATCATAGGTGTAGTGGTATCATGCGTCACATCGGTAACGATAGCAACATTTGGTTTGATGGTTTGGGTAATCATTTCGGCACCACGTAAGCCAATTTCTTCTTGCACCGAGTTGGTAATATATAGGCCAAAAGGCAGCGACTTTTTGTTTTCATGTAATAATCGTGCTACTTCGGCAATCATAAAGCCACCCATACGGTTGTCTAGAGCTCTGCACACAAATTTATCCTTATTTAATACATGAAATTCATCTGGATAGGTAATCACGCAACCTACATGTACCCCTAATTTCTCAACATCCTCTTTTTTTGAACATCCCACATCAATAAAGATGTTTTCTAATTTAGGAGGCTCTTCTTTCGATTTATCTCTAACATGAATTGCTGGCCAACCAAATACACCTTTTACAATGCCTTTTTTGGTGTGAATGTTCACAATTTTACTTGGTGCTATTTGATGATCGCTTCCGCCATTTCTAATGACATAAATCAATCCATTGTCAGATATATAATTAACGTACCATGAAATTTCATCGGCATGCCCTTCAATAACCACTTTATATTTTGCTTTGGGATTGATGACCCCAACCGCAGTACCATAGGTGTCAGTAATAAACTCATCCACATAAGGTTTTAGATAATCCATCCATATGTTTTGCCCATCCCATTCATAACCCGTTGGTGCGGCATTATTTAAATAACTAGTTAAAAAGTCCATAGACTTTTTGTTGAGTACCTTCTTTTTCGCCATTGATAAAAATTTTGCTCTAAAATAATAATATTAATACGAATTTAAGGTTTAAGCATATGTAAATTATTAATTTTACCGAGCAAATTGGAACGGTTTTAGTTCCTTGTGTTATTATGAAGATTTTAAGCTACATATTCCTTCTTTGTCCCTTGTTAAGTTTCGCCCAACGCGAACCTGTTCAGCAAGATACCACAGACGTTGAATATTATTACATTGAAGGTGATTCCATAGCGAAAACCATCATTGATCTCGATGAGGTCATTATACTCAACAAACTCGATTTTAAAAGTAGGGAAGAACGTATTCGCTACTTGATTTTAAAACGAAAAACTATAAAAGTATATCCGTATGCCAAATTGGCTGCCGAGCGCCTAATTGCCTTAAATGAACGCTTGGAAACTTTAAAACGTAAAAGTGATAAACGACGCTATGCTAAAATAATCCAACGCTATATAGAAGATGAATTTTCAGCAGAGCTTAAAAAATTGACGCGAACTGAAGGACAAATTTTGATTAAACTTATTCATCGGCAAACAGGAAAAACGACTTTTGATCTTATTAAGGAGTTAAGAAGTGGTTGGCGTGCCTTTTGGTTTCAAAATACAGCGCGATTGTTCGATATTTCCTTAAAAGTAGAATTCGATCCAGTTAATGTTAAGGAAGATTTTTTAATAGAAGACATTTTAGAGCGCGCCTTTCAAAATAGACAATTGGTACGACAGCAACCTGCAATTGATTTCGATTTTTATGACTTGACCGATAAGTGGTTAGGCGCAACTACCAAAAACAAGTAATGCGATATCAATCTCCAGTAGAAGAACGTTGGAATGCCTGGAGCCACGGATTGGGCACACTTCTTGGGATTATAGGCCTGTTTATCCTTCTTCAGAGATGTAATTCAGAATCTGAAATTGATGTATTTAGTGTTAGTATTTATGGACTATCTATTATTATTTTATTCCTGGCCTCAACACTTTACCATTCCATTACTAATGAAAGTCGAAAGCATTATTTTAGGATTGTAGATCACATCAGTATTTATTTGCTAATTGCTGGTACATATACGCCTGTGCTACTTATTATGTTACCCGAAAGTAAAGGGTGGCTTTTATTTTGGTTGGTTTGGGGCATTGCACTTTTTGGAGTAGTTCTAAAATTGTTCTTTACCGGAAGGTTTGAAATATTCTCAACCTTATTATACTTGGTCATGGGTTGGCTCATTGTGTTTGATTATACGTTCTTATCAAAGCTTATGGACCCTACTGGTTTACAACTTTTGTTTGCCGGTGGTGCATTTTATACTTTAGGTATTATATTCTATGTTTTTGAAAAGATCCCATTTAATCATGTTATCTGGCATATCTTCGTGCTTGGTGGGGCCATTTGTCATTATTTAATGATTTTATTTTTTGTGATTTAGGGAAAACACTAACTTTAATCCTAATTATGACCAGTATTATTCGCGCAACAACACCTGAAGCCTTTCAACAAATAGCTCAAATGGCCAATATCATTTGGCGTGAGCATTATACTTCCATTATTGGGAACGCTCAAGTAGATTATATGCTGGGAAAATTTCAATCGGTTGATGCTATTGCAGAGCAGGTTGAAAGCGGTTACGAATATTATACCATTGATTTTAACGATGAACCTGTTGGCTACTTATCCATTAAGCAAGATGAAGACGTTTTGTTTTTAAGTAAAATTTATATCCTTAAGCCATTTAGAGGAAAGAAAATAGGGCAAAAGGCCATGCAATTTATCGAATCAAGAGCAAGAGAACTTGAATGTACACAATTGCAACTTACCGTGAATAAAAACAATACCAACTCTATTTTAGCTTATGAGCGACTAGGTTTTGAGAAAGTTGAGACTATGGTAATTGATATAGGTAGTGGCTTTGTAATGGACGATTTTAGAATGGAGAAGAATCTTTCCTAATCTTTTAAAATTGCTTCGTATTCGTTGAAGAAATCTTCAAAGAGACTCATCGTTGTATTAAAGAATACCATCACCTGTTGCCAAGTATTTTTGTTGTGGATAGATACTTTTTCTTCTAATGGCACATAGATTCTGGAGATTTCCTTCCCGTTTTCAAGGATGTAGATGTCTTCAAAAATCGCTTCAGGTAAATAATCGTCTTTTAAAATAGATTTTAAAGCACCAAGTTTTTCCCAACAATTGATGCGGTTTTCCAGATCGTCTTCCAAATCTAGCGCCACTAATGCAGTCTTGGTATCAAAATGAAATTTAAAACTAAAACCTTTTATTTTTGTGTTGTACAAAATCCACTTTCTAGGGAAGGATTTTCCAAAGCTTATCCAAAACTCTTCGCGTAAACGTCTTGATTCTTCTTTAGAAAACATGTATTAAGTACTTTTAAAACAAAACTTTATAGAGTATATAATGTTATACGAAATAGGCTATACCTACCCCTAAAACAATGGCTATTAATTTAGAGAGATTAAATTTATGACCTTCACTACTTTCAAATAAAATGGTTGTAGAGATATGAAAAAAGATACCTATAACAATGGCATTAATGCTGTCAACATAAGGTGCTATAAAATCCATATTATTGGAAAGATAAGTCCCTATAGGTGTCATGGCTGCGAATAGACCTAAAAACAAAATCACTTGGCCTTTACTGCATTTAGAATGCAATAAAAAGGTGGTAATCACCATGGCAATTGGAATTTTATGAACCACAATTCCATATACCATATCATTATGCTGATGAATAGAAAAGCCCTCTAAAACACTATGGATACACAAACTAATAAACAAGAGCCAAGGAAATGATTGGTCGTCATGATGCAAATGTACATGACCATGTTCGGCACCTTTAGAAAAGAATTCTAAAATAACCTGAATTAAAATTCCACACATAATCAATAAGCCTGTTTGTTTCGCTTGAATATGCTCATAAACTTCTGGTAGAAGATCAAAAAGGGTAAGGGCCAATAAAAAAGCACCACTAAAAGGTAGCAAGAGTTTGGTATAGGCGGTTTTGCGCTGTTTTAAAAGTGCAATTAATAATACGCCCAACATTACGGCGTAAATGGGTAGTAAATATTTGTTCATTATTTAAAAATCATAACTAATCGTTCAGAACTTTTGCTTTGGAATTTACGCAATTTATAATCGCCAAACACATCTAATAAAAATACACCGGCCTGTTCAAAAAGGGCTTCAAAATCCTCAAGTTTCAATGCTTTTACACGTTCCTGAAATTTATACGCGCTGCCTTGATATTCAAATGAAATATCCTTGAAAATAAATCCAGACTCTAAATAGCGTTTTTGGTGAAATTGTATACCTTCTATAGTTTTTGTGTCTTCAGGAATAAGATGATCAATAATGTATTCACTATTCATGAAGTCAATAACTCCAAAACTTGTGGAATTCAAGTCTGTTTTGATAGCTTTAATGGTGTTGAGATTGTCTTCTTCTCGATCAAAATAACCAAAACTTGTGAAAAGATTAAAAACAGCATCAAACTGTTGAAGATACGGCTTACACATATCGTGCACTTCAAACTTTAGGGTGTCATTCTCAAACTGTTTGGCATAGGCAATACTGTTTTCAGACAAATCAATTCCAGTGACATCATAACCTAGTGAATTTAAATACACCGAGTGCCTTCCTTTACCACAAGCCAAATCAAGAATACTTCCGCCTTCAGGAATATTGAGATATTGAGTTAAATTATCCATAAACAATTGAGCTTCGCTGTGGTCTCTATCTTTATATAGAATATGGTAAAACGGCGTGTCAAACCAAGAAGCGTACCATTGTGTGGTGTGTTTTGTCATAGATAAGTGTGTCTCGCGGCAAAAATAAAGTATTTTTGCATTGTTTTATAGTAATACAATGGAGAATAATTTTAAAATGGTGGCCAAGACCTTATTTGGTTTTGAAGAATTATTGGCAAAAGAACTCACCCAATTGGGTGCACAAGAGGTAAATATAGGGGTTCGAAATGTGAGTTTTACAGGAGATAAGGGCTTTATGTATAAGACTAATCTAGCGCTGCGAACAGCCATAAAAATATTAAAACCCATTCATTCCTTCCGTGTGCGAAATGAACAGGAGTTGTACGATAAAATCTACGCGATGAATTGGGATACCTATCTTAAACCAACTGGCACATTGGCCGTTGATGCAACAGTACATTCTAAGCAGTTTACACATTCACTATTTATTGCTCAAAAAACCAAAGATGCCATAGTAGATAAGTTTAGAAACACCACTGGCGAACGCCCGAATGTAGATCTTAAATTTCCAGATATTAAGGTTAATGTTCATATTGATCGTAACACTTGTAATATTTCTTTGGATACTTCTGGAGAATCCTTGCACAAACGTGGCTACAAAACAGCTACCAATATAGCGCCCATAAACGAAGTTTTGGCCGCGGGAATGATTATGCTCTCGGGTTGGGACGGACAATCAGATTTTATGGATCCTATGTGTGGTTCGGGAACGATCTTGGCAGAGGCCGCAATGATTGCCTGCAATATTCCACCTAACTTAATGCGAAAGGAATTTGCTTTTGAACGCTGGAACGATTGGGATGTTGATTTATTTGAAAAAATAGAAGAATCCCTACTGAATAAAACACGTGATTTTCATCATAAAATAATAGGATATGATAAATCACCAAGTGCGATAAACAAGGCCAAAGAAAATATTAAAAATGCACATTTAGAAGAATTTGTAACGGTAAAACACGAAGATTTTTTCAAGACCCAAAAGGGAGGGGACAACAAATTGCATATGGTGTTTAATCCGCCATACGGAGAGCGTTTAGATATCGACATGGAAAATTTCTACAAACAGATTGGAGACACGCTCAAGCAAAATTATCCAGGTACAGATGCCTGGTTTATAACCTCTAATTTAGATGCCTTAAAGCATGTGGGACTGCGTCCTTCGCGAAAAATACATTTGGTAAATGCCAAACTCGAAGCACGTTTGGTAAAATACGTTATGTATGAAGGCAGTAAAAAAGGTAAGTATTTAAAATAGATCATGGCGTAAAACTCTTAGTTTGATTTAGGGTAATCAAAGCCATTACATTTAAAAGGGATGGGGATTATTATAAAAAAAAGCTGTCTAATTAAAGACAGCTTTTTTTATAGCTTATTTGTTATTTAATTTTAATTCCCAGCGCTTAAGGAATAACTTCCGTCACCGCTAAAGGATGTAAGTGTAATAGTTACGGTCCAACTACCTGGCTCTCCTGCATTAGTTACACCATCAATACTGTCTGGTCCAGAATTTCCGTTAAGACTTCTGTCTAGAACTATAGTTCCACTTGCATCTCTAACAACCATTTGGAAAGTGCCCATGGCCGTTGTAGTGATGTCAGCGTTATAATCTGCAGTAGCTAAGTTATTTGTCCAATTAATAGTTCTTGATCCGCTTCCGCCATTTCCGGTAAAATCGCCACCAATATCTCCAGATGGCCCTTCATTTACTGTAATATTTACCGATGGTCCATCGTCACTTGAACACGATGTAAAAGTCGCAATAAATAAGGTCATTGCGATTGAAATTCCTAGTAGTTTAAAATTTGAGGTTTTCATTTGTTTTATTTTAGTTATTAATTCAATAATATAACAATTAAGTATTAGTAATTAACACTTTAAATAGTTAATTATTTTCAAAATAATTTTTATTGCATTGATAATTAAACAATTACATGTTAAAAAAAATCGAACTTTAGGTGAATGGGTGCCGTCTTTAGATGATATTGATGAATCGGCTAAACTTTTATAATAGATTTAATGGAACATTATTGAGAAGGATTTAAGTGATTGAAGCTTTCTCAAATTGTTTAAAATATATGAGTATAATTTTAAGAGCACTCTTACTATTATAGCTTAAATGTGTTAAGAAGATTAACAAAACATAATAGCGATTCAGGTTTGCCCCCAAATCGCTATTATAATTCAAATTCCATAAGTGCAAGCTTCAACTATTTACTAGGATGCTTCGGTCGGTTGAATATTTACCACCGCCAATAAGCAATAAAATTAGTGCTATTCCAATCCATAAGATGAAGAATTCGAAACCTTCACCAGCTTGATTACCATACCAGTTCATAAAGAACCCATTTTTAAGATGTGAAGTTAAAGTTATCCCAAGGGCCAATACGATATAACTTAAGGCGATAAGCCTTGTCGCAAAACCTGCTAACAATGCGATGGCACCAATAGATTCGAGAATAATAACCAAAAAACCTATAATCCAAGGTAATCCAACTGTTTCGGTAAAGAACCCCATAGTTCCTGAAAAACCATAACCGCCAAACCAACCTAAAAGTTTTTGAGCTCCGTGAGGAAATACGACTATAGCGAGTGTAATTCTTAAAATAAGTCCTATATACGAATCGTCTGTATTAAATATTTTAGTTTTCATAATTTAAAAATTTAAGAGTTATAATAAAATTTCTCTTTTATTATTTTTCCATCTTTCCAATCTTGGACCGCAACTTGCGTGTAATTTCTAACACCCCAATCTTTGTGGGTGTAATCAAAGTGCCATTCTACCATGGTTGTATCTTCTCCAACACTAACTTTTAGAGGTTGTGCACCTCTAAATTCGGTAATGGCTCCAAAGAATGCTTCTTCTCGTTGTCTATTTGCAAGTTTTCCTTCAACACTAGGGTTGTCGTTCTCTTGCATTACAACGTCGTCATGATAGAACTGGTCAAAAGCTTCTAAAGCTTTTCCTTCAAGGATCATAGCATTGATTGTGCTAATTTTTTCTAATAATGTGTTCATTGTATTTTGATTTAATTGTTATGAGGCAAATGTCTAATACAATGAAGAGATAGAAAATGAAGTAGTTTATTAAATGTTGTTAATCTAGATTAACATTTATTGGTCCTGAAGCAGTTGACTTTTAATCTTACTTAAAAATTCCTTGGTAACGCCAAGGTAAGAGGCAATGAGGTATTGCGGAACTCTTTGTTCAATTTGGGGATATCTAGATTTAAATTCGATATAGCGTTCTTTGGCCGGAAGACTAAAATTTTTAATAACTCGCCTTTGTGATGCCACAAACGCATTTTGTATAATAATTCTAAAGAAGCGTTCGAGTTTAGGAATGTTTTGATACAACATTTCGAGTTGTTCAAAAGAGAATTGAATGACCTCTGTGTTCTCAATGCATTGTACATTATAATCGGCTGGCTCTTGGGATAGAAAACTACCAAGATCTGCGGCCCACCAATTTTCTATTGCGAATAAAACAACATGTTCTTGCCCATCATCATCGACATAAAATGTTTTTACACAACCATTAACAACAAAACTTTCAAAGCGACAAATATCACCTTGTTGAACAATATATTGCCCTTTAAGATAACTGCGGTGGGAAATATTATCTAATAATAGATTAATCTCTTCTGGAGTTAAGTCTACATAACGAAGTATATAGTCTAAAAAAGGTTTAGTATTCAATGATTCTAGGTTTTTTTCGATTGTTTATTTCACATACAAAAGCAAAATTTAGTTAAGAATTTAAAGTTAATGTTTAATAGGGTACAAAGTTAGGCGTTTGTAAAAAATAGCCCTCTTTTTAAATCCTGATATATGTATATAATTTTATAAGTTATATAGTATTATGAACTAATTATAATGGTATTATTTATCTTTTAAACAACACTAAACTATTACTTTTTATCTAAACCTTTCTAAGTAAGGAAATTCAACCACCGGTAATATGAGATGAGAAATATAGGAATTACATATTCTTTCTCGTTTTGGAGAACTTAGATAAAATGGACTAGAATTTTTTAATACATTATTGATATATTGATTATAGTCATTAAAGGTGTCATAGTTTTCTGCAATTGCTTGGACAAGTCTCAATTGATGAGTATTAATTGCCCCCTTAATATTTTCAGACACTAGGGCATCTGGTATTTTTGGGATAGTAACCTCTGACGAATTCCCGTTAAATATGAATTCAATATTCACAAACAAGGAAGAGTTATCTAGTCTAATTCTACCTACTTCAAAACCTTCTACTCCTGAAAACGTAAGAGTATTATTTGAAAACGTAGATGACACTCTTGCTTCTGGCACTGTTACTTGAGCAGGAGGTATTCCGGCACCAGATAATGAATAATTAGAGTAACATAATGAGTAGGAAGTTTTTTCAAAAATATTGGCGTAAGAATAATAATGATTGCTTCCATACCCAAAAGCAGGAACAAAATCAGAATAAGCTTGATGTCCAGAAATTTGATTGTAAAGGATTTCATTTTCGTAACCGAGTAGTGTAAGTAATGGTAGCTGTGAAGGCACGTTTGTTTGTAAGTGAGCAACATTGACACTGTCAGTTCTAAAATTGTTTTCCGAAAGTAAAGAGATAGCACCTATATTATCTACGAACATCCATCTGTATGAATTATTAATTATATCCGTTGGGTCCACATACTTTATAAATATATTTTTCGAGCCTAAATCTTCGTTGAATTTTGAGGTATAGTGACCAGATA
Source organism: Geojedonia litorea (assembly GCF_042654525.1). NCBI lineage: Bacteria > Pseudomonadati > Bacteroidota > Flavobacteriia > Flavobacteriales > Flavobacteriaceae > Geojedonia > Geojedonia litorea. The sequence continues at coordinate 263,123 of NZ_JBHSGP010000008.1, forward strand.
ATAGGTTATTAATTTTTATCATAGAATACCCTGTACCCGCTGCATTTAAGACGTCTATATTTAGGTTTTGAGTTTCAATATTTACAAACCCTCCAATTGTAGCATAACCTATGGGTTTAAATTGTATGCCACCATCAAGCATGGGTTTAGTGAGATTAGAGTAAACATAAATGTTATAAACTAAATCATTTACTACATTAATAAAAGTCAAGGAAAATTGTGTGTTGTCATTAACACTTTCTTGGGTGTAAAGTTTCAGTGTTTCTTTGACTTTTGAGTATGTTTTTACATCCAGTGGATTACCATTGTGGTCAGATAAGACCACATGAAGTGAGGTATTTTGATTTACAAATTTATCAGGAAAATCAATTGCAACAATCTCTTCTCCTAGATCTAAATCTATATCTTCATCTTTATTTTCATTAATTTCATTTGAATTTGAACAGGAATAATTCAGAAGAAAAATTAGGAGTAGAAAATTGAAATATTTCATGAGTTATAATATTTTTATTGAAAACAGATTTCGGACACCAATTAGAGTTTAAGTAAAACTCGACAACTTTTTATTGGTCCATACACCTCTTATTTACAAATATTTACTACGGTATTTTGGCATAATTAATTTCTAACCCAATTCAAGTAAGGTTTAAAGTAAATTTAATTCTTTTTTTGAAAAATGAAACAATGTTTTATATGATAAGAGTCTTTAGGTCTATTCAAGAGATATTTAACTCAATAAAATGTATTTGTAACAAAGGTCTGTTTATAACCAATGAGTTACTCTTCTTAAGATATTGATATCTTAAAGATTTCTAATATTTAACTACCGGCAATAGGAGAACCAAAAATACCTACGGCCAATTCAGCCCAAACTAGTAGAAACAGGAGTAGGATGCCTAGACACATCATAAGGCGGTGATTGGTTTTTGTTACTTTTCGTAATACCATTTCACATAATAAACCAGTGATTAGAAGTAAAGCACCCATCACTACAAAATCATAACCAGACCAAGTTACTTCATCACTAAACTGCATTGCAATAAAAGGAATAAGTAGCAGAATAGGTACAGCTAGCAGAATAATTAATAATCGTTTGTTTTTCATCAGACTTTATTGCTTTAAAGATAGCTTAGAACCGGCTTTTAGGCTATCAAATTTAAATCTAAAAATTTATAATATATTAAAAACATTAAAGATTAAATTGGTCTGTTTGCAATTTTATCAATTTTAACGATTAGTTTAGGATCCTAATAATCATTTCTTTAATTTTTTCAATTCAAACAAATCCTTGCGTCGGTCACGTAAATTTTTAACGCTTCCAAATTGATTGAGCTCACGGAGTAAATCTACATCTACATCGGCAATTAAAATCATTTCGGTATTAGTAGTAGTTTCGGCCTTTACACCATTAGCAGGAAAGGAGAAATCACAAGGTGTAAGCACCATAGATTGCGCAAACTGTATATCCATGTTATTCACTTTTGGCAAATTACCAACACTTCCGGCAATGGCGACATAACATTCATTTTCTATGGCTCTGGCTTGGGCACAATGGCGCACACGCGAAAAGCCATTTTGGGTATCGGTTAAAAAAGGAACAAATAAGATATCCATGCCTTCATCGGCCAATAAACGACTCAATTCTGGAAATTCGGAATCATAACAAATTAAGACGCCAATTTTACCACAGTCGGTATCATAGGTTTTTAACTCGCTACCACCTTGCATACCCCAAACTTTAGCTTCGTCTGGAGTGACATGTAATTTTTCATAGCGTTCTGTAGAGCCATCTCTTCTGCATAAATAACCTACATTGAATAAGAGATCACCACGCATTTCGGGCATGCTTCCAGTGATGATATTGATATTGTACGAAATAGCCAATTTAGAAAAACGCTGAACAATATCTTCTGTATGTTTAGCTAACTCTCTAATCGCTTGCGACTCTGGTAAGTGATTATTCTCTGCCATTAAGGGGGCGTTAAAGAATTCTGGAAACAGAGCGAAATCACTTCTGTACGCCGCGACCGAATCTAAAAAATATTCGGCCTGTTGCATTAAATCCTCTAAATCCTTATATAAGCGCATTTGCCATTGAATTAATCCCAATCTTACGATTCGTTTTTTGGTAGCGGCTTTTTTATTGGGTTTTTCATAATAAATATTATCCCATTCGAGTAATACGGCGAATTCATTAGATTCAGCATCGCCTTCCAAATAGCCTTTCATCACTTTTGAAGGGTGAAAATCATTAGAGATTTGAAAATTTAAAACAGGATCATGTATTTCTTTTCGTTTAACTTTCTCAATGTATTGTTTAGGGGTTAGGGTATCGGCATATTTACTGTAATTTGGTATGCGTCCACCAAAGGCAATACCTCTTAAATTGAGGCGTTCACAAAGCTCCTTACGATAATCGTACAGTCGTCGTCCTAAACGCAGGCCTCTAAATTGCGATTTTATAAAAATATCAATCCCATAAAGCACATTGCCTTCTGGATTATGCGTGCTGAAGGTATAATTTCCGGTAATGTTTTTGTAGTTGTGATTGTCGTCAAACGAATCATAATCCACAATGATGGATAGCGCGCATCCTGCTAGCTCCCCATTTATCTTAATGACTACCTGACCTTCAGGAAATTTATCAATTAGCGTCTTGATATGGTTTTCTCTCCAATAGGAATTAGGCATGTTAGAATAGACCTCAATCATGGCACTTTTAAATTCCTGATAGTCAGAGAGGGTTAAATATTTTAGTTCTATATTATCAATGTCTTGAATCATGTTGTATATGTTTTCTAATGTTTTAAATAAAGATTGTCGGCGTTAAGCTGAATTGTTATGTCAGTAATGCTGCTGTAATTGTATTGTATGATGTTCTACATGATAAGCGGTCCACATTAGAAGCTCTCGAACAGGCATTTTGCCCATTAATGGATGTGGTAAAATCAAGGTATCTAAATTTACATCAGATAGTTTTCGGGTTTTATATTGCAATTTTTTACTTTCTACTTGTAAGCGATTTAAAAGGTACTTTTTGTCACTCAATTTAGGAACACGCATCCCTTTAGAAAAGGGAGAAACTATTCCTTCTGGAACATTTTTTAATCGTTCTTGATAACGAGAGACAACAGTTTGGTAATCCCTAACAGGCCTATTAGCTTTTCCAAATTTGTATCGCAGTATAAATTTAGGAAAACTTAAAGCATCATTTAGCGGTTTAATACTTTGGAGTAAATGTAAGGTTTGTTGTCCAGTAGTCCATTTACCCTCTGGTCCTTGTTCCCATTTCTCATCATCATGTGATGAAAGCCATTCAATAAGATATTGATGTTTTTCGTCTATTAAATCGGCTATAGCTTCCTTCTCCATTAGGCTCTAATTTTTAGTGCAAAAGATAAGGATAAATAGTCAAAAAAACGAGTGGAATTATCACACTAGTTTTGGATGACTTCTTTTTTCTCCTTTTTATAAATAGGAATTAAATACGAGAGGTTATAACCAAAGCCAACACCAAATCGACCGCTGTCATACACTTTATTAAATCCAGGAATATAGAGGTTGCCGAAATTCTCGGGTTCATCTTGTGAGATATAACTTTTTAGCTGCATGTTTAAGCCTAAATACAAATTGTTAAGCACTTCGGCTTTGATTCCAATTACCATTTCTACCCATAATGCCGATAAACCTTTAAATTCTTGTCCTTCGGCAACAGTAAATTGCTCGTCCCAATATTGGTCGGTGTTGTAAATGGTATAGCTATTCAAAGTCTGACTAAATGTGCCAAAACTCGCTCTAAATCCACCATAGATCATGTTTTCCATGTCTAACCAATTGGTGTAAAAATTATAATCGACACCAGCTTTTAAATAGCTGCCTTTGGCTGTAGTGTTTAAATAGTCAGTAGTTGTTATTTTCTCTTCAGTACCTAGTTCTCCAGCTAAATAGAGTCGTTTGGTTAAACGGTAATCAGCTCCAATTTCAAAGCCTTTGTAATCATCATCAATAAACGAACGTGCTAGTTTTCCAATATCAGCTCCTAAACGCAAGCCATAACTTTGTTTAAAGACGAGCGTATCTGCAGGTTTGTTATTGTTTTGTGAAAATGATGCTACAGACCATAACATCACTATACAAAGACTAGTGATATAAAATAATGTGTGCTTCATTTTCATGATCTATTGAAGTTGTTAGTATTTCTGATCCGAATATCCAATTGTCAGAATCAATCTCGATTGTGGTTTGAGGATCATTAAATATGCTCTTGTAACCACAGGCTCTTGATACATAGACAAATTGAGGGGTATATCGTATTTCTAAAATATCAGTATTAGAAAAGGTAGAGGTATTAGAATCGGTATCGAAATCGGTATCTCGCTTTAACTCAAAACGCGAAGTAGTTACAATGCCTTCCTCCTGAAATCGCAAAGGAAGTACTATAGAATCGGTATTTGTGCTGAAAACAATCTCGTTTCCTTCAGGCATGCCTTCACCAATAACTGATAGCAGACGTACTTGTTTGGTTTGGTCTTGTTGGTTAATATCGTAAAAGCGTATGATGAGATGTGGCGTAGTTGGTGTGCTTTCTGCGCAAATATCATCGCGTTCGCAGCTTATACCCGTTAGGATGATAAGGAGTACTAATACACTAAATTTCTTCATTTAAAACTTATTTTTCTTTTTGCAATTTACAATTGATCGGTTGAAAAATTTTTCGGTCGTTTATTTATAGACGTTCTAAAAGTACAACATTTTCAACATGGAATGTTTGTGGAAACATGTCTACAGGTTGTACTCTGGTTATTTTATACTCATCCTTCATTAAAGCCAAATCTCTAGCTTGTGTTGCACTATTACAGCTCACATAAACAATTTTTTTAGGGGCAATAGACAAAAGTTGTTGTACCACATCTTTATGCATGCCGTCTCTTGGTGGATCTGTGATAATAACATCCGGTTGTCCGTGCGTCTTTAAAAATTCATCATTAAATACCACTTTCATATCACCAACGTAAAAGTCAACGTTGTTTATACCGTTAAATTGTGCATTCTGTTTAGCAGCCTTAATCGCATCGGGCACTGCTTCAACACCTATCACTTTTTTGGCTTGTTTGGCCACAAACTGGGCTATGGTTCCTGTACCTGTATACAGATCGTAAACCAATTCGTTACCAGTTAATCCAGCAAATTCACGTGTTACTTTATATAATTCATAAGCTTGTTGTGAATTGGTTTGGTAGAAGGATTTGGCATTGATTTTAAATTTCAGGCCTTCCATATCCTCAAAAATGTGATCGTTTCCTTTATAGCAAATAACCTCTTGATCATAAATGGTATCATTAGCTTTTCCGTTGATCACATATTGTAAGGACGTTATTTGTGGAAAAGTTTCAGAAAGAAAGTCCAATAACAAGGTTCGGTGTGCTTTATGCTCTTTGAAAAATTGAATGAGTACCATTAAATCGCCAGTTGAAGACGTTCGGATCATCAAAGTCCTTAAAAAACCAGTTTGATTTCTGGTATTGAAAAATTCCATCTGATGCTTTAAAGCGAAGGATTTAACCGCATTTCTAATAGCATTGGAAGGATCTTCCTGTAACCAACACTTTTTAACATCAAGAATCTTATCCCACATACCCGGGATATGGAATCCCAGCGCATTTTTATCACCTAAATCTTCTTCAGAATTAATTTCGTCTTGAGTTAACCATCTGCTATCACTAAACGAAAATTCCATTTTGTTTCTATAGAAAAACTGTTGTTCAGAACCTAATATAGGTTCTATTTCTGGAAGCTCAAGATGTCCTATACGTTTTAGGTTATTAACGACTTCATTTTGCTTATAAGCTAATTGAAAGCTATAATCCATGTCCTGCCATTTACAACCGCCACAGGTGCCAAAATGTTCACATTTTGGTGTTGTACGCTTGTTAGAATAGGTATGGAACTTAATCGCTTTGCCTTCGTAATACGCTTTTCGTTTTTTAAACGTTTGAACATCAACCACATCGCCAGGAACTGTATTCGATAAAAAAATCACTCTGCCATCTGGTGCTTTACCAACCGATTTTCCTTTGGCTGCAGTATCAATAACTTCAACCTGTTCAAATATGAGCCTATTCGTTTTTCTTGCCATAGCGCAAAAATAATAATAGCCTTAAATAAATGTCGTTTTATTTCGATTAACTTTAAAGGATTTCAATAAATAATGAAACCATGTTAATAATTATGAGATTTTTTTGAACCTTTTTTCATCGTAAACGTCTTTTATACAGAAACTAGCACTTAATGTCTAAACCCAAAAATAGCGCTGATACACAATTAGTAATTGAATTTAAGGCAGGAAACTTGAACGTATTACCCTATTTAGTTGAACGCTGGCATAAACGATTCTTGGATAAAGCCTATTGGATTACTAAAAATGCTGAAGTTTCAAAAGATATTGCCCAAGAAACCTGGAAAACGGTTATTGCTAAAATAGGGCAGTTGCAGGATGTTAATAAGTTTGGTGTTTGGTCCTTGCGAATTGTATGTACTAAATCATTTGATTATTTAAGGTATAGACAACAGCAACAACATCAGCTAAAAGAGTATCAAAAGGTTCAAAACCCAAATGAAATAGATGCAATTGATGACTATGAATTCAAAAGAAAAAAAGTAATGCTAGCCATTAAATCGCTGTCGGTAGATCAACAAAATGTAATTCGTTTATTTTATCTGGAGAATTATTCTTTAAAACAAATGAGTGAATTTTTAGACGTTTCTATCGGGACCGTAAAATCACGACTATTTCATGCACGAGAAAACTTAAAATCACTTATAAAATAATATAAACAGGTTTCTCAAATTCAGAAACCACAATACAAAAGATTATGAAAACACATATGGAAGACATAGACCAATTAATTAAAGACACCTTAACCAAGGAGGAGGCTAAATTTTACGATGAACTAGAAGAGCAAAACGTATTTGAGATGCTTGTGGGTTTATTTAGAGGAAAAAATAAATGGATCATCATTTTAATGAATGTGGTCACACTTATATTTTTCGGGTTATTTGTGTATTGTACTGTTCAGTTTCTTGATACCGAAGTAACCAATGAACTCATTAAATGGGGAATTGGTGGCTTTGTTTGTCTCATGACCGTAAGTATGCTTAAGATTTTTGCTTGGATGCAAATGGACAAAAATGCACTGATTCGAGAGATGAAACGTTTGGAATTACAGGTTTCATCTTTATCCACAAAATTGTCTGAATAACATTTTAAATCACGCCGAATATTTACTAATTTGCAGGCCTTTAGGGATGATTTCTCTCCCACGCTGAATTTTCGGACTCTTCGAAAGGATAAAGGTACAGAAGGAATAGTTATTTTATTCATTATTAATTCATTTAAAATGGCTGTTTTAGACCAATTAAATTCGCAAAAAGCGATAGATTTAGAAAACAAGTATGGTGCCCACAATTACCATCCGCTACCTGTAGTTTTGAGTAGGGGTGAAGGTGTGTATGTTTGGGATGTTGAAGGCAAAAAATATTATGATTTTTTATCGGCGTACTCGGCGGTAAACCAAGGTCATTGTCACCCCAAAATAGTTGGGGCAATGGTGGAGCAAGCGCAAAACCTCACGCTAACCTCAAGGGCGTTCTACAATGATATGCTAGGTAAATTCGAAAAATACGCCTGTGATTATTTTGGCTTTGAAAAGCTCTTGCCAATGAATACGGGTGCCGAGGCTGTAGAAACGGCCTTAAAATTATGTAGAAAATGGGCTTATGAGATTAAGGGTATTGATGAAAACGAAGCAGAGATTGTTGTTTGTGAAAATAATTTTCATGGACGTACGACCACAATTATTTCTTTTTCAAACGACCCTGTTGCACGTAAACACTTTGGACCTTTTACCAAAGGCTTCATAAAAATAGAATACGATAATTTACAAGCACTTGAAGACACCTTTAAGAACCATCCAAATGTTGCTGGATTTTTAGTAGAACCCATTCAAGGTGAAGCAGGCGTTTATGTACCTAGTGAAGGGTATTTATCAAAAGCTAAAGCGCTTTGTAAGCAATATGGCGTTCTTTTTATTGCAGATGAAGTACAAACAGGTATTGCTCGAACTGGAAAATTATTAGCGGTTGATCATGAAAATGTTAAACCTGACGTCTTAATTTTAGGAAAAGCTTTAAGCGGTGGTGTTTATCCTGTAAGTGCTGTTTTAGCCAATGATGCGATTATGAAGGTTATTACACCTGGAAATCACGGTAGTACCTTTGGAGGAAACCCTGTGGCTGCAGCAGTTGCTATTGCTGCACTGACTGTAGTTAAAGAAGAAAACTTGGCGGAGAATGCTAATCGTTTAGGTAAATTGTTCAGAAAAGAACTTCGTACATATATAGAAACCAGTAACATTGCAAGATTGGTTCGAGGTAAAGGTTTGTTGAATGCTATTGTAATCAATGATCATGAAAATAGTGATACCGCTTGGAATATTTGCTTGAAGTTGAGAGACCATGGGCTTTTGGCTAAACCTACACATGGTAATATTATTAGGTTTGCTCCGCCATTGGTCATGACCGAAACACAATTAATGGATTGCGTTACCATCATTATAAAAACACTTAAACAATTTGAAAATTAGATTTTTTTATGGAAGAAAATGCCTCTGCATTTGACGTTTTTGAACTCAATATGTCAAATGATGTTCTCGGGTTTTTAAAAGAAACCTCAACTTGGACCTACTTTTTATCAATTCTCGGATTTATAGGAATTGGACTTATGGTAATATTTGGTCTCTTGTTTTCAACAATTCTTGGAAGTATGACTGATGCAAATCCATATGAACAAGTAGGATTTAACACAGGCTATTTAGGTCTTATTTATGTGGCTATGGCACTGCTTTACTTTTTTCCAGTCTATTATTTATATAATTTTTCAAGAAAGATGAAGACTGCTTTACGTATGAAAAACAACGACGATTTTTCAGCAGCCTTTTCAAACTTGAAATCACATTATAAGTTTGTTGGGATATTAACAATAGTGATTATTAGTCTTTACGTGCTATTATTTTTCTTTGCACTAATAGGCGCTTCAGCTTTTTAATGGTGTTAACATAACAAAAGAAAACGGCTTATGTAAACCACTACATAAGCCGTTTTTGCTGATATTAATTTATTATTGATTTTGTTCCCACTGCTTCATGCCCTCTGTGAATTCTTCCATAATATTGTCCCAACCTATGGTATAAATTCTATAAATAGTTAATAGCAAGTATATAATGTTTATGATTAAAATAACTATGGCCACAATTTTTGCAGTATTCATTGCTTTGACTGTACTTTGGTCATAATCATCAGGATTAGTTTGTGCAGCTTTTAGTTTACTTTGAGCTATAAATAAAGCAATACTGGCAAGAATAAATCCAAACCCGCCAAAGCAACAGCAAAACAAGCCAAGAATTGCAAGTACATACACTAAAGTGGGATTAAGTCGTTGTTTTTCCATGATTTTAATAATTTTTAAGTGGTTAATTTATAAATGTAGCTAACAATTATAATTACAACAGACAATATGGCTAGTGTATTTATAAGTTTTGAAGCATGTTTAAACTTGAAAAAAAAGTTAATTCCTATAAAAATGAATAAAGGAATTAAGGTGTAAATGGCAGGATACATTTGAAAAGCAGCTACAAATTCACCATGAATTAAAAATGAAACAGCACGTTGGCTGCCACAACCCAAACATTCAAATCCAAACAGTTGTTTGTTTAAACAAGGAAGCATATAATTTTCTGGTGAGAGCATAAAGGCTTTGTATTGCACTCAAAAATATAAAAAATCGAATAGGTTTTTCAACTCCTCTAATTTAAAATTGATTTATTAAATGTAATTTTGACGAATTAAATCTTTTTATTCAAATGAATCTTTCAAAAACTATCAGTTATTTTTTAATTGCTATTGGTGGTCTTGTGGCCGTATATGCACAAGCTCAAGAAGATCAAAATCAAATGATTTTAATTGGCGGTATTGTTATACTTATGATAGGCGTATATCGTGTTTCTCGAGGTATACCAAGCAAATCAAATGAAGAGGATTCAACCGATAATAATCAAGAATCATAATGTTTAAAGTTGGTGACAAGGTAACGGTATTAGATGATGCTATTTCTGGTACAGTTTTAAAAATTACTGGAAATACTATTACCATGAAGTCTTCTGATGGTTTTGAATTTGAATTTGAAGCTCATGAGCTTATGCATACTAAAGATCAGAATTTTTCTTCTGCAATTTTTAGTGACCATTCACTAAATGATATTTTAAAAGAAAAGGAAGCATCAAAAAAACGTAAAACACCTACTTTAAAGCCTAAAGAGCGTACACAGCCTACAATGGAAGTGGATCTTCATATTCACCATTTAACCAATTCCACAAAGCACATGAACAATTTTGAGATGTTGAATCTACAATTGGACACAGCCAAACGACAATTGGAATTTGCCATTAAAAAGCGTATTCAAAAAGTTGTATTTATTCATGGCGTAGGGGAAGGCGTTTTAAAGGCAGAATTGGAATCGCTTTTTGGGCGTTATGACAATGTAAAATACTATGAAGCCAACTACCAAAAATACGGACTTGGAGCCACTGAAGTTTACATTTATCAAAATGTTAGCCCCTAATTAAAAATTGGTGTTGCCGTTCTGCTTTTGCTGGTTATAGAGCTGTCATTTAAAGTACCAAAATCTAGCGTTGTTATTGATATATTTGGAAAAGCTACATTTTGAATCAATATTGCAACTTGATAGGTTTGAAACACCGTATGGGTTCTATAAGCTGTTGCGGCTCTAGACGTGCTAACAGCAGGGTTTAAATAATCAGGACCTACATTTGGATCTGAAATATCGTTAACTGGGTTTAGATCTTGTGATATGTTTTCTTCATCGCGTGTTTTAATCCCATCATTGTCATCGTCGTCATCCAAATAATCAGGGATGCCATCACCATCAGAATCTTGAGCATTACTTAAACCATTAGCAGCTGTGTAATTTACTTTTTCTGCTGATGTAGGAACATTGTCGCCATCATCATCTTGGTCTAAATAATTTGGTATCCCATCGCCGTCAGTATCGTCATCCGTTAGATCTCCATTACCATTTATATCTTCTAAAGCTGCAGGAATACCATCATTATCATCTTCGGTTAAAAGGGTCGTAATTGTGATGGTGCCAGATGTACTTTCAGAACTACTTTTTATATCAATGTTTGCTGGAGGCACATCATTACAGAATAAATTACTAGTATCGGGTTCTGTTCCGTAAGTTCGATAGGTGATACGATTTGTGGTACCATTCACCGTTCTAGTGAGCGTAAGCGTATTATTTGAACCAACAGCCAAAATGTCATCAACAGTTAGGCCTTGGGCCTGTATAGATAATGATTCAGAAGGGTCAGTCTTTGTTTTATAAAATACCAATTCTCCACAAGCTTTAAACGTGTCGTCAAAATCTAGTTCAACAACAATAATGTCACCATCATCACAAGTTAAACAGGTTAAAGAGAAGCAGAGTATATATAGGATTTTTCGCATCGTACAATTTTGAAACAAAAATAAGGGATTTGTGAATTTATAACGTAGCATCTTGAAAATAATTTTATTTACTCTATTTTTGAATTTTGAAATCAACCAGTGTTGACATTAAGCCATAATGAAACAAATATATTTTGATAGTGCAGCAACTACCCAACTACGTGATGAAGTCATCGATAGAATGACGGATGTTCTTCGTTTAAATTTTGGAAATGCTTCATCTACACATAATTACGGAAGATCATCTAAATCGTTAATTGAAAATTCTAGAAAAGTAATTGCATCCTATCTTAATGTGTCACCCTCTGAAATCATCTTTACTTCTGGAGGTACCGAAGCTGACAATCTCGTCTTACGAAGTGCGGTTCGGGATTTGGGTGTGACCGAAATTATTACCTCAAAAATTGAGCATCACGCCATTTTGCATACGGTTGATGAATTGGTAAAAGAATATGGAATTTCGGTTCAGTATGTTAATTTAGAGGCCAATGGACAAATTAATTTCACCCATTTGGAAGCCTTACTAAATCCATCTAAAAAACAACTGGTAAGCTTGATGCATATCAATAATGAGATTGGTAATAAGCTAGACATTGAAAAGGCCGCAAAATTATGCAAGGCAAACAAAGCGCTGTTTCATAGTGATACTGTGCAATCGGTAGGGCATTATAAGCTAGATTTGCAACAAATACCAATAGATTTTTTAGCAGCCAGTGCTCATAAGTTTCATGGCCCTAAAGGTGTTGGATTTGCGTTTATTAGAAAGAATTCGGGATTACGACCATTGATTTTTGGTGGTGAACAGGAGAGAGGATATAGAGCTGGAACTGAATCTACACACAATATTGTTGGGCTTGAGGAAGCTCTTAAACTTTCATATGACAATTTGGAGGCAGAATCTACTGCTATCAAGGAATTAAAGGCGTATTTTATTCATCAGCTGAAGTCAAATATTCCTGGAGTGCATTTCAATGGAGCTTGTGAAGATTTAAACGAAAGCACCTATACTCTTTTAAATGTTTGCCTGCCCATTGCTCCTGAAAAAGCACCTCTGCTACAATTTCAGTTAGATTTAAAGGGCATTGCTTGTTCTAAAGGTAGTGCTTGTCAAAGTGGTAGCAATCAAGGGTCTCATGTGTTGTCTGAACTACTCAATAAAGAACAGTTAAATCGGCCATCTGTCAGATTTTCGTTTTGTAAAAACAATACAAAGGAAGAAGTTGATTACGTGATTGGGGTGTTAAAGGATTTTACTACCTTAAAATAAGCTATTTAAAATCGTGTGCTTAATCTAAGATTGAACACTCTAGGCGATAAGTAATTTGGAATGGCATACTGACGCTTGCTATATACATCACGGACCCAAGTATTGGTTATGGTGTTTTGCACATCAAACATATTGAAGATTTCAAATCCTAAAGACAATTCTTTAAATTTACTTTTCCAACCTCGGTTATAAGTTTTGTTCTGATCAACCAAAACATAGCTAATGCCTAAATCGGCACGTTTATAGTCGCGTAGTCTATTTTGGTACTCATAAGGATCAGCATAGCTAGGAGAACCTCCCGGAACACCTGTATTATACACTAAATTCAAATACATTTTTAGGTCTGGTATTTTAGGTACATAGTCCTGAAATAGGATACCAAATTTTAGGCGTTGATCTGTTGGTCGTGCAATGTAACCTTGTTCTTCAATATTTTCTTCTGTTTTCAAATAACCAAAACTAAACCAAGATTCAGTACCAGGGACGAACTCTCCGTTCAATCGTAAATCTAAACCATAAGCATAAGCTTTGGCATTGTTTTTAGCACGATAACGAATTCTCACGTTTTCCAACGTGTAAGGATTAACGTCGGAAAGGTTTTTATAATACGCTTCTGAAACGAGCTTAAAAGGCCTATCCCACATTTTAAAACTATATTCATTGCCCAACACAATATGAACTGATTGCTGTGCTTTAACATTGGGTTGAACCACACCTGAAGAATCTCTTAATTCTCTATAAAATGGCGGCTGATAATACAATCCTCCAGCAATTCTAAAAAGCATATCTTTTTCCCAATCTGGCTTTATAGCAAACTGGGCTCTAGGACTAAATACCGTTTGCGAACTGCTTTGGATACCATCACCATTAACACTCCAATTTTGAACTCTGACACCAGCATTGTAAAATACTTCATTATTGCCCAAAGAGGTACGCTTGCTCCATTGGGCATAGGCTTGTAACCTGTCGATAGTCACTTTGTTGGTTGCTCTTACATTTTGAAACGCCACTAATGGACCATCAAAGGCTTCATAAGGTTGATTGTTAAAGGCATCAATATGTGGTGGTCGAATTGAAAAACCAGCACTGTCGATGACTTCCCATTCAACCAAACGGTCTCTGATATCTTCGTGTGAATATTTTATGGACCATTCAATGGTGTTTTCTTCAACTTTAAAATCACCTTTGTGCTCAATGGTTGCAATAAGGGCATCTAAATCATTTCTGGCATGGTTGAGTTGCGTGCCAATTCCTTCGGTAAATTCAACCTCTCCCAAATTTTCATCCCCAATATTACTGTTGACTTCTCCTAGACGATACTGTGCGAGTATGTCAAAATATTCTTCTTCAGTGGTATGATAAGCAGATGCAATAAGTTTTAAGGTTAAATCTTCGTTTACAAAATAATTAGCTTTAAAGGCGCCAAATTCGGTTTGGTATTGATCTTTTTCTTGTCCTTCATAAAAAACCACTAATGCCAGCGGATTTTCCAAGGTACCAAAATTGGTCTGACGATTTTGTGGTTGAAAATTGTAGCGATTCAAGGAAATATTGCCTAAAAAATTCAAATGAAATTTATCTGAAAATTTATAAGTCAAATAGGTTTGTGCATCGGCAAACACAGGTCTAACATTGGTTTCCGTTTCCAATGAATTTATAACTAAGCTATTGTCGCGATAGCGCAAACCAATGATTCCAGAGAATTTGGAATCCTTGCTAATCACTTCTGAAGCGATGCTTCCACCCAATAAACTCAAATCAGCACGAATACCAAATTTTATAGGATTTCTATAGGTGATATCAAGTACCGATGATAATTTATCTCCATATTTTGCCTGAAAGCCTCCGGCAGAAAATTCAACATTCTGAACTAAATCGGTATTAACAAAACTCAATCCTTCTTGTTGTCCAGAGCGGATAAGGAATGGACGATAGACTTCTATTTCATTGACATAGACTAAATTCTCATCAAAGTTTCCGCCACGAACTGAATATTGGGTACTCAATTCATTGGAAATATTTACACCTGGAAGTGTTTTTAGGATATTTTCCACACCAGGTTGTGCGCCTTTAATAGTGCGTAACACTTCTGGTGTTATGGATGTGATACCATCAACTGATTGCCGTGTATTGGTATTGATCACTACGGTTGCAATTTGTTCGACTTCAGTTTTCATTACTGGATTAAACTCCAGTTCTTGGCCGTTTTTAAGATTGAAAGTTGCAATTATTTTTTGAAACGAAAGGTGCGTGAATTCTACTGTAACATCAGTATTGGCTTCTATTTTAAGTTCAAAAAAACCGTTGCTGTTACTTATTGTGCCTTGATTGCCGGCTTTGATATTGACTTCAGAAACAGGGACTTGGTTTTGGTCTAATATAACACCTTTAATAGTTGCCATTTGCGCAAAACCTATTAAGGGTAAACACAAAAAAGTAAAAAGTAAGGAAAAATTTAGTTTCAAACGATTTGTTATTTTCGGTAAAACGTTGCTTCAAATGTAGAACTATTTCCAACATTATCGGTAACAATTAGCTTCAAATTATGCTCTGCGTTTTTAATTATGTTGTCGTCAAAATAATAAGTTAGACTATTGTCCTTATATTCATATTCCATTAAAACCCATTTACCATTGATGGTTGCCCGATAATTACTAATGCCTGATAAATCATCCGTAATTTTTATTCGCAATTGATCTAATTTGCTTATCCATTTCCCATGTTGAAAATTTATAGGGCTTATTGAGGGTCCTTTATCATCACGTGCCAAGGCGAAAGTACCTAAGCTATTTGGTCGGGCAATAAGGGAATCTCCTTTTCGGGTGGTATTGAGATAGCTTGGTCTCTGATAAAAACCCTGTAATTCTGCAATGAATAATTTACTCTTATCCACCTCACTATATTGACTTACATCGTAAAATAGACTTATATTTTTTTGAAGTGGAATCACATCTTTATGTAGCTTTAATGTGTCGCTGCGTACATTGATATCTAAATAGGCATCGTCATAAAAAGTGTTGGCTGGGATATAAACTGAAACTTTGTCTTTTTTAAAATTCATGGGTTGGTCAGCATAGACAAAATAAGCTGGTTTTATATCGTTTGTACTAGGTGCTTGATTTACTTTTTTTCCTGTAATAGGAATAGTTACCCAAGCTTCATTGCCTTTAAAATCTTGAATACGGATTTTATAAATAGAGGATGTGCTATCTTCAATTTTTACATAACCCTCATTTTCTACCTCCTTGAACAAGCTCAACGGATTTCCTTTTTCTTGAAATAATTTCTGAATTCGGATTTTATTAATTTTATAGATTTCATAATCTACAAATCGGTTGATGTGCCTACTCTCGTCGAAACTAAATCGTTTAAAATCAATTTCTATACTCTTGTTGCCGTTAAAAAAGGTTTGAATGTTACTTAAACCATTATTATTTGGAGCAAGATCTTGTTTGTCATTGCTTTCAATACCAAAGCCAATTGAGCCATAAGCAGCGATGTTTTCGGTGATATAGTTCCCGTTCTTGTCTGGAATTAGGCGTAGCTCCAATCTTTTACTTTTGTTATTTATGAATGAAGCATCATCTTTCACAAAGGCATAAACTTTAGTTACAAAAGGTGGGCGTGTATCTTGAATATCTATTCCAAACAACATTGGGTTTATGGGACGCTCTTGATTATCACGAATTTCAAAATGTAAATGAGGCCCAGCCGAACTTCCTGTGTTTCCAGAAAGCGCGACGATTTCATCAGAAAATATTGGTAATTCATTAGGAGTTGGAAAAACTTCAACTTCGTAAGTTTCTTTTTGATATTGACACTGTTTAATGTAGGCTTCAATTTTAGGAGAAAATTTTTTCAAGTGCCCATAAACCGATGTATAACCATTAGGATGAGTTATGTATAAAGCTTTGCCATAGCCATAATGGGAAATTTTAATTCTACTCACATAACCTTCAGCTATGCTATAAACATTCAAACCCTGACGTTGTTGCGTTTTAAGGTCTAGTCCCGAATGAAAATGATTGGAGCGCAGTTCTCCAAAGCTACCAGCAAGGACCAGTTCAATATCTAATGGTGCTCTAAAATAATCTTTTGGATACTCTATTTGCGAAAAACAGAGGCTTGAAGATAGTAGGATTAATAAGTGATATTTCATAGGCAAATCAATAATGCTAATGTATAAATTTGTAAATCATCTTCAAAGTATAAATACACATTGCTTTAAAAACAAAGTGTTGAGGCTATAATTAATATTTTTAAAATTTATTGCAAAACAATTGTGATTTTTCATTAGGTATGTTAACTTTGTTACATCAGTATTGAAATTTGTACATGAGTAAAATTGAAGATGTTGTAGATTCTTTAGAGAATAAAATTAGTAAGGTATTACATAAGTTAGAGGTTTTGAAACAGACCAATACCAAGCTTTCAGAAGAATTAACATTACAACAACAAAAATATATTCAACAACAAGAGGAAATGTCTTCTTGGATTGAAAAATACGAATCGCTCAAGATTGCAAATTCATTACTTGGCAGTGATGAAAACAATAAAGAAACCAAGCTCAAAATAAACGCCTTAATCAGAG
The DNA here is from genome assembly GCF_042654525.1 of Geojedonia litorea. NCBI lineage: Bacteria > Pseudomonadati > Bacteroidota > Flavobacteriia > Flavobacteriales > Flavobacteriaceae > Geojedonia > Geojedonia litorea. The sequence continues at coordinate 280,564 of NZ_JBHSGP010000008.1, forward strand.
ACATTGATCATTGTATAGCTCAATTATCTGAATAGCGTAACATATAGGTTTATGGCAGAACAGCTTAAAATAAAGCTTTCAATAGCTAACAGAGTATACCCTTTAACTATTGCGCCTAGTCAGGAAGAAGGGTTGCGAAAAGCAGCAAAAAAAATTGAAGCCATGATATCTCAATTTGAGCAAAATTATTCTGTAAGAGATAAGCAAGATGTATTAGCCATGTGTGCTTTGCAATTTGCCTCTCAAGTAGAACAAAGGTCAATAGATAAAGAGTATGTAAATGAAGATGTTCAAAACAGGCTTTTAGCTTTAGATGAACTTTTACATTCGCAATTGAGCTCTTAACGTTCTTTTAAATTAAATAAGGTTACTGCCTACATTAGTTATTTTTTTTGATAAACTCAACGTTAATTCTTTAAAAAGGGTGAGTTTAAGTTGTAAAATCGTGCTGCCTTGAGCAGATTTTTGATCAGCTTGTTAGCCCTAAACTTGTTTTTAAGGAGTTTATACAAAATTTGAAACTGGTGTAGGCTTTTTTTATATATAAAACTAACTAAACATGGAAATGAATACAATTTTATTAATTGTGGGAGGACTAATATTAGGTATAATATTAGGTTATATAATAGCTAAAGCATTGGAAAAAAACAATGCTTCAAAATTGATAAAAGATGCTAAAAGCGAGGCTGCAACAATTTTAAAAGAAGCAAGAATTGATGGAGAAAACTTACGCAAGGAAAAGGAATTAAAGGCAAAAGAAAAATTTTTAGAGCTTAAAGCAGAGCATGAGAAAGTCATTCTTTCGCGTGATAAAAAAATGGCCGAAGCTGAAAAGCGAACTCGAGATAAAGAATCGCAAGTATCTAGTGAGTTAGCTAAAAACAAAAAAGCTAATCAAGATTTAGAGGAAAAAATTAATGATTATAATTATAGGCTTGATTTATTAGAAAAGAAAAAAGAAGAAATTGAAAAAGCCCATAAAAGCCAAATTAAGCAACTTGAAGTCATTTCAGGTCTATCAGCCGAAGATGCTAAATCGCAATTGGTAGAGTCGCTTAAAAATGAAGCAAAAGCTGATGCCATGGCCTTTATTCAAGACCATATGGAAGAGGCTAAACTTACTGCTCAGCAAGAAGCCAAAAAAGTAATTATAAATACCATTCAACGTATTGGTACCGAAGAGGCTATAGACAATTGCGTTTCAGTATTTAATATTGAATCTGACGATGTTAAAGGTCGAATCATTGGTCGAGAAGGGCGTAATATTAGAGCCATTGAAGCCGCTACAGGCGTTGAGATTATTGTTGACGATACGCCAGAAGCTATTATACTTTCATGTTTTGACTCCGTTAGGAGAGAAGTGGCACGATTATCTTTGCATAAGCTAGTCACCGATGGAAGAATACATCCTGCCAGAATTGAAGAAATTGTTCAAAAAACACAAAAGCAAATCGAGCAAGAAATTATTGAGGTTGGTAAACGAACAGTTATCGACTTAGGAATTCACGGTTTACATCCTGAACTTATTAAATTGGTTGGTCGAATGAAGTATCGCTCATCATATGGTCAAAACCTTTTGCAACACTCTCGTGAAGTTGCTAAACTTTGCGGTGTTATGGCAGCTGAACTAGGCTTAAACCCAAAACTAGCTAAACGAGCAGGTTTATTACATGATATTGGTAAAGTGCCAGATTCTGAAGCCGATATGGAAACACCTCATGCTATCTTAGGTATGCAATGGGCCGAGAAGCATGGAGAAAAACCTGAAGTGTGCAACGCTATTGGTGCTCACCATGATGAAATAGAAATGACCACATTATTATCACCAATTGTTCAGGTTTGTGATGCCATTTCTGGTGCTAGACCAGGTGCACGGCGTCAGGTGTTGGATTCTTATATTCAACGATTAAAAGATTTGGAAGATGTGGCATTTGGTTTTAATGGTGTTAACAAAGCATATGCTATTCAAGCAGGTAGAGAACTTCGAGTAATTGTTGAAAGTGAAAAGGTGACAGACGACCAAGCCGCCAACCTATCATTTGAAATATCTCAAAAAATACAAACCGACATGACTTATCCGGGTCAGGTGAAAGTCACCGTGATTAGAGAAACTAGAGCGGTTAATATTGCTAAATAAATGTTAAACTCGATTATGAAGTCTCAGTTTAACGCAACTATTAAGAGGTAATTGCATCTTTGAGAAAAGAAGCAAATGGAAAATAAAATTCTAATCGCATTAGCATTACTAATTAGTTCTGGCTGTTCGCTTACAGACGATAGTCAAGATTTATCAATTACAGGAGATTGGGTGTGGATTGAATCTACTGGAGGTATTGCAGGAACAACTGAAACGCCAACTTCAACAGGTGATACTATTTTGGTTACTATCACTTCAAATACTATAAGAAAATACACCAATGGAAGTTTAACGTTCGAGTCGTCTTATACAATTCAAACTATGGAATCTGTAATTTATGGAGGACAACACGCCATGATTGTATATGGAAATGGGTTTAAACAAACCTTTCGTCGCGAAGGAAAAAAGCTTTATCTATCTGATGAGTGCAACGACTGTTTTGTGAGTATTTATTCTAAAGGATAGTTGTGCGACTACTTTCTAGGGTGGTATTTTCGTAAGACGTCTTTTAAATGCGTTCTGTCAACATGCATATAAACTTCGGTGGTAGTAATGCTTTCATGGCCCAACATGAGCTGTATGGCTCTTAAATCGGCTCCATTTTCTAACAAGTGTGTTGCGAAAGAATGTCTAAAGGTGTGCGGTGAAATGGTTTTTTGGAGGTTTATTGCTAAGGCTAATTGCTTTATAATAGTAAAAATCATGGCTCTAGTAAGTTGCTTTCCTCGTCGATTCAAAAATAAGGTGTCTTTAAATTCAGGAACGATTAACTGATGTGACCTGATCTCTTTTCTATAAATATTAATATATTTTTGGGTGTTTGGACCAATGGGTACAAAGCGTTGTTTGTCACCTTTTCCTGTGACTTTTAGAAATCCTTCATCAAAAAATAAATCTGAAATTTTTAGATTCGTCAACTCACTTACTCTTAAGCCACAGCTATAGAGAGTTTCCAATATGGCACGATTACGTTCCCCTTCTGGTTTACTTAAATCTATAGCATCAATCAGTTTATCTATATCTTCTATACTTAAAGTGTCTGGTAACTTTCTACCTATTTTTGGAGATTCAATTAAGTCTAATGGATTAGTTTTACGATAATCTTCAAAAATAAGGTAACTAAAAAAACTTCGAAGTCCAGAAATTAATCGTGATTGCGATCTTGGATTTAGCACTTTGGATAGCTCATATATAAAAGGTTGAACCACATCATTTGAAATGTCAATTGGTGAAACTTTTATATCATGATCTTCTAGATACTGGATAAGCTTTTTAATATCATACTCGTAATTGGTAATAGAGTTTTGAGATAGCCCACGTTCTATTTTTAGATAATGTTTGTAGTCGTTAAGTGCATTTTGCCATTTCATTGTTCTAAAATAAAAAAAGCCGCGTATTAAGCGGCTTTAAATTTTATAATTTATTGTCTATTACCAAAACTCACCTTTAAATCCTCCTTTTGCAGGATAATTGCCAGTTAGTATATCAATTAAATCAATAACAGCCCAAACAAAGAATCCACCTAAAGTTACAATAAATAGAAGATTCCAATACCATGGACTACCTAAATACCAGCGATGTCCCGCTAGTCCACCTAGAAAAATCCAAAGTATTAATGCAACACCTTGACTTTTTTGTCCTGCGGCCGCTACAGGCGAAACTAATGTTATGGTTTCCATTACATCAGTAGTTTCAACCACCCTTTGAACTGGGAAAGAAGCATAACTAGCCGAATAAACTCCAAAACACAATAAAAACGTAAGTAAAATTTTAAATTTCATAGTTAATTGGTTTAAGTTTGTTTTAATAAAAATAGAGAAAAAAGATGAAACACCTATTGGCTTTCGTAATTATTATCCTACTTTTTAATTCGTCTATGTTTTCTCAAAATTTTGAAGAGTATGCCGGAGCCATTAAATTAAGCGATACTGCGATAATTACATATAAGGTTTTTTTTAAGATTGATAAGTCTAAAGTTACGGGGTATTCTCTAACCGACCTGGGTGGGGAACATGAAACAAAATCCAATCTAGTTGGTTTCTATGATGCCAATAAAAACAAATTGTCATTTAAAGAAGTTGGTATTGTTTATACAAAATCCATAATTACGCAAAATGATTTTTGTCATATTCATTTTGATCCTGTAAACTACAAAGCAGGTAAAACAAGTTATTTTAAAGGGACGTTTAAAGGTAGGTACAATGATGGCCAGGAATGTATTGATGGAGAGATTTTTTTGAATTCTGTTGAAAAGATTAATTCCCGAATGGAAAAGGTTACCAAAAAAGTTAATAGGTCAAATCGCATCAATGACAGTATCAAAGACAAGTTTAACAATCTAAAAATAATGGAAAGCTTAAGCTTAAATATGCTTAAAGCTGATCGGGTTTTAAGTGTGTTCTCCGAGTCCAACTCCATTAATTTGGAGATTTTTGATGGAGGTCAAGAAGATGGTGACGTTATTTCTGTTAAGATCAATGGCCATACTGTACTGGAGCACTTTACAATATCCTCTAAAAGAAAAATTATTCCTATTAAACTCTTACACAATAAAACATCAATAGAATTGATTGCTCAAACAGTTGGAACTATTTCTACAAATACTGCTGTTATTGAAATTAATGATGGAAAAAATAATATTAGAGCACTCACCAATTTAAAGGTTGGAGAATCCACAAAGATTGATGTTTTAAAGTTGTAACGTAGTCAAAAATGTTGATAACTTAAAGTTTTAACGCTTTGTAATTCAATATATTAAAATTTTATTGTTAATAAAGTTGTTGATAAGTGTAAATCCTAACTTAGTAAATGTATAGAAAATGTAAATAGCTTCACGTTTACAAAATTATAAACCTTTAAAAATATGAGAAAATTATTTGTGTTATTGATCATTACTGTATTTACGTTTGTAAATATAAGTGCACAAGAAACCAGATTTGGTTTAAAAGCGGGGGCTGACTTTGCTTCTTTGAAAGTTAAATTTGAAGGCGACAACTTATCGACTTCAGAAACAGGATTTTATATTGGTGCTTTTGCCGAAATTGCCGTTTCAGATTCGTTTAAGTTTCAACCAGAAGTATTGTTTGTTACTGTTGAGGATTTAGGTCAAATAGCAATCCCTTTAATGGCTAAATTTCCAATTTCGGGAGAGTTTGATATTTTAGCTGGTCCAAGTTTGGGAATTTTACTAGATTCAGAAGAAGGAATGAAATCGTTTAATTTTGGTCTTGAAGCAGGCGCTGCTTATGACATTACCGATAACTTTTTCGTTGAAGCTAGGTACAATCTTGGTTTAGCAAATCTTCTAGAAGATGCACCAAGTGGTTATTCTGTTAAGTTAAGTGGTTTCTTTGCTGGACTAGGATACAAATTTTAATATTTTTAAAACATTATGGAGAAAGGAAGCAGTATTGCTTCCTTTTTTTATGGTAATTTTTAAATATATTTACGCTATGAAAAAACTTATCATTATTAATGGACCTAACTTGAATTTGCTGGGTAAGAGGGAGCCTAACGTTTATGGGAGCTTAACGTTTACCGAGTTTTTTGAAACTATCAAGGAAAAGTATCCAAACATTCAATTGGAACATTATCAATCTAACGTAGAAGGAGAGCTTATTGATAAACTTCAAGAGGTTGGATTTAGTTATGATGGTATCATTTTAAACGCAGCGGCTTATACGCACACTTCTGTTGGTATCGGTGATGCCGTAAAAGCGATCGAGACACCTGTTGTTGAAGTTCATATTTCTAACACCTATAGCAGAGAAAAATTCAGACATAAATCGTTTATTTCGCCTAATGCTAGAGGCGTTATTTTAGGATTTGGATTGCAGAGTTACGAATTGGCTCTTCAAAGTTTTATTTAAATATTTTATAAACTATTACACCCCTATAAAATTAAAAAGGCTCGAAATTTTCGAGCCTTTTTAATTTATTATTAATCTTTAGATTACATTTTTTATAGATGTATTACTTCATCATAGGCATCGGCAACAGCTTCCATAACGGCCTCACTCATCGTTGGATGTGGATGTACCGCTTTTAGCACTTCATGCCCTGTAGTTTCCAGTTTTCTTCCCAAAACGGCCTCAGCAATCATATCGGTTACACCAGCGCCAATCATGTGGCAACCTAACCATTCACCATACTTGGCATCAAAAATAACCTTAACAAAACCATCTTTGTTACCACCAGCACTCGCTTTTCCAGAAGCAGAGAATGGAAACTTACCAATTTTCACTTCATAACCTTTTTCTTTGGCTTGTTTTTCAGTAAGTCCAACGCTGGCAATTTCGGGAGAACAATAGGTACAGCCAGGAATATTTCCATAATCTAAGGTTTCAACATGATGTCCTGCAATTTTTTCAACACATAGAATACCTTCTGCAGAAGCTACATGTGCCAAAGCTTGACCTGGTGTGACATCACCAATGGCGTAATAGCCAGGGATATTAGTTTGGTAATAACTATTCACTAAAATCTTATCGCGGTCAACAGCTATACCAACATCTTCCAGGCCAATATTTTCAATATTTGATTTGATACCCACAGCCGATAAAATTATATCTGCCTCAAGAACTTCTTCTCCTTTTTGTGTTTTTACGGTTGCTTTTACACCATTCCCAGAAGTATCTACTTTAGTAACTTCTGACGATGTCATTATATTAATACCACTTTTCTTAAAAGAACGTTCTAATTGTTTTGAAACATCTTCGTCTTCAACTGGTACAACATTAGGTAAAAATTCAACTATAGTAACTTCAGTTCCCATAGATTTATAAAAATAGGCAAACTCAACACCAATGGCTCCAGAACCTACTACTATCATTTTTTTAGGTTGTGACGGTAATGTCATGGCCTCTCTGTAGCCAATTACCTTTTTACCGTCTTGTGGTAAACTTGGCAATTCTCTAGACCGAGCTCCAGTAGCAATAATAATATGATCTGCGCTATAATCTTTACCATCAACTTCAATCTTTTTGCCTGGCTTTAACTTACCAAAACCTTCAATTACGTCTATTTTGTTTTTCTTCATTAGAAATTGGACGCCTTTACTCATGCCGTCAGCTACACCACGGCTACGTTTAACTACGGCATCAAAATCTTTATCAACGTCTTTTACGCTCAACCCATAATCTTCAGCGTGCTTTAAGTACTCAAATACTTGTGCCGATTTTAACAGGGCTTTAGTTGGGATACATCCCCAATTTAAACAGACGCCACCAAGGCTTTCTTTTTCAACAATTGCTGTTTTAAAGCCTAATTGTGATGCTCTAATAGCAGTTACATAACCTCCGGGTCCACTTCCTAAAACAATAATATCGTATTTACTCATTCGTATAGTTTTTAGTCGATTTTTGAAGCTACGAATTTACGAAATTCCAAACTTAAAATCCCAAATTACAAAGCAATTTATATTTTATTCAAACAAGTTTTGACTTCGTTTAATTGTTATCAGTGAAATGTCTTCGTCCTTTTTCTTCACTAAATTTATCTCTATTATAGCTTTCAGACTGCCCTTTTGGAATTGAAAGTGATTGCCAATCACTGCCTTTAATCAACTTGCCTAGAAAAACGATTTGTCCAACATGATAAGAGTAGTGGGCTAATTGCCTGTTAATTGCTTCGGTTACCGTATGTCCTTGATTTCTAATGTAAACGATACGCTCTAAATCTTCGTGTTTTAAAGTTTCAAGGGCTTTGAATACACAATTCCAACCATTTTCCCATGCAGCGCTCAATTCCTCTTTTGAGGTATAGGTATCTTCAAATTCGGTATCGCGATGTCGCCAAGGTTTTTCGCCATCTTCAGTTAAAAAGTTGGTCCAACGGCTTAACATATTACCAGTCATATGCTTTACAATAATAGAAATACTGTTGCTATCTGGAGCAAATTCCTTTTGAAGTTCTTCGAAGTTAAGCTGGGCTATAGTTTTATCTGCTAATGACTTATAATACTGAAATTGTTTGATAACGCTTTGAAGATAAGAGTGTTCCATAAGTATAAAAATATGAAATCAAAATATTTTAAGACTTATAAATTCCCAATTTAGTTTTTAGCAGGAATGAATATAAGTGCATCGCCATTAATGCAATGTCGTTTGCCTGTGGTATTTCTTGGACCATCATCAAAAACATGTCCTAAATGCCCACCACAAGTAGCACAATGCTCTTCATTTCTTGAATATCCTAATTTATTGTCAGTACCATAAGCTACATTACCTTCAATTGGACGATCAAAACTTGGCCATCCAGTTCCAGAATCGAATTTATGTTCGCTCTTAAACAACGGTGTATTGCAGCCTGCACAATGATATACGCCCTTTTTGTAATTTTTATTTAACGGACTTGAAAAAGGCCGTTCAGTACCCTCTTGTCGTAAAATATAATACTGCTCTGGAGTTAATTCAGCTTTCCATTCGGCATCAGTTTTTACAATGGTTAATTTATCGTTTGATTTTTGCTGTTTTTTTTGGGCTGAACCATTGCAACTTAAACAAAGTGCAATTATGGAAATGGAAATTATCTTTTTCATAGATTAAATATAGTAATTTATATGGTTTTTGTAGTCGCTTTGAAAGTAATGACCTTACGAAAACGATGTAATAGGATTATTATAGTTTTATTGATTCATCTTTATTCTAATTTTATTATTTTCACAATCTAATGCCAACTATTCCTAAAAAATGCAAAATCAAAAACGAGTTGTAATCGATTATGTTTCTCCTCAAGTTAATTGTGGTGAATTTTTTATCAAAAGAATTGTAAATGAAGTTGTAAATATTAACGCGCATGTTCTGGTTGATGGTCATGATGTTATAGCCGCTTCAATTTTATACAAACATGAAAAAGAAAAGACATGGAGTGAAACCAGAATGCATCTTACAACAAATGATGAATGGTTGGGTTCATTTACAGTATTAAAACAAGGGTTTTACACCTATAAAGTTGAGGGTTGGGTTGACCACGCTCTTAATTGGCAACATGGTATTGAACGAAAAATTGAAGATGGGCAACACGTTAAATCTGAATTGCTTGAAGGTGCTACCTATTTAAAACCTTTACTCAAAAAAGCGACGAAAGTAGAACAAGACTATTTGCAATCCTGTATTGATGCCTTTGAAAACGAAGCGCATTATGATAAAGCAATAAAAGAAGCACAAAGCAAAGAATTGCATAATATTTTTGTGAAATACCCCGAGAAAGATTTGGCCAACTCTTCCATAGATTTAAAAGTTTATGTAGATAGAAAAAAAGCGCGTTTTAGTACTTGGTATGAATTTTTCCCGAGATCGGCTTCAGAAAAAAAAGGGGTTCATGGGACTTTTAAAGATTGCGAACGACTTTTGCCAAGGGTTGCAAAAATGGGCTTTGATACCTTGTACTTTCCACCAGTTCATCCTATTGGAGAAGTAAACAGAAAAGGCAAGAATAACACCACCAATGCGCAGCCGGGAGATGTAGGATCGGCGTGGGGAATTGGTTCCAAGCATGGTGGTCATAAAGATTTGCATCCGGAGTTGGGAACCGTTGAAGATTTTAAAAACCTGATTATAAAAGCAAAAGAGCTCAATATTGAAATTGCCATGGATTATGCATTGCAGGCTGCTCCTGACCATCCTTGGGTGAAAGAACATCCGGATTGGTTTAAATGGCGTCCAGATGGCACCGTTCAATATGCTGAAAATCCACCTAAAAAGTATCAGGACATTTTACCGATTTATTGGGAGTCAAAAGATTATAAGAATCTATGGAAAGAGTGCCTAGACACAATGCTATATTGGATTGATTGTGGTGTTTACGTTTTCAGAATTGATAATCCACATACTAAACCTTATTATTTTTGGAATTGGCTAATTTCCGAAGTAAAGAAAAAGCATCAGGATGTTATCTTTTTGGCTGAAGCCTTTACGCGTCCTAAGGTGATGAAACAATTAGCTAAACAAGGCTATACACAATCATATAGTTATTTTACATGGCGTGATAGTAAACAAGAGTTTATCGAGTATATGAATGAATTAACGCAAACCGATCAGCGTGAGTTTATGCAGCCCAATTTTTGGCCCAATACACCAGATATTAATCCCTATCATCTTCAAGGTGCTAATGAAGCTAAATATTTACAACGCTATGCGCTGGCTGCAACTTTAAGCTCCAGTATTGGTATTTATGGACCTGTATTCGAACAAATGATTGACGAGGCTATTCCAGGAAAAGAAGAGTATTACATGTCTGAAAAATTCCAACTTTGTCATTATGACTGGTTTAAGGAAAATAAATTAACCTTGTTGATTTCAAAAATCAATCAAATTCGTCATGAACATGAAGCGCTGCAACAAACCAATAATATTAAATTCTGTACCATTGAAAATGATAATTTATTGGCCTTTTATAAATGGAATCAGGAGAGAACTAATGAATTACTCATTATTATTAGTTTAGACCCTTATTACCCCCAACGTGGAACTGTAAAATTACCTTTAGAAGATTTAAAAGTAAGAGCTGGTCAACATTTGCGAATGAGTGATTTAGTTACAGGAAGTAGTTATAATTGGTATGGTGAATGGAATTACATTGAATTGCATCCTAGCTTACCTTTTCATATCTTTAAGATAAATAAATAGCAATGTCAAAAAAAGGGACCAACCCATCCACCATGAAAGCACCATTTAATTTTGACGATAAGTGGGAAGAATTGTTGGATAACAAAGCATTTGTCAAGGTCTTTTTATCTGATGTATTAGAAAATTATATTACTAAGCAAAGGTGGTACGGGGGTAAATCTAGTAAGTTGAAGTATATTGAACTTGCCGAATATTTCAGAATACAACAACATGACGAAGTATATTATGGTCTAATTTTAGAAGTTAATTTCATTGAAGCCTTCTATCAACATTATTTTTTACCAATTGCTTTTGTCTCAGATGAAAGTTTTGCTCCCGATGATCGTATTCTTCCAATAAGTATTCAAAATCAAGAAGGGTTTATTATAGATGCTATTAATCTCGAATCCTTTAGAAAAGTGGTTTTTGAGCGTATTTTAACCGCTATTCCTAAAGATAAAACGCGTGTGCGTTACCATAAAAGCTTGTTGTTTGATAATTGTAAGTACGAATCTTCACGTTTCATGGGGATGGAACAAAGTAATACCTCAATAGTTTACAACGATAAGTATGTATTGAAATTTTTCAGAAGAATCTATGCCGATAGAAATCCAGATTATGAAATGAGTCGATTTTTGTCAGAACGTAAGGATTTTAAAAACACACCGGCATATTTAGGAAGTATTCAAATAAAAGACCAGGATGGAACTAATATTACTATTGGACTCATGCAAGAATTGGTGCCTAATGATGGTGATGCCTGGGAATACATGCTTACTGAACTTCATAAGGTGTTTTCAAATTTGGAATATAAGCACATTAATGTACAATATCTACCAAGAACCAAAGACTTTGAACGTTTAGATATTAGAGATGTACCTCCGCAAATCATTGATTGGGCAGGCCTTAATTTGTTTTTGAAAATTCAAACTCTCGCCAAGCGAACAGCAGAGATGCATATTGCTCTAGGGAGTGAGTTTGAAGATACTGCTTTTACTCCTACACATTTTAATGGAGATTATACAGTTTGGCTTAAAAATAGGCTGTTGTATCAATTTCAAAATAGATTAAATATTATTGAAAACAGCTTACATAAATTAGATGGCTTGGCTTTAGAGTTAGCTAATGAATTTTTGGATAAGAAAAATGAAATTAGGAAACGTTTTGTAAATTTCGATTGGACTAAATTAAAAGGAGAACGTATAAGGGTACACGGTGATTATCATTTAGGCCAGGTATTGGTTAAAGACAATGATTTTTATATTTTGGATTTTGAAGGCGAGCCAGAAAGCACGATTCGAGATAGGAAAGTGAAGCAACCACCGCTTAAAGATGTTGCCGGAATGTTTCGTTCATTTCATTATGCAATTTATGCCACTATTTTCAATAATTTAGATAAATATAAGCATTCACAGGAGGAACTTTTTGAAGCTGGTGAAATTTTATATCAATATTTAATTGGGGTATTTTTAGGAACCTATATTGTTGAAATTCAAAACGCTAATCTTAACATAGGATATAATCAAGAACGAATATTTCTTCTTAAGTATTCATTGTTAGAAAAAGCAGTATATGAATTGGGTTATGAACTCAATTCGCGCCCAAGATGGGCAGTCATTCCTTTAAAAGGAATATCAAATATTATTAACAATTAATTTATGGCAGACGTTATACCTTACAGTCGGTTTACCGACTTTGACATATCACTTTTTAAAGGAGGAAAACATTATAGACTTTACGAAAAATTTGGATCCCATCTTACAACAGTTGATGGCGTAGAAGGTACTTATTTTGCAGTTTGGGCCCCAAGTGCTAAAATGGTTTCGGTCATTGGAGACTTTAATTATTGGATAGAAGGTGAGCACAAGCTTAACGTGCGCTGGGATCAAAGTGGTATTTGGGAAGGATTTATTCCAGGTGTAGCTAAAGGTGCCACATATAAATATAAAATCCAAAGTCACCATAACGATATTAAAACTGAAAAGGCAGATCCTTACGCCCGTCGCTGTGAACATCCACCAAAAACGGCTTCAATTGTATGGGATGAGGCTTACATATGGCAGGACCAAAAATGGATGAGCAAACGCAAAAAAAATAATGCTTTAGATGCACCATTTTCAGTGTATGAAGTTCATTTAGGCTCTTGGAAAAAGCAGGTTGAAGACAATCGTTTTTTAACCTATGTTGAATTGGCCGACGAGTTAGTGAACTATGTAAAGGAGATGAATTTTACACATGTGGAATTGATGCCAGTGATGGAATTTCCGTATGATCCAAGTTGGGGCTATCAATTAACCGGCTATTTTGCGCCTACTTCAAGGTTCGGACATCCTGAAGACTTTAAACTCTTGGTAGATAAACTCCATCAAAATGACATAGGGATTATTTTAGATTGGGTACCTTCTCATTTTCCTGAAGATGCTCATGGATTAGGATTTTTTGATGGTTCGGCATTATATGAACATCCAGATAAACGTAGAGGATACCACCCAGATTGGAAAAGCCTAATTTTTAATTATGGACGTAATGAAGTAAAATCATTTCTAATAAGCAATGCCATTTATTGGTTAGATCAATATCATGCCGATGGACTTCGGGTAGATGCTGTGGCCTCTATGTTGTTTTTGGATTATTCTAGAAGTGATGGGGAATGGGAGCCCAATATGTATGGAGGAAGAGAAAATTTAGAAGCCATTGCTTTTATGCGTGAAATGAACGAGGCTGTTTATAGTAATTTTCCAGATGTTCAAACCATTGCCGAAGAATCAACTGCATTTCCAATGGTGTCTAAGCCCACGTTTTTAGGAGGATTAGGTTTCGGTATGAAATGGATGATGGGATGGATGCATGACACACTTCAATATTTTGCAAAGGAGCCTATATATAGACGTTTTCATCAAAATGATTTAACCTTTTCAATGACTTATGCCTTTACCGAAAACTTTATGCTGCCCTTAAGTCATGATGAAGTAGTATATGGGAAACATTCTATTTTAGGGCGTATGCCAGGAGATGAATGGCAACGATTTGCCAACTTACGCTTGCTTTATAGTTATATGTTTACGCATCCAGGAACTAATTTATTATTTCAGGGATCAGAATTTGGGCAAAGTGGAGAATGGAATTTTCAAGAGAGTTTAGATTGGTATTTACTACAATATGATCCACATAAAGGTGTTCAAGCCTTAATAAAAGATTTAAATAAATTATATAAAAAGGAACCGGCACTTCATCAAAAACAATTTTCTGCAGAAGGCTTTGAATGGATCGATTATAACGATGCTAAAAATTCTGTTTTAGTGTATATGAGGCATGGTAATGACGCCAAAGATGATGTTATTATTGCCTGCAACATGACACCAATACCAAAAGAAACTTACCGTATTGGATTGCCACGAAAAGGAACAGTAAAAGAAATATTTAATAGCGACCTCAAAAAATATTTTGGAAGTGGCGTTTATAAGAATAAAGCATCGGCTTCTGAAGCTCAAGCCCATCATTTTAGAGACCATTCCATAGAAGTAAACATACCTCCATTAGGAATGGTGGCTTTTAAGTATTCAAAATAAAATATCGAAAACGTTATAGTTAATAAGTAGTATAAACTATTGTTTTATATGTGTTAACTTATGCCTTTTTTTGCTACTATATAAATTAATTGTATGATTACCAATACAGAATTAGAACAAAAAGGAAATTTATTTCCATCAAAAATAGTCAACTTCAAGAAAGATGTTGATCGCTTATATTTTACCACAGATAATGATGTTGTTTTACAACTTACAGTTGTAAGAGATAGCGTTTTACGATTTCGATATACCACTACAGGAAATTTCGAGAAAGACTTCTCGTACGCAATTACCAAATATGCTAGTTCGGGATATAATAAGTTGGTTATTGAAGAAGACGAAGACACGTATATAGTTACTACATCTAAACTTATTTGTAAGATTTCTAAAGAAAATCTAGAAGTATCACTTTATGATGCGATAGATAATGTGCTAATTAATCAAGAGGAAGCCGGTTTTCATTGGGAAGAGAGCTATCAATATGGCGGTAATATTGTGAAAATGAGTAAAATATCTCAAGATGGAGAGAGTTATTATGGTTTAGGCGATAAACCTGTACATTTAAACTTAAAGGGAAAGCGGTATGAGAATTGGGTTACTGATTCGTATGCCTATGGGAAGGATACTGATCCAATTTATAAAGCGATACCGTTTTATACAGCCTTATGTAATAAGAAGGCCTATGGGATCTTTTTTGATAATTCTTTTAGAACCTTTTTTGATTTCGCCCACGAACGCAGAAATGTTACGAGTTTTTGGGCTCATGGGGGTGAAATGAATTATTACTTTATTTATGGCCCTCAATTAAGCGATGTTGTAGAAAGTTATACAGATTTAACAGGGAAACCACATCAACTTCCGCCACTTTGGGCATTAGGATTTCATCAATGTAAATGGAGTTATTA
Organism: Geojedonia litorea; assembly: GCF_042654525.1. NCBI lineage: Bacteria > Pseudomonadati > Bacteroidota > Flavobacteriia > Flavobacteriales > Flavobacteriaceae > Geojedonia > Geojedonia litorea. The sequence continues at coordinate 295,781 of NZ_JBHSGP010000008.1, forward strand.
CCCAGAGTCTAAAGTCAAAGAAATCACCTCTACATTTAGAAAGCTTCAAATTCCATGTGACGCCATCTATTTAGATATTGATTACATGGATGGGTTTAGATGTTTTACTTGGAATAAGGAGTATTTCCCAGATCCAAAGCGTATGGTTAAGGAACTGGCAGATGATGGTTTCAAAACCGTGGCCATTATCGACCCAGGCATTAAAATAGATAAGGAGTATTCGGTGTTTCAAGAAGCTTTGGAAAATGACTATTTCTGTAAACGAGCCGATGGGCCTTATATGAAAGGTAAAGTTTGGCCAGGTGAATGTTATTTCCCAGATTTCACCAACCCTGAAGTAAGAGACTGGTGGTCTGGATTATATCGTGAGCTCATTGAAGAAATAGGTGTAAGAGGCGTCTGGAACGATATGAATGAGCCTGCCGTGATGGAAGTTCCTAACAAAACGTTTCCAGATGACGTAAGACATGATTATGATGGAAATCCTTGCAGTCATAGAAAAGCTCATAATATATATGGTATGCAAATGGCTAGGGCAACATACCAAGGCTTGAAAAAATTCATATACCCTAAACGTCCTTTTGTAATTACGCGATCGGCCTATTCAGGTACCCAACGTTATACCTCAACATGGACTGGTGACAATGTTGCGACTTGGGAACATTTATGGATTGCCAATATTCAAACACAACGTTTAGCCATGTCAGGATATTCGTTTTCTGGAAGTGATATTGGAGGTTTTGCCGAGCAACCACAAGGCGAATTGTTTACTCGATGGATTCAGCTGGGTGTATTTCACCCATTTTGTAGAGTCCATTCTTCTGGAGACCATGGAAATCAAGAACCTTGGGCTTTTGATGAAGACGTAACCGATATTGTTAGAAAATTCATTGAGTTAAGGTATCAATTACTTCCTTATTTGTATACTGCATTTTGGCATCATGTTGACGAGGGTAGACCAATTTTGAAATCACTTGTATTATTTGATCAGGACGACGTCCACACACATTACAGAACTGATGAGTTTATTTATGGAGATCAAATTTTAGTATGTCCAGTTTTGGAGCCAAATGCAAAAGGTAGACGGATGTATGTGCCAAGAGGGAATTGGTATAATTTCTGGACCAACGAAGTGATAAAAGGAGGAAAAGAAATGTGGGTCGATGCAGATATAGATAGTATGCCAATTTTTGTAAAAGAAGGTGCCATAATTCCTAAATATCCTGTGCAACAATATGTTGATGAAAAGCAGATTGATCAAGTTACTTTGGATGTCTATTACAAACAAGGAAAAGAAGATTCAACCTTATTTGATGATGCCCATGATGGTTATGATTATACTAAAGGGCGCTACAGTTTGAGGACTTTTAAATTTTCAGGAAAACCAAATGAGGTCATTATTCAACAACATAAAGAAGGAAAGTATTCAACGGGGTACGAAGACTTCAATTTTGTTTTTCATGGACTTCCGTTTAAAATCAATAAAATTCAAATAGATAATGTAAATATTCCGTTGAAGAATTTAAAAGTAAATGGTTCAAATTCTATCAGTATTGATAAAAATTTCACTCACCTTCATTTAATAGGTTAGTAGAAAATATTACTTATTAATTTGATGTTAATCATATAATTATTGGAATGAATGTTGTAAATCAGTTTGGAATGAATTTTGTAAATTTATAACCATAAACCTTAAATTTAAAAACATGAATTTCAAGAATATAATTATAACTTTTGGCGTAATGATTTTGTTGCTTTCTTGTAAAACAAATCCTTTTACCGGAAACAAAACATTAGCATTAATTTCTAATGATCAACTATTTCCAACCGCTTTTGCGCAATATGATGCATTTTTAAAAGAACATAAGGTTGTAAAAAGTGGTGCAAATGCCGAAATGATTACTCGAGTAGGGCAGCGCATTGCAACTGCAGCTGAGCGCTGGCTAAATGCCAATGGCTATCAGGGTTATTTAAAAGATTATAAATGGGAATATAACTTGGTTGATGACGAAACGGTTAATGCTTGGTGCATGCCAGGAGGTAAAATCGTATTTTATACAGGTATATTACCAATCGCTGAAAATGAAACCGCAATTGCTGCTATAATGGGGCATGAAGTTGCTCATGCGCTTGCCAATCACGGGCAACAACGTATGAGTACGGGTATGTTACAGCAACTAGGCGCTGTAGGTGTTGGTGTTGCCACCAGTGGAAAAAATTCAGAAGCTCAAGAAGCTTGGATGCAGGCCTATGGTGTGGGATCAACAGTTTTAGGAACCTTGCCATTTAGCAGAAGTCATGAAACACAAGCTGATGAAATAGGGTTGACCTTAATGGCAATAGCTGGATACAACCCAGAAGAAGCTCCAGAACTTTGGAAACGTATGAAGGCTAATAGTGGGGGACAAGCACCGCCTGAATTTTTAAGCACACATCCATCAAGTGATACACGTATAAGTAACTTGCAAAAGTGGACGCCTCAAGCTAAAGCTGAAGCAGCAAAATTTGGCATTACCTCGTTTAGGCCACTGGGAAAATATTAAAATTTAAATTAATTTGTTTACTTTAGAAGCTGCTCATAAAAGAGCAGCTTTTTTTTATGGAACCATTACAAAAAGGAAGTAAAAAACTGCTCAACGCATGGGCATTTTATGATTGGGCGAATTCTGTATATACCTTAACTATAGCCTCAACTATATTTCCAATTTTTTACGGCACACTAAACTTTTTTGACGACAATCAAGTACATGCTTTTGGTTTTGATATTAAGAACACAGCTTTAATTTCGTTTGTAACCGCCTTCACTTTTTTAGTAGTCGCGTTTATTTCACCGCTATTATCTGGTATTGCCGATTATGTAGGAAATAAAAAGGTGTTCATGAAGTTTTTCTGTTATATCGGTGGACTTGGTTGTATAGGATTGTATTGGTTTAGTTTAGAATATATCTACTGGAGTTTGTTGTTTTATTTCTTTGGTTTAATTGGCTATTGGGGGAGTTTAGTGTTTTATAATTCTTACTTGCCTGACATAGCACATGAAGACCAACAGGATAAAATTAGTGCCAAAGGCTTTAGTATGGGATATATTGGTAGCGTCACACTTTTACTTTTAAATCTTGCTATGGTGATGAAACCCGAATGGTTTGGATTTGATATTGGTACCACAGAAGCTGATAAAGACGCGGCTTCAATTTTGGCGATGCGTTCGTCGTTTATAACCGTTGGGCTATGGTGGATTATTTTCAGTCAATATACTTTTATGGTCTTACCTAAAGGTGTTTCAAATGGACATAAAGTTACTAAAGCGGTTATTTTTAATGGATTTAAGGAGTTAAAAATGGTTTGGAAAGGTTTAACTCATAATTTAAGATTAAAACGCTATTTGCGAGCCTTTTTCGTTTATAGTATGGCAGTTCAAACAATTATGCTAGTGGCTACTTATTTTGGAGAACAAGAAATTAGTTGGGGAGGAGAAAGTGAAAAAACAATGGGTTTGATTGTAAGTATTTTAGTGATTCAAATTGTGGCTGTTTTTGGCGCAATGTTAACCTCTAGGGCGTCTGCAAGATTTGGAAACATTCAAACCTTAATCGTTATTAATTTTATTTGGATGAGCTTGTGTTTTTATGGCTATTTTGTTGAAACCCCCATTCAGTTTTATATTACCGCAGCTTTTGTAGGTTTGGTGATGGGTGGCATTCAGGCCTTGTCAAGATCAACCTATTCTAAATTTTTACCAGAAACCAAAGACACAACATCTTATTTTAGTTTTTTTGATGTTGCTGAAAAAATTGGAATTGTAATTGGGATGGCTATTTATGGGACGATTGATCAAATTACTGGCAGTATGCGAAATGCCATACTTTTTCTGTTTATTTTCTTTCTGATAGGAATCATTCTATTATTTAAAGTTCCTAGAGGTAAACACGCTTAAATGAAAAAGCCACTTTCAAATTAAAAGCGGCTTTTAAAATAGGTGATTACTTTATATTAGTTGCTTATACTTCCTGATCCAGCAACTTTGGTGTCTTCAGTTTTGGGATTACCTTTATATTTAATATCTCCAGACCCAGCAACCCTTGCTTTTAAACTTTCATTACTAACGACCTCTGCGTCTCCAGAGCCAGCAATAGAAACATCGGTGTTATTAGCTTGTAGATTGAATCCGTGAAAATCTCCTGAACCAGCTACATTGGCATCGAGATCGTTGGCACTTCCTTTAAGTGTTAAATCACCAGAACCCGCAATACTAGCTTTTACTGAAGAGACTTCAATGTCTAGATTGATATCTCCTGATCCAGCAAGTGAAACTTTTAAGTCGTTTGCAACAATTTTGTCTTTATTAGTTAAATCGCCATCTCCAGCTAATGATACACTGCTAATATCCTTAAACGGAATTGTTATTTTTATTTTGCGATCACCACTAGGTATTAGATTATAATTTTTTTCATTCTTCACATACAATTTGTTGTCTTTTACTTCGGTAACTATATGTTTTAAAAGGTTTTCTTCGCCTTCAATAGTAATGTTTCCTTCATTGCCTGCCACTAAAATATAGTCGAAAGATCCTGCACAATTTATACCATCGTAGTCGCTAGTTGTTCGAGTCACGGTAGTTACTTTACCGTTGCCTTTAACTTTTTCCCCTTTTTCCCAAAACTGGGCATAGCCCGTAGTGATAAATAATAATGCTGCAATTGATAAAATGGTTGTTTTCATAATAATTGAGTTTTGATTGATGAATTAATTTATTTTTTTAAGTGAAACATTACCATAGCTTGATTTTATAAGAACTTGATTCGAGCTATTTGAATTTCCGTATGAGCCTGAATACTGTTTTTCAGAAGATTGTATATTTTTCTTGCTAATTTCTAAAGATTCGTGATCTCTTAAAGACGCATGTGTTAAATCGACATTGAACTTAAAATTGTATCCTGAATTAAATCCTACGGTGATGCCCGCATAATCAGCATCAATTTTTAGGTTGCCCGCATTAGCTGTCATTTGTTTGATTTCAATTGAGCCATAATCAGCTTTTATACTTACGTCTTTATAAATATCTCCTATTCGGGTAGTTAAATAGTCACCGTTTCCTGTAACATTATTCGCTTTTTCTATATGTATTGAGCCGTAATCACAATTGTAGCTTACATCTTCGGCTATTTCAATAACAGATTTTGTGTAATCTGCATTTATTTGAAGATTTTTTGCTTTACCAACGGTATAACCACTATAATCTGCATTGATTTTTCCGCTCTTTATATACTCGAAGTAGCTGTTGTTGGTGTAATCAAAATTAATAAGGTTACCGTCGGCCATTAAGGATTTGGTAGTTATTTTACCGTAATCGCAGTTGATTGTAGCTTTACCTTCTAATTTGTCAAGATCAATACTCCCATAATCATTATTTAGATTGACGTTGTTGGTTATTGGCATTTTAATAATGTAATTGATTTCCATATGAACGTTGTTGTTTTTGCCCCAATTCCACCAGGAACTACCTTTGCCCTTTGAAAAAACAGTTTCGGCTAAAACCAGCTGTCCTGTTGCAGTAAACTTAACATCGATATCGTTTAACTTGCTTTGAACTTTCTCTTCATCGTTACCATTGGTTTTAATTTTAACCTCGATAACTATTCTGTTCTCATTCCAAGTGGTGACGTTAATGTTGCCATAACTATTGTCAACTTTCAAAGTAGCATTGGCGCTTACATTATACTCCTTTTTTATAGTTTTTTCTTTTGTGTGTTTACCTTTCCAATTACTGGCCAATGTTATGGCAGGAACCAGAAGTAATAGTAAAATTAATTTATATAGTAATTTTGTGTTCATCGTTGTTTTGGTTTAATTGTTTAACTTCTTCAATTTGTATTAATACGTTATTTAATAGATCTATTCTACTTTGAAAATTGGAAATCATGGCATAAATCACACGTTTATCATCACCGCTTTTAGTGAGGTCTACTTTTAAAGATTCATAGGCCTTTTCCAAATGTTTAATTTGCTTTAGGGCATCATTGATAATAGCTTCAGTTTCTGGTGTACGTTCGTTGTTTAATGCTGCCAATTCTGTGGCTATTGTGGTGTTAAAAAAATCTTGGGTATTTGACAGTTCAGGTGAAATGCTTGCTAAATCTTTAGCTTCTGGTTGTTGCTGTAAAACCGTAATTAGGCTGAAACACAATACTAAAGATGCAGCTACAGCTATAAATGGTTTCCAATAATTCTTCTGTGAAGTTTTTAATACAACAACTTTAGTTTGTTGTCCTGTTAATTTGTTAAGGAAACGATCCTGATGTCCATCATTAGGATGTTCAACATCGAACTCATTTCTTAAGTTTTCAAAAATGGTATTTAAATTATCTTTATTCATCATATTATAATTGTGCTGATGGCATTAATTTTTGTCTTAAACTATCTTTGGCTCTAGAAATCATAGTTCTACAATTGGCATAAGAAATGTTCATTATATCACAGATTTCATCATAATCATAACCTTCAATTAAATGTAATGTAAGACCAAGCTGATAATTTTCCTTTAATGATTTCATAGTCTCCATTATTTGTGCCGCTTTCACATAGGTGAATTCATAATTGGCTTCTGTATCAGAATCGTCTTCAACTTTGTACACAACATTATCTAAAGGAACTTCATTATATCTACCTTTTTTCTTGTAATGGTAGATGCTGTTATTTATTACAATTCGTTTTAACCAAGAACCAAAAGTTGAAACCTCTTTTAAACTATCAAGCTTTGTAAACGCTGTCAAAAACGAATCTTGCATGATATCTTCTGCTTCAAAACTGTCTTTTACAATTCTAAAAGCCGTATTATACATGGCATGGTAATACCTGTTGTAAACCTCAAGCTGTGCTTGTTGGTTCCCAAGTTTACAAAGCGCGATTAACTGCTCGATATTTTGATTGGTTAGTGTCAAAAAACAAATGCTTTAGTATAAAGATGGCTAACTTTATAAATTGTTACACTTTGGCTAAAAAAAGTTTTTAGTTGTGACTTTATTAATGGCATAACTATTGAAATTACATAAAAGTAAACAACTTTATTGATTCTGTAAGCAACTGGTAATCAATAATAAATGTTTAATATTAATTTATAAATGATAAATAATTCTGTAGTTTTAATGACAGAATGACCTAAATAAGTTTATGGCAAAATCTAATTTTATAAGTTTTGACAGTTTGTCATTGCAGGAATTTGATGAAAATTCAGAGCTCATCCCTTTAATGACACCCGAAGATGAAGCAGAAATCAATAATGAATTACTACCCGAGTCGTTACCTATTTTACCACTTCGTAATACCGTTTTGTTTCCAGGAGTAGTAATTCCTATTACTGCTGGCCGTGATAAGTCAATAAGACTGATTAATGATGCTAATAAAGGAAGTAAAGTCATTGGCGTTGTATCTCAAAAAGACGAAAACATTGAAGATCCAAGTGGTAAGGACATATTTACAACAGGTACTGTAGCTCGAATTCTGAAGGTATTAAAAATGCCAGATGGGAATACCACAATTATTATTCAGGGTAAAAAGCGATTCGAGATTAATAAAGTAATCGCTGAATCGCCTTATATTATGGCGACAGTAAATGATATTGGTGAAGTTAAACCAGCGATAGATAATCAAGAGTTTTCGGCTATTATTGACTCCATTAAAGATTTGGCGCTTCAAATAATTAAGGACAGCCCAAATATCCCTACAGAAGCTTCGTTTGCGATTAAAAACATTGAAAGTAGTTCGTTTTTGGTGAATTTCGTTTCATCTAATATGAATCTTTCTGTTGAAGAAAAACAAAAACTACTTGAGATAAATGATTTAAAAGAGCGCGCTCTTGCAACTTTAAAGTATATGAATGTTGAGTTTCAGAAATTAGAACTCAAAAACGACATTCAATCGAAAGTGCAAAGTGATATGAGTCAGCAACAGCGCGAATATTTCTTGCACCAGCAGATGAAAACTATTCAAGAAGAACTTGGTGGTGTTTCTTATGATGAGGAAATAGAAGAAATGAAAGCGCGTGCTGAAGAAAAATTGTGGGATGATAAAGTTGAAGATCATTTTAATAAAGAAATTGCAAAACTTCAACGCATGAACCCTCAAGTTGCAGAATATTCGATACAGCGCAACTATCTCGATTTGTTTTTAGACTTACCTTGGAACGAATACAGCAAGGATAAATTCGACCTTAAGCGAGCCATGCGTATATTAGATCGTGATCATTATGGTTTAGAGGATGTGAAGCGTCGAATTATTGAATATTTAGCAGTTCTAAAGCTTCGAAATGATATGAAGTCTCCAATACTCTGTTTTTATGGACCTCCAGGCGTTGGTAAAACGTCGCTAGGAAAATCTATTGCAGAGGCTTTGGGTCGCGAGTACGTGCGCATGTCTTTAGGTGGTTTACGTGATGAAGCTGAGATTAGGGGACATCGTAAAACCTATATTGGGGCAATGCCGGGTAGGATTCTACAAAGTTTAAAAAAGGCAGGGACTTCTAATCCAGTTTTTGTGTTAGATGAAATAGATAAATTATCTAATTCTCATCAAGGTGATCCGTCATCAGCCATGTTGGAAGTTTTGGATCCTGAACAAAACAATGAATTTTATGATAACTTCCTAGAAATGGGATTTGATCTCTCAAAAGTGATGTTTATAGCAACTTCTAATAGCTTGAATACAATTCAGCCTGCATTGAGAGACCGAATGGAGATTATTAATGTAACAGGTTATACTATTGAGGAAAAGGTAGAAATTGCTAAACGTCATCTATTGCCAAAGCAGTTGAAAGAGCATGGTTTAGAGCCAAAGCATTTAAAAATCGCAAAACCACAGCTCGAAAAGATTGTTGAAGGATATACACGTGAATCTGGTGTTAGAGGATTAGAGAAACAAATTGCTAAAATGGTGCGTCATGCAGCCAAGAATATAGCCATGGAAGAATCCTATAATCTCAAAGTCACAAATGATGATGTTATTGAAGTATTAGGCTCACCTAAATTGGAACGTGATAAATACGAAAATAATAATGTGGCAGGAGTTGTTACTGGGTTGGCTTGGACAAAGGTTGGGGGCGATATTCTATTTATTGAATCTATTTTATCTAAAGGTAAAGGAAACCTTTCAGTTACCGGTAATTTAGGTAAGGTAATGAAAGAATCGGCAACAATTGCTATGGAATATATCAAGGCCAATGCTGACGAATTTGGTATTGCATCAGAAGTTTTTGAGAAATATAACGTTCATATTCATGTGCCAGAAGGTGCCACTCCAAAAGACGGACCAAGTGCAGGTGTAACAATGTTAACTTCATTGGTTTCTCTATTCACGCAAAGAAAGGTGAAAAATAGTTTAGCAATGACTGGTGAGATCACACTTCGAGGTAAAGTATTGCCCGTTGGTGGAATAAAAGAAAAGATTTTAGCCGCCAAACGTGCTAGAATAAAGGAAATTTTGCTTTGCGAAGAAAACAAACGAGATATTGAGGAAATTAAACCCGAATATCTAAAAGGGCTAAAGTTTCATTACGTGACCGATATGAGTGATGTTTTAAAATTGGCATTAACCAATCAAAAGGTTAAAAACGCCAAGAAATTATAAAAATAAACCCCAACAGCTAGTTGGGGTTTTTTGGTGCGTCAAAAATAAAACACCGATACCCTCGTTTTAAGATAGATTTATTTACTTTGCAAACTTATGCTAAAGAGGATTGCCACCATTATTTGTTTGACATTAACTACATTGGCTTTTGCGCAATTAGGTGGTGAATCCACATATCAATTTTTGAATTTAGTGTCTTCACCGCGACAGGCTGCGTTAGGAGGAAAGGTAGTCACAAATTACGACTACGACGTTACAGCTGGACTGTACAACCCTGCTTCTATTAATGTTGAAATGGACAATCAGTTGGCATTGAATTATTCCAGCTATCTTGGTGGGATAAGTTATGGCACGGCAGCGTATGCTTACACTTGGGATAGAAGAGTGCAAACCTTTCATATTGGAATGACTTATATTAATTATGGAAGTTTTGATGGCTATGATCTCGACGGTAATTCAACAGGATCATTTACTGGTAATGAAGCCGCACTATCTGTAGGATATGCTAAACAATTAGGGAGATCAGATTTTTATGGTGGCTTTAATGTAAAGCTCATTACATCAAAATTGGAGCAATATAATTCCATTGGAGGTGCCTTAGATTTAGGTCTGACATATATTGATGGTCGATCAGGATTTCAAGCAGCTTTAACAGTTAGAAATTTAGGAGCGCAATTTGTAACCTATGCAGGAACTAATGAAAAATTACCTTTAGAGGTCAATGTGGGACTGTCACAAACTTTAGAAAACGTTCCTATTCGCTGGCATTTAACATTTGAGAATTTACAAAAATGGCCAATTGGGGTATCAAACCCCGCAAGAGCTACAACTGATTTAAATGGCAACCAAACACAGGAAAAAGTGGGATTTGTAAATGAAATATTTCGACACACAATCATTGGGGCAGAATTATTTCCAGAAAAAGGCTTTAATGTAAGATTAGGTTTTAACTTTAGACGGTCAGAAGAATTAAGAATTTTAGAACAACGTAATTTTTCAGGATTATCAGTGGGAATAGGATTAAAATTAAATAAAATGCGCTTTAGTTATACCCATGCCAGGTACTCAAGTGCTTCAAATGCCGGTTTTTTTGGCCTACAGTTAGATTTACAATAGAATGAATAAAATTACCATAGCCATTGATGGTTACTCTTCAACCGGTAAAAGTACGGTTGCTAAACAATTAGCCAAGGCATTAGGATATGTATATGTTGATACTGGTGCCATGTATAGAGCTGTCACTTTATTTTCTATGCAGAATAATTTAATTTCAGAGCATCACTTCAATAAGAATGAATTGATTAGTCTACTTGACAAAGTAGAAGTTTCGTTTCAATTTAATGAAGCATTAGGATACGCAGAAGTGTATTTAAACGGAGCAAATGTTGAAAACACCGTTAGATCCCTTGAAGTTTCTCAATTTGTAAGTCAGATCGCCGCAGTTTCAGAGGTACGACAGCAATTAGTCAAACAGCAGCAACAATTAGGAAAGAATAAAGGTGTGGTAATGGATGGTCGTGATATTGGCACTGTAGTCTTTCCAGATGCTGAATTAAAGGTTTTTATGACAGCCTCACCAGACACTAGGGCAGAGCGTCGTTACAAGGAGCTTTTAAACAAAGGTGAAGATATAAACTATGATGATGTTTTGGAAAATGTAAAGTCTAGAGATTATTTAGATTCCACAAGGGAAGACTCTCCTTTAATAAAGGCACATGACGCAATTGAGATTGATAATTCTAATTTGAGTTTAGAGCAGCAATTTCAAACTGTATTTAAGTTGGCAAAGGCTGCTATAGATATGAAAAATAAAAAAGCGACTTAATGTCGCTTTTCTGTTGCAATATGTATTACAAATTTGGTATGATAAGTTCCTGATCAGGATAAATTAAATCTGGGTTTTTAAGAATATCACTGTTAGCTTGAAAAATTTTGTGATACTTCATGGCGTCTCCATAATAATGCTTTGCAATTTTTCCTAAAGTTTCACCAGATTTTACGGTGTGCCTGTGATAAACAGACTCATCCTCAACTTTAATATCTGCTTTAATATCTTTTGGGCTATCACCGCCAATAGTTTTAATTTTATCCCAAAGGATATTTTTTTCATATTGCGTTTTAGCAGTTCCTTTTATTTTCAAAATGCCATTTTCTTCTTGGACATCACCATTTTGAATGTTTAATTCTTGTCCTAAATCTAGTACACTTTGATATTTAGCCTTAACCATGGTATTTTCTTTTTTTTGGGTTATGAAGTAAATATATCTATTTCCTATAAAAATGTAAAGACTTTCAAACAGTACTTTTCAACAATTAATTTTACTCATTGTCAAAGAGTTAGGATGTTTAACTTTTTTTTGTTTTGTATTAATTAAATTGTATTTTTGCACTCCTTTTAGCGAAGCATAGGAAAGATAAAAGGATCAATAGAAAACTAAAAATAACACTTCTGTCTGTTATTCGTGTAAAATTTTCCTAGACAAACAGAATACAAATTAATTATCAGCATATGGCTGAAAAAGCAAAACAAGCTGAAGTTGAAGCAACTGAAGCAGTAGAAACAGTAGAAGCTGTTGAAACTAACGAAACAGTAGAAACTGTTGAAGCTACAGAAGTATCTGCAGCTCAAGCAAACCCTGACAAATTCTTAAAAGAATTCAACTGGCACAATTACGAAGAAGGAATTGACCAAGTGGATGACAAACAATTAAAAGAGTTTGAAAAATTAGTATCCGAAAATTTTGTGGACACTTTAGATGACGAAGTTGTTGAAGGTGAAGTTATTCATATTACAGATCGTGATGCTATTATCGACATCAATGCAAAATCTGAAGGTGTAGTTTCACTTAATGAGTTTCGTTACAACCCAAATTTAAAAGTTGGTGACAAAGTAGAAGTATTAATTGATGTACGTGAAGATGCTACAGGGCAATTGGTGTTATCTCACCGTAAAGCTCGTGTTATCAAAGCATGGGATCGTGTAAACAATGCACATGATACAGGTGAAATTGTAAACGGTTTTGTAAAATGCAGAACTAAAGGTGGTATGATCGTTGACGTTTTTGGAATTGAAGCGTTCTTACCAGGTTCTCAAATTGATGTAAAACCAATTAGAGATTACGATCAGTATGTAAACAAAACAATGGAATTTAAAGTTGTGAAAATCAACCATGAGTTCAAAAACATTGTAGTGTCTCATAAAGCACTTATTGAGGCTGATATTGAAGAACAGAAAAAAGAAATCATTGGTCAATTAGAAAAAGGTCAAGTATTAGAAGGTGTTGTTAAAAACATAACTTCTTACGGTGTCTTTATTGATTTAGGTGGTGTTGATGGATTAATTCATATCACAGACTTGTCTTGGTCTCGTATCAACCATCCAAATGAAATTGTAGAATTAGACCAAAAATTAAACGTTGTAATCCTTGATTTTGATGAAGATAAATCAAGAATCCAATTAGGATTGAAGCAATTAAGCAAGCATCCTTGGGAAGCTTTAGCTGACGATGTTAAAGTTGGTGACAAAGTAAAAGGCAAAGTAGTTGTTATTGCAGATTACGGTGCATTTATTGAAGTAGTTGATGGTGTTGAAGGATTAGTTCACGTAAGTGAAATGTCTTGGTCAACGCATTTACGTTCAGCTCAAGATTTTGTTAACGTTGGAGATGAAATCGAAGCTGTTATCTTAACATTAGATAGAGAAGATCGTAAAATGTCTCTTGGTATTAAGCAATTAACTCCAGATCCATGGACTGACATTACTACTAAATACCCAGTTGGATCAAACCACACAGGTATTGTACGAAACTTTACAAACTTTGGTGTATTTGTTGAATTGGAAGAAGGTATTGACGGATTAATTTATATCTCTGATTTATCTTGGACTAAGAAAATAAAGCATCCAAGTGAGTTCTGTAATGTAGGTGACAATTTAGACGTTGTAGTTTTAGAATTAGATGTAGAAGGACGTAAATTAAGTTTAGGTCACAAACAAACTACAGATAATCCTTGGGACAAATACGAAACTGAATTTGCATTAGGAACTGTTCACACCGCTGAAATTTCTGAATTGGTAGATAAAGGTGCAACTATTGAGTTTAACGAAGATATCGTTGCTTTCGTACCTGCACGTCATTTAGAAAAAGAAGATGGTAAGAAACTTAAAAAAGGAGATTCTGCAGAGTTTAAAATTATTGAATTCAATAAAGAATTTAAACGTGTAGTTGCATCTCATACAGCGATCTTTAAAGAAGAGGAAATAGCTAATGTAAAAGCTGCTGCTGCAAAAGCAGAAGCGCAAGCTGCAGAAGCAAAACCAACTTTAGGTGATGCTAACGATCAGTTACAAGCACTTAAAGATAAAATGGAAAAGAAAGCTAAAAAGTAATCTTTTTTAATATTCATAGAAAAAGCCTTCAATTTTTTGAAGGCTTTTTTTTTCAAATATATTAGTTTCTTTCGTCATGTTAATTTATAAGATTTTGGAATTGAGGCCCTTATAAAATGTTAAAAAATAATGTATTTTATAGATTTTAGCTGAATAAAGTTGGGGTAATACATTAAAAAATATATATTATAAAGCAATGAATTAAATATATTTAGGTATGTTATATTATGATTAAATAATTAACATTAAATGGCATAAAACTTAAAGAATAATATTTTCATAATTCGATCAGAGTTCTTGAATTATAAAAACTAACCTGCCTCACAAGATATAATTAGTTTTTTTATTAACCCTAAATCTTAAATTATGAAAAAAATTACTTTTTTACTTTCTTTTATTAGTTTTACCATGTTCATTTTTGCTCAAGATGGAGATGAACTAAATACTGCTATTTTATGTGTAGATAATAACCCGGTTTTAGCATCTGATGTTGCAACTTCAACAGCATCAACAATTGGAGCTCCTAATTGTGGATCTGAAACCGATGATGCCTTTTATTTTAATACTATATCAACAGGAGATAATAAGATAATTCTCTCTATGGAGACTTCTGTAGCTGTAGTTACTACAGTTAATTATCAAATTTTAAGGGCGCCTAATGGCGATACGAATAATTTAGAGGAGGTATTTTGCGGATCTTATAATGTTATTGCTGGAGCTCCTCCAATAACACCTCCTGGTGGAAGTTTTAGTTATGAAATTACATCTAATATAAATGATGGAGATGAGTTTTATTTACGTGTTTACAAGCCAAGCGGATTAACAGGAACAGCTTTGCAAACGTTATTTAATAATACCACAATAGAAATGACTAGTGAGTTTGATGGCACTCTAGCAATTGATGAAAATAACTATTCAAAATTTTCACTATTGGTTCGTGAGAGTGAGCTTAAAATCATGAATAACAATACGTATAAATTCTTTCAAATATATAATTTGACAGGGAAATTAATTACGAGTGATGAACATGATGAACCTTTATCACAAATAAATATCTCACTTATAAAACAAGGACTTTATGTATTAGTACTTTCAAATGGAGTAAGCCAAAATGCTTTGAAGTTTGTAAAGAGATAATAATATAGTAAATATATCGGAGCCTCTTATTTTTGAGAGGCTTTTTTTATTGATATATAAAACCATTGCAAACCCTAATTTTTTAGCTTAACTTTGTCAACCAAATACGTTTGGAAACCTTATGAGTCAAAAAGTGTTGCTTAATTCTAAAGAGGTAAACATCATTCTTCATCGATTGGCTTGTCAACTTATTGAAAATCATAATAATTTTGAAAACACTGTTCTTATTGGAATACAGCCAAGAGGAACATATTTGGCTAAGCGTTTAGCCCAAATGTTGCGTGAAGACTATAAAATCAAAAGTGTAAAACTTGGGCAATTGGACATCACTTTTTTTAGAGATGATTTTAGAAGAGGAGATAAACCTTTGGAAGCCAATACCACAGAAATTGACTTTCTAGTTGAAGATAAAAACATCGTGTTTATTGACGATGTTCTTTATACAGGAAGAAGTATTAGAGCGGCTCTTACGGCCATTCAATCCTTTGGGCGTCCAAACGAAATAGAGCTTCTCACCTTAATTGATAGACGATTTAGCAGGCATTTACCAATACAACCAAATTATAGAGGCAGACAAGTAGATGCCATCAATGAGGAAAAAGTGAAGGTGAATTGGAAAGAGCATGGAGGTGAAGATGTGGTATATTTAATTAACAAATAAATCTATGAGCGAATTAAGTGTCAATCACTTACTAGGAATCAAATATCTTAATCAAAAAGATATTCAACTTATTTTCGAAACGGCAGATCATTTTAAAGAAGTCATCAATCGTCCGATTAAAAAAGTACCATCGCTAAGAGATATTACCATTGCAAATTTATTTTTTGAGAATTCTACACGAACAAAGCTATCTTTTGAATTAGCCGAAAAACGATTATCGGCCGATGTTATTAACTTTTCGGCATCACAATCTTCAGTTAAAAAAGGAGAAACACTTATAGATACGGTTAACAATATCCTGTCCATGAAGGTGGATATGGTAGTTATGCGCCATCCTAACGCTGGTGCAGGCATGTTTCTTTCGCAACATGTGAACGCAAGTATTATTAATGCCGGTGACGGGGCACATGAACATCCCACACAAGCCCTTTTGGATACTTATTCAATTCGTGAGCGTTTGGGAAGTGTAAAAGGAAAAAATGTAGTAATTGTAGGTGACATTCTTCATAGTAGAGTGGCGCTTTCCAATATTTTTGCTTTGCAATTACAGGGTGCAAATGTGATGGTCTGTGGACCAAAAACCTTGATACCTAAGTACATTGATAAACTTGGAGTAAAAGTTGAAACAAGTTTACGTAAAGCATTGAATTGGTGTGATGTAGCAAATATGTTGCGCGTACAAAATGAACGTATGGAAATTAGTTATTTCCCTTCAACCAGAGAATATACACAGCAGTATGGAGTTTCTAAAGCCTTGCTAGATTCTTTAGATAAAGAAATTACCATAATGCACCCAGGACCTATAAATCGTGGTGTGGAAATCACGAGTGATGTGGCCGATTCTAAACAAGCTATAATTTTGGAACAAGTTCAAAACGGTGTGGCTATTAGGATGGCAGTTATATATTTATTAGCTTCTAAAATTAAACATTAAGTATTATGATTTTTGATACAGACGGAACAACAACCATTATTACACAAGAGAAATCTTCGATTGTAGAACTCGTAAAAAAACTCGAAGTACTTTATGAACGTTTTAAAAATGATAACGTCATTGTTTGCTTAACAAGTTTGAATAAAATTCCTGTAGAGCAAATTGTGGAATTTTTACAAATTTCAAATACCCATCGTAAAAGCAAACATTCATTTGTTATTGTTACTGATCAAGTCAATCTTGACGAAATGCCAGATGAAATAGTTGTGGTACCTACCATGCAAGAAGCCTATGACATTATTGAAATGGAAGAAATGGAACGTGATTTAGGGTTTTGATGTATCATTTAGCTCAAGTAAATATTGCTAAAACCTTGGCGCCTATGGAGGATCCCATAATGGCCGATTTTGTTAACAATTTAGATCGTATTAATACTTTAGCCGAATCTAGTCTGGGTTTTGTTTGGCGCTTAGAAAGCGATGATGATGACACCGTGGCTGAAACTGTATTTGGAGACAATTCCCTTGTAATTAATATGTCGGTATGGAAAAGTATAGATGATTTGTTCAACTTTACATATAAGTCTGATCATGTTGAGATTTTTGCAAGACGAAAAGAATGGTTTTCGAAAATAGACAGTATGCATATGGTATGTTGGTATGTGAAACAAGATCATATCCCAACTCTTGAAGAGGCTAAACACCGATTAGAATATGTTAATACTCATGGCGAAACACCATTTGCGTTTACATTTAAGCGAAAGTATTCAGTTGATGATTATTTAAATCACAACTTAAACACATGAAATTAAGTATTTTAGGTTGCCACAGTGCTACCCCACGTACCAATACAAATCCTACGGCACAGGTTTTGGAAATTAGAAACCATATGTTTTTAATTGATTGTGGTGAAGGCACTCAAGTTGAACTACGGCGTCATAAAATAAAATTTGTTCGAATAAAGCACATATTTATTTCACATATGCATGGTGACCATTATTTTGGTCTTGTGGGTCTCATATCAACCTTTAGGTTACTAACCCGAGAAGCAGATTTACATATTTATTGCCCTAAAGGACTAAAAGAAGTTATTACACTACAAATGAAATTGGCAGATTCATGGACTAATTATAAATTGATTTTTCATGAATTAGACTCCAATACTTCAGAATTGATTTTTGAAGATGATAAAGTTGAAGTTTATACTATTCCATTAGATCATCGTGTTTATACCAATGGTTTTATGTTTAAAGAAAAAGATAGGGACCGTAAATTGGACATGAACGCTATTTTGAATAGGGATATTGATGTTGCTTATTACAGAAAACTCAAACAAGGTTTTGATATTGTTGACAATAAAGGAGAACTAGTTGAAAACCACTCCGTAACTAAACCAGGGCGAAAACCTAAAAGCTATGCTTTTTGTAGCGATACAGCTTATAATGAAACCATAGTGCCAATTATAAAAGGCGTAGATGTTTTGTATCATGAATCTACGTTTTTAGAGCAACACAAACATTTAGCAGAGCCTACTAAGCACAGTACTGCAATACAAGCCGCTGAGATTGCAAAAAGGGCAGAAATAGGCACATTAATACTTGGTCACTATTCAACCCGTTATAACGATTTAGAATGCTTTAGAACAGAAGCACAAACAATTTTCGATAATGTAGAATTGGCTGAAGATGGTAAGTTGTTCGAGTTTTAATTAAATTTCATTAAATCATTATTCTAGTTTAATCCTTTTCTAATGCTTTCTCCAAGTTAAATCAAGATTTGAACTTTTCTTTGTAAAACTTTTTTTCAAAGTAGAATTCATAAACCCAAATAAGTATTAAATTTATATGAAATTGATTGGTTATAAAAATTAAAACCAAGCAAAACCCTTTAAAATAGTGTAATGGATACAGACTTAAGCAATTATAGAAAATCATATGAAAAAGGAGAGCTTTTGAAAAAAAACGTTCCTGAAAACCCTATGGAATTATTTCAAAAATGGTTTCATGAAATCGATCATTTTTTTCCCGAGATCGAGTCTAATGCTATGAACATTGCAACAATTGGTGCAGACGGGTATCCAAAAAGTAGGGTAGTGCTACTGAAAAAATTCACTTTTGAAGGTTTTATTTTTTATACTAATTATAATAGCGAAAAAGGTAGGGCCATTAAGGTAAATCCAAAAGTATGTCTTTCCTTTTTCTGGAATGGAGCAGAACGCCAAATTATTATTAAAGGTAACGCGGAAAAAATCGAAGAAAACTTAAGTGACGGCTATTTTGAATCTAGACCTAGAGGTAGTCAATTAGGAGCTCTCGCTTCAAATCAAAGTGAACCAATAGCTAATAGAGCGATTTTGGAGACTAAATTAAAATCGTTAGAGGCATCATTTGAAGGTAAAGAAATCCCTAGACCTAACAATTGGGGAGGATATATTGTAAAACCTGTTGAATTTGAATTTTGGCAAGGAAGGGCCAATCGATTACATGATAGAATACAATATAAATTAGAGGGGAATCACAGTTGGGTAATTAGTAGACTTTCTCCTTAAGTTTTTTATTATTTCATAGAATTTCACTCCTTAAGTTTTTCGATAAAATGCATTTTTATATCGATGTAATACCGTTTTTGTACTTTAAATTGTGTATTTCATCGATGATTTACATGAAAAAACGATAAAGTGTATGTAGTTTATCGATTTTAACATTTCCTTAACAGTTTAGATGTGGTAGTCTTCTAATTTTATAACACCAAATCTAAATTAACCTCTTATGAAAGCAACTACTGTACTGCCATTTTTGGCATTATTGGGTCTGATGACGTTTTCTTCATGTTCTACTGAAGAATTTCCAGAAGACAATATCAATAACATTGCCTTAATTGAAGCTCCAGCACCTAAAGAAATTGAAATTGAAATTTTAGAACGAATTAACCAATATAGAATTTCTAAAGGTCTTTCTGCTTTAAACAACCTTAATGTGGTTAAATCAGTTGCATTTTCACATACAGATTATATGGTTGAGATTAATCGAGTTAATCATGACAACTTCTTTCAAAGAAAATTAAGTTTAGAACAAAATGCCAAGGCCACTCGTGTGTCAGAGAATGTAGCATATGCTTACAGCAGCGCACAATCGGTTGTAAACGCTTGGATTAATAGTGATGCGCATAGAGCTAATATAGAGGGTGATTTTACCGATTTTGAAGTTTCAGCGGAACAAAATGCTGAAGGCAAATGGTATTACACCAATATTTTTATTAAGAGATAAAACAAATAAGTCTTTATATCAGTTAATTTAATAGTTAGTTATGAAGCGTCACAGAGAAGTCTGTGGCGTTTTTTTATTACTATGAGATATTATTCAAATTACTTGTGTTAAATGGCTATAACCCCTTTAATTCTATTGCATGTAGATCGCAATTTGCATACATTAAGTAAACAACTCTCCCCCCAACTTATAGATTTCTATAATCTTTAAAACAGCTTTTAACCTTATAATTAAATAGAATAAGCTATTTAACTATTTAAGCATAGGAACAGGCTAAATTATATTAAATAATAAGAATTTTGGTTTTTTTCTTAAATGGTGTAATTAAACCATCTTAAATAAAAATGAAACCGAGTCTTCTGAATAAAGAGGCTATAAGCTAATTTATGTCTTATAATAATAGAAAAAAGAAGGGATCATTTTCTGAAACCTGACTCAAGGTTGGATTATAATAAATAAAAAAAGGCAGACCAAAATGGTCTGCCTTTTTTAAATCTTATGAAGTATAGTCTAATCCTTCAATATATAAAAATAGGAACGTCTATTTAATTGATGCTCTTCTTCTGTACATTTCACACCGTTGGCACACTCATTTAATAATTGAGTCTCACCATAACCAATTGCGCTTTCAATACGTTCTGGAGCAATGCCACGTGATAATAAATACTCTTGTGTAGATTTTGCTCTACGATCAGATAATTTCATATTATAGCGGTCGCTACCTCTACTATCGGTATGAGATTCAATCTTAATCACCATATTTGGGTGAGCACGCATCACATCTACAATATTTTCCAATTCATATTGGGCATCAGTCCTAATATTCCATTTATCAAAATCAAAGAAAATAGGGTTGATTACGATTTGATTATCTCTAATCAATGGTACTAATTCTATATCGAGCATGTTCTGATCTCCATTTTCATCTCCTGAAATTATATCTTGATGATTGTTTTTGAAATCTGGCTTTTCTGCTAAAATAGTGTACGGAGTAGCACATTTTATTTTAAAAGAATATTCGCCTTTAGTGTTTGTGCTTAGCGTATCTATAACTTTACCATTTTTATTTATCAATTTAACCGTTGCCATTGCAATAGGTTCTTTTGATATACTATCTCTAACTACGCCTCTAACCATTTGCGAGCAACCAATAAACTGGTATAAATCGTCACTACCGGCACCACCAGGGCGATTGGAGGAGAAATATCCAATTTCGGTATCAGAATTCACAAAGAAACCAAAATCGTCATAACCGGAATTAAATGGTGCCCCTAAATTTTCAGTTTGGGCTTCGGCATCTTTCAAGATATTGGATTTGAAGATATCCAGAAACCCTAAATTGATATTACTATCAGATGAAAAGTAGAACACGCTATCTTTTGCTACGAATGGAAACATTTCTCTACCTGTAGTATTGATAGTTGGTCCAAGATTCACGGGAATACCATATTCATTATTATCAGCATCGATAATTTCAACACCGTAAATATCAGTATTTCCAAACCCTCCTTCACGATCAGAAACAAAGTACAAAGTTTTGTCATCTGGACTTAAGGCTGGGTGCCCAGTTGAAAACAATTTACCGTTAAATGGTAACTCAACAATATCTTTCCAAGTGCTATCTTTTAGAGTCGCCTTATAAATTTTTAAATGGGCTGTACCTTGACGATCTGTTTTTAATTGATTTCGTTTACTAACGTTATCTCTAGTAAAATAAATAGTTTTACCGTCCTTGGTAATGGCAATATTAGCTTCGTGATAATCTGAATTGATACCAGAAGCATCAATGGTTTTTACTTTTCCAAACGTGTTTTTTCCATCTTTTTCTGTAATAGGTGATTCATACAGATCCAAAAAGGGTTCACCATTCCAGTCATACACTTTGCTTTTGGTGTTTCTTGAAGACGAAAAATAGAGTTTGCCATCTTTTTCATAAGCTCCAAAATCTGAATATTTTGAGTTAATCTCTAGTCCTTCAACTGTTACATAGACTTTGTCGTCATTGGCTAATTTTTCATATAAAGCTAAATTATCATAATCCAAACCGGCAATTCTATTGTCATCAGGATTCAAAGCTCTATACTTTTCTAACCAAACAATGGCTTCTTCATAATTTCCCTGACTTCTTAAGGCCTGTGAATATTTATAGATGTACTCTGGCTCTAAATCAGATTCATGGTGTTTTATGGCTTCAGCATACCAGGTAGCTGATTTATCAGCATTTGAATTATTATAATAACAATCACCAAGTCTTGTTAAGACGTGTTTGCTACTATCACCTAATTTAACAGCGTTCTTATAAAATTCTGAAGCTTTTAAATAAGCGAAATCCTTAAAGAACTTATCTGCTAATTTTACTTCCTGCTTTTGAGCAAACATAAAAGTAGTACCAAGAGCAATAATTAATAGGGTTATTTTTGCTTTCATAATGTAATTTTTTTAGAAGTATCTTGGCGATTTAACACGTTTAACATTAAATAACTCGAACATTAAGAGTACTTCATGAGTACCACTAGTATAGGGTCTTAAATCAGAAAATGGATATTCGTAAGCATAGCCTATACGTAATTGTTTAGAGATTTGGAAATCTGCAATACCACCTAGAGCTCCAGCTCTTTCATCCACTCTATATCCAGCTCCAATCCAGAACACTTCATTAAATAGGAAGTTTGCCGTAACATCAAATGATAATGGAGCACCGTTAGTAGCCTTCAATAAGGCAGCTGGTTTAAATTTAACATTTTCTCCTAAATCAAACACATATCCACCAGTAAGGTAATAACTTTGGCGTTCAAGTGCTTCAAAGTCATCATCTCCAACATAATCTGTATTTAAGATTCGAGGTGAAGATAAACCTAAATACCATCGTTCACTATGCCAGTATATACCAGCACCAATGTTAGGTTTCCAACGATCTTGATAACCATAGATTACAGGGTCGTTAGATTGGGACTGCCGAAATTCAGGGTCAAGACTATAACTTGTAAAGCCAGCTTTTATACCAAATGCTAATTTAGTGTTAGCTCCAGTTTGTATAGTATAGCTAAAGTCTCCATACAGATATGAAAAATTTTGATAGCCTAATTCATCATTAATGAATGTTAATCCTAAACCTACCTTTTCATTTCGCATTGGAGTATGTATAGACAGCGTTTGTGTGGTAGGTGCTCCTTCAAGTCCAACCCATTGACTTCTGTGCAAACCAACAATACTCAATGTTTCTCTACTTCCCGCATATGCTGGGTTAATAGAAACGGTATTAAACATATACTGCGTAAACTGTGGGAGTTGCTGAGCAACTCCTGTCCAGCAACTGAACAGTATAAAAGCGATTATGTTAAACTTTATTAACTTCATAGGTTAAAATTTATTTGGTTCCTACGTAGATTGGCCCTGCAAAAGGTTTTAATCCACTATTTTTTAAGTTTATTATGTAATAATATGTTCCGGTTGGTACTGTGTTTGAATTTCCAAAAGAAGATTTAGACGATGTACCATACCAGTCATTTTGGTAGTTGAAGTTCTCATAGATTTTAGCTCCCCAACGGTTAAAGATTTGCAATTCTATAACAAATCCGCATGATTCAACACCAGTAACACCAAAGAAATCATTAATATTATCTCCGTTAGGCGTTACGGCTTTAGAAATTATGACATCCTCTGCACCACATGGAAGTACAACACATTCATCATTGATGGTAATTGAAACTTCTACTTCAGTAGGACAGGTTGAATTTTGAGAACTTTCGTATCTAAAAGTATACACTCCTAATTGACTATCTGTATAACTACCATTTCCATCAAGTAATGTTGTTGGATTGAATAAACTACCATTAATTGTAGCATTTCCTTCAACTACAGTCCAAGTGCCGCTAGTATCATTAACTCCATTTAAAAGTGTAAATAAATCTAAATCGAAATCTTCAGTAATACATAATGCTGCATCATTTGCTGTAACATCTGAAACAGTTACGTTTATACTTTGTGTAATTGTAGCCTCATTGTTACATCCATCAGTCACCGTCCAATTTCTTGTTATGACATAGTTAGAAGCATTTCCAGAATTCGTTGATGACTCATTAAATGCAACTGTTACTTCTGCAGAACAATTGTCTTGGAAATTTAATTGCGGTACTTCAGGAATGTTATCACAAGTTACTGAAATATTTCTATTTAATTCTGTCACTAATTCGGGTGCGGTATTGTCAGTTATTGTAATGGTTTGTACTTGATCTTCAGCCGCATTATTACAGTTATCAACTAATGACCATGTTCTAGTGATTACAAAACTACCTTCACATGTTCCAGGTGTAGGTTCACTATCTACATAAGTAGCTTGAATACCTGTAGAACAGTTATCATTTTCATCCGTCACATCTCCAGTACTTCCAACTGAAATATCATAGTTACAATCAGCATCGGTAAATATTTCAATAGATACAGGTGCCGTAAATGTAGGCGCTGTGTTATCAGATACTGTAATAATTTGTACTTGATCTGCAGCCGTATTATTACAGTTGTCGACTAATGACCATGTTCTAGTGATTACAAAACTACCTTCACATGCTCCAGGCGTTACTTCATCTTGATAAGTAGCTTGAATACCTGTAGAACAATTATCATTTTCATCCGTCACATCTCCAGTACTTCCAACTGAAATATCATAGCCACAATCAGCAGCGGTAAATATTTCAATAGAAGCAGGGGCTGTAAATGTTGGCGCTGTGTTATCAGTAACCGTAATGGTTTGTACTTGATCTTGAGCCGCGTTATTACAGTTGTCAACTAATGACCATGTTCTAGTAATTACAAAACTACCTTCACATGCTCCAGGCGTTACTTCGTCTTGATAAGTAGCTTGAATACCTGTAGAACAGTTATCATTTTCATCAGTCACATCACCAGTCATGGCAATAGAAGCATCATAGTTACAATCGGCATCAGTGAATATTTCAATAGAAGCAGGCGCTGTAAATGTTGGTGCTGTGTTATCAGTAACCGTAATGGTTTGTACTTGATCTTGAGCCGCGTTATTACAGTTGTCAACTAATGACCATGTTCTAGTGATTACAAAACTACCTTCACATGCTCCAGGCGTTACTTCGTCTTGATAAGTAGCTTGAATACCTGTAGAACAGTTATCATTTTCATCAGTCACATCACCAGTGATAGCAATAGAAGCATCATAGTTACAATCGGCATCAGTGAATATTTCAATAGAAGCAGGCGCTGTAAATGTTGGCGCTGTGTTAT
Organism: Geojedonia litorea; assembly: GCF_042654525.1. Lineage (NCBI taxonomy): Bacteria > Pseudomonadati > Bacteroidota > Flavobacteriia > Flavobacteriales > Flavobacteriaceae > Geojedonia > Geojedonia litorea. Next base: position 321,036 of record NZ_JBHSGP010000008.1, read on the forward strand.
CAGTAACCGTAATGGTTTGTACTTGATCTGCAGCCGCGTTATTACAGTTGTCAACTAATGACCATGTTCTAGTAATTACAAAACTACCTTCACATGCTCCAGGAGTTACTTCATCTTGATATGTTGCTTGAATACCAGTAGAACAGTTATCATTTTCATCAGTCACATCACCAGTGATAGCAATAGAAGCATCATAGTTACAATCGGCATCAGTGAATATTTCAATAGATGCAGGAGCTGTAAATGTTGGTGCCGTGTTATCAGATACTGTAATAATTTGTACTTGATCTTCAGCCGCGTTATTACAGTTGTCAACTAATGACCATGTTCTAGTAATTACAAAACTACCTTCACATGCTCCAGGCGTTACTTCGTCTTGATATGTTGCTTGAATACCAGTAGAACAGTTATCATTTTCATCAGTCACATCACCAGTGATAGCAATAGAAGCATCATAGTTACAATCGGCATCAGTGAATATTTCAATAGATGCAGGAGCTGTNTAACCGTAATGGTTTGTACTTGATCTTGAGCCGCGTTATTACAGTTGTCAACTAATGACCATGTTCTAGTAATTACAAAACTACCTTCACATGCTCCAGGCGTTACTTCATCTTGATATGTTGCTTGAATACCTGTAGAACAGTTATCATTTTCATCAGTCACATCACCAGTGATAGCAATAGAAGAATCATAGTTACAATCGGCATCAGTGAATATTTCAATAGATGCAGGCGCTGTAAATGTTGGCGCTGTGTTATCAGTAACCGTAATGGTTTGTACTTGATCTTGAGCCGCGTTATTACAGTTGTCAACTAATGACCATGTTCTAGTGATTACAAAACTACCTTCACATGCTCCAGGCGTTACTTCATCTTGATATGTTGCTTGAATACCTGTAGAACAGTTATCATTTTCATCAGTCACATCACCAGTCATGGCAATAGAAGCATCATAGTTACAATCGGCATCAGTGAATATTTCAATAGATGCAGGAGCTGTAAATGTTGGTGCTGTGTTATCAGTAACCGTAATGGTTTGTACTTGATTGGTGGCGTTGTTTCCACATTCATCTGACAGTGACCAAGTTCTTGTTATCACAAAACTACCTTCACATGCTCCAGGAGTTACTACGTCTTGATAAGTAGCTTGAATATCTGTAGAACAAATATCTCCTTCGTCAGTTACATCACCGGTAATTGAAGGACTAGCATCGTAGTTACAATCAGCATCTGTAAATATTTCTATAGATGCAGGCACTGTAAATGTTGGTTTGATATTATCTTTAATTTCAAATTGTGCACTTGTAGTAATAAAATTACCACAAGCATCAGTAGCAGTAAATACTACAATTACACTTCCTGTAAAACCACAACTATCATTTAATTCGACATAATTGTTTGACCACGCAATAGCAGAACATTCATCATAAGCAATTGCACCTGCGTTAGAATTTAACCATGTATTAAATTCTTGAACGTTGCCAGCACCATCACATTCTACTGTTTGATCAGCAGCTGGGGTTTGAATTATTGGTTTTTCTGTATCTTTTATTAAATAAGTTGCTGTTGTTGTACTTTTATTTCCACAAGCATCTTCAGCAGTAAATGTCACAGTTATGGCACCATCATCACATTTTACTGTGTTGTCTTGACCATAATCATTAGACCAGGTTACTAATCCACAGTTATCTGTAGCCGTGGCACCGGCATTGGCCATTAACCAATCTTCTAATGCATTGGGATCTGAAATACCACATTCAATTTCGATGTTTGCGATATTTGTGTTGTCTATAATAGGATTAGTTTTATCACCACCGCTATAAGTAATATCAACCGTAGTAGCGAAGTTATTACACTTATCTTTAATGGTATAGTTATAAGTTACAGTCCATGAACAGTCATCACCAGAAGGTGTTCCTGTTTTAACTACTGTAATAGCACCACCACAGTTATCTGTGTATTGTGCAGCGATATCTGCTTCAGAAGGGCCAGCCGGGATGTCACTAAAACACAAATCTTGGTTTGTAGCACCAGCCGGGATTGTTCCTGTAAG
>NZ_JBHSGP010000009.1:0-1833 GCF_042654525.1 Geojedonia litorea
CAGTTAATAATGATGCAGGACAATGTGGTGCCATTGTGAATTTCACACCAACAGCTACAGATAATTGTTCAGTTGTCTCGATAGTAAGTTCACCGGCTTCAGGAAGTTTCTTTGCTGTGGGTACAACAACAGTAACAGTAACGGCTACAGATGCAGCGGGCAATACCAATGTTTGCAATTTTGATGTAACTGTAAATGACACTGAAGATCCAGTGGTAAGCTGTCCATCAGATATTACAGTTAATAATGATGCAGGACAATGTGGTGCCATTGTGAATTTCACACCAACAGCTACAGATAATTGTTCAGTTGTCTCGATAGTAAGTTCACCGGCTTCAGGAAGTTTCTTTGCTGTGGGTACAACCCAAGTAACAGTTACAGCCACCGATGCAGCGGGCAATACCAATGTTTGCAATTTTGATGTAACTGTAAATGACACTGAAGATCCAGTGGTAAGCTGTCCATCAGATATCATAGTAAGCAATGAAGCAGGACAATGTGGTGCCATAGTGAATTTCACACCAACAGCTACAGATAATTGTTCAGTTGTCTCGATAGTAAGTTCACCGGCTTCAGGAAGTTTCTTTGCTGTGGGTACAACAACAGTAACAGTAACGGCTACAGATGCAGCGGGCAATACCGATGTTTGCAATTTTGATGTAACTGTAAATGACACTGAAGATCCAGTGGTAAGCTGTCCATCAGATATTACAGTTAATAATGATGCAGGACAATGTGGTGCCATTGTGAATTTCACACCAACAGCTACAGATAATTGTTCAGTTGTCTCGATAGTAAGTTCACCGGCTTCAGGAAGTTTCTTTGCTGTGGGTACAACCCAAGTAACAGTTACAGCAACGGATGCAGCGGGCAATACCGATGTTTGCAATTTTGATGTAACTGTAAATGACACTGAAGATCCAGTGGTAAGCTGTCCATCAGATATTACAGTTAATAATGATGCAGGACAATGTGGTGCCATTGTGAATTTCACACCAACAGCTACAGATAATTGTTCAGTTGTCTCGATAGTAAGTTCACCGGCTTCAGGAAGTTTCTTTGCTGTGGGTACAACCCAAGTAACAGTTACAGCAACGGATGCAGCGGGCAATACCGATGTTTGCAATTTTGATGTAACTGTAAATGACACTGAAGATCCAGTGGTAAGCTGTCCATCAGATATTACAGTTAATAATGATGCAGGACAATGTGGTGCCATTGTGAATTTCACACCAACAGCTACAGATAATTGTTCAGTTGTCTCGATAGTAAGTTCACCGGCTTCAGGAAGTTTCTTTGCTGTGGGTACAACAACAGTAACAGTAACGGCTACAGATGCAGCGGGCAATACCGATGTTTGCAATTTTGATGTAACTGTAAATGACACTGAAGATCCAGTGGTAAGCTGTCCATCAGATATTACAGTAAGTAATGAAGCAGGACAATGTGGTGCCATAGTGAATTTCACTCCAACAGCAACAGATAATTGTTCAGTTGCCTCGATAGTAAGTTCACCGGCTTCAGGAAGTTTCTTTGCTGTGGGTACAACAACAGTAACAGTAACGGCTACAGATGCAGCGGGCAATACCGATGTTTGCAATTTTGATGTAACTGTAAATGACACTGAAGATCCAGTAGTAAGCTGTCCATCAGATATTACAGTTAATAATGATGCAGGACAATGCGGCGCCATAGTGAATTTCACTCCAACAGCAACAGATAATTGTTCAGTTGTCTCGATAGTAAGTTCACCGGCATCAGGAAGTTTCTTTGCTGTGGGTACAACCCAAGTAACAGTTACAGCAACGGATGCAGCGGGCAATACCGATGTTT
>NZ_JBHSGP010000010.1:0-3324 GCF_042654525.1 Geojedonia litorea
TCAATAAGGCAAACAGGTCAACCGAAGTAACATCTTCAGTCTCGCAGTAAGAATCATCTTGACCAGTACCTGCTGTTGGCTGGCTGTAGATAATGATATCTACTGACTCATTATCACCTGGACAGTCGCCATTGGCGGCTACTGTATACGTAAACGTATGGGTTGTATCTAGTGCATAACCACTTAAGTCAATTGGGCTACTTACATTGCCATTGACATCAGTCCACTGACCTCCTGCATCTTCGCCTGTCAATAAGGCAAACAGATCAACCGAAGTAACATCTTCTGTCTCACAGTAAGAATCATCTTGACCAGTACCTGCTGTTGGCTGGCTGTAGATAATGATATCTACTGACTCATTATCACCTGGACANCCTGTCAATAAGGCAAACAGATCAACCGAAGTAACATCTTCTGTCTCACAGTAAGAATCATCTTGACCTGTACCAGCGTCTGGATTTTCATAAACCGTCACCACAACTTCTGTTGCATCACTTTCACACCTTAAAGTAGTAGAAAGTATAGTTGTTGAAGTTACATAATATGAAGTTGTACCCGGTGCAGAAGTATCTGGCGTGGGTGCGGTTCCAGCCCCTCCATTAGTTTTTATAGTTAAAGCTGCATCCTCATACCAAGTTAAATTAACCCCATCTGCGGTTAATGCCGAAGCTACATCGTCAACACAATACGGATCCGAATCCGCCTCTGGAGGTAATGGTTCTACCCTAAATTCACCTGCTACAAAATCCTGTAATGATGCTGTTGCAGACTGCGAGTTTCTAGTTTCTAATAAAAAGCTTGAAAAACAGATATCCGTATTAATATCACTTAAACTTATAAAGCCTTCAAAAAATGCTCCTACCGGATAAGTGTTAGCAGGTGGAGTAACATTACCTACTTTTTTGCCCTGGTACGTCCAAGTTGATTTTGTGACCCCATCAGCTTTATTAACAGAACCATCAAAGGGTCCTTCCCAAGGAATTGTAAGCGGCGCGGTATTCACTTTTGCATTACATGTTATCCCTAAAAATTTTAGATTCCCCACAGATTCATCTTTAACAATTTGATCATTTCCATCAAGTATACCATCACAATTTGTGTCTTGCAAAGATGGAAAATTAGGATTTACAGCATCTGCTGGATTATTTACCCATTGGAAAACACGTAAATTAACAGCACCTCCACCATTGGTAAAATTACTTAACACTAATAGATCGCCTTCAGCATGGGTTCCTTTAAATTTGGGTTCTGTATCTAAACCAACCCCGTTTAAGAAAAACCAAAACCCTATTTGAGCATCTCCATTAACAGCGGTTCTATCTCCAAAGAAAAATATTCTTGATCCTTGAATTGAGGCACCTACATTTGAAATATCTCCTTTGTCATTAGTGTTTCCAAAACTCCATGACCAATTTGCAATAAAATTTGGGTCTGCAGAACCTCCAGTAAATTGAGTGTCATTTGTATCGTTGGCATCACGCTTAAAAATTTTAGATGGATTGGCAGCATTATCTAAAGCGCATACCCAATCACCAAGATTATTATCAAATTGAATATTAGCATTTTGAACTTGCGTACAATCAACAGGATTCTGGGCGCTTAAAAAATTGCCCCCCATTAAGCAAAGTATGAAAATAGCATAGCCATATATACTTTTGGTTCGTTTCATAAAATTTAGCCAACCACCCAAAAGGGTCTCAACTAATTTAACTTGAGTAATTTTGTACATTAACATAAGATTCTTTTTTAATTAATAAAAAATGTGTTAACATAACAAAATGAGAAAGGACATTAATAGATTAATTGATCATGATTAATTCAAAATCAATTTAACATACTAGAATTAAAAACTTGTAGAGTAAGTGGCTTTAATTTGCTATTAATTAAAACTCGGATAAGAATGGTTGTTTTTGTAACCGCCACTAAATTAGCGAATTAAATTTATTCACACAAAGGAATTTTACATATTTTAGTTTACTTTAATTTTTAATACGTTGAAATGCATAGTTATCTATAATACCTTACAAAAAAAGAAATAGAGGTTATAAAACTCTTTAAATTCTATAATCAACCATTTTTATGGTTAAATACTAAAACAAAAAGAGCAGCTATTAAGCTGCTCTTTTTTATTCATCTCGACCTTTTTGATTTAGTCAAGTCTACTAGCAGAAACAATTCTTTTAACAACGGTTCCTTGACTTGTAGTTAATCGTACAAAGTACATTTGGTTATCTTGTTTTGATAGATCAATTTTTGCTCTACCAACAGATCCTTTTACATATTTTGTATCTATTGAATGCTTCACTAAAGCACCTTTCACATCGTATACTTCAATCTTAACATCCGTATCATATTCAAACAGATATTTCACATTCACTTCATTCTCAAACGGAACTGGATATGCTGTGAAATCAACGGTACTAATTCCGAAATCTGAAGGCTCTACTTTACATTCAACAGACTCACCAGAGTTATTAAACGCTGATCCGTTATTGTCTTCTGAAATAGAACATCTACAAACTTCCTCACAAACTACGGCATGAACAATAATGTATACATCTCCAGAAGCCTCAATTGGCCCTACTTGATAAGTATACACATAATCTAATCCACCTGGATTAAAGTTAAATTGTCCAGGAGCAACAGTATTCACTCCATTCTTCGTTGGATATGGTTCACAACCAATATACACATGTGCTTCGTTCATGGCGTAACCTGGTGTTGTAATGTTATAAGTAACTGTTACAAAACCTCCTGTGTAATCTACAGTAGCTGTACCAACATTTGTACCTTTGGATAGTTCACACTTACCTGCTCCAGCGTATAACTGTAAGGTATAGGTGTTATCTGGAGAAATACTATTTGTCCAGCCCCAACGTGAGAAACCATCTTCTCTGAAACATCTGCTGTCATCATCTACATTAACACCGTCAGTAGTAAATACGCCAAAGGCAGTTTCGCAGTTGACGAACTTATCATCTTCTCTAATGTAAGTTACTTTTTCTGTGGTAGAATTACCACAAGCATCCTTCGCAATAAAAGTGTACTCATATGTTTTAATACATTCGTCTTCGTTTACCAAAACCGGAAAAGCTCTTAAAGTACCACCTTGTGCACAGTTGTCTGTCCAAGTTGCCTCTAAGTATTCTGGAACAGGTCCATTACAAACTTCACCTCCTAATGGTACACTAGTGAATTCTGGTGCAGTATCGTCTCCGCCACTGTAGGTAATGTTTACCTCTGTTGCAAAGTTGCCACACTTATCGGCTATAGTATAGTTGTAAGTAACACTCCACTGGCAATCATCGCCTGTTGGTGAACCGC
>NZ_JBHSGP010000011.1:0-793 GCF_042654525.1 Geojedonia litorea
CTGCCCAAAGTATCGCAGTGACCAACGGAACGGTAGCTATTGATGCCGCAGGCGTGATTACCTTCACCCCAGCAGCGAATTATACAGGATTGGTAAGCTTCCCATATGTGATTACCGATGGAACGGACACCGCTACAGCGAATGAAAACATTACGGTAAACGGAGCAAACGACGCCCCAGTAGCGGTTGATGATGCCTATACTACAGATGAAGACACCTCTGTTCAGTTATTACCATTAACAGGTGATACCGATGCCGATGGTGATACTTTAAGCATCGTATCGATTAACGGAACGGCTTTAACACCAGGCACGGCACAGTCCATTCCTGTAACCAACGGAATCGTAGCTATTGATGCCGCAGGCGTGATTACCTTCACTCCAGNATGAAAACATCACGGTAAGCGGAGTAAACGACGCCCCAGTAGCGGTCGATGATTCCTATACCACAGATGAAGATACCTCTGTACAGTTATTACCATTAACAGGTGATACAGATGCCGATGGTGATACTTTAAGTATCGTATCGATTAACGGAACGAACTTAACACCAGGCACTGCCCAAAGTATCGCAGTGACCAACGGAACGGTAGCTATTGATGCCGCAGGCGTGATTACCTTCACCCCAGCAGCGAATTATACAGGATTGGTAAGCTTCCCATATGTGATTACCGATGGAACGGCGACAGCCACAGCGAATGAAAACATTACGGTAAATGCAGTTAACGATGCCCCAGTAGCGGTCGATGATGCCTATACTACAGATGAAGACACCTCTGTACAGTTATTACCAT
>NZ_JBHSGP010000012.1:0-303762 GCF_042654525.1 Geojedonia litorea
CGACCAACGGCACCGACCCATTAAATGCAGACAGCGATGGCGACGGTATTAACGATGGTGCTGAAGGTACTACTGATACCGATGGTGATGGTACGATTGATGCTTTAGAATCAAACACAGCCGATGCCGATAACGATGGCGTTGTAGACCAATATGACGCGGATGACAGTGACCCGAATAACGATACAGATGGTGATGGCATCTCAAATACTTTGGAATTATTAGAAGGGTCAGACCCCATGGATTCTTGTGATTTTAATCATTTAAATCAAAACCTTAATAATGTGTCAGACTATTGGCTTGAACTCGATTGTGATAACGATTCAATTTTAAATAAAAACGAATTAGATGATCTAAACAATAATGGCTATCCTGATTATTTGGAAATAACAGAACCTATGTCCGAAGAAGAAAAATTAGTTGTGTATGATATAATCACACCTAATGGTGATGGTTTAAATGATTATTTAGTTTTTAAAGGTCTAGAAGATTTTCCTAATAATACATTACAAATATATAATAGGTGGGGCGTTATAGTCTATTCTGCTAAAGGTTATGGTGTAGGCGATAAATTATTTAAAGGAATTTCAAATGGAAGAAGTACCATTAATAAATCTGCCATGTTACCTGAAGGCACCTACTACTATCTTCTCAATTATGTCGATGACCATGGAAAAAACATTAGTGATGCCGGTCCTATATATATAAATAGAAATTAATATTAACCCATTTAAATTGATGAAAACTCGAATTACAATTTATTTAACTTTTCTTTTAATATTTTTAGGAAAAAGTCAAGTGTTTTGCCAACAAGAGCCACAATATGCTCAATATATGTATAATATACAAAGTATTAACCCAGCATATACAGGAACAGAATCTCACTTAAGCTTATTAGCTCTTTATAGAAGCCAATGGGTAGGTATAGAAGGCGCTCCAAGAACTCAAATACTGTCTGTACATTCACCTTTTGGAAATCATGTTGGACTTGGCTTAAACATTACAAATGATGAAATATTTATTGCACAAAGCACCTATATCGCAACTAACTTTAGCTATAAGTTAACAATTTCAGATCGATCAATTTTATCGTTTGGTATTAAGGCCGGGGGAAAATTGACAAGTATAGATAGTAACAGGCTAAACCATGGTGCTGAATCTTCAGGTGATCAAAGTGCTAATTTCAGTGATTATAATTCTTTTACTCCTCAAATTGGATTTGGTATTTTTTATTACACCAATAAAATGTATTTAGGCTTTAGTATTCCTGAAATACTAGATTCCAAAAAATTCATTAGAAATGAAAATAAACAACATATTTATGTTTCTGAAAAGGCTCATTACAACTTCCTTGCTGGGTATACTACTGCAATCAATAGAAATATTGATTTTAGACCTTCAGCTTTAATTAAAATTGTAAAAGGTGCTCCTTTACAATTGGATTTGTCAACCAATTTTATATTCTACGAAAAGCTTACCCTTGGAACAGCGTATAGGTGGGATGCCACCTTAAGTGCTTTGGCTGCATTTCAAATTACCGATAGCCTTTTACTTGGACTTGCATATGAAGTAGAAACTTCAAAATTACAACAGTACAACGGTAGTTCTTCTGAATTCATCTTAAGATATAATTTCGTGAACAGTCGTAAAAAATCTATTCGCCAACTAGGTGAAGCCCTCACTCATGTCGAAAGACCTAATTAAAAATATTTAAAATTATCAACCTTTTGATGACTAAGCATCATCAAAAAAGCCAAAAAAGACCATTGGCAGATTTGTTATTATATCTTAAACCACAACTTCTCCCTGTTTCTCGACCACATAAACACCCCAATCTGCAATAGATTGGATCAGTGGTATTAAAGTTTTTCCAAAATCAGTTAAGGAATATTCTACTTTTAAGGGCGGTTTGGAGGTATATACTTTTCTCTTAATGATGCCATCATCTTCCAACGTTTTTAACTGTAAACTCAAAGTGCGTTCGGTAACAGTTGGCATTTCCTTTCTTAACTCATTATAACGCAGGGGACCTTCAATTAAATGATACAATATGACAGTTTTCCATTTACCGCCAATAATTCCCATGGTTAAACTTGCGCAGCATGGGTATTCTTTTCCTTTAAAAGTATACATAGATCTTAAATAAAGTTACACAAATACGTTTAATAATTATACAAAGATAATTTACTATAATTATTTATACAACTATATTTTTTATAGTAAAATAAATTAAATTTAATATATTATATATCAATACTTTACAATTTTTATGTTGTACTATCCTTTTTGACCGTTATTGCGAGTTTTATAGACTATACATACTTTTGTCACTATAAAAATGATAGTACAATACAAAAACAAGATTATGAAAGCAATGCTTATTAATTCATATGGTAATGACGCCATATTTAAATTGACCGATATAGCAATTCCAACACTTAAACCAGGAGAGGTATTAGTAAAAATAGCGGCTTCGAGTGTTAATACGGTTGACACAAAAATCAAAAACAAGGGTGAAGCCTTGCCTTTATCTCCAAGCTTACCGGCCTTATTGGGAATGGATTTTGCAGGAACCATTGAAGCCATTGCCAACGATGTAAAAACATTTAAGGTAGGTGATGAGGTTTATGGCTGTGCTGGAGGGTTGGCAGATTTACCAGGAACTCTGGCCGAATATATTGCAGCAGACAGCAAATTAATTGCTAAAAAACCAAAGCAGCTAAGTATGAAAGAAGCTGCGGCATTGCCTTTAGTTGGCATTACTGCTTATGAAGGCTTAAAACGTGCTGGAGTTGGATCTGGACAAAAAGTATTAGTTCACGGCGGTTCTGGGGGTGTAGGGCATGTTGCATTGCAATTAGCCAATTATTTAGGAGCCGAAGTTTATGCCACTGGTGGTGGTGACAAACAGTTGAAACTCATAGAACAGCTAGGTGCAAAGGCTATTAATTATAAAACCGAAGCTGTAGAAGATTATGTTAATAAGCACACCAACGGACTAGGATTTGATGTCGTGTATGACTCGGTTGGAAGTGGCAATATCATAACCTCATTTAGTGCAGCCGCACTTAATGGACAAGTAGTCACTACCGTTTCAAGTTGTGAATTAGATCTGAGTCTGGCACACTTTAAGGGCCTAACCTTGCACGTTGTATTTATGTTAATTCCAATGATCCATAATCACAAGCGTGAAGTACACGGTGAAATTCTAAAGCATCTAACCGAAATTATTGAAGCAGGAGCCCTTAAACCTGTTCTTGATGAACAAGAATTTTCTCTGGAAGAGGCTGGTAAAGCACATGCGAGGCTAGAAAGCGGTAATGCTATGGGTAAAGTAGTGATAACACATTAAAGTATAACTAAGCTTTGATGTAGTAATTGTTAACAAAATGCCTCTTCATTGAGGCATTTTTCTAACATACTTGATTTTTAAAAGCTATCTGGGTAAATAGTAATATGGATTCGTGAATCTTCGATTTCAAGACGATTTTAATACATTACTTCGTAACATTCGCGTGTAATCATTTACAATCGTGCATCTTTTTTAAATTTATCCATTGGTTGTTGATAGTAACACATCATTATTATTGTTCGCTCGTTATGTCTGAAAATCGTCGGGTTTGGCGACGGTGTCGCCATGTCAAGACTATTTATACGTTGCGTGAGAATATCGTATTTGAAATGGTAGTGATCAAACTCCTGAATATTAAAATTATGATATAGAATTGTTGCTAGATATTACTTCAACGTTGAATATTCTAATAAGTACTATAATTAACATTATGTAAAATAGGAGCATCTAAAACACCACTCTAGGGCTTCTTATTTTTATCAATAGGCTCAATTGTTCCTTGATATGCCATACTACTCCGTGTACTACTCAACACCCTTACATCACTAGTCCTTCCTGCAAACACATTGATGTATACATCATAACTTTCCTGATGGCGATACTGATCATTAATACTGAATTTAATCTGCGTTTTTAGTTTGTCGTCATCAAACTCAAGCTCATAATTTTTTGGGATTCCCTTAAATTCAATTCCTATATGTGTGTTTCCCGGATAGCTACCACCAATACGCTGTTCACCAAAAAACGGTAAAAACGCAAACACGCTATCGCCTTCTACACGTAAAAAGTTTTGATTTCCTGTAATATCGATACTACCCGCATTATTGCCTGGTGCTAATAAATTAGCATTTTGTATAGCGGTCATAGCCAAAGTTGCTGCTGGCAATGCGCGTCTGGAGTTGATATTAAAGTGCTTTGAGTTAACCAATTGCTTAAGATCTTCATAAGCCTTAAGGTTTTCGGGAGATTTGCGGGCGTTACTACTGGCACAGCCCACGAGCAGCGTCAACAAAAGTATACTTATATAAGTTGGTAAAGATTTCATAGCCCTTAAATTTACATAATTTGTCGCAAATGTGATGCCAACTTATCCTTAAAAAAGTCTTAATGATGGTGTTTTATGCGAGATTCTGGCTTATCGCCCAATATTCCATAAAAATCGACGAACGGTAATCCATATTTGGTTTTCATCCGTACATAAACTAAACAACTATTTAATTAAATGTAATTATGAAGAAAATTTCAATTGTACTCTTATCCGCTGTCTTTTTATCTGCCTGTGTTTCTAAAAAGAAATATGTTGCACTAGAACAAGAAAACGGTCAAATTAAAAGCGAACTCACTAAAACCAGAGTTGAAAAAGAAGAATTAGAAGCAAAATTTGATAAAATTCAGGCCCGTGTGGATGAATATAACTCTAAAATAAGCTCCCTATCCCAAGATAATGTGGCCTTACAACTAGAAAACGACGTGAAATTCGAAACCGTTGGTGATGCTGCCGTAATCTCTAACGCTACCAAGAAAAAAATGCGTGAAACGCTTAAAAGCGTCGATCAGAATAAATTGGCGCAAGCCACTACCCTTAAAGATTCTATGAATCTTGCCGTATCCTATAACCTACAAAAATCTTTAGATAATAGCACTCTTAATGAAGATGAAGACATTGCTATTGACATTGATGAAACAGTAGTGATGATTTCTATTTCAGATAAAATGTTATTCAACACTGGAAGTTATAGAATTAGTAACAAGGCTAATAATATCCTTCAAAAGTTAGCTGATGTGATCAATTCAGAACCAAGTATCGAAGTTATGGTTGAAGGTCACACGGATGCCAGAACGATTAATACCGAGAAAATTACCGATAACTGGGACTTGAGTGTCTTACGTGCTACTTCGGTAGTTAGAAAGTTACAAAAGGATTATGGTGTTGCTCCTGAAAAGCTTATTGCTTCAGGACGTAGTAGCTACCAGCCTGTTGCCGATAATGATTCTAAAGAAGGACGCTCTAAAAACAGAAGAACCCGAATTGTGATTCTACCAAATATCAATAAGTTTTTTGCCCTAATGGCCTCAAATGAATAAGTAATTAACGTAAATACTATGTTAGTTAATCCGAAAAAGGCTGCTCCCCGAGCAGTCTTTTTTAATGCCCTACTTTTGAAGCATTACTAAAAATTGCTTAAAATGTATAGCCAATTGGGATTGATACGGTATTTTTGCAGCAAAATTAATTCTATGTTTTCATTATTGAATGTATTTAGATTCGTGGCTTTTTTAGAAGGTTTATCTTACATCTTATTATTAGGTATTGCGGTGCCCATTAAATATTTAGCCAATGACCCTCAATATGTCAAATTATTAGGCATGCCTCATGGTATATTGTTTATTGCTTATATTGCTTTAGCATTTACCCTAAAACCAGAGCAGTCTTGGTCTAAATCCACGTTTTATAAAATTCTTGTAGCTTCAATTATTCCCTTTGGAACATTTTATATTGATAAACAGTATTTAAAACAGGCTTAATACTATGAAAAAAGACATTCATTATTTTTTCTATGATAAGTTGATCGACGCTGGCCTTACGGAAGTCAGCTCAAAATATCTGAATATGCTGATATTATTGGTGATTCTCGCCATTATCATCGTTGTCAGTGATTTTATCACCCGTAAAATCTTGGTGAATGCATTTAGTCGTTTTTCTGAAAAGTCAAAAACCACATTTGACGACTTTTTGGTAAGTCATAAAGCTCCCAGAAATATAGCGCATTTGGTTCCTTTGTTTATTACCATACAGTTGTTCCCTATTGTGTTCAAGGATTTTCCAGAGTTTGAGACTTATATTGTCATGGCCTTAAAGGTTTATGGCATTGTCTTGTCGATATGGATTCTTCGAAGCGTTTTAAAAACTTTTGAGTCCTACTTCAAAACCTTACCAAGTTTAAAAGACAAACCCATAGACAGTTATATTCAAGTGGTAATGCTCTTTGTTTGGATTGTAGGTATTGCCTCGTGTCTAGCGGTGTTAATCAATCTTTCGTTTTTAAAGTTTTTCACGACCTTGGGTGCTGCTTCGGCTATTTTACTCTTAATTTTCAAGGATACTATTTTAGGTTTTGTAGCCAGTATTCAGGTGGCCATCAATGATACTGTGCGTATAGGCGACTGGATTACGATGGACAAATATGGCGCTGATGGTGATGTGATTGAAATCAATCTTTCAACCGTTCAGGTACAGAATTTTGATATGACCATTACCAATATTCCTACCTATGCCCTTATTTCGGATTCGTTTAAGAACTGGCGAGGTATGCAAGCTTCGGGTGGTCGTCGTATCAAACGTGCCATATTGCTGAAGCCGTCTAGTATAAAATATTTAAGCCCTGAACGTGTTGATGAGCTTAAGAAGATTCAATTGATTACGAAATACCTAACGAACAAACAAGAAGAGCTAAATAAAATCAATACACGTAATAAGGCTGATAAGTCTTTATTGATTAACGGTATCAACCTCACCAACATTGGTGTGTTCAGAAAATATATGCAAACCTATATTGAAAAGCATTCGGCTATCAATAAAAGTATGTTTATCATGGTGCGTCAATTAGAGCCTACACCACAAGGATTGCCTCTCGAAATATATGCTTTTAGTAAGGACAAACGTTGGGAAAATTACGAGTATATCATGTCGGACATCTTTGACCATGCCATGGCCGCCATTTCCTATTTTGACCTCGAAGTTTTTGAGTTTGCGAGCACAGCTGTGGTGAAGGGAAAATAAATATAATAAAAACGAAGATTGACTTCGTCTTATCTGCACCTATACTTCACATTTCGACAGGCGTTATGTGACACAACGCATTTAAATCTCTATAAGTTTTTAGCAAGCCAGTCCCCTACTTCACTGGTTTTATAGGCTTTTTTACCACCAGCTAAATCTTCAGTGACAACACCTTCACTCAACGAACGATCTACAATAGCTCTAATGGCTTTAGCTTCTTCAGTGAGTCCAAAGGCGTCTTCAAACATCATAGCAGCTGATAAAACCGTTGCTAATGGGTTGGCGATATCTAATCCTGTCGCTTGTGGATACGAGCCGTGAATGGGTTCGTATAATGAGGTGTGTTCTCCAACAGAGGCTGATGGCATGAGTCCCATAGATCCAGAGATAACCGAAGCTTCATCTGTTAGAATATCACCAAATAGGTTTTCGGTAATCAACACATCATAGGAGTTTGGCCATTGTACTAAACGCATGGCCACAGCATCAACAAACTCATAGCTTACTTCTACTTCTGGATAATCCTTGGCCATAGCCTGAACCGTTTCGCGCCATAGTCTTGATGTTTCAAGTACGTTGGCTTTATCGACACAACACAGTTTTCTAGATCGGGTCATGGCTAGTTCAAAACCTTTTTTAGCTAGACGCTGTACTTCTGCTCTGGTATAAACACAATTATCATATGCGGTTTCACCGTCATCTAATCGTCCCTTTTCACCAAAATAAATACCTCCTGTCAGTTCTCTTAAAAACACAAGATCGGTACCTTCTATGCGCTCACGCTTTAAAGGTGAATTTTCTATTAATGATGGAAAAGTAAAGGTTGGTCTTACATTAGCAAACAAACCCAACTTTTTACGCATTTTTAATAAGCCCTGTTCTGGACGTACCTTAGCACTTGGGTCATTATCATATTTGGGATGACCAATAGCACCAAATAGTACAGCATCAGCCTTCATACAAATCTCATGAGTCTCGTCTGGATAAGGCTCTCCAACGGCATCAATGGCAGCAGCGCCTGTTAATGCAGGATTCCAGCTAATCTCGTGGTTGAATTTAGTGGCTATGGCATCACATACTTTAACGGCCTGTGCAATAACTTCAGGTCCTATTCCATCTCCTGCCAATAGTGCTATATTTAATTTCATGGGTGTTGTTTTTTTTGTATTTAATTAGTTGGTTATGATATTGAGCATTTTTTCTGTGGCTTTTATAGCCGATACCGTTTGATCGGAATCCAATCCACGGGTTTTAAATTCTTTAAGATCAAGCTTCCAGGTGATAATGGTTTCACATAAGGCATCAGAATGGCTTCCAGGAGGAATACGCACAGCATAATCTATAAGTTCAGGTAAATTGGTTTTCTGTTTTTTATAAACTGCTCTAATAGCATTCATAAAGGCATCAAATTGACCATCACCTTGCGCGTTTTCTTCATAAGTTTTATCCTCAATAGTTATCGAAACCGTTGTTGAAGGCCGTAAACCTTTAGAATGTGTTAACACATAAGAGTTCACTTTTACTTTTTCCTCATAAGCATAGCTGTCTAATACATCTGAAATGATATAAGGCAAATCTTCTTTAGTGACAACTTGCTTTTTATCTCCAAGCTCTATAATACGCTGGGTTACTTTTTTAAGATCCTCATCATTTAACTGAAGTCCGAGTTCTTGTAAATTCTTTTGGATATTAGCTTTTCCTGATGATTTGCCCAATGCGTATTTACGAGTGCGACCGAAACGCTCTGGTAGCAAATCACTGAAATACAGATTCTTTTTGTTGTCACCATCGGCATGTATGCCAGCAGTTTGCGTAAAGACGTTAGCCCCTATGATTGGTTTATTGGCTGGAATCATCACACCTGAAAAGTTCTCAACCAATTTACTTACTGTGTAAAGCATTTTTTCATTCACATCCACCTGAATTTCAGGAAGGAAGTCGTTAATTACGGCAATGGTACTGGCCATAGGCGCATTACCTGCCCGCTCTCCCATTCCATTTACGGTGAGATGAAGTCCGTCAGCTCCAGCCTTTAGAGCTTCCATAGCATTGGAAACCCCAAGATCGTAATCGTTATGCGCGTGAAAATCGAAGTGGATATCAGGATATTTAGATTTAATTTCTTTGACAAAAGCATAAGATTCTGCCGGTGTTAATACACCTAATGTATCTGGCAGCATGATGCGTTCAATTGGCTGCGTAGAAAGAAACTCTAAAAACTCAAAAACATAGGCTTTTGAATTGCGCATGCCATTGCTCCAATCCTCTAAATACACATTAGTCACAATGTCTTTATTTTGGGCAATAGCAATAACTTGTTCTATTTCTTTAAAGTGTTGATCTGGAGTACGTTTAAGTTGGTGAGTTAAATGGTTTAACGAACCCTTTGTCAATAGATTTTGAACCTTTGAACCTGCCTCTAACATCCAATCAATAGAAACTCCTTTATCCACAAAAGTCAACACTTCTACTTTATCTAAATAGGCATGTTGACTTGCCCAATGTGTTACCGCTTTAACCGCTTCCAATTCCCCTTCAGATACACGAGCAGAGGCAATTTCAATACGGTCTACCTTAAGTTCTTCTAATAGCAGTTTGGCAATGGTCAGTTTTTCAGAAGCAGAAAAAGACACGCTAGAGGTTTGTTCACCATCGCGCAGGGTTGTGTCCATTATTTCAATTCGTTTCATAGTCATTTAGAGCAAAAGACCATCAGCAAAGGATTCAATTTCTCCTTTTATATTTTGAAGATAATCAATATCATCAAATCCGTTCAACATGTTGTCTTTCTTATAACTATTAATTTCAAAAGATTCTTGGGCACCAGTGGCTATAATGGTAATGGTTTGATTAGGTAAGTTAACTTCCAATTGTGAGTTTGGGTCGGCATAGACCGCTTCGAATATCTGTTCTAAAAACTCGGGGCTCACCTGTACAGGTAAAACACCAACATTTAAGCAGTTATTTCTAAAAATATCTGCAAAAAAGCTAGAGACTACACATCGAAATCCGTAGTCGTACACAGCCCAAGCAGCATGTTCTCTAGAGGATCCCGAACCAAAGTTCTTTCCTCCTACAAGGATCTTTCCAGTATATATAGGGTTATTCAGTACGAAGCTTTCCTTGGGTGTATTATCTGCATTATACCTCCAATCCCTGAATAAATTATCACCAAATCCTTCTCTAGCAGTCGCTTTTAAAAATCGTGCTGGTATAATCTGATCAGTATCTACATTCTCTAATGGTAATGGTACAGCTGTGCTGGTTAATGTATTAAATTTATCGTATGCCATTATGTTTGCTTTTCGCCTTTAGCATTAGGCTATTGGCTATTCTCTTTTATCTATTTTTATCTATTTCATTAATTTGCTTATAGCCAAAAGGCTAACCGCAAAAAGCTATGCTAATAATTCTCTTGGATCTGTGACTACTCCAGTAACGGCAGCAGCGGCAGCAACTAAAGGACTAGCCAATAAGGTTCGTGAGCCAGGGCCTTGACGACCTTCAAAGTTTCTGTTCGAGGTACTTACTGCATACTTTCCAGCTGGTACTTTGTCATCGTTCATAGCTAAACAAGCCGAGCATCCTGGTTGTCTCAATACAAACCCGGACTCTGTTAGAATATCTAAAATACCTTCTTCTTTAATTTTATCTTCTACGATATGTGAACCAGGCACCAACCAAGCAGTGACATGATCAGCCTTTTTTCTGCCTTTTACGATAGATGCAAATGCCCTAAAGTCTTCTATTCTACCATTGGTACAGCTTCCTAAAAACACATAATCAATCTTTTTACCAATCATGACATCATTTTCGTCATAACCCATGTATTCGAGAGACTTTTTGTAAGTAGCAACACCACCTTCAACTTTATCAGCATCAGGGATGTTTTTAGAGATTCCAATACCCATACCTGGATTGGTACCGTAGGTAATCATAGGTTCTATTTCACTGGCACTAAAAGTTAATTCCTTGTCAAACGTAGCATCGGCATCGGTTTTTAAGGTTTTCCAATGCGCCACGGCTTTATCCCAAGCCTCACCTTTTAGAGATAGAGGTTTATCTTTTAAATAGTTGAGTGTCGTTTCGTCTGGTGCAATCATACCACCACGAGCACCCATTTCAATTGAAAGATTACAAACGGTCATACGGCCTTCCATGGTCATGTTTTCAAACACATCACCAGCATACTCCACAAAATAACCCGTAGCACCTGAAGTGGTTAATTTTGAAATAATAAATAAAGCTACATCTTTTGGTGTCACACCTCTTCCTAATTGCCCATTAACATTAATGCGCATTTTTTTAGGTTTAGGCTGCATGATACATTGTGTAGACAGTACCATTTCCACTTCAGAAGTTCCAATGCCAAAAGCAATGGCGCCAAAAGCACCGTGTGTAGAGGTATGCGAATCACCGCAAACAATGGTTGCACCTGGGAATGTGATTCCGTTTTCGGGGCCAACAACGTGAACAATACCATTTTTGTGATGGCCAAGTCCCCAATGGCTGATGCCATATTCTTTTGAATTATCTTCCAAAGCTTTTAACTGGTTGGCCGATAATGGATCTTCAACTGGTAAATGCTGATTAATAGTTGGTGTATTATGATCTGCAGTTGCAAAGGTACGTTCTGGGTATAACACTTTTAGCCCTCTACTTTTTAGCCCTAAAAAAGCTACTGGACTCGTTACTTCATGAATAAAATGACGATCTATAAAGAACACATCTGGACCGCCTTCAATTTTTCTAACTACATGTGAGTCCCATACTTTGTCGAACAATGTTTTTCCCATAGACTATTAACTTTTAAAATTTAATTGATTTATCAAAACAAAAGTAGCCAATTAGGCTAGTTTTCGGGATGCAAAGTTACGAAATCTACTTTTTTCAACAGTAGGTTTTGACCTCTAACCTATTTGATTATTAGATTTTTACGTCATCAGGAATTGTGATGCTCAAAAATGAATAAAATGTAAAAGAATTCAGGTATTTCTGATAATTTTATTTTGAAAAATCTTTTCAGAAGTACAGAAAGCTATTTTCTGGAATTTAAAACAGCACTTATTTCAACAGCATGCATTTTTGGAGTGTACTTTCGTAAATAGCTTCGTACTGAGGAACGATATTATGGATATCGAACTTTTTAGATTCTTGTTTAGCATTAGCCTTAAATTTCGAAAGACGATTAGGATCTTCAAGAATATGAATAGCATTTTTAGACATATCATCAACATCATTCACATTGCTTAAAAAACCTGAAACCCCATGAATATTCACCTCTGGAATACCCCCAGTATTACTAGATATCACTGGAACTCCAGATGCCATGGCTTCCAGGGCCGCTAAACCAAAACTTTCGGTTACTGACGGTAACAAAAACAGATCACTAAAACAAAGAATCTTATCAATCTCATTACTATTCCCAAAAAACACCACCCTGTCCTGGATCCGCAACTGATGACATAAGCGTTCAGCAGGTTCTCGTTCGGGCCCTTCACCAACCATCATAAGTTTTGCAGGTATATGCTTTTGAATATTATAAAACACTTTTACCACGTCTGAAATGTTTTTTACTTTCCTGAAATTACTAATATGTGTAATAATTTTTTCATCTTCTTTTGCCATCATATCTCGTTGGCAATCGGTATAGTGTTGTTGATACTTATTGAGATCTATAAAATTTGGAATGACTTCTATGTCGTTTTTAATATCGAACAGTCGAAGCGTATCGTCTTTTAAACTTTTTGAAACCGACGTTACTGCGTCAGATTTATTAATACTGAATGTCACAGCGGTTTTGTAAAATGGATGACTACCAACAAGGGTAATATCAGTTCCGTGAAGGGTTGTAACAATAGGCACATAAATCCCTTCTTCCATTAACATCTTTTTAGCCATATAAGCCGCATACGCATGCGGAATAGCATAATGAACATGTAACAGCTCAATACCATGCAGTTTCACCATGTCAACCAGTTTACTTGACAAGGCAAGTTCATATGGTTGGTATAAAAAGAGCGGGTATTCTGGAACGTTGACCTCATGATAATGAACGTTATTACTCAATAATTCCAACCGAACAGGTTGGCTATAGGTAATAAAATGGATTTCATGTCCGCGTTTCGATAATTCCAAACCTAGTTCGGTAGCCACAACGCCACTTCCCCCAAAAGTAGGATAACATACAATTCCTATTTTCATGAATTCAATATTTTAATAACTTCTATTATTCAACAATTGCCTCATAAATAGCCCGTTGAATTTTTGTTCTTATATCTTCCTTTAGCAACAAATTTGAATCTGCTTTAGGATAGGTTCTATTAGCTAAAAATATATAAACGATCTCTTCTTCAGGATCTGCCCATGCATAAGTGCCAGTAAATCCTGAATGTCCAAAACTCGTCATCGACACGCAACCACAGGTTGGCCCTTCATCCCCCAATTGCGGTTTATCAAATCCAATACCGCGTCGCACATCATTTTGACAATAATAACAGGTATTAAATTTATCAATTGTTTCTGGTTTAAAATAACGTTTTCCTCCATAAAATCCTTTTTGCAAAAACATTTGCATAATTTTAGCAACATCATTAGCATTACTAAATATGCCGGCATGGCCTCCAACACCATTTTGCATAGCTGCCCCCATATCATGCACATAGCCATGCACTTTTTGGAATCTAAAGTAATCGTCAATTTCAGTAGGCACAATCTGTGTATCACTAAATATTGCTGATGGATTATAGGTGGTATAATTGGCCCCTAACGACTCGTAAAAATGCTCTTGCACCAATTCATCCATAGGTTTGTCGTAATATGATTCAATATATTTCTTTAAAATGTAGTAAGGCAAATCACTGTAGCGGTATCGTAGTCTTGAAAGCAATTTACTATCCTTAATAATGGTTTGCATGGTATCTGGATAATCATGCCTTAAATACATTTCATCAGCAACCTTTACATTAAACATAGGACTCGATTTTCGTCTGTAATATTTGGGGTCTGGCTTTTTAGAAGCATCCAAGGTTTCAACATAAAAAGGAATCCACGGGTTTAATCGCGCATAATGCGAAAGCATTTGCTTCAATGTGATATTTGCTTTGTTAGAATCCTTGTACTCTGGTAGTAGTTTTGACAATTTAGTGTCTAAGCTTACAATTCCTTTTTCCTCCAACTCCATCAACAACGGAAGCGTAGCCAGAATTTTGGTAAGAGACGCTACATCGTAAATGTCATTAAACTTTACCTTCTCTTCATCTTCATAGGTATGTTTGCCAAAGTTTTTATTATAGATAACCTTTCCCTTTCTAGCAACTAAAAGCTGAATCCCAGGTGTCATTTTACCTTTTACTGCTACATTAGCAATAGAGTCTAGCTTACGAAGTTTAATAGAACTCATACCAACACTTTCAGGCAAACCATAACTTAAGGATTGAATCGCATTATAGGTTAAACCAGTACCTACCCTAAAAAAACTTCCAGCTGTTACGGGTAGACTGCCTTTAGCAGGAATGGCGCCAAATACTACTTGAGCAGATTTTTGTTGGGCCACCACACTGTTCTGGTAACTCACCACAATGGCTTTAATATTTTCAACCGCTTTTAAATCGTTTAAGGCGTATGGGCGTGCGAAAATATCCAAAATAACACTATTGGTTCTTGCAATTTCATAGAGCCAAACTAATTCTTGATCACTAAATTTATAATCCTTCCAGGGATTGGCATTTGATTTATGAAGGCCTACAATAACCGTATTATAGTTTTGAAGTTTAATTAGTAGTTCATCTAATTTATCAGCTTTAACCTGATGTACTCTTGTATATTTTTTCAACTCTTCAAAAAATTCAGATCCACTATCATCACCCAAGGCAACATAAGCGATTTTTTTAGTTTCTAAATGTCTTAAAGGAAGTATCTCTTTGGCGTTTTTTACAACGGTTATCGCATTTTCAAATAGAGTTTCGTTGAGCAAATCGTCTTTAATGCGATTTAAATCATTTACGAGATTGACCAATCCAACAGGTTTGTGACGATTCAAACCAACCTTATACTTGGCCATTAGTATTTTTTTGATTGAATGTGCCAAGCGTTCTTCAGTAATCTCTCCATTCTTGAAGGCTTCTTCCAATTTAGCAATACCTAATGGGACATCGGCCGACATGAGCATCACGTCATTTCCAGCTTTAAAAGCCGCCAAATCAATTTCACCCGACTCACTAAAATTTGAAGCACCTTTCATAGTCAAGGCGTCTGTAAATATTAATCCTTTGAATTTCAAACGTTCTTTTAGTATATCTGTGATAATATGTTTTGATAAAGACGAAGGATAACCTTCTCTAGGCTCTAAACTAGGTACATTTAGATGCGCAACCATTACACTCGACAAGCCTTCGTTAATCAGCTTTTTATAGGGATACAACTCAACAGAATCAATTCGCTGCGCATTAAAACTAATGGTCGGTAAAGTTTTGTGGGAATCACTGTCTGTATCACCATGTCCGGGAAAATGCTTTGCATTTGCTAAAACTCCTGCAGCTTGCATCCCTTTCATAAAAGCGGAAGCCTTATTAGTGACATTATCACGATCTTCCCCAAACGAGCGGTTACCAATTATGGGGTTATTAGGATTGGTATTGATGTCAACTACCGGAGCAAAATTAAAATGAACGCCTATCCTTTTACTATGTTCACCTATGTGATAGCCTGCTTTTTCAACTAGGGCATTATCACGAATAGCCCCTAAAGTCATATTCCAAGGAAAAGCATAGGTCGAATCTAATCGCATACTTAAGCCCCATTCGGCATCCATACCTATCAGCAAGGGTGTTTTTGAAATGGCTTGTAAGTTATTATTGAGTTTGGCTTGACGCATTGGCCCACCAAGTGAATAGATAAGACCACCAATATGATGCTCGGTAATTAGATTTCTAATAAGTTCTTTATGTTTAGCGTCTCCATTAGAAAAAACCTGAACCATATAGAGCTGGCCGATTCTTTCTTTCAATGTCATGGCACTATACATGCTATCGACCCATCTTTGTTGCATCAAAGCATCATTCGCTTGAAGTGGGTTTACCGATTCTTGCGAAACTAAAACGTTTAAAAAAAGAAGGGTAGAAATGAGAGGGACAATTTGGCGCATATAACAATAAGCTTGATTTATGTGTTTAGATACTAAATACCGTGCCAAATTACTATTTTTAGTAGGAAGTAAAAAAGACTTTAAGATAGATTTATAAAGAAGGTAATTAACAATTTTAGTTTATAGAAAACTAATACACTAGACTTGAATTGCTAGATTAAATCGATATGTCTGTCGTGATAACCTAACAAATATAAAACACCATCAAGACCAATACTGGATATTGAACTTTGTGCATTATCTTTAACCGTAGGTTTAGCATGAAATGCAATACCTAAACCTGCTACATTAAGCATTTGCAAATCATTGGCTCCATCACCAACTGCAATGGTTTGACTCATATTAATCCCTTCCATTTTGGCGATTTCTTTCAAATATTCGGCTTTTTTATCACCGTTAACTATATCACCAATATGGTTTCCAGTTAAAACCCCATCTTTTATTTCTAATCGATTGGCATACACATAATCTATACCTAATTCCTTTTGTAAGTAATGTCCGAAGTAATCAAAGCCACCTGATAAAATTGCGGTTTTAAACCCATAACTTTTTAAGGTATCTATTAATCGTCTTGCGCCTTTAGTAATTGGTAGATTACGAGCTACGTCGTGAAGTACATCCTCACTGAGTCCTTTCAGTAATTTCATTCGTTTGATAAAACTTTCATTAAAGTCTATCTCACCTTGCATTGCCGACTCTGTAATTGCTTTTACTTCATCACCAACACCAGCCAATTCAGCTAATTCATCAATCACCTCGGTTTGAATGAGTGTAGAGTCCATATCGAAACAAACTAAACGCCTGTTACGTCTATAAATATTATCTTCCTGAAATGCGATATCAACATCTAGATCTCTAGATATCTTCATGAATTTTTCATTAAACTCGGCCTTGTTTTCAATTTTTCCTCTAATAGAAAGTTGTATTGACGCTCTAGGATAGTCTTCTTTTCTTACCAGAGATAAACGACCTGTTAGTCGTTTAATGGCATCGATATTCAAATTTTTCTCTGAAATGACTTTTGCAACCTCAGATATTTGTAGAGCCGAAAGCTTTTCGCCTAAAATGGTTACTATATATCTGTCCTTTCCTTGAAGGTTTACCCAATGCTCATAGTCTTCAAGAGAAATTGGGGTAAATTTGGCCGTAATTCCAAGTTCATAGGCTGTAAATAATAATTCCTTTTGTACGGCAGCAGACTTCTCTCCTGATTGAATTTCATAAAGCATACCTAAAGATAAGGTATCATGAATATTAGCTTGGCCAATATCTAATATCTTGGCATCATAATGTGCTAATACTCCTGTTAGGCTTGATGTTAATCCAGGTTTATCTTGCCCTGATATGTTTAATAAGAAAATATCGTTCGCCATAATTTCTTCCTTGCGCTTAAAAAGCGGTAAAATTCATTAATCTATTTGAGATATGAAAGTTTTTATTGGACAAATGAACGTTATTTTAAAAAGCGACTATGCCAGCTTTCGCTCGCAGGCACTTCCCAGTTTTCGTTGAACTCGGCAATATTAGTCACTAAATTATTGAAGACAATCGTATTTTTAGATACGGCTTTTTCTTTAGCCATTTTAATAAAATCTTGTAAAGGTTTATAAGCAATAAACTCACCCTGTTTATAAGAGACATTCATTTTATCCATTAAATCTACCTGATACTCTTGCTCTAGTTGCTGTATAAAGTGCACTGAAGCATCGATTGAACACCCAGTTGCTTTATTTAAATTTTGATTTAATGCAATCACTATAAATCTTTTATATACAATAGTATAACCTGATTGTAAATCACTACCATGAGCTGTCCAGTTTTCAATAAATACTTCTATTTTTTTGGATATTTCATCCTGTTCATTATCTGTAAACGAACGATTGGCTTGGTAGATCCAAACTCGGGACTCTTCTGGTAATGTATTAAAATCAACTAGCATTATAAATCTTGGGCATTAGCAATAAGTTCTGCCACATCCATCACCTGAACACTATCTTCTTTTTCTTTGGCCTTTATGCCATCAGTCATCATAGTGTTGCAAAATGGGCAACCCGCAGCAATAATTTCGGGTTGGGTTTGCAAAGCTTGCTCCGTACGCTCCACATTCACGTCTTTATTTCCTTTTTCAGGTTCTTTGAACATTTGGGCACCACCGGCACCACAGCACAAACCGTTACGACGACAATTTTTCATTTCAACAAGTTCGGCCTCCAACTTTTGAATCAATTCACGAGGGGCTTCATATACATTATTAGCTCTTCCCAAATAACAAGGATCATGAAATGTAATTCGTTTCCCTTTAAACTTTCCACCTTCTATAGTCAATCTTCCTTCTGATAGTAATGTTTTTAAGAATTGCGTATGGTGCATGACTTCATAATTTCCACCAAGAGAAGGGTATTCATTTTTGATTGTATTAAAACAATGTGGACACGCCGTTACAATCTTTTTTACTTCGTAAGCGTTTAGAACTTCAATATTAGTAACCGCCTGCATTTGAAATAAAAACTCATTCCCTGCACGCTTTGCTGGGTCACCCGTACAACTTTCTTCAGTTCCTAATACAGCAAACTCAACATTGGCTCGATTTAATAATTTCACAAAGGCTTTTGTGATTTTTTTTGCTCGATCATCAAAACTTCCAGCACAGCCCACCCAAAACAATACTTCGGGTTGCTTACCTTGTGCCATATATTCAGCCATTGTTGGGACTTTTAGTATGTCGCTCATTTCAATTTTTTATTAACTATTCATTCTTCCAATTCAATCGGTCCATTTGATTGTATGGCCAAGGTGCTCCATTATTCTCAATATTGGTCATCATGTTATTGAGCTCCATTGGTGCTGCACTTTGCTCCATGACCAAGTAGCGGCGCATTTCCAAAATTATTGACAATGGATCGATGCTAACAGGACAGGCTTCTACACAAGCATTACAACTCGTACAGGCCCACAATTCTTCACGAGTTATGTAATCATCAAGTAATTGTTTACCATCATCTTTATATTCGCCATTATTAGCATCTATATTTTTACCAACCTCTTCTAGACGATCTCGTGTATCCATCATGATTTTACGAGGCGATAATTTTTTACCTGTTTGATTAGCAGGACATTCGCTTGTACATCGTCCGCACTCGGTACAGGTATAAGCATTCAATAAATTCACCCAAGTTAAATCCTGAACATCACTGGCTCCAAATTTAGCCGGAATCTCCCCCCCATTATCGGCTGGTACTGCAAATGGATCTGCATTTGGATCCATCATCATTTTTACTTCTTTAGTAACTGCTTCAACATTATTGAATTGTCCTTGTGGCGTTAATTTACCATAAAATGTATTTGGAAAAGCCAACAGAATATGTAAATGCTTTGAGAAATAGAGATAATTCAAAAAGATTAGAATACCAACAATATGTAACCACCAAGCAGATCTTTCAATAATATGCAGTGTGCTTTCAGATAGTCCACCGAACCAAACAGCAATATGCTGACTGATTACATTTCCTGATTGCATTTCCTGAAAATGAACATCAGTTGCATTCATAATTAAGAATAGGGCCATTAAGACCATTTCAAAATAGAGGATAAAATTACCATCATTTTTAGGCCACGAGGTCATTTCGGCTTTCCAAAAACGCTGCAGTTTAAGTATATTTCGACGTATCCAAAACACCACTACAGCAATAAAAACAAGAGCTGCCAAGATTTCGAATGATCCAATCAAAACTCCATAAAGTCCACCCAAAAACGAAAAAACACGATGCGTGCCTAGTAGGCCATCAATAATAATTTCTAATACTTCAATATTGATAATAATAAATCCTAGATAAACAATTATGTGAAGTATTCCCGCTATTGGTCGCCGTACCATTTTGCTTTGACCTAAAGCAATCATGGCCATATTTTTCCAACGCTGTGATTTGTTGTCACTCACATCTACATCTCTACCAAGCTTTATGTTTCGGATGAGTTTCTTTACATTTCTTGAGAAATACGTAATTCCAAGAATGAGTATAATCGCAAATATGATATTTGGTAGAAATGCCATGCTTTATTGGTCTTTAGGTTCTTGATAAGGAATTTCTTTTTTAGACAATATTCTAAAATAACGCTTTGGATGCAATTTAATATCTCGTAACAAGGCTTCCATTTCCTTTGTTGCGCCTTCTAAATTATTGTAAAGCGCATCGTCCTTTAACAATTTACCCATGCTACCTTCTCCTTGTTCTAAACCTGCCATTAGCGTATTCATGCTTGCTAACGTTGCATCTAGTTTAGCGACGCTTTCTCCTAAATTCGCTGCCTTTAGCTCGGCTGATAATTGTGTTAAATCTTGACTAACTGTTTTGAAATTTTCCAGTATACTACTAATGTTCTCATCATTCTTAACGACTAAACTATTGATAGAATAACTTAAGGACTTAAAGCCTTTTAACGTAGCGTTTAATTCTTTCAATATGGCCTTTAAACCATTTTCAGAATCATCAACCACTACTCTATTTAAGTTAGTCAATAAAGAATCAGCCGATTTTAAGGTACCGTCTAAATTACTACTTAACCCTGAAAAGTTTTTGCTCAAACTTTTCACTAAACCTGGTTCAATTTCAGAAGGCAGAAAATCTCCTTTTTGTGCTTGATCACCTTCTTCCGCTGGAACAATTGCCAAGGCATTCCCACCCATTAAACTTACTTCGTACAACCTAACCGTACTATTTTTTGAAAACTTGAGCCTTTTATCTACCGAAATCCCAACGATTGTCTGTCCTGATTCATAATCATAAGTGATACTCGAAATTTTACCAACTGTATTTCCTTTTATGGTTACTGGTGATGAAGTATCCAATGCATTATACTCAAACTTTGTAAAGTAGGTAATATTAGAATCAAATAAATTTTCTCCTTTAAGATAGTTGAATAAATAAATGAAAAGTACTATGCCAGAAATGACGAGTACTGCAGTTTTAACTTCTCTAGATATTTTCAATGGTCTAAAATTTAGCGTCGAACAAAATTAGGAATAAATTTATAAAGAATGTTTCTAATTTGAAGTTGATTTAAAAGCCTCAGAAAGTTCTATGCGCTTTCCATCTTTAAACGCAACAATAAAACAGCTTTTATAATTTTTTTTAGCCTCTTGTTCTAGGCGTTTTGCCTGATTGTAATCGGAAGTACTTCCGTAAAAATAACGATACAGACTACCTGATTTCTCTATTGAAATATCATCTAGCCCTTTAAAATTATAGGATTTTGGCTCTAACCTTTTTGATCCTGCGGCAATTTGCACCTTAAAAGTGATGTTAGGAAAAATTGAATCAGAGACATTAGTGTTTGTTTTTTCAACGGGATTAACGTTTACTAAATCTTCACCAATATATATATCTACGGCTTTTTTATAATCTAAAATGGCTTGATAAATCGATTCAGACATATCACTTTGCCCTTTTCTAGAGTTCAAATAACTGCCTTCTGGCTTATAGGTTAAAAAACCTACCTCAACCAATACACTTGGCATTACCGTTTGGTGTAGCACAATAAACCCTGCCTGTTTTACACCTCTATTAACCCGTTTAAGATTTTCAGTGAAATTATGCTGAATTTTACTCGCCAGCAATATACTTTGATCTAAATATTCTTCCTGGCCCAATAAAATACCTATGGTTGCTTCAGGTGAATTTGGGTCGAATCCTCCATAGTTTTTTTCATAATCATCCTCAAGAAAAATTACGGCATTTTCCTTTTTAGCAACCTCAAAATTGGTTTGATTTCTATGAACTCCTAAAACAAAGGTTTCAGTACCATGTGCTTGCGATGAATGTGAATTACAATGCACTGAAACAAAAAGGTCTGCATCAGCTTCATTTGCAATTTTACCTCTAACAAATAAATCCACAAACACATCAGTTTTACGCGTATAAACAACTTTAATGTTAGGATTCTTTTCCAGTTTTTTACCAATGTCCAAAACAATTTCAAGAGCGATATCCTTTTCCTTGTAACCATTCCCTACATTACCTGGATCATGACCTCCATGACCGGCATCTAAAACTACTACAAACTTATCTTTTCTACCAGAGAAAGAGTTTGCAAAAGTTAAAGAAATTGAAAAAAATACGATAAGTATTGTGATATGCGTTCTCATAATTGTTTTAACGACAGATAAGCTTGTTTATTACAGGTTCGATTCAAGCAATATCTTATTTACAAATTTTAAATGAATAATAAATTAATCCCGAAAAAATATATGTAATTTTGGCTTTTCAAAAACCGAGCCATACTTTTACAAAAATACATTTAAAAGCATTGCGTACAAACATCTTTCAAATACTTTTTAGCTTAAGTTTTACAGTGTTTATTAACACTTTCGGCTTTACACAAGAACTGCCTAAAACTGAAGGTCCTATAGCTCCAAAAACTGAAAGAGATACGGTCACTGTAAAAATTGATAGCCTTATCACTCCTCCTGTTAATTTGAAAGAATCTGATACCATTGTAAAAGATTCCATAACTAAAGAACCTGAATTTTTAACCGATGTTGTAAAGTATAAAGCAACCGATTATGTTTCGTTCAACCGAAAAGAACAGCGTATCTATCTTTACAATGAAGCCGAAGTATATTATGGCGATATGGAAATAAAGGCTGGTATCATTGTTATTGATAACGGGAAAGATTTGGTTTATGCGGGACGAATCAAAGATTCTTCTGGGGTTTATTCTCAAAACCCTGTATTTAAACAAGGCGGAAATGTAGTCGAACCTGACTCCATCATCTTTAATACAAAGTCTCAAAAAGCGTTAATTTTTAATTCCAGAACCGAACAAAGTGGTGGCTATATAGACGCCGATCTTACAAAAAAAGAAAACGATTCAGTTTATTTTATTCGTCGCGGAAAATTTACAACTTCAGAAAATAAAGAAGATCCAGAGTATTATTTCTTAATGCGTAAAGCAAAGATCGTTCCTGGTAAAAAAGTAGTAACAGGCTTAACGAATATGTTTATTTATGATGTGCCTACGCCTATAGGGCTTCCGTTTGCCTATTTTCCATTAACGCAAACCAGAACTTCTGGAATCATTATGCCATCACCTGGTGAAGATAACACTCGTGGTTACTCTTTGCAAAATGGAGGATACTATTTCGCCATTAGTGATTATGTAGATTTGGCAACTATTGGTGATATTTATACCAATGGCAGTTACGGTTTACGACTGGAATCCAATTATGCATTACGTTATAAATTTCGGGGTAATTTGAGTTTTAGGTACGAAAATCTTATTCAAAGTGAACGTGGTTTCCCTGATTATTCAAAATCCTCTATATACAATATTCGGTGGTCACATAGTCAAGATGCGAAGTCAAATCCAAGCTCACGATTTTCGTCATCAGTTAACCTAGGTAGTAGTCGTTATTACCAACAATCAAGAAATCAGCTAAACATCCCTAATACTCAAAATAACACCTTGTCGTCTTCTATTTCGTATTCTAAAACTTTTGAAGGTGAACCCCAAGTGAATATGAGTATGACGGCTACCCATTCTCAAAATACCAATACACAACAAATTGATATGACCCTTCCTACTTTTCAAGGAAGTATGAGTCGTATATTTCCATTTGCACCAAAAGTAGGAAGCAAAAAAGGAGCTATTCAAAATATTAATTTTCAGTATAATTTAAGAGCTGAAAACCGTATTCAAACTACAGATTCATTATTCTTTAAAAAAGAAATGTTTGAAGATGCCAGAGCAGGTGCTCAACATTCTATCCCTATTAGCACCAACTTCAAAGTGCTTAAATATTTTAGTATGAGTGCTAGTGCTAATTTTGAAGAAAACTGGACTTTAAAAACTATAAATAGATATTTTGACGCTAATACTGATAAAGTAGTTACGGAAGACGTGAATGGCTTCGACAGTTACCGTACTTATAATTTTAGCACAAGCATTGGAACTACCATTTATGGCATGTTCGATTTTGAAAAGCCAGGAAAAGACCCTCTTATACAGAAGATTCGCCATGTAATGCGCCCTTCCATCAGTTATAATATTAATCCTGCTTTTGACCAGTACTATGACACCTACGAGGTAATCGATGCCGACGGTACAACACGTGAAGATTACAGCCGTTTTGAACAATCTATTTTTGGAGCGCCATCACAGCGTTTTTCTAGCTCTATGGGAATTAGTTTAGGCAACAACTTTGAAGCTAAAATTCGCCCAAAAGATTCTACCGAAACCGAGCCGAAAAAGATCATTTTATTGAACAATCTTAATTTTTCAACCTCTTATAATTTCGCGGCCGATTCGTTGCAATGGAGTCCGGTACGAATGACTGGTGGTACTCAAATCTTCGATAATAAAATGAGTATTAACTTTGGTGCAACTTTAGATCCTTATGCGCTAGACAACAACAATAGACGTATTGGGACTTATAATATTGAAAATGGAGGAAGTCTATTTAGATTAACATCAGCCAATTTAACTTTAAATTACAGTTTATCCAGCGATAGTTTTAAGAAAAAAGATGATGGAAAGGACGATGCTGCTATACAAGAGAATATACGTAGCGGTGGGCGGGCCGATGACCTCTTTGGAAGGCCAGAGGATTTTGCCGATCGCAGATTAGGCGATGAAAACAATGAAGAGGAAGAAGAACCTTCAGAACTGTACAATAATGCCATTCCGTGGAGTTTACGCTTGGCTTATGCTGTGAATTACAATAACAATGCTAGGCAAAATGAGATTTCGTCACATTCCTTAATGTTTTCTGGGGATATTGAACTGTCTCCAAAATGGTCAGTTGGGGCGTCTTCTAGTTATGATTTTAAAAATAGAGGATTCGGTTTAACACAGTTACGATTTGAACGCGACTTATTAAGTTGGAGTATGAATTTTAGCTGGGTTCCATTCGGCACTTATGGATCATGGAACTTTTTTATAGGAATAAAATCCAGTTTACTTAAAGACCTTAAATATGACAAGCGCAAACAGCGTGATCAGCAGTTGTAAGTGGTTAGTGGTTAGTGGTTAGTGGTTAGTGGTTAGTGGTTGAAAATAATGAAAATCAAGATTGTAAGGATTTAAAACAAAATAAATATGAAAACAATAATAAACACAGCCAATGCCCCTGCTCCAATTGGTCCCTACAGTCAAGCCGTATTGAGCGGGAACACCTTATACACTTCAGGTCAAATCGCTTTTGATGCTCAAACTGGAGAGCTGATTTTAACAGATATCCAAACCGAAACCAAACAGGTCATGGAGAACTTAAAAGCTGTACTTGAAGCTGCGGGAATGACTTTTGACCATGTAGTAAAAACTTCAATTTTTATCAGTAACATGGATGATTTTGCACGTATTAATGAGGTTTATGGTAGGTATTTCAATCCTGAAACAGCGCCTGCAAGAGAAACTGTTCAGGTAGCCCGTTTACCCAAAGACGTAAATGTGGAAATCAGTATGATTGCTGTGAAATAAGCAGCTATCGTTTTAAAGTCAAAGCTCCACTTTCTACATTGGCGTCCAATAGCCTTACAACATCTGATAAAGTCAATGTGCCATAATACCAGTTTCCAGCTGCTAAAATTTCGGCTAATACAGCTTTATAGATGTCATAGTAACTGCGTTTTCCATCCACAAAATTAAAGACTTCCATGCGCATAGTACTATGGATTTGGGTTCCTGCTACATATGATTTTCGTTTACCAAAATACTCATCCAATACAGGATTGTTTTTTGGAACTTTCTTGTTGGCGGCCTGCTCTTCATCAGTTAGCCTAGTATTAGGAACACGTCTGACCTGATATTTAGCCTTATAATTAGTTTCCAGCTCTTCCATTAATGTGTTTTCCTTGATAAGCATTTGATCTGAATACGCTTCGATTAGATCCGTTGAAGATTCTCCATAACCTACTACATCTTTAACCGAATTTAAAGCTCGTAATTCTCTCATAATGCCTTGTTCAATAATAATGTCAGCTATCTTCCAATCTAATTCTGGATTATTTCCTTTTTGAATGTGTTGATACGCGACGTGCAAGTCATTTGCCATGCGTTTACTGCCTTGGGCGTAGGTTTCTGCCAATAACAATTGGGTTTGATCTGCTTCAGCCTTTCCTAAATAATAAGCCATTGAAGCAATGATAAATGCATTGCGCTGTAATTGTGTGGCGTCTATTTGCCAAAGGTCGTCATCTGAAGAATGAATATAAAAATCATCCCAGTTAATAAGTCCAACCGCTGGAACACCTATAGCGCCTTCAATAAAATTCATGTTATCAGAAGCATTGAAAAAAGGTACGAAGCGAGCACCGAAACTTTCACGCGTACCTCGTGTCGCATAAATAGGTCTTGAATGTGGTCTAGGATAACCTCCCATTCTACCTGCAGTGATAAACGGATTATTAGTTTGAATAACAAAAGTTCCAACACTTTCAAAAAGCGCATCTAGATAAGATGTTATGGAGTGTGGCGCATAAATTAAATGTTGAATTCGGCTACCCACAGACTGTTTAGCACCAACCATATCCTGATGAAGATTGGCCATCATTTTTTTGGGTTCTTCAGGGAAATCTCTGAAATAGCGATATTCAGAATAGATTTCATCCGTCCACCAAAATCGAATATCTCGTAAAGGTCGTTCTATTTTGCCTTCAGCTATTAACTTATTTAAGGTACGCGCAATCTCCAAAAGATTTCCGCAACCGCTACCATCATCATTTGCCGAGCCTTGTTCTTCCTGTAAATGGGCAGTTATCACTATTTGCTTATCATGATATTTTGAACCTCTAATCCATCCTTCCACAAATCCGGTTCTACCTGGAGCTTCACCAATTTCAGTATCTACTTTTGCTTTAACAACAACCTTTCCTCCTCTTGTTGCCTTTCCTGTGGCAAAAATATCCTGAAGCTCATTGGTTTGCAGTACTTTCTTTAATTGTTCTCCTTTTCTTGGCGACAGATTAAAAGCAAAAGTTCCTTTTTTACCTGAAGGCGGTGTTACTGGAATTCGAGTCCATGCCAACTGATCTGGAAAATCCATAGGATTTTTACTTTCTGAAGTTCCATAGCATACTACTCCTAAAGCACCTTTGGCATAAACGGCATTGTTAACAGCTTCACCTGGATATCCACTTACTAAAACTATTTTGCCTTTGACGTCAAGGTCTTTAAGGTCTTCTTCAGAACCTGTACCAGCCCAAACTAATTCGGCTGTGACATCGGCATCATGGCTACCGTCAGATAAGTATAAGGCATGATCTCCAATATCGGCGAGTTTAATTTCTATTGGTTCTGTCATCCATAATTCTGCTGAAATTGCTGTATAATTGGGTCCACCAAGTGGTTGCTCAATAAACTTAACATCTTCCAAACCGGCTTTTTTCGCTTCTTCAATTACATAATCAGCCGCTTTAAAATAACCGTCCATACCCGAATCTCGATGCCATTGCGTTAAGACTCTAATATGTTCAAACGAGCGATCTCCAGATAGCTCATTAATAAGCATCCGTATTTCGGCATCATTTAAAAAAGGGGTTTCTTGCGAAAACCCTATAGATGTCATAAAAAGGAGCATTGAAGAATAAATGATTTTTTTCATTTTGAATTGCTTTAAGATGTATTATGTTTAAATATATTCTATTTCAAAAGAACAATCAAAGGATGTTAATAAATCCTTCTGATAAATTAAAAAATACGATTTAAAAGTTGTGAAGAACTTGTATTTTTGAAAGTAACCAAATTACTTCTCAATATGCGTATAGAGTATGATATTAAGCTAGGGTTTAAGGATGTAATGATTCGACCTAAACGTTCCACTTTAAAAAGCAGATCTCAAGTCAATTTAGAGCGCGAATTTAAGTTTTTGAATAGCCAAATAGAATGGAGCGGTATTCCTATAATGGCAGCCAATATGGATACTGTGGGCACTTTTGAGATGGCAGAAGCACTTTTCAGGCATAATTTATTTACGGCTATTCATAAGCACTATTCGATTCAAGAATGGAATGATTTTTTGTTGAATGCACCTTCTGGTCTTGAAAATTATATTGCTATAAGTACCGGAACAGGAAAGCAAGACTCTGAAAAATTAGCTGCAATATTTAATTCGCATCCACAACTTAAATTTATTTGTATTGATGTGGCCAATGGCTACTCTGAACATTTCGTGAATTTTGTCAAACGTACTAGGGATTTATATCCAAATAAAGTTATCATAGCTGGCAATGTTGTCACAGGTGAAATGGTAGAAGAACTTTTGCTTTCGGGAGCCGATCTTGTTAAGGTAGGTATTGGGCCCGGTAGCGTTTGTACCACACGGGTAAAAACAGGTGTAGGCTATCCACAACTGTCTGCCATAATTGAATGCGCCGATGCGGCTCACGGACTTGGAGGTCAAATCATTAGTGATGGTGGCTGTGCTATCCCTGGAGATGTTGCCAAAGCTTTTGGTGCCGGCGCAGATTTTGTAATGCTTGGTGGCATGTTTGCTGGACATGACGAAAGTGGTGGTGAACTTATTGAGCTTAACGGTATTAGCTACAAAAAATTTTACGGAATGAGTTCGCAAACAGCCATGGACAAGCATGTTGGAGGTGTAGCCGACTATCGAGCTAGTGAGGGGAAAACAGTAAAAGTACCTTATAAAGGAAAAGTTAATACTACACTTCAAGATATTCTTGGAGGATTGAGAAGCACCTGTACCTATGTTGGTGCCCAGCGATTAAAGGAGCTAACTAAACGCACTACTTTTATTCGTGTCGCGGAACAGGAAAATAGAGTTTATGATGAATAATTAAGTTATAAACAGTCCTATCTTAAAAACTTTTTTTTACTATTACCCTGATCCAAATATTACAATTAATTTTGAATTCATCTTTTAAATCGGTTTATATGCTTAAATTTTTATCATGCTTTTTTACCATAATGGTTTGCTCGTTTGGGTATTCGCAAGAGGTGTTTGAAGCAGAACTAGATTCTATTGTTAACGAGCATGATGCTTCAGAGTTTATTCAGCGTTACAAAGCTTTAGACGGTAAGCTTATAACCTTTAATAAAGAAAAACACAATACTAATTTGGCTAGAGACCTATTTTCTTTAGGTAAAGGCACCAAAAAAGTTTATAAAACCGATATTGACAAAACCTACTATAAACTTATTGATCGTTTAGAGATTCCCTATCACCGAGTGAGTTATATTTTTCTTGATGGAACTAAAAAATCCATTGAAGAAATTCAAAAATTACAACAAACAGTCATTTCAAAATATAAGCGAGGAATTCCCTTTAAAGTTTTGGCAAAACAATATTCTATGGACCAAAATGCTAACAGAGGTGGCGATTTAGGTTGGTTTGCAAAAGGTGATATGGTTTCTGAATTTGAAGAACAAGTTTTAAGCCCCACCCATAATGTCAATGATATTTTTATAGTTGATTTGCCTTCAAGACAATGGCATTATGTCGTTTTAAAAACACATAACACTAAAATGATTGAAGAAATTAAAGTCTTAAAAGTTACTGAATCAATATCAAAATAATGCAGCTGTTTTTTAACCCTGAAATTAAAGAAGATACTTCCTTAGTTACCTTTTCAAAGGAAGAAAGTCGACATATGGTTAAAGTACTTCGGAAATCTATTGGAGATGAACTCGACCTCACAAATGGTCAAGGATGGCTCTTTAAAGCAGAACTTGTAAGTGCCGATTTAAAACATTGTTCGGCAAAAATCATCTCAAAAAATAAGCAGGTCAAACACAATTACAATCTCCATTTGGCAGTGGCGCCAACTAAAATGAACGACCGCTATGAATGGTTTTTAGAAAAAGCGACTGAAATTGGTATCGATAGCATCACACCTATTATTTGTGACAATAGTGAACGTAAAGTAATCAAGGCTGACCGTTTTGAAAAAATTTTGCAATCGGCCATGAAACAATCTTTAAATTGTTATTTACCTAAATTGAATGAGCCGATTAATTTCAAGGATTTCATGAGTCAAAAATTTACTGGGCAAACATTCATTGCTCACTGTGAAGAATTAAACAGAAAATCATTGAAGCATGAGTTAAAGCCTCAAACTGATATTACTATTTTAATTGGACCCGAAGGTGATTTTAGTGTTAAAGAAATTCAAATGGCAATTGACAACCAATTTATTCCTGTAACTTTGGGTAATACACGATTGCGTACTGAAACGGCGGCAGTGGTTGCTTGTCATTCTGTAGCTTTTATAAATGAATCCTATGAAAACGTTTAGCATCTATTTTCTATTCATAATTCCATTCATGGGGATTGGGCAAGATTTGGCCGTTTTAAAATACAAAGGCGGCGGCGATTGGTATGGAAACCCAACTTCCTTACCTAATTTAATCGCTTATTGCAATGCCAATATTAGCACCAAAATGAATCCAAAACCCGAATTTGTTGAAGCCAATAGTGCTGATATATTTCAATATCCACTAATTCACATGACAGGTCATGGCAATGTGTTTTTTAGTGACGAAGATGTAGAAAATTTGCGCGACTATTTAATGTCTGGTGGTTTTTTGCACATTGATGACAACTATGGCATGGAACCCTATATTACCAAAGAACTTAAAAAATTATTTCCAGACCAGGATTTAATTGAACTTCCTGCTTCGCATTCTATCTTTAGTTCCGCTTTTAAGTTTCCTGACGGACTTCCAAAAATTCATGAGCATGATGGTAAACGACCACAGGCTATGGGCTTATTTTACAAGGCCAGATTAGTGGTTTTGTTAACTTTAGAAAGTGATTTAGGTGATGGCTGGGAAGATCCAGAAGTACACAATGACCCCGAATCAGTTCGTGAAAAGGCTTTAAAAATGGGTGCTAATATTGTTAAGTACGCCTTTGAAAATTAATAGGCTAAAATTTTAATGCAACTCAACTATTACACTTCAAAATTTAGAAAGCATCAGTTTCCCATCACTTTAATTTGTGACAATGTTACTAATGCCCCAAATATTGGTAGCTTATTTAGAATTGCTGATGCATTTGGCATTGAAAAAGTTGTTTTTTGCGGTGAACATATACCGTTAGGCCGAAAAATGACAAAAACATCAAGAGCCACTGAAAATTATGTGAATTATGAAGTTGTTCCTTCGGCATTGGAAATAGCTCAAACTTTAAAAAGCAAGAACTATCAACTCATTGCATTAGAAATAACATCTGAAAGTCAATCGCTACACAACTATCAATTAACATCAAAACAACCATTAGCTATAATCATTGGTGATGAAATTCATGGTGTTTCAGATGAATTACTTCAACTTTGCGATACTGTAGTTCATATCGAAATGTTTGGCAACAATAGCAGCATGAATGTTGCACAAGCCACATCAATCGCATTGTATGAATTCACCAAGCAACTTCTGTAACAGTTTTTATATATTTACTAGATGAATTCAAAACTAATTGCAAACGGCATTTTACGGGCTTTAGGAATAATCTTAAGTATAATCCTTATTTTATACTTTTTGTATAAAATACAAGCTGTAATTGTTTATGTGGCCATTGCAGCTGTCATCTCCCTTGTTGGAAGACCAATTGTCCTTTTTCTGCGTAAGCGATTAAAGTTTAATAATACACTTGCGGTTATTATAACTATGGTGATATTTTTAGGTTTGCTGGTTGGCCTAATTGGGATGTTCATCCCGTTAGTAATTGAACAGGGCCATAATTTAGCACTATTAAATATTGATCAACTACAACGTAATTTGGAGGATTTATACATTCAAGTTATTAACTATTTTAATTACAACCAGATTGATATTGAGCAATCGCTAAAGGATTCTAACTTATGGTCTAAGATTGATTTTAGTATCATTCCCAACTTTTTAAATTCAATCATCAACGGTCTTGGAAGTTTTAGTATTGGGCTGTTTTCGGTGTTATTTATCTCCTTTTTCTTTTTAAAAGATAGTCAGTTGTTTGAAGATAGCATTATGACCATTGTTCCTGATGATAAAGAATCGCGGTCTAAAAAGTCATTTACTAAAATAAAAGATCTATTGTCTCGATATTTTGTGGGGCTCATTTTTCAAATCCTCATACTGTTTGTTATATACACTATAGTTTTGCTCATATTTGGAATTAAAAATGCCATAGTTATTGCTTTTTTATGTGCACTTTTAAACCTTATACCCTATGTTGGACCGTTGGTGAGTGGCGCTCTGATCCTCATTTTAACCATGTCGAGTAATCTAGGAGCAAGTTTTAGTGAAGTCATCTTACCAAAAACCATTTATGTGATGATTGGTTTTATCATAGCCCAATTGGTGGATAATTTCTTCAGTCAGCCATTCATCTTTTCAAAAAGTGTAAAATCACATCCATTAGAAATATTTTTAGTAATTATAATAGCAGGTATATTATTTGGTATTATAGGTATGATTGTAGCTATTCCAACTTATACAGCTATAAAAGTGATTTTAAAGGAGTTTTTATCAGAATACAAAATAGTCCAGAAACTCACCAAAGACTTATAGCATTCATTTGAATAAAAGCATTTTAAATATTGAAATACAGGATTTTATAAATTCAAATCTGAATTCAGAAGTCGGTCCACTTTTACTCAAAGGAACGAATTTTAAAGCAGTTGAAACTCGTGAAATCATTGAACAAATTGAGGCCAAAAAGAAGTGTGAAACCAAACTGCCAACTTGGTTTAAAACTCCAAACATTTATTATCCCAATAAACTCAATATAGAACAAACATCTTCTGAACTTACAGCAACCTATAAGTCACAATTAGTTCAGGGTCAATCACTAATCGACATTACGGGTGGATTTGGAGTTGACTGTTATTACTTTTCAAAACATATCCAGCAAATCACACATTGTGAAATTGATAATCAGCTTTCCATAATAGTTAATTATAATTTCAAGCAATTAAATGCAAGTTCAATAGTTACACAAGCTGAAGATGGTTTGACTTATTTGAAAAACCACAACAAAGTTTTTGATTGGATTTATGTAGATCCATCGAGGCGTCATGAAACTAAAGGGAAAGTTTTCTTTTTGAGTGATTGTTTACCTAATGTTCCCAAATATTTAACTCTTTTATTCAAGCGTTCGAATAATATTTTAATTAAAACCTCTCCATTATTGGATATTAGTGCAGGTTTAAGTGAGTTAAAGCAGGTAAAGTGTATTCATGTTGTAGCAGTCAACAACGAGGCTAAGGAACTGCTTTGGTTTTTGGAGAAAAATTATGATAAGCCTGTTGGAGTGAAAACCGTTAATCTTACCAATCAAAAAAATGAAACCTTCAACTTTTTGTTAAATGATGAACCTAATTCTGAAGTAAAATTCAGTAACCCACTCACCTATTTGTACGAACCAAATGCTGCCATTTTAAAGTCTGGAGCATTTAAATCCCTATCTAAACAGCTTGGCGTAGCAAAACTGCATATCAATTCGCACCTTTACACCAGTGATGAACTCCTCGAGTTTCCAGGACGTCGATTTATGATTGAAAACGTTTTACAATTCAACAAAAAGGCTTTTAAGGCACTGGGCATGAATAAAGCCAATATTACCACGCGCAATTTCCCAGAAACGGTATCGCAATTGCGAAAAAAATTTAAAATTGGTGATGGTGGTAACCATTTTCTATTTTTTACAACCACCGGTAACAATGAAAAAATTGTTGTAGTTTGTACAAAAGTATAATTTTAGGCTTTTTTTGTCAACTTGGCTCGGAGCATGCATGCCAAGAGCAAGTTATAAGTCAAAAGTTATTGTATTTAATATCAATCCTGAAGCTGGAGCAATATCATCCAACACTATTTGACTTTCATTTTTCAAGCTATTCTTAATGAATTCCAGAGTGATTTCTCCAGTACCTAATTTAGCTAATACGCCCATCATCAAACGTACTTGATTTTGACCAAATCCTTTAGCTCTTATTTTATACAAGTAAGATTTATTGGGGAAAAAGCTAGCATTATATATAGTGTTTTCAACGATTTCAGAACTTATTATCGTTCGATGATATAAACCGTCTTCCTTAACGTTTGAACAGTAACTTTTGAAATAATGCTCCCCTTCAAACAGTTTTGCCCCCAATTGCATAGCTTCAATATCTAATTCATCTCTAAAAGTGGTCATAATAGAAGCACAAAACGGATGTGTTTTTTCTCCAAAGGCAAACAAATACTGATATTCCTTGACTTTAGAACTTTGAATAATATTGAATTCCTTGGTGACTTCTTTGACCGCAAGTGCCTTAATATCCTGTGGTAAATAATAATTAAACGTATTGAGAAAATCCTCAAAATCAAGGATTGGATGATCTATAAACAATTCGAAAGCAGATGCATTTGCAGAAACCATTGCATCCGTTCTGCTAGCTCCCAATGTCTTAAAAGTTATGTTGCCTTCAAAAATATAATTCAGGGTTTTATCAATCATTAAATGCACGGTTTTAAGCTTATTTTGCTTTTGCCATCCGTGATAACGAAATCCTAAATATTGAATAGTTATAAGATAGTAATACCTTTTTTTCAATTAGTGTCTATTTTTGAGAATATTTACCACATCTTGCATCGTATAACCCTTTGCTTGAAGCAACATCAAATAATGAAATAATAAATCGGCGCTTTCATTTAAAAACAGGTCGTCATTGCTGTCTTTTGCTTCAATCACTACTTCAACAGCTTCCTCTCCCACTTTTTGAGCTAATTTATTGATTCCTTTCGCAAATAATGCTGAAACATAAGATTCTTCAGGACTAAAGTTATTTCTGCGATCTTTTATAACTCCTTCTAAATAGGAAATAAAACCGAAGGAATCTAAATTTTCTTCAGCCCAACAGGTATCGGTTCCTTTATGGCAAGTTGGTCCTTTAGGATTCACCTGAATCAGTAAGGTGTCGTTATCACAATCTAATTTTACACTTACCAAACTCAAAACGTTACCACTCTCTTCTCCTTTAGTCCACAAACGATTTTTAGTTCGGCTATAAAACGTTACGAGTTTCGTTTCTTGAGTTTTTTCAAGAGCGTCTTGATTCATATACCCTAACATCAAAACATTTTTTGTTTTGGCGTCTTGAATGATTGCAGGCACCAATCCGTCATTATTTTTATTAAAATCTATTTTCATTACAATCGAACTTCAATGTTGTTTTTTCTTAATTCTTCTTTTAAATACTTTATTTCAATTTCACCAAAATGAAAGACGCTTGCTGCGAGGGCGGCATCGGATTTTCCAATTTTAAAAGTGTCTATAAAATGCTGAACATTTCCTGCACCACCAGAGGCAATAATAGGTATATTCAATTCTTCGGATAATTTCGCAAGGGCCTCATTTGCAAATCCATCCTTCGTACCATCATTATTCATCGACGTAAATAGTATTTCTCCAGCACCACGTTGTTCCACTTCTTTTGCCCAGTCAAATAAATCTAAATCTGTTGGTATACTACCGCCAGCTAAATGAACCTTCCACTGGCCGTCAATTTGTTTAGCATCAATAGCAACCACTATACATTGACTTCCAAATTTATTAGATAACTCGTTTACCAAATCTGGCCGTTTTACCGCCGAAGAATTAATTGACACCTTATCAGCTCCACATTTTAGCAAGGCATCTACATCTTTAACAGAAGAAATCCCTCCCCCAACTGTAAACGGAATATTCACTTGCTCTGCAACACGTAAAACCATATCCAATGTGGTATTTCGAGCTTCTAATGTTGCTGAAATATCTAAAAACACAAGCTCATCTGCACCTTTTTCAGCATATTGTTTAGCCAAAGCTACAGGATCACCAGCATCAATCAAATTCAAAAAATTAACACCTTTGACGGTACGCCCATTTTTGATGTCTAAACAGGGTATAATTCGTTTTGTAAGCATATTAATTATATCACCCGTTCCAAATCCCTTAAATCGATATGGCCTTCATATAAAGCCTTTCCTATAATTGCGCCTTCACAGCCTAATGATCTTAATTGTTTTATGTCCTCTATTGAAGTCACTCCTCCAGAAGCTATTAACTTTATTGATTGACCATCGCTATTGCTGGAACATTCATTGATTATTTCTTTATATAAATCAAATGACGGACCTTCTAGCATACCATCTTTTGAAAT
The DNA here is from genome assembly GCF_042654525.1 of Geojedonia litorea. NCBI lineage: Bacteria > Pseudomonadati > Bacteroidota > Flavobacteriia > Flavobacteriales > Flavobacteriaceae > Geojedonia > Geojedonia litorea. Next base: position 36,393 of record NZ_JBHSGP010000012.1, read on the forward strand.
GTCAGTACAAATAACGTATTGAATCCGTTTCTTTTGATAGGCTTTAATAAAAGGAATTAGATCTTTTGAACTGTTTTGTTGCCATCCATTAATGGCTATTTTACCTTGATTACTGTCTGCCCCTAAAATAATTTTTTGCCCACCGTATTTTTCTATCCAACCTTCAAAAGTTTTGGAGTCTTTGACCGCAATACTTCCACCTGTAATTTGTTTGGCACCTGAATTGAAAGCGATATAAAGATCTTCGTTGGATTTAAGTCCTCCTCCAAAATCAATCTTTAAACTGGTCTTAGACGCAATTTGTTCTAATATTTTATAATTGACAATGTGTTGTGCCTTTGCACCATCTAGATCAACTAAATGCAAATATTCTATACCTGAGGCTTCAAATTGCTTGGCAACCTCCAATGGATTTTCATTATAAATCTTTTTGGTGGTATAATCTCCTTTGGTTAATCGTACACATTTACCGTCTATAATATCTATTGCTGGGATAATTCTCATGCTATAATTCTAAAAAATTTTTCAATAGTTGTTCGCCTGCTTTAGCACTTTTTTCTGGGTGAAATTGGACTCCGTAAAAATTATTATGTTCCAAAGCTGATGCATATTCTAAACCATATGATGTAGTAGCAATGGCTTGAGGGCAGTTTTCGGCATAATAACTGTGCACAAGGTACATAAAGGCTTCGTTATTTATATCTTTAAAAAGCTTTGATTTTAAATTTTCTATAGTATTCCAACCCATTTGAGGCACTTTTAAATTGTTATTAAAACGTTTAACCGAAGTATTAAAAATTCCAAGGCCTTGTGTTTGCCCTTCTTCAGTATCATTACACAACAATTGCATACCCAAACAAATCCCTAGAACAGGCTGTTTTAGCATCGGAATTGGTTTATCCAATCCACTTTCTTTTAACATTGACATGGCACTACTAGCCTCTCCAACTCCTGGAAAAATAACTTTATCAGCCGCCATAATTTCTTTAGGGTTACTTGATAATATAGCCTCAACTCCTAATCGCTTGAAAGCAAACTGAATACTTTTAATATTGCCTGCTCCATAATCTATAATTACTACATTCATAACAATTTACCTATTTCAATTAAAGCATTCCTTTTGTTGACGGTAAGATCATTTTTTCAATATCTCTTTTAACTGCCATTTTTATGGCTTTTGCAAAAGCTTTGAAAATGGCCTCAATCTTATGATGTTCATTTGTTCCTTCTGCTTTTATGTTTAAATTACATTTAGCTCCGTCACTAAACGATTTAAAGAAATGATAAAACATTTCTGTAGGCATTTTTCCAATCATTTCTCGATTGAATTCGGCATCCCAAACCAACCAGTTTCTTCCACCAAAATCAATAGCTACTTGAGAAAGGCAGTCATCCATGGGCAAACAGAAGCCGTAGCGTTCAATTCCCAATTTATTACCAAGCGTTTGTGCAAAAACTTCTCCAAGTGCAATGGCTGTATCTTCGATAGTGTGATGTTCATCAACTTCTATATCACCTTTAACTTTGATTCTTAAATCTAGTTGTCCGTGACGCGCAATTTGATCTAGCATATGATCAAAAAAAGCAATTCCTGTATCTATATCACTTTGACCCGTTCCATCTAAATTTAATTCAATTGCGATTTGAGTTTCATTTGTATTTCTAACAATAGACCCTGTTCTGTCCTGAACCTTCAAAAACTCATAAATTTCTTGCCAGTCATTAGTTTCTATAGCAATATAAGGACTCAACAGTTCTCGATTTGAAATTTCCTCATCACTATTTAAATATTGGTTTTGGTCATTGATAAAAACCGCTTTTGCACCTAAATTTTTCGCTAATTCGACATCTGTAAGTCGATCTCCAATTACAAATGAATTGGCCAAATCATATTTATCAGAAAAAAAGTCTGTTAGCAACCCGGTTCTTGGTTTGCGTGTAGGCGCATTATCACTTTCAAAAGTTCTATCTATAATTTGCTCGCTAAAAACTACCCCTTCACTCGATAGTACGTTGATTATGAAATTATGGACAGGCCAAAATGTAGGTTCTGGAAATGAATTTGTACCCAATCCATCTTGATTGGAGACCATTACCAGTTCAAAATCCAACTCCTTAGCTATCCGACTCAAATATTGAAATACTTGAGGGTAAAACACAAGCTTATCAAAACTATCAATTTGTTTATCCTCAGGTTCTTTTATAATAGTACCATCTCTATCTATAAATAATACTTTTTTACTCATGCTATTTGTTTTAAAAGCTGGATTAATATTTTATTTTCTTTAGGTGTGCCCACTGTGAAACGTAGGCAATTTTCACAAAGTTCCTCCTTGGTTCTATTTCTGATTACGACGCCTTTTTCTATTAATTGATCGTAGCGTTTTACAGCATCATCGACTTTTACCAACACAAAATTAGCATCTGTTGGAAAAATTTGAGAAATGAATGGAACGTTTTTCAATTCTGAAATTAAAAGCTTACGTTCATGTTTTATAGATTCAATTTCCTTTGTTACAGCTCTGGTATTAATTAACCTTTCCAATGCCTTTTTTTGTGTCAACTCATTCACATTATAGGGGGGTTTAATCTTGTTCAATACCGAAATAATTTCTGCCGAAGCATAGCAAATACCTAAACGTATGCCGGCCATACCATAAGCTTTTGAAAGCGTTTGTGTCACAATGAGATTAGGAAACTCGTTTAATCGGGTAAGCCAACTCTGTTCTTCCGAAAAATCGATGTAAGCTTCGTCAATAACTACTAACCCATTAAACAGGTTCAAGAGTTTCTCAATGCTTTTTGTTGAAAAACTATTTCCGGTTGGATTGTTAGGTGAACAGATAAAAACGATCTTGGATTTGTAGTTTGCAGTACTAAAAATGCCTTCTAAATTGGGTTGAAATTTATCTGTTAATGGAATTTTTCGGTTTTCGACTGTATTGATTTTTGCCAACACTTCGTACATGCCATAGGTTGGCGGCAAAGTTATGATGTTATCTTCTTTTGGTTCACAAAATGCCCTGAAAATTAAATCTAAAACTTCATCACTTCCGTTTCCTAATAAAATTTGATCCACACCAACACTATTCTTTTCAGAAAGTAATTGCTTAACCTTATTCTGTTGAGGATCGGGGTAGCGATTAACTCCATTTTCAAAGGGATTTTCATTGGCATCGAGAAATATCATTTCCCTAGTAAACTCTTTGAACTCATCCCTAGCCGACGAATATGGTTTTAAAGCCTTAACGTTAGGACGAATGAGTGTATTTATATCAAAATTTGTTCTCATTTTAAATCGTTTAGTCGTATGGTCACTGCATTTTTATGAGCCTGAAGTCCTTCGGCCTCTGCCATGAGCTCTATAGTGTTGCCAATATTTACGAGTCCTTGTTTAGAAATTTTTTGAAAGGTGATACTTTTAGTAAAACTATCTAAATTAACCCCTGAATACGCTTTGCTAAATCCGTTTGTTGGTAAAGTATGGTTTGTTCCAGACGCGTAATCACCTGCACTTTCAGGCGTATAATTTCCAATAAATACAGAGCCCGCATTACATACACCATCTATAAAAAGCGATTCATTCTTTGAACAAATTATAAAATGTTCAGGGCCATAAGCATTAATCAATTCTAGAGCTAATTCATCAGATTCGACATAAATCAATTTAGAATTATGAATTGCTTTTTCAGCAATAGCCTTTCTTGGAAGCACATCTAATTGTTTATTAATTTCTTCGGATACTTTTGAAATAAGCTGTTTTGAGGTGGATACTAAAATTACTTGACTATCGGAACCGTGTTCTGCCTGGCTCAACAAATCAGAAGCTACATAACTTGCATTTGCACTATCATCGGCCATGACTAAAAGTTCACTAGGGCCTGCGGGCATATCAATAGCGACTCCATATTTAGTGGCCAATTGCTTTGCAACGGTTACAAATTGATTTCCTGGACCGAAAACCTTATTTACTTTTGGTATTGATGCTGTGCCAAAGGTTAATCCTGCAATTGCTTGAATTCCTCCAACTTTCAAGATTTTTGATACACCACACAAGTGGGCTGCATATAAAATTTCATTGGCAATTTTTCCTTCTGCATTTGGTGGCGAACATAAAATGATTTGTTTACAACCTGCGATCTGCGCAGGAATTGCCAACATTAAAACCGTTGAAAACAAAGGTGCTGTACCTCCAGGGATATAAAGTCCTACGCTTTCTATTGGCCTTTTTTCCTGCCAACAAGATACTCCTTTAGTAGTTTCTACTTCAACTTTAGACGTTTTTTGGGCTCTATGGAATTTTTCAATATTTGTTTTAGCAACTTGGATGGCAGTCTTTAATTCTGGATTTACCTGTTTAATGGCCTGTGCTATTTCGTCAGAGCTAACCAATTGCGATTTCATACTGACTTTATCAAATTTTAAGGTGTAATTTGCAATAGCCTTATCGCCATTTTGTCTTACATCATTAAAAACTTCAGTCACAATTTGTTCGATGTCATCTACCGTTTGTGTTGGTCGTTTTAAAAGCTCAGGCCATGCTTCCTGTGACGGATTCTCTATAATCTTCATAAGCTTAAATCACCATATTATCAATTGGACACACTAAAATACCTTGAGCTCCTTTTGCTTTTAGCTCATCAATAATCTCCCAAAATTCATTTTTATTAATAACTGAATGTACTGAACTCCAACCCGCTTCGGCCAAAGGTAAAACCGTTGGACTCTTCATCCCAGGAAGCACATTGATAATTTCCTGTAGTTTATCATTTGGTGCATTTAGTAGAATATATTTGGACTTCCTTCCTTTTAGAACTGATTGCAATCTAAATTGTAATCGGTCTAAAATGTTTTGTTTTTCATCAGAAATAACAGGAGAGGCTGCCAGTACAGCTTCAGATTTTAAAATGACTTCAACTTCTTTTAAGTTATTTTTAAAAAGGGTGCTTCCACTAGAAACGATATCAACAATAGCATCGGCCAATCCAATATTTGGTGCAATTTCAACTGAACCATTAATAATATGAATATTGGCTTCTATATTATGTTGTTTTAAAAATTCGTTTACCGTATTTGGATACGAGGTTGCAATGCGTTTTCCTTCTAAATCTTGAACGCCTTTATATTTAAACGCTTTTGGTACGGCTACAGAAACCTTGCAGCTCGAAAAACCAAGTTTTTCAACAACTGTGATGTCCTTTCCCTTTTCAACTAATACATTTTCACCAATAATAGCCGCATCCACAACACCGTCTTTGAGATACTGTGGAATATCCCCATTACGTAAATAAAAAACTTCTAAAGGGAAATTTCTGGCGGCTGCTTTTAATTGGTCTTTGCCATTGTCTATTGAAATGCCTACTTCTTTTAGGATTTGCATGGAGTCGTCGTGAAGACGACCCGACTTTTGAACTGCAATTTTTAGTTTACTCATTGTTTGTTTTATTTTTTGAGCAAATCATCTAGGTATAAATAAAAAACCCGTTTGATTTACTCAAACGGGTTTAAAAATATATTTCCAATTTATTCAATACATTTTCAGCTCGCTTGAGTGCAAGTATGAAAATGATGGTGATGTGATTGAATAAATGTCATTATCTAATTTGTTTCCACAAAGATTTGCAATAAAAGTTTACAAATCCAAATCTTTCCTGAAAATTTTAAAAGAATTGAATAATCTTTAGTTTTTTGCTTTCAATTTATTGATTTCCTAAAATAAGAGGTAATCCACTATCACCAGCACCAATCACAATAACTTTAGTATTGGGTGACTCAGCTAACTTAATCGTTGCGTCAATCCCTTTATCTTGTAAAATTTTATCGGTTAAAGACGCGCTTAAAATTCTATTAGACTCTGCTTTACCTTCGGCTTCAATAATTACCTTTTCAGCTTCTTTTGCAGCTGTTACTAATCTAAATTCATATTCTAAAGACTCTTGTTCTTGTTTTAATTTACGTTCAATTGCGTCTTTTATAGTATTTGGTAGGGTGACATCGCGAACTAATACTTCATTCAACTGTACAAATTGTTTATCAAGAATTTTTTTCGTTTCTAAAAATATTTCATCCTGGATCGCATCACGCTTACTAGAATATAATTGTTCTGGAGTATAACGACCTACAACACTTCTAGCTGCACTTCGTATTGCAGGTTGAATTACACGTTGTAAATAGTTCTCCCCTAATGATTGATGTAAATTTCCTAAATCGTTGTATACGGGTTGATACCAAGCCGATGCATCAATTTGAATTTCTAATCCATTTGAAGATAATACTTTCATTTTTTCAAAAAGTTCTTGCTGACGCACTTCATAAACGATTACCTTATTCCAAGGTGCAATTATGTGAAATCCTTCACCAAGCGGTGGCTGGTCTGTAACCACACCATTATCAAAAGTTTTGTAAAGCACTCCTGCTTCTCCAGAACCTATTGTTACTGCCGATTTAGCAAGCAAAATTATTAATGCCACAACTGTAATAATTGCGGGTAATGCAATTTTAGGTAATTTTTCCATTGTTTTAAATTTAAATTAGTCCGTTATATTTTCTGATAAACCATTCACAAGTTAAGCTCATGGCGATTAATATGAGTAGATATTTCCAATCGATCAAAGGTACAATATTTTTAGTGCTTTTTTGAACCGTAACATATCGATTATCTAACACTAAATTTTTAACCAATTGCGATGTATGATTTATAAAGTAGGCGTTGCCATTAGTTTGAGTTGCCAAGGCATTTAGTTTTGTGACGTCGGCATTTAAAAATTGTTGTTCTACATTATAGTCCAAAATTTTAAGCTTTCCAGACCTGCTCATATTCTCGTTTGTTACCGAGACTGTAAACTCATAATCTCCAGGTTCCAAGCTACTTAAATCCACTTGATAATTATTATTTTTCAATACAAAAGGAAATTCTCTTGAACTTTTTGTTTCATCATTTGTGATTCTAATGGTCAAACTAGCATTACTGTCAAACTCAAAGTTTTTATTAAAATATTGAGCCTTTAAGGTAACGTCATCATTTCCATTATAAAAAGATTCGTAATTGAGGCTTAATCGACTTCTCGTTTGGTTAGAACTTAAATATTGAACCAACTTTCCAATGACATTGTCAAAGGCATCAAAAGACTTAGTATTTAAAAAATGTTGTGAACGCCAACGCCAAATACCTTCACCATTAAGAAATGCTTCTTTTTTAGTATTAGTTTCAATTATAGCCAAAAGAGGTTCGTTAATTTGAATACCATTAATTGTTTTATTTAAAATTATTTGAACAGGAACATTTATTTGTGTTTTCCCAAACTCGGTTTGTAAAGGCGGAAACTCGCTAAAATCCAGATCATCTATAATAAATCCAGAAAAATTTAAATTTAATTCAGGTTGAAATTCTTCTGTTTGACCTGTTTCTTCCTGCTGATAATAACTTTGAATTGAATTCAGAAATTGCCAATCTGTTATGGTTCCAACCACTAGAAATCGATTCATATTTAGACGATCAAGTTCTTCAAAAACCAATCTAAAACTACTATTGGGTTGGTAAAGAATAGCCATCTGAAACGCTGTAGAATTATTCATAAATTCCGCTGGTGTCAACAATGAAACACTTCGTTGTTCGTTACTTTCGATTGACTTTTTAAGAGCTCCTAAATCAGGGTGCAACACATCTGAAATAATAGCTACATGGGTTTTTTGGTCAATAACTTCTACGGCGAAATTTTTAATGTTGTTTGCGGTATTTCGCTCATTTTCTAATGCTGTTAATTCTGCTCGAAAACTATTAACTCCAACCGAATTGGCAGGCAAAGTAATAGTAACTACTCTAGATGTATTTGAATTGTCAAATCTCAAACGTTCAGAATGTACAACCGTTGTGCCTTGTGAAATTTTTAGTTCTGTATTTACAGCTTCATTTCCACTATAAACAGCAATAACTTCAACTGGAAATCTATTTTTTAAATAGGCGTATCGGTTTACATTAAGTTGTTCAATCTTAAGGTCGGAATAGGTTATTGTATCACCTAATATAACAGGATAAATGGGCTGTTTGTAACTTGAAGACGTTAATTGATAATCAGCTCCATAGGTTTGATTACCATCAGTAATTATAACTGTTGGTGAAATTGAAGTATTATAAATCTCTGAAAGTTGTTTAAAAACATTAGACAGGTTGGATTGCTTTTCTGAAAAATTCAAAGAATCTAGCGTTCTTAAATTTTTTCCGAAAGCGTAAATTTCAACATTAAAACGTTCTTTTAAGGAATCATTGACTGCTAAATACTCAATAATTTTTGAAGTATTTTCAGCTTGATTTAAATAGCTAATTGATTGTGTGTTGTCAACTGCTATTACAAGGTTGGGCTTTTCGTTATAAAATGAAACAGATTCAAATTTAGGGTTAATAAGAAGTAGTAAAATAAGGAACAAAGTCAAAAATCTTAAAAAAGCCAACACCTTATAGAGGCTTCCTTTTTGTTTAGATTTATATAAATACTGAAATAGCGCCAGTGATAGCGCTATTATTCCAGCAATAATGATGTATAAAATTGTTTCTGTCTGCATTATAGGATTTGTGCTTAAGTCAGCATACCACCATTTACATGAAGTGTTTGCCCAGTGATATAAGCACTCATATCACTTCCTAAAAACACACAAGCATTGGCAATGTCCTCTGGCGTTCCACCACGCTTTAATGGAATGGCATCTCTCCAACCTTTTACGGTATTCTCATCCAGTTTCGCAGTCATTTCGGTTTCGATAAATCCTGGTGCAATAACATTGCTTCTAATATTACGAGAGCCTAATTCTAAAGCAACAGATTTTGAAAAACCAATGATTCCTGCTTTTGAAGCTGCGTAATTGGATTGTCCCGCATTTCCTTTAACTCCAACCACAGAACTCATATTAATAATTGACCCCTTGCGCTGTTTTAACATTGTGCGTTGAACCGCTTTGGTCATGTTAAAAACCGATTTAAGGTTAACCGCAATCACCTGATCAAAATCTTCTTCAGAGATACGCATTAATAGATTATCTTTTGTAATACCAGCATTGTTGACCAAAATATCGATGCTTCCAAATTCTTCTACCACCTGATCCGCTAGAATTTGAGCCTCAGCAAAATCAGCCGCGTTACTTTTATAGCCTCTAGCCTTTACCCCGTGAGTTTTTAATTCGTTTTCTAATTCGTTGGCAGCATCAACAGAAGAACTGTATGTGAATGCAACATTTGCCCCTTGTTCAGCAAAAACGAGAGCTATCCCTTTACCAATTCCTCTACTCGCTCCAGTGATAATGGCGGTTTTTCCTTCTAATAATTTCATTATGACTTATACTTTTAGTTGATTTTCAAAGATAACAAATACAAGTTGCAAGAAATAAAAAAACCTCACAAGATTTTGTAAGGTTTTTAACAGTATTATTTGTTTGTTTAGCTTAAAACTTCGGCAACTTTTTTACCAATCTCGGCTGGTGAATCCACAACATGAATCCCACAGCTTCTCATTATTTTCTTTTTAGCTTGAGCAGTATCATCACTACCTCCAACAATTGCACCAGCATGCCCCATTGTACGACCGGCAGGAGCTGTTTCTCCAGCTATAAAACCGACAACCGGTTTTTTGCTTCCACTTTCTTTATACCATTGAGCAGCATCGGCTTCTAATTGCCCACCAATTTCACCAATCATAACTACAGCTTCAGTTTCTGGATCGTTAATCAATAATTCAACAGCTTCTTTTGTAGTGGTTCCAATAATTGGATCGCCACCAATTCCAATTGCAGTAGTAATCCCTAATCCTTGTTTAACAACCTGATCAGCAGCTTCATATGTTAGTGTGCCTGACTTTGACACAATACCAACTTTTCCTTTTTTGAAAACAAAACCAGGCATGATACCTACTTTGGCCTCTTCAGGAGTGATTACTCCAGGACAGTTAGGACCAATGAGCCTACAATTTTTATTTTTAATATAATTTGAAGCCGTAATCATATCAGCGACAGGAATACCTTCAGTTATAGTAATAATTACTTTTATTCCCGCATCAGCAGCTTCCATAATTGCATCAGCAGCAAATGCTGGTGGCACAAATATAATGGTAGTATCTGCTCCCACTTGATCTACTGCTTCTTTAACAGTATCAAAAACTGGTTTATCTAAATGGGTTTGCCCTCCTTTTCCTGGAGTCACACCACCGACTACATTAGTTCCATATTCAATCATTTGACCAGCGTGAAATGTCCCTTCACTACCTGTAAAACCTTGTACGATTATTTTTGAATTCTTGTTTACTAAAACGCTCATTTATTTTTTAGTTTTTATTTTAAAAATCTTTACAAAAGTAAAGTTTTAAGAAGTATTTGTATAGTGTTAATCAAATTTATTGTAAAAATTCCTGTTTTTACTTTTTATTTAATGTTTCTAAAATTTTTGGTATTTGTTTTATTAATGCTAATTCTTTTAACTTAACCCTAGATTCTTCAATTGGAGTACCAAAATATGTCTTTCCGCCTTCAATTGATTTGGTTACTCCAGTTTGCCCCATAATAACTGCCTTTTCACCAATAGTAATTCCACTAGTAGTACCCACCTGCCCCCAAATGGTGACTTCATTTTCTATAATGCAGCAGCCTGCAATACCAACTTGTGAAGCTATTAGGCATTTCTTACCAATAATTGTATCATGCCCAATTTGAATTTGGTTATCTAATTTTGAACCTTCACCAATGGTCGTATCACCTGTAACACCTCGATCTATAGTGCATAGCGCACCAATATCAACATTATCTTTTATAACTACCCTTCCTCCTGAAATTAAAGGGTCAAATCCTTCAGGTCTCCTTTTATAATAAAAAGCACTAGCACCTAATATAGTTCCTGCATGTATGGTTACATTGTTTCCAATTATAGTGTCGTCATAAATACTCACATTAGAATGAATCACACAATTATTTCCAATTTCTACATTATTGCCGACAAAACAATTGGGTTGAATTATAGTCCCTTTCCCAATTGTAGCTGTGTCTGAAATAGCTGCATTTGAAGATTTAAAAGGTTTAAAATGGCGTGTTAATTTATTGAAATCTCTAAACGGGTCGTCACTCAAGAGCAACGCTTTTCCTTCTGGACAATCTACTTCCTTATTGATTAATATAATGGTTGCGGCAGATTGTAAAGCTTTATCATAATATTTGGGATGATCGACAAACACTATATCCCCAGGTTCAACAACATGAATTTCATTCAATCCTAGAACTGGAAATTCATCATCTCCAACATATTGACATTTTATTATTTTGGATATCTGCTTTAAAGTGTATGGATTAGGGAATTTCACTTATAGCTATTCTTTAATACGTTCTTTGTAAGTTCCCTTTTCAGTTTCCACCCTAATCTTATCTCCCTCGTTAATAAACAAGGGCACATTAACTTCTGCCCCTGTTTCAACAGTCGCTGGTTTTGTTGCGTTGGTTGCGGTGTTTCCTTTAACTCCAGGTTCTGTTGCAGTAACTTCCAACACAACACTTGCTGGCATTTCTATAGACAAAGGCAAATTATCCTCAGTATTGATTAAAACAGTTACAACTTCTCCTTCCTTCATTAAATCAGGACGATCTAAAGCCGCCTCGAGCAATCTAATTTGAGTATAATCTTCGGTATTCATAAAATGATAAAACTCGCCGTCGTGATATAAAAATTGGAATTTATGTGTTTCTACACGTACATCTTCCAATTTATGCCCAGCCGAAAATGTGTTATCTAACACTTTTCCGTTGGTAACACTTTTCATTTTAGTTCGTACAAATGCAGGTCCTTTACCAGGTTTAACATGTAAGAATTCAATAATTTTATAAATATCATTATTATACCTAATGCATAATCCGTTTCTAATATCTGATGTGGTTGCCATAAATTTAATTTGATTTAAAATATCCTTTCATTATTCCTCGATGCGAATTTCTTATGAATTGTAAAATTTCATCACGTTCTGGAGTTGCTTCCATTTCGGCTTCTATAAGATCTGAAGCCTGTGAGTTATTATAATTTTTTTGATAAAGAATTCTATAAATATCTTGTATTTCTCTTATTTTATCTGAAGAAAACCCTCTACGTCTTAATCCAACTGAATTTATACCTACATAGGATAAGGGTTCACGAGCGGCTTTAACAAATGGCGGTACATCTTTTCTTACCAAAGAACCTCCAGTAACAAAAGCGTGGTTTCCAATAGAGCAAAACTGATGGACTGCAGTCATACCAGCCAATACCACATAGTCTCCTACAGTAATGTGACCTGCCAACGTACTATTGTTAGAAAAAATACAATTATTACCTACCACACAATCATGTGCGATGTGGCAATAGGCCATAATTAAACAATTATTACCAATGACAGTTTTCATCCTGTCTGTGGTTCCTCTATTAATAGTGACGCATTCTCTTATGGTTACATTATCGCCTATTTCAACAGTTGTATCCTCATCATTATACTTTAGATCTTGAGGCACAGCTGAAATGACAGAACCCGGAAAAATATTACAATTTTTACCTATACGGGCACCTTCCATGATAGTAACATTACTCCCTATCCACGTACCTTCTCCAATGGTTACGTTATTATAAATGGTAGTAAACGGTTCAATTACTACATTTTTTGCAATTTTCGCACCTGGATGCACGTATGCTAAAGGTTGATTCATACTTATTTATTATTTTACTTTAGAAATTTGAGCCATTAATTCAGCTTCTGCACAAAGTTTACCATTAGCATAGGCATAGCCTTGCATATGGCAAATACCTCTACGAATAGGCGTTATAAGGTCGCACTTAAATATTAAGGTGTCTCCTGGAACCACTTTTTGTTTAAACTTAACATTGTCAATTTTCATGAAAAAAGTGAGATAATTTTCAGGATCTGGCACTGTACTCAAAACCAAAATTCCGCCTGTTTGAGCCATAGCTTCAACTATTAACACTCCAGGCATTACTGGTGCACCTGGGAAATGTCCTGCAAAAAATGGTTCATTCATTGTGACATTTTTCAATCCAATCACACCTGAATCTGTAAGCTCAAAGATTTTGTCTATTAATAAAAATGGCTGTCGATGTGGTAACATCTCCATGATTTTATTAACATCCATCAATGGCTCTTGATTAATATCTATATTAGGAACATTATTTCTGCGTTCATTCTTAATGATTTTTGATAGCTTTTTTGCGAATTGTGTGTTGACAAAGTGACCTGGCTTATTTGCTATAATTTTACCTTTAATTCGAGTTCCAACTAAAGCAAGATCACCAAGAACATCTAGCAACTTATGCCTTGCCGCCTCATTAGGATGATGCAGGGTAAGGTTGTCTAAAATACCATTTGATTTAACTGCAATATTGTCCTTTTTAAAGGCAACTTTTAGTTTTTCCATGGTTTTAGGAGACAACTCTTTGTCTACATAAACTATAGCATTGTTTAAGTCACCACCTTTGATTAAACCATGTTCCAATAAGGTTTCTAATTCATGTAAAAAACTAAAGGTACGAGAATCAGCTATGTCATTTTTAAAATCACCAATGTGATTTAAGGTGGCATTTTGAGTGCCAAGAACTTTGGTTCCAAAATCAACCATAGTTGTTACTTGGTACTCTTTAGCTGGCATTACTATGATTTCACTACCTGATTCTTCATCGCTATATGAAATGACATCTGAAACTACATATTCTTCTCGAAAATCATCTTGTTCTTCTACCCCTACTTTCTCAAGCGCTTGGACAAAGAATTTAGATGATCCATCCATAATTGGTGGTTCGGAAGCATTAAGCTGTATAATCGCATTATCAATATCCATCCCAACTAAAGCAGCTAAAACATGTTCTGAAGTTTGAATAGTTACTCCATTTTTCTCAAGGCAGGTACCACGTTGCGTATTGGTTACATAATTCACATCAGCCTCTATCAACGGAGCGCCTTCTAAATCAACACGTTGAAAAGCAAATCCGCTATTTACTGCAGCAGGCAGAAAGGTCAAGGTCACTTCTTTTCCAGTATGTAATCCTACACCTGTTAAAGAAACTTCACCTTTTATAGTTTTTTGTTTAACGTCTGTTTTAATTATTGCCATTTATTTTTTTCTCTATTTCAGTTATATCTTTTGCCAGTTTTGGAAGATTTTTAAAATACACATAAGATTTATTGAAATCTCCGTATCCAAATGCCGGAGAACCTTGAAGTGTTTCATTGTCTTTAATGTTTCTTCCTATGCCAGATTGCGCTTGAATTTTCACATTATTTCCAATAGTTATATGCCCAACAATTCCAACCTGTCCGCCAATCTGACAATTTTCGCCAATTTTAGTAGATCCTGCAATTCCTGTTTGAGCAGCAATAACTGTGTTTTTACCAATTTCTACATTATGGGCAATTTGGATTTGATTATCCAATTTTACCCCTTTCCGGATAATAGTTGATCCTAATGTAGCTCTATCTATTGTTGTAGCAGCGCCAATATCAACAAAATCTTCAATAATTACATTTCCTGTTTGAGGGACTTTACTATATTCTCCATTTTCACTGGGTGCAAATCCAAAACCATCAGCACCAATTATAGCTCCAGAATTTATAACACAATTATTACCAATAATACAATCGGAATAAATTTTAGCACCTGAAAATACTATTGTATTCTCGTCAATAGTTACATTATCACCAATATAGGTGTTAGGGAAAATCTTAACGTTATCACCTATTTTTACATGCTCTCCAATATAAGTGAATGCTCCAATGTAAACGTTTTCGCCGTAATTAGACGATTCTGCAATAAATGAAGGCTGCTCAATCCCTGACTTATTTAATTTAACTTGATTGTAATATTCTAATAATTTCGAAAACGACTTATAAGCATCTTCAACCTTAATCAAGGTTGTGGTGAGCACCTGTTCTGCTTCAAAAGTTTTATTAACTATGGTAATTGAAGCTCTTGTACTATAGATATAAGGTTTATACTTCGGATTAGCTAGGAACGTTAATGAACCTTCAGTGCCTTCTTCTATTTTAGAAAGTTTGGAAACTTCAACATCTGGGTTTCCTACGATATCCCCCTCTAATATTCCGGCTATTTGTGTTGCTGTGAATTTCATCTATTATAGATATATTTCATTATACGGTTAGATGTCCTTCACATCTAGAATATAGTATTGGGTTAAAGTTCTTCGCAAAAATAGAAAAAATGTATCACATTTTGTCTTTAGGGTAGCATATATAATATTTGGTAACCGATTTAGAAAGCGCTTTAAGATTGAGTTGGTCTGAAGCTTTTACAATATCTCCAACTTTGCCCGACTTATATAAAACACTGATTTTTTGAGCGTTTTGTTGATAAGCTTGATTTGCTATTTCGCCAGTAAATACAAAATATTGCGCTTCCTCATTTGTTATGCAATAGCGATCCATCAACTTACTAATCTGAACTTCTAATAATTCAGGTTTTATTGCTTTGCTTTTTATCTTGATTTTAAGTAAATCTCTATTGATTATCATGTCACATAAATTACTTAGCACAAAATCATTGTGGAATTGCCAAATTTTCATGGCCGATATCACATCATAATCATCAAGTTTTGTAAAGGTATCTAGGGTGTGTTTATCAAAATCATTAAGTGTAATCTCATTATTCAAAAAATAAAGCAACGGCTCACTTGCATTGAGTTGAAGACCATTATTAATAAGTTCTTTTGCACGTTGCAGGACCCTAATTAATAGTTGTTCTGCAACAAGTCCTGTTTTGTGTAAATAGACTTGCCAATACATAAATCGTCTAGCTACTAAAAATTTTTCGACACTATATATTCCCTTTTCCTCTATCACCAAATTATCATTGACAACGTTGAGCATGGTAATTAATCGTTCGCTATTTACGTTGCCTTCGGCGACACCCGTATAAAAGCTATCGCGTTTTAGGTAGTCGGCTCTGTCCATATCCAATTGCCCCGAGATAAGTTGGCACAGGAAGTTTCTATGGTAGTTTCCTTTGAAGATTTCAATGGCAAGCGTTAAACTTCCGTTAAATTCTTTATTTAATTCCTCCATTAAAAGTAACGAAATGGCTTCGTGTGACACACCATTTACGATGCTGTGCTCCATGGCATGAGAGAATGGTCCATGACCAATATCATGCAATAAAATAGTCGCAAATAGAGCGCTTTCTTCAGCTTCAGAAATAGTAACTCCTTTAAAACGAAGCACATTGACCGCTTTTTGCATTAAATGCATACATCCAATGGCATGATGAAAACGCGTGTGATGCGCACCAGGATAAACCAAATAGGACATTCCCATTTGCGTAATTCGGCGTAACCGTTGAAAGTATTTATGCTCAATTAAATCAAAAATTAACGTATTTGGAATGGTAATAAATCCGTAAATTGGGTCGTTAAATATTTTGAGTTTATTTTTTGTGCGCAAACTTGAAATTTTAATAATTATAAACAAATATACATGAACAATATAAATATTCTTTGGGTTGATGACGAAATTGATTTACTTAAACCACATATCCTTTTCCTTGAACAAAAACAGTACAAAGTAACCACCTGCCAAAGTGGAACTGAAGCAATTGAAATTATAGATGACACCAATTTTGACATAGTGTTTCTAGATGAAAATATGCCAGGTTTAACTGGGCTAGAAACACTTAATGAAATTAAAGAGCGGCGCGCCAATCTTCCGGTGGTAATGATTACCAAAAGTGAGGAGGAATATATAATGGAAGAAGCCATTGGAAACAAAATTGCTGATTACCTTATAAAACCAGTCAATCCAAATCAAATATTATTAAGTCTAAAAAAGAATTTAGATCACTCGCGTTTAATTTCTGAAAAAACTACTTCAAATTACCAACAGGAGTTTAGAAAAATAGCTATGGACATGGCTATGGTAAATAGCTATGAAGAATGGGCAGAACTCTATCAAAGACTGATCTATTGGGAATTACAGCTCGAAGACATTGAAGATGTAGGTATGACCGAAATTTTAGAGTCTCAAAAAACAGAAGCCAACTTGCAATTTGGGAAATTTATCGACAAAGTTTACCCAACTTGGTTTGAGCATAATGCTGATGCCCCAACAATGTCTCACACACTATTTAAAGATAAGGTTGTGCCACAATTGAGTGACAAGCAACCAACGCTATTAATTATCATTGATAATTTAAGATATGATCAATGGAAGGCTTTTGAACCCATTGTAAGTAATTATTACAAAAAATCGTCCGAAATACCATTCTACAGCATACTACCTACGGCAACACAATATGCGAGAAATGCTATTTTTTCTGGATTGATGCCTCTTGAAATGGAAAAACTTCATCCAAAATTATGGAAAAATGATATTGATGACGGAGGAAAGAATTTATATGAAGCCGAATTTTTAGAGGCGCAATTACGCCGTCTAGGTTTATCTCACTTAAAGCACGAATATCACAAAATCACCAATTTAAGGTCGGGCAAAAAATTAGTCGAAAATTTCAAAACGCTTAAAGACAATGACTTGTCTGTAATAGTCTATAATTTTGTGGATATGCTTTCGCACTCCAAAACGGAAATGGAGGTTGTAAAAGAATTAGCCTCAAATGATAAGGCCTATCGCTCACTTACATTAAGTTGGTTTAAAAATTCGCCTTTGTTGGAAATGATACAACAGGCGCAACAACTAGGCTTTAAACTAATATTAACTACAGACCACGGTACAATTAATGTCAAAAACCCATCTAAAGTTATTGGTGATAGAGATACCAGTTTAAATTTAAGATATAAAACTGGAAGAAGCCTCACCTATGAAGATAAGGATGTTTTAGCAGCAAAGGACCCTAAAGCTCTTCATTTACCAACCTTAACCATGAGCAGTTCTTTTATATTTGCCAAAAGTGATGTTTTTTTAGCCTATCCCAATAACTACAATCACTATGTGAGTTATTACAGAAACACGTATCAACATGGAGGCGTTTCTCTTGAAGAAATGATAATTCCTTTCGTAGTGATGAACCCAAAATAACTCCATGTAATGCATAAATATCCGACGAAATGCATTTTTTTCTAGTTTTTTTGAATAATTATGCTTATACTTGTGCCATAGTTTAATAAGTTAACCGTGAAAAGAGCGTTTACCATATCTGAAATCGATAGTGTTGCAAGAGACCTTATACCGCATTTTGAGACAAAGGTCATTGCTTTCAAAGCCGAAATGGGTGTAGGGAAAACTACACTAATTAAAGCTTTAGCAAAAGCATTGGGTAGTGAAGATGTCGTAACAAGTCCTACCTTTTCTATTGTTAATGAATATCACATGCAAGGTGACAAGATATTTCACTTTGATTTTTATAGACTTAAAAATGAAGAAGAAGCATTAAATTTAGGTATCGAAGACTATTTTCAGTCCAATCACTGGATTTTTATGGAATGGTTTGAGAATATACCCAATTTATTACCCGAAAACCTTGATTTAGTGACCCTAAATCTTGAAAAAAACGAGTTTAGAACCCTCAAATTGAATAATAACTTAACAATAACACAAAAAAATGCTATGGAACAGCAAAATTTTTAATTAAATTTTGGCAACTTGCCATTAGAGTAACTCTGCATAGTACGGAAAAACCGTAATGATTAAGAGGATTATACGATTAATTTTAACATTTGGTTAACTGCGTTTGAAGCGACCTGCCTTTAAATTTGTAGTAATTAATTAATTAAATCCCTTAAATTATGAAAGCTAAAAAATTAGTACTTGCGATTGCAATCTTTGGTGGTATGTTGTTTACAGTTCAAGCAACTAACATTATAGATTTAAATGGACAATCAACAACACAAATGGACAAAACCAGGATTAAAGTTCCTAGCGGAGAACAGTAATCGTTCTTTGATTATAGGGAGTATTATAGCTACATTAATAGCTTTAACTCCTTATTATTTTACTTTATATGAAAGTGTTCCAGACACAAAAGTTTGGGACACTTTTTTATTTACCTATGAAAGCGGGTATTATGAAAGCGCTTTTATCCTTGCCTGGACCTTAACTAATAAACTTGTACCACTATTTTTATTGTTTATATGGTTCTTTACATGCCGCCATTGGTGGTTTCACACTTTGTTAGTTCCAATTGCATTATATGTTTATCAAATAATTGGAGTTCTTAACGATGATTTGAAATTTTTTGACACCAATCAATTCTTATACCTTTTGCCTGTTATGGCAATTGTTATTCCTTCAATCTATCTAATTAGAGCAAGAATGTTTAATAAAATAAATGATGCAGATAAGACCATGCAAGAATTGGAGGACGAATTTAGAATTGGCTCTAAAGGACTATTTGGTAAGTTAAGAGATTACTTTTAATGGAGTTTTATAAAAATTAAAAAAATAGTTGTAATTTGAAATTTATATTTACAACTTAAATGAGCAAGTCGTTATCGCCGTTTAGTAAGGCACAATTACTTCCACAGGAAGAAACTCTGGAAATTTTAAGAAAAAAAGGAGAACTATTTATTGGTATACCCAAAGAAACATTTTTTCAAGAAAAACGAGTGTGCTTAACCCCAGATGCCGTATCGGCCTTATCTTCAAACGGTCATAGAGTATTACTTGAATCCGGAGCTGGAGAAGGAGCCAACTTTAAAGACAAGGCTTACAGTGAAGCTGGTGCAGAAATTACAAAAGATACAGCAAAAGTTTACTCCTGCCCTATAATACTTAAAGTAGAGCCACCTTCAATAGAAGAAATCAAACTCATTAACCCGCAAACCTTATTAATTTCAGCGTTACAAATAAAAACACAAAGCAAATCCTATTTTGAAGCTTTGGCTTCAAAACGCATTACAGCACTTGCATTTGAGTTTATAAAGGATGAAGATGGTGCCTACCCCGCGGTAAGATCATTAAGCGAAATTGCTGGAACGGCATCAGTTCTTATTGCGTCAGAATTATTGTCCAATGTAAATGGTGGCAATGGATTGTTATTTGGTAATATAAATGGTGTTCCACCTACCGAGGTTGTCATTATAGGTGCCGGAACTGTTGGCGAATTCGCTGCGCGATCTGCTTTGGGCTTGGGAGCTAATGTGAAAATATTTGATAGTTCAATTACAAAACTTAGATGTGTTCAAACTAATTTAGGGAGAACCGTATACACGTCAACCATACAGCCAAAAAACCTAATTAAGGCTTTAAAACGCTGTGATGTTGCTATTGGTGCGGTAAGAGGATCTAATCGCGCGCCTATTATAGTTACTGAAGATATGGTTAAGTGTATGAAGAATGGCGCTGTTATTATTGACGTTAGCATTGACATGGGTGGATGTTTTGAAACTAGTGAAATCACCAATCATGATCATCCAACTTTTGAAGTCAACGGTGTAACACATTATTGCGTGCCAAATATTCCAGCACGTTACTCACGTTCGGCTTCAGTTTCTATAAGTAATATTTTCACCCCTTATTTATTAAAAATCGCAGAAGACGGTGGAATTGAAAATGCTATCCGTTTTGACCGTGGTTTAAAAAATGGGTTGTATTTTTACCACGGCGTTTTAACTAACAAATCTGTTGCAGATTGGTTCGACTTAAAACATACCGATCTTAATTTACTTGTTTTTTAACACCAAAACATCAAACTTTATTTACCGATGAAATTAATTCAACGTGTAGGCTATTATTTGGGAGGATTTTCCATAGGATTGATTATTCTGGCCTTTTTTTTAAGCGGAAAAAAGACATCCTGCGATTATGGGCCCAACGCCCGAACCATCAAAAACATCTCCATTAAAAAGAAACACTATTCTGAAGAAGCTTTAGCATTTATGGCTTTGCATTCAATTGATTCCTCAATTGTATCAGATTTAATTAAAACAGGAGATGTCAACTTCTCTGAAAGTGATACAAAAAGCAAACCTTGCAGTTTATATAGTATTGATACTTATTTAGATAAAAATGCTATTACGCTAAAAGTTAAAAATTGTGATTCCATAGCCATAATTTCTGAATTAAAACTCAATTAATAAGCTTTTCAAATCCTCAATGCAAAACAATGACAACAAAAAAATCTGGTTATCGCCTCCACATATGAGTGGACACGAAAGAGCGTTTATTAATCAGGCTTTTGAATCGAATTGGATTGCTCCATATGGAGAACATATTGATGGTTTTGAACTTGAATTGACAACCTATCTAAACCCTAATTATTTTGTAACGACATTAAATTCAGGGACTTCAGCTATTCATTTGGCGCTCTTGCTTTTAGGGGTTACTAATGGGGACGAAGTTCTGTGCCAAACTAATACCTTTATAGCTTCAGTTAACCCTGTTACATATTGTGGAGCGACACCCATATTTGTTGATAGTGAACCTGATAGCTGGAATATCTGCCCAAAACAATTAGAAATTGCTATTTCAGATCGCATAAAACTTGGCAAAGCCCCAAAAGCAATTATTGCCGTTCATTTATATGGCATGCCCTACAATGTTGATGAAATAAACAAGATTGCTGAAACTTATAAAATTCCAGTGATTGAAGATAGTGCTGAAGCACTAGGCAGCAGCTATAAAACTAAAAAATGCGGCACATTAGGAACACTTTCTACCTTGTCATTCAATGGTAATAAAATCATAACCACTTCTGCAGGAGGTGCTCTTATAACAAAAGATATTCAACTAAAGCAAAAAGCAGTATTGTTGGCTAATCAAGCTAGAGAACATTCAACTGAATACCTACATAACCAAATTGGTTATAATTATAGAATGTCTAACGTGTTGGCAGGAATTGGTCGTGGGCAACTTCAAGTTATTCAAAAGCGTGTAGAAGCTCGTCGAGCCATTTATAACATATATAAGGAGGAATTAGGTTCTATTGAAGAAATTGAATTTCAAAATGAAGCTGAAAGCTCATACTCAAATAGGTGGTTAACATGTGTCTTACTTCCAAAAGTATCTGATAAAGAAGGGTTAAGGCTTTTATTAGAACAACATAATATTGAATCGAAACCATTATGGAAACCTATGCATCAGCAACCCGTTTTTAAAAACTTAAAAAGTTATATTAATGGAGTTTCCGATAAGCTTTTTAGTAGAGGACTTTGCCTTCCAAGTGGATCAAACTTAACCCAAGAGGAACAATTTCGTGTCATCTCGGTCATAAAGAACTATTTTAGCAGTTAATGAAATCAGCCGTGGAATTCTTTATAAAAGTAATGCTATGAATCCAAATAAATCTAATGCACTCATATTAGGGTTTAGAGGCTTAAATGATGAGGCTTTTGATATCCTATATCAAAGCTTTAATATTATAGGCATTATTACTGATGGTGACGAATCCATTTCAACTAAAAATGATTTTAAACAATTTGAGTTTAAAGATATAACTCAACAAGTTTTAGAATTTCACAAAATCACACAAGTAATTATTGAATTGCAATCGATTGACCCTTATAAACTATTAGAGCAAGTCATCTATTTTTATAATTTAGGTCTTGAAATCAAATCACTTACTATTAAATCAACACATGAATCCAATTCACACAATACTTTTACAGTTAATAATTTAAAATTTACAGATTTAATTAATGAAGAGGTTGCCCCCTCCTATAGCGAAACGCTTTTAAACCATATGAAAGACCAAACGCTATTAATCACTGGAGCAGCAGGTTCAATCGGCAGTGAACTGGCAAGAATGTTGTTAAACTTTAATTTTAAGACTCTTGTACTATTAGACAATGCGGAATCTGCATTATATGAACTACAGCAAGAGTTAATTACTCGTAGCGTATTAAATGTTATTTATACGATTGGGGATGTAAGGAGCTACAACAGCATGGATTCGATTTTCAAATTATATAAGCCAACATTAGTTTTTCATGCTGCAGCTTATAAACATGTGCCATTAATGGAAGCGCATCCCGCCGAAGCCATTCAGACAAATATTTTAGGCACAAAACATATCGCTAATCTTGCTAAAAAACATCATGTAGAGCAATTTGTCTTAATCTCATCAGACAAAGCTGTAAATCCAACAAACGTAATGGGTGCTACCAAGCGGGCTGGAGAACTCTATATTGAATACTTAAACTCAATCTCTGACACACAATTTAAAACTGCTCGATTTGGAAATGTATTAGCATCAAATGGGTCCGTAATTCCATTGTTTCATAAACAGATAGAAAAAGGTGGCCCAATTACCGTGACAGATAAAGCGATTGAGCGATATTTTATATCCTTAAAAAAAGCCTGTGAATTGATACTTGAATGCACCGTTTTAAAAGATGAAGCGTCCATTTATGTATTTGAAATGGGTAAGCCTGTTCGTATTTATGATTTAGCTAAACTAATGATAGGCCTTAACAAAGCACATAATCAATCCGATATCAAAATAAGAATCACAGGTTCAAGACCTGGAGAAAAAATACAGGAAGAATTAGTTTCAAGTGAAGAAAATTCAAGTCCAACAGAACACAAATTTATTAAGGCTATTCAAGCATCAGCTCAAAACATTAGTGACTTTGAAACTAAAATATCTAAACTTTGTTCAAAAACTCACGAATTTTCAAATTTAGAACTCGTTGAGGGTATTAAAGCAATTGTCACTAATTTTACTCCTAACAATCCTATCTACAGTGAAATTGAACCAAAATCAAAACAATCCTAAAGTTTTCGGCGCTTCTTCTCTTGTTTCAAAAGATTGAGTTCTCTGCTTGTTTGACCAGCTACCGAAGTATTCTCTTCTGCCCTACGAATGAGATAAGGCATCACATCTTTCACGGGCCCAAAAGGCACATATTTAGCTACATTATAGCCTAAATTAGCAAGATTAAAACTAATATGGTCACTCATACCGTATAACTGACCAAACCAAACTCTATTGTCTTCTTTTGCAATACCATATTTATCCATGAGATCCATGGCTAAATAGCAACTGTACTCATTATGAGTACCCACAAACAATGAAATGTCCTTCAAGTTATTAAGAATATAAGCTAGTGTTTCGTTAAAATTAGTGTCTGTAGCTTCTTTAGATTCGCAAATTGGCGAAGGATATCCTTTTTCTAGAGCACGTTCACGCTCTTTTTCCATGTAGGCCCCACGAACAATTTTCATCCCAATGCTAAATCCTTGTTTTTTAGCACGTTGATGCAATCCTTTTAAATACTCTAAACGATCCCAGCGATATAATTGCAAGGTATTATAAACAACTGGCACACTAGTATTATACGTTCGCATCATCTCTTCAACCAAATCATCTGCTGCATCCTGCATCCAACTTTCTTCACCGTCAATTAAAACTTCAACATCTTTTTCTTTGGCCAATTTACACACCTTATGATAACGTGCTACTATTCTATCCCATTCTTGCTGTTCTTCAGTGGTAAATGTTTTACCTTCACCTTTCTTTCGATACAAATAAAAACGACCAAAACCAGTTGGTTTAAAAACAGCGATAGGCATAGCATCCTTTTCATGTGCAAAATTGATGATCTTCAATGTTTTCTCCATGGCAGCATCAAAATGAGATTCTATCTCCTTGCCTTCAACAGAAAAATCTAAAACAGAGCTTACTCCTTTTTCATACATTTTATCAATAACTGATAAACAATCATCTTCATTTACGCCACCGCAAAAATGATCAAATACGGTTGAACGAATCAATCCCTCAACCGGCAAATGCGCTTTTAACGCAAAGTTGGTAGCAGCTGTCCCTATCCTAACTAATGGTTCATGGGAAATCATTTTAAATAAAAAATAGGCACGCTCAAGTTCTGAATCACTCTTTAGCTGGAATGCGATTTCAGTATTATCAAAAAGATGTTCTCTGGTCATGTTATAAAAATATTCACAAAAATATAGATTCAAAATCTAATATTTTATTAAAAACTGCTTATTTTCACGCTCTCATTTAAGAATGAATTTCATGATCTCTATCACGTCAAATACATACGCGGTACACTTTAACGATACTTGTTATAAAGAACTTAATGCCTATTTAAAGGCGAATCGTTTTTCTTTGATATTTATTATTGTCGACACCAATACTCACGAACACTGTTTGTCGAAATTTATGTCACAACTCGAAACTGACGTGTCAATTGAAGTCATTGAAATTGAAGCTGGTGAGCAGCATAAAACTATAGACACCTGTGTTGGTGTTTGGAATGCATTATCTGATTTAGGTGCCGATCGAAAAAGTTTAATAATTAATCTTGGAGGTGGCGTTGTAACAGATTTAGGAGGTTTTGTTGCCTGTACATTTAAGCGCGGACTAAAATACATTAATGTTCCTACGTCTCTTTTAGCAATGGTTGATGCCTCTGTAGGCGGAAAAACTGGAGTTGATTTAGGGAGTTTGAAAAATCAAATAGGCGTTATCGATTCTGGTGAAATGGTTCTGGTAGACACCACTTTTTTAGAAACATTACCGCAAAACCAATTACGATCTGGACTTGCTGAAATGCTAAAGCATGGGCTCATTAGTGATAGAATCTATTGGAACAAAACCAAAGACCTATCTCAAAACACCTGGGATGAATTACCACAACTTATTTATGAATCAGTACATATAAAACACGAAATTGTTGAAAAAGACCCTTTAGAAAACAATTTACGCAAACACTTAAATTTTGGTCATACACTAGGCCACGCCATTGAATCATACTTTTTAAGCCATCCTAATAAGAAAGAATTGTTACATGGTGAAGCTATAGCAATTGGAATGATTATGGAGAGTTTTATTTCTTCTGAAATTTTAGGATTTTCAAAAGAAGACTTGTTAGACATTACCAATGTGTTTAAAACTATTTATGGACATGAAACTATAGAAACTGAAGACCACCAGGCCATTATAGAGTTACTTAAATACGACAAAAAGAACGAACACGGAAACATCAACTTCGTACTTCTTGAGGCTATTGGCCAACCAAAAATCGATTGTTTAGTAGACAACACTTTACTTATAAAAGCATTTGAGTACTACAAAAATTTGAATTAACTATTCAAATACCGCTCTTTAATCACATCACAATGATGGATTTCGTGTCCTATGATGATAAATCCTATAGCTCGAACGGAGATTGGACTGTTACTTGCTGTCCCTAGTTGTATCAACATTTCATCAGAGAAACTATCAAATAAAGTAACCGTTGCCTGTCTTACAGCCGCATACTCATTCAATAATTGATCCAACGAACGATTATTCGCTTTACTTGGTAAAACATAGTCATCTTGTTCAAAACCAGGTAAGGGAGTTTGGTCCTCTCTTGCTATTCTTAATGCACGATACGCAAATACGCGTTCTGCATCGATAAGATGCTGTATTATTTCTTTAATAGTCCATTTGCCTTTAGCATAACGATACTCAAGTTTCTCATTGGAGATCGATTTCAAAAAATTAATCGTACGCTTACCACCTACTTTTAGACCACTTTTAAGGTCAAGTCCTGCAGTTTTATCTATATAAGTCCCATAATATGGATTGAATTCACCTGGTTTAAGATTATCTTTTGTCATATTCATTAAAATTAATCATTAAAATTAATAAAAAAACCCATGATTACGAATGTAAATCATGGGTTAAATGTTGATTTAAATCGAACTAAAGCTCATTAAAAATAGTGTGCATTAATCGCTTTTTATCATTGATGCTTTCTTCAAGAGAAATCATACTTTCTGTTCTATAAACCCCTTCTATATCATCTAATAAAAAGATAATATCTTTGGCATGTGACGTATTTTTGGCTCTAATTTTACAGAAAATATTGAATTTCCCTGTGGTAATATGGGCAACGGTAACATACGGAATCTCATTGATTCTCTCCAACACAAACTTAGTTTGTGAAGTGTTATGTAAAAATACACCAACATAAGCTATAAACGAATAGCCTAGTTTTTTGTAATCTAAAGTTAAAGATGAGCCTTGAATGATACCGGCTTCTTCCATTTTTTTAACTCTGACATGAACAGTACCCGCCGAAATGATTAATTTTTTTGCAATATCGGTAAACGGAACCCGAGTATTGTCAATTAACATGTCTAAAATTTGATGATCGACCTCATCTAATTTGAACTTACCCATTATTTTAGTTTATTAAATTAAATACAAAAATAATAGAATTTTATTGAAGATAATGCATGTATTGTTAGATATTTTTCAATATCAATGAGAAATTCTCACTATTTATTGAAACGAAATCGATTTCGTCACCCACTTTTAGAGGTTCTGAATTTGCCTTTAAGACCTTGTTTTCCTTAGCATTAATCTCCTTATGGCCATAAAAACCATTTAAATCTTCAATTTTTTCAACAATGGGCACAAATTGTATGCAATTTTCAATTAATTTCTCCTGAAATAGGATGGCTATATCTAAATTACCATATAAAGTTTGGGCATTTCTAATAATGATATCAAAAAAAAGCTTTTCATTTTGAGGAATTTTAAAATATTCTTGAAACCCACCTCCTTTAACCTCTACTGTGGCGATATAATGTATCCCAACTAATAGTGATTTAAATATAAAACGTCTTGTTACCTCTCGTGGGTAGTCCTTAGCATAATGCCCAGCTTCAAAAAGTATTGTGGGCACATTATCACTTTGAAACGTGTCGCCAACACAATTTATATTAAATGAGTCGTCATACACGCCAACCTGATTAGGAATCTCCTCCTGAAGCACGCTGTTCATTTGAGCAATGATTTCCATAGCTTTCTTCCGATTTTCAGTAACTGTACAGCATTCATCCTGCGCCGGTGCTAAAAAAGAAACTGTGGCTGACTTATTAGTCTTTCCTGCACTAAAAATAGTACGTTGACCATGAAGATTAAAACAAAAATCTGGCTTAAACGATTGATAAAAGTTCATCAAAACTCTACTTTCTGGTTGCGATTGATCTTGAGCATCCCGATTTAAATCAATCTCATTCGCATTAACACGAGTATAAGCTTTTGCACCATCAGGATTGAGCATAGGGATAATAGCAAGTGTGCAAGACTTTAAAATGCATTTGATATGATGATCATCACAGTGTTTAAGTACATTCAATAAATCAAAAAGGGCTTTTGTAGTTGTACTTTCATTCCCATGCATTTGTGACCACATGAATATCTTTGTTTGGCCCGTTCCTAACAATATCACTTCTATAGATTCACCTAAAACGGATTCTCCAATACTTTTTATTTCAAAAGCACTATTATGTTTTTTAAGAAGTGGATTAATGTGATCATGCGTAATATAACGATGAGAAAGCGAACTTTCTTTATAGGTATTAAACCATTGATTAAGCAGGGATATTGTCATTGGTATTTTGATAGGATACAAATGTAAACATTTACGAATTTACATTTGTAAACATAAAAATTGATTGTTTTGTACACATCATTAAACAAATATATCAGCCATGCAGTATTGATCAGCACAATAATTGTGTTTAATATTTTTTAAACATTTAATGTATTATATATCAATTGTTTATTAGGCTTTATATAAAGTTTTTATTTTATTATAAAGTAAATAATATGTTAAAATATAAGCTGAATTTAAGTGAATTAGTTACATTTGTAACACCTGATTTCAAATATACAAGTTTACAATGATAAACAGTGAAGATTTCACAAAACGACTGCAAAAAGTAATGGATTTTTATGGTGAATCCTCTTCATCTTTTGCTGAAAAAATTGGCGTTCAACGTTCAAGCATTTCACATATTTTATCGGGTAGAAATAAACCAAGTTTAGATTTTGTCCTCAAAATCCTCTCCTCTTTTCCTGAAGTTGAATTATACTGGCTTTTAAACGGCAAGGGTGTATTTCCTACTTCTACAGATAACAAACCATTAAAAGTTACTACAAATAAGTTAGAATCGACTCCAACACATCAACAGGTTACTGAAAAGTTAGATAAAGACATTGAGCGCATCGTCATTTTTTATAAGGATGGTAGCTTTAAAAACTTCGATAATTTGTAACAAACCCAATTAATTTTCAATTACTAAATTCTCATAAAGGATGATTTTACAATTATTCTTTAGTAATTTTGTTGAAAATTAGGCTGAATGAAATTTATAGCACTATTATTTCTAGTCTTGACACTAAATTCATGTTTTCAGCATTCTAGAGACTGTCAGGACTACAAAACGGGAACTTTTCAATTTAATTACACAATAAATGGTATTGAAAAAACCGGAATGTTTAAACGTACAGATTCTTATAGCATCGATTATTTCGATAACAAAATTGACTCTTCTTCAGTGCGATGGATTAACGATTGTGAGTTTGTATTGAAGAAAATTAATCCTAAAAGCAGAGCTGAAGAAGATGCGATACATATGAAAATATTATCAACAACCGATAGCAGCTATACGTTTGAATATCAATTAGCCTTAAAAAAACCTAATCAGAATCAAATTGTAAAAAAAGGCCTTGCCATTAAAATAGAATAGAACAATGTTAGAATTTTTGCTTTCAAGTGATGCCATCATGGCCTTGATTACCTTAACGTTTTTAGAAATAATTTTAGGAATTGACAATATTGTTTTTATATCAATTGCGGCAAACAAATTGCCTGAAAATCAACGGAATAAAGTTACAAATATTGGACTATTATTGGCAATGGCACAACGTGTTATACTTTTATTTTTTGTATCCTTTTTAATTGGTCTGAACAAACCATTTTATGAAATAGACACTTCATGGCTGACAACTTCAGTGAGCTGGCAAGGTATAATACTACTAGGTGGTGGATTGTTTTTAATTTTCAAAAGTACATCAGAGATTAAGCATAAAGTAGAAAGCCCAAAGGAAGAAGATCTAAAAAACAAAAAAATAACCTCACTTTCTCAAGCCATAATACAAATCCTTTTAATTGACTTTATCTTTTCTATTGACTCTATTTTAACTGCTGTTGGGATGACTAACAATTTACATCAAAATCATAATTATAATTTGGTGTTAATGGTTATAGCGGTGGTAATTTCAATAATTGTTATGATTGCCTTCGCTAACCCCATACGAAAGTTTATAGACAAACACCCAAGTATGCAGCTTTTGGGATTGGCGTTTTTAATTCTAATCGGATTTATGTTAATTACCGAAGCCGCCCATTTATCTCATACCAAGTTTTTAGGAAATACCGTTGGTGCCATCCCTAAAGGCTATTTGTATTTTGCCATTGCATTCTCCCTATTTGTAGAGTTTTTGAGCCTTAGAATTGATAAGAAAAAGAAACCTAAAATTGAAAGTTAGTACTGAATAAAATCAAAAAAGAGTAATCTGCCCCTTACCATCTTTATTCCCGATATCATCATCGTCAGTAGTAGACTTTGATGCTTCATTAGAGGTAGTTGTTTCATTTTTAGATTCATTAGAAACCTCTGTTTCACCTACAACTTCAATTTCCTCTGCAGGAATTTCTTCTGGAGCATCATAGGGCAAAGGGTCTAATAAATTTATCTGATTTACCTTTTCTTTAGTAAGCTGATTGCCTAAAGCCGTTATTCCTTTTATGGCTATAAATTCTTCGAGATTCACTATAAGATTGTCTTTGCGGTCCTTACCTCGTTCTTTTGTAAACTCTACTTCGGCCAGAGGTTTCCAATCGGTTGAAACAATTTCCAAATGCGATTTAGAATGATCAGAAATAAAAACTTCTTCCTTGTTTTCATTTTCAATTAGAAAACGTTTTACAAAATAGCGCTCTTTTTCTCCATCAAAATAGATTACTGAAATGGGTTTTTTAGGCACCCATTTTTCTAACACAATCATATCATCATCAAAGTGAGTTGTCAGTTCAGGCAATATAGTTTTTACTGTACCCGATTGCGTTATTACCAGCAATCTGTCTTCACCTCTAAATTCGCCTATAAGCTCACCACGTTCATCAACATTTAAACGTTGTACAGCATCGTCAAACCAAATTTTACGCGGCTTTAAAGTAGAAACACCCTTTTCTTTGAGTTCTATTTTTTTAACCGAATATTTAGTAACTAAATTTCCTTTTGAAGCACGACCTTTTATAAGAACTTCAGCAAAATCTAAATCCCATTTCAGCTTTTTTATACTTCCAACTTGTCGTAAGAACACTGTAACCACTTCGGCTTCACCATTTGGATTAGCAGAAAAATACCATACTACAGAATTTGAACTACCATTGGTCAAGTCGTATTCTTTATCACGAGTTGTACCTGTAACGTAAAAACGCTTTACATAAGTTGGCCCACCTTTACCATCACGATAAATCATGTTGTAAATGGTACGTTTATCTTTTTTCTTGAATACAGCGACATGAATAATATCCTTGCCAACAAAGGTTTTTGCATCCACCTTGGTAATCATCATTTTACCATCTTTGGTGAATACAATGATATCATCAATATCACTACAATCGCATACATATTCATCGCGCTTTAAAGAGGTGCCTATAAAACCTTCTTCCCTGTTGACATAAAGCTTTGTATTTCTAATAACTACTTTAGTAGCATCTACATCGTCAAATGTGCGGATTTCGGTTTTTCGTTCTCTACCAGCTCCATAGTCCTTTTTTAGTCTTGTAAAATAGGCAATCGCATAATCTATTAGGTTGGCTAAATGATGCTTTATTTCTGCAATTTGATCTTCTAGGGCATCAATTTTTTGTTGAGCCTTATCTATATCAAATTTTGAAATACGTTTAATTCTGATTTCGGTTAACCGTACTATATCGTCTTCTGTAATGGCTCGTTTCAGGTGTTTAATGTGTGGCTGAAGTCCTTTATCAATAGCTTGAATCACGCCTTCCCAAGTTTCTTCTTCTTCAATGTCGCGATAGATACGTTTTTCTATAAAAATACGCTCTAAAGAAGCAAAATGCCATTGTTCTTCAAGTTCGTTGAGTTTAACTTCTAAATCACTTTTTAAAAGTTGAACTGTATTGTCTGTTGAACGTCGCAACATTTCAGAAACACCAACAAACAGCGGTTTATTATCTTCAATTACACAACCCAAAGGCGATATAGAAACTTCGCAATTTGTGAAAGCATAAAGTGCATCAATTGTTTTGTCTGGTGAAATACCTGAAGGCAAATGAACCAGAATTTCAACATCGGCTGCAGTATTGTCCTCTATTTTCTTAATCTTGATTTTACCTTTGTCATTGGCCTTTAAAATAGAATCTATCAACGAAGAGGTGTTAGTACTAAACGGAATCTCGGTAATGACCAAGGTGTACTTATCTAATTGCGATATTTTAGCACGAACTCTAACTCGACCGCCTCGCATTCCGTCATTGTAATTGCTAAAATCTGCAATTCCGGCGGTAGGAAAGTCAGGATACAAAGTAAAGCGCTTTCCATTTAAATGTTTTATTGAAGCATCGATGAGTTCAATAAAATTGTGCGGCAAAATTTTTGTGGATAGACCAACGGCGATCCCCTCTCCTCCTTGCGCTAATAATAAAGGAAACATTACGGGAAGATTTACTGGCTCTTTACGTCGACCATCGTAACTAGCCTGCCAACTTGTGATTTTAGGGTTATAAACAACGTCTAAAGCAAATTTTGAAAGTCTAGCTTCAATATATCTAGATGCAGCGGCACTGTCCCCTGTTAATATGTTTCCCCAGTTACCTTGGGTGTCTATCAGCAAATCTTTTTGCCCTATTTGCACCATGGCATCGGCTATACTAGCATCTCCATGGGGATGATACTGCATAGTGTGACCAACAATATTTGCAACCTTATTATAACGACCATCATCGAGGTCTTTCATCGAATGCATGATTCGGCGTTGTACGGGCTTAAATCCATCTTCTATGGCTGGTACTGCACGTTCTAAAATCACATAAGATGCATAATCTAAAAACCAATCCTTATACATTCCAGTAACCCTTGTAATGGTTTCCTGGTTGTCATCATGTTCAGTGTTCAAGTCGTCGTTCTCTTCTATCATTAACTATTAGATTTTTTATTTAATTTGATCATTTTGCTCAATGATTGCCTAATATATCTTCTTTTCTTTCTATTAACAAGTGTTACGTTAAACACTTCCTTACGTTTATTACCTTTTCGATCCTTTACATAAATGACAAGTGTTTTATAAAATAGGTAATTATAAAATTTATATGCCAATAAATTTTCCTTACTGAACTCTATTCTATGTTCTCTGTAATTAAAGTGATCAGACAATAATAAGCCTTTGTTTATAATAACCACCTTTATTCCGTCACTATCATATTCAAAATATTTTGAAATAAAATGAACCAAAAAAAACAGCACAATAAATGCAGTAAGAATTATAAAAAACGTTAGCGTTGGATTACTGGTTAAATCACTAAAAGCACTAAAAACCGTAGCTAAAAAAATGGCAAACACTATCAGCACAAAATATACCGATATAATGACGTTTTTAACTTTAGAGTTGTTAGTCCGCATTTGCCTCTTCTACTAAATCAAGTTCAACTTTAAGGTTATTAATAATAAATTCTTGACGATCGGGTGTGTTCTTACCCATATAGAATTCTAGTAATTCTTCAATAGACATGTCTTTATCTAGCATAACAGGATCTAACCTGATATCTTCACCAATAAAATGAACAAATTCATCTGGTGATATTTCTCCAAGTCCCTTAAACCTAGTAATCTCTGGCTTTGGTTTTAGCTCTTCAATAGCATTACGGCGTTCTTCATCTGAATAACAATAAATTGTTTTCTTTTTATTTCGAACTCTAAATAGTGGTGTTTGTAAAATATACAAATGCCCCTCTTTAATCACTTCAGGAAAAAATTGTAAAAAGAAAGTTATAAGTAATAAACGTATGTGCATTCCATCAACATCAGCATCGGTAGCGATTACCACATTATTATAACGCAAATCTTCTAACGATTCTTCAATGTTCAATGCCGCTTGAAGCAAATTAAACTCTTCATTTTCATAAACTACTTTTTTACTTAATCCGTAACAGTTTAAAGGTTTTCCTTTGAGACTAAATACAGCTTGAGTATTGACATCTCTCGATTTGGTAATACTACCTGAAGCTGAATCTCCCTCTGTGATAAATAAGGTGGTTTCAAGATTTCGTTCACTTTTAGTGTCGCCAAAATGAATTCGACAATCCCGTAATTTTTTATTATGAAGACTCGCTTTCTTGGCGCGATCTTTTGCTAATTTCCGAATTCCTGAGAGTTCTTTTCGCTCACGTTCGGCCTGCAGTATTTTACGCTGGATTTTTTCAGCGGTTTCAGGATTTTTATGAAGGTAATTATCTAAATGCGTTTTTAGAAAGTCGTTCACATAAGTTCTGACCGTTGGAAGTTTTCCGCCCATGTCAGTCGACCCCAATTTAGTTTTGGTCTGACTTTCAAATACTGGCTCCATTACTTTAATCGATACCGCAGTCACTACCGACTTTCTAATATCTGATGCTTCGTAATTTTTACCATAAAACTCGCGAAGTGTTTTTACTAAAGCTTCTCTGTAAGCTGACAAATGTGTTCCACCTTGAGTCGTATTTTGTCCATTCACAAATGAATGGTACTCTTCACTATATTGGGTTTTACTATGGGTTAAGGCAACTTCAATATCATCTCCTCTTAAATGAATAATTGGATATAACATGTCTGAATCGTTGATGTTTTCAGACAACAAATCCTTCAGTCCGTGCTCACTATAGTACTTTTCACCGTTATATACTATGGTTAAACCCGGATTAAGGTAAACATAGTTTTTGAGCATTTTGACTACATACTCGCTACGGTATTTATAATTTTTAAAGATGGTGTCATCAGGAATAAAGGACACTTTAGTTCCTTTTCTACGCGACGTATCATCAAGTAAATCTTGACTTGTTAGATTTCCTTGTTCAAATTCGGCTGAGGCAGATTTATTGTCGCGAGTAGATTCAACTCTAAAAAACGAAGACAAGGCATTTACAGCTTTGGTACCAACGCCATTAAGTCCAACAGATTTTTTAAATGCTTTGGAATCATATTTCCCTCCGGTGTTCATTTTAGAGACCACGTCTACCACTTTTCCTAGAGGAATACCACGACCATAATCTCGAACAATCACTTTATTACCTTGAATTGAAACTTCAATGGTTTTACCAGCACCCATAACATACTCATCTATTGAGTTGTCTAGTACTTCTTTTAGAAGAATATAAATACCATCATCTGGAGATGACCCATCACCAAGTTTACCAATATACATTCCAGGTCGCATACGGATATGCTCTTTCCAATCAAGGGAACGTATATTATCTTCGGTATAGTGGGTTTCTTGAGACATAAAAGTGTAAAAATTTAAGATAGGTTGCTAATATAGTATTTCAGTTATAAAAATGAAACCTCTATATAGTAAAGTAATTAACAATAAAAAGCCAATATTGTTGAGAACATTGGCTTTTTTTATAAAATAATTTATTGTTTAGACATTGAATAAGAAATGCATCACATCACCGTCTTTTACAATATAATTTTTTCCTTCAACACGCATTTTTCCAGCTTCTTTTACTTTAGCTTCACTTCCATAACTTACATAATCATCGTAGGCAATTACTTCTGCTCTAATAAATCCTTTTTCAAAATCGGTATGGATAACTCCAGCAGCTTGAGGTGCAGTAGCACCAATATCAACTGTCCAAGCCCTTACTTCCTTAACACCGGCCGTAAAATAGGTTTGTTGTTTTAAAAGTTTATAGGCCGATCGAATTAATTTTGAAGAACCTGGTTCATCTAAACCAATATCTTGAAGAAATAATTGACGTTCTTCAAAATCATCTAATTCATTGATATCTGCTTCGGTACCAACAGCTAGAACCAAAACTTCAGCGCTTTCGTCTTTAACTGCAGCCTTTACTTGTTCAACATATGCATTTCCAGAAACAGCACTGCCTTCATCTACATTGCAAACATACATTACAGGTTTATCTGTAATAAATTGCGAAGGTTTTACATAATCTTCATAATCGTCTTCACTAAAATCTAATGCTCTTATGGAAACACCTGCTTCGAGGTTTTTCTTTATATTCAACAATACGGCTTCTTCCTTTTGCGCTTCTTTATTACCCGTTTTAGCTGCACGTTTTACTTTTTCTAGCTTTTTATCAACCGTTTCAAGATCTTTTAACTGTAATTCCATATCTATGGTTTCCTTATCCCTAATTGGGTTTACTTTACCATCAACATGTACAATATTATCGTTATCAAAGCAGCGTAACACATGCAAAATTGCATCAGTTTCTCGAATATTAGCTAAAAATTGATTTCCTAATCCCTCTCCTTTACTAGCACCTTTTACTAATCCTGCAATATCAACAATTTCCACGGTGGCAGGTATAACACGTTCTGGTTTCACCAAAGATTCTAATTTTTGTAATCGTGGGTCTGGAACGTTTACCACACCAATATTAGGTTCAATAGTGCAAAAAGGAAAGTTAGCACTTTGCGCTTTGGCGTTCGATAAACAATTAAATAAGGTTGATTTTCCAACATTTGGCAACCCTACAATACCTGCTTTCATATCTTGTTATTTTGAGGCTGCAAATATAATTCATAGTTTTAATTATAGCTCTAATATTTCAAATTAAGTATGGATTTGTTATGCAGGCATATATAATTACGATAAAAATCAACTATTTTTGCTTTATACTAATTCAAAAACTTTAATATGAAACACATTTTACTCTTAATACTAACTATGTTTAGTATGAATTTAATGTTAGCACAAAGTGTTAGTGGAACTGTGTCGGACCTTGCCGGCAATCCGCTTATAGGTGTTAACATTTCTGAAAAAGGTACAAGTAATGGCGTAGTTACCGATTTCGATGGGAAATATTCCATTACTGTTGGTAGCGATGCTGTACTTATTTTCAGTTATGTTGGTTATAACTCCCAAGAAATTTCCGTTAGTGGTCAATCAACTATTAATGTGACCATGGAAGAAGGTGTAAGCCTAGATGAAATCGTTTTGGTTGGATCAAGAAGCCCAAGACGAACAGCAGTTGATACACCTGTCCCTGTAGATGTACTTGACGTTGCTGAAATTGCTAATACAACAGGTAAAGTTGAAGTCAATGACATACTTCAATATGCAGCGCCTTCTTTTAATGCGAGCAAACAATCAGGGTCAGATGGTGCAGATCATATCGTTCCTGCTTCTTTAAGAGGTTTAGGTCCAGACCAAACTTTAGTACTAATTAATGGAAAAAGAAGGCACCAATCTTCTTTAGTAAACATCTTTGGCACAAGAGGGCGAGGGAATTCTGGAACGGATTTAAATGCTATACCTGCTTCATCTATTAAAAGAATAGAAGTGTTGCGTGATGGAGCATCGGCTCAATATGGATCTGATGCCATTGCTGGTGTTATTAATATAGTTTTAAAGGATAATACTGGTGGATTTACCGGTGGTGTTACTTATGGTGCTTACAGTACTGCTATAGGTAGTGGCTGGGAAGAAGCTACTGGAGAAACTCTTTACAATGTTGAAGGTAAAAACAGGTTAGATGGAAAAGATAAAAGTTTTGATGGTGAAACTATAAAAATTGATGCCAATTACGGGGCTGCCCTAGGAAATAATGGAGGGTTTATTAATTTCACAACCGAGTTTCTTACCAAAGACAAAACTTTGAGACCAGGATTTTCTTGGAGAAAAGGCTATGGAAGCGCCGGAGTTGATGGGTTTAATTTTATGGTCAATGCAGCTGTTCCTATAGATGAAAACACCGAGCTTTACGCTTTTGGTGGTAGAAATTTTAGAGATACTGACGCCAACGCTTTCTCACGTGATAGTTTTGATGATGGTGATAATAGATCTGTTCCTAGTTTATATCCAAATGGATTTACCCCTAGAATTACTTCAAATATTACAGATGTTTCAGTTTCTGCGGGATTAAGACATAAAATGGCTAATGGCTGGAATGTTGATTTTAATAATACCTATGGAAAAAATAATTTCCACTATTATATTAAAAATTCAAACAATGCTTCAATGAAGGACGCTTCACCAACCGATTTTGACGCTGGTGGACATTTTCTTTCACAAAATACTACAGGAATTGACTTTAATAAATACCTAGAAGATGTTGCTTCAGGAATGAGTATTGCTTTTGGTATGGAATACCGTACCGAAAACTTTGGCATTTTCGCTGGTGAAGAAGCTTCATATGCACTTTATGACGAAAATGGTGTGCCTATCACAAACCCCGCTGCTCAAAACGTAGCTACCGATTCTAATGGTGACGATTTACCAGGTGGCTCGCAAGGTTTTCCTGGTTACAGCCCAGACAATGAAGTAGACAGAAGCCGAACTAACTATGGTTTATATGTAGATTCTGAATTAAATATTACCGAAGACTTCTTACTTAGTGGTGCTCTCCGTTTTGAAAACTATAGTGATTTTGGAAATACCATAAATGTAAAACTAGCGAGTAGATATAAATTTAGTGACGCATTTTCAATGCGAGGGTCTATATCAACTG
Source organism: Geojedonia litorea (assembly GCF_042654525.1). NCBI lineage: Bacteria > Pseudomonadati > Bacteroidota > Flavobacteriia > Flavobacteriales > Flavobacteriaceae > Geojedonia > Geojedonia litorea. The sequence goes on from NZ_JBHSGP010000012.1 coordinate 74,854, forward strand.
GATTTAGAGCTCCATCTCTTGCACAATTGTACTACAACCTTATTTTTAATAATATTGTTGCTGGAGCTTCTGTGCCGTCATTACTTTCAGCAAATAATAGCACCGTTACTAAAGCTTTTGGTATAGGGCAATTAAAAGAAGAAAAAGCAGTAAACGCCAGTATAGGTTTTACATTTAGAAAAAATGGATTTACCGCCACTGTTGATGCCTATTCCATCTCTGTTGATGATCGAATTATTTTAACAGACAACTTTACAGACCAAGCTATTTTAGGCCCATTAAACGTAGATGCTGCCCAGTTTTTTGCCAATGGTGTGGATACAAGAACAACAGGTCTTGATGTGGTTTTAGGTTATGAAACTAATGTAAGTGATGATGGTAAAATAAAAGTTGGTTTAATAGGAAACGTAAACAAACTAAAAATTGATAAAATCCATAATGGAAACCTTAATCAATTCACCTTCTTTGGACCATTCTCTCAAGCCTATTTAGAAGCTGCGGCTCCTGACTATAAGTTTGGATTGAATTTAGGGTACTCATGTTCTAAATTTGATGCAATGGTATCTTTAACTCAATTTAGTGAAGTTACTTTACAAGATTTTCAATGGGTTGACACACCTGCAACAACGCAGGCAGAAGCCGATGCACTTTACCCTATAGCTACAGATATTTATGAAGCTGCATTAACGGTTGATCTAAGTTTAAGCTATGAATTTTCTAAAAGCTTAAAACTTACTTTAGGTGCCAATAATTTATTTAACACCTACCCTACACCACAATTTGATGGTTGGACAGACCAAGGTGGTCTAGCCGATTCTGTTCAAATGGGATCAGACGGAACTTATGTGTTTTCAAGACTTGGTTTTAGATTCTAAAATTTGACCTATAAACATAAAAAAAACCGAGCAATTTGCTCGGTTTTTTTATGGTATTAAACTCTTTTATTCTTCAGGATGCATAAAACGTTGCTTTCCTAAAAGTACTTCTTCTGTTTCTACGTGGTCTTCATCAGGAACACAGCAATCTACCGGGCAAACAGCAGCACATTGAGGTTCTTCATGAAAACCTTTACATTCTGTACATTTATCGGGAACAATATAATAAATCTCATCACTTACAGGTTCTTGAGCTGCATCAGCATCTACAGCCTTACCATTAGGTAAAACTACTTGACCAGTTAAGCTAGTTCCATCCTTATATCGCCAATCATCAGCACCTTCATAAATGGCTGTATTAGGGCATTCTGGTTCACAAGCGCCACAATTTATACATTCATCAGTTATAATTATTGCCATAGCATTTTTCTTTTCTAACTTTGCGAGCAAAAATAACGCCAAAACAATTCATAACCAAACCTTGTATGGATTTACAACAAAGAATTAACGCTTTTGTAAAATTAGGGGAGTTTTTAAGTCAATTCTCTAATGAAGGTGTAAAAAAGAAAGAAGGAATTGCTAATAATGATTTGTTTTATGAAGGTTTTTTACATCAAATCAATTTAGCACATGAACACAATGGTTGGTTTACAAAAGAAAACATTTTGTTTTCGTTGAATCAATGGTTTAATGCATTGATAAAAAGCAATCTTACGACATGGTTAGAAAAGTATAACTTTAATATAGTTCAGTCAAAAAAAGTAGCTGTAATTATGGCCGGAAATATTCCTTTAGTCGGCTTTCATGACTTTATTAGTGTTTTAATTTCTGGACATGATGTTGTTGTAAAACAATCTTCAAACGATAAGCACCTACTTCCCTATTTGGCCAAATATTTAGAAATTTTAGAGCCTGATTTTAGAGGTAAAATTGAATTCACAAACGATAGACTTAATGGATTTGATGCTGTAATTGCTACTGGAAGCAATAATACGGCGCGTTACTTTGAGCACTATTTTAAAGGTAAGCCCTCAATTATAAGAAAAAACAGAAATTCAGTTGCCATTTTAACAGGTAAAGAAACTCATTCTGAATTACAATTATTATCAGAAGATATTTTCAGGTATTACGGTCTGGGTTGCAGAAATGTTTCTAAATTATTTGTTCCTAGAAATTATAATTTTCAGGCGTTCTTTGAAGCAATGTATCATTGGAATCCTATTATTAATCTGGCAAAATATGCAAATAACTACGATTATAATAAGGCTGTTTACCTTATGAGTGAATTTGACATGCTAGAAAACGGGTTCTTAATGATTAAAGAGGATAAGAGTTACTCTTCGCCAATTGCGACCGTATTTTATGAATATTATGACGATATCAACCAATTGCACCAAAAGTTGGAAACTGATAAAGAGCAAATACAATGTGTGGTTGCAAATGGTGTGATAAAATCTGAAGTTCCATTCGGAAAAACCCAACAACCACAGCTTTGGGATTATGCAGACAATGTAGATACAATTGCATTTTTGTTAAAAATATAGTTGATAAATTATCATTTTATTATAATGAAATCAACAATTAATTAGCAACTTTGCATCGGTTTAAAAAATCATAAAAATTTCGGGATTAAGATTTCAAACTGCACCGACAGAAAGTCTGATTCCAATGAAACAAATTAAAATAACACAACTATGAAACGACATAATTTTAGTGCAGGACCATCAATTTTAAACCGCGAAGTCATTGAGAAGGCCTCTCACGCCGTTTTAGATTTTGATAACGGACTTTCGCTTTTGGAAATTTCACACCGAAGCAAACCCTTCGTTGATGTTATGGAAAACGCTCGTGCTTTGGCATTAGAGCTTTTAGGACTTGAAGGCAAAGGCTATAAAGCTCTTTTTTTACAAGGCGGTGCGAGCACTCAATTTATGATGGTCGCCCTTAATTTACTTGAAAAACGAGCAGGTTATTTAAATACAGGTACCTGGAGTGATAAGGCCATAAAAGAAGCTAGAATCTTTGACGACATCTATGAAGTAGCTTCATCTAAAGATGCTAATTATACCTATATCCCAAAAGGTTATGACATCCCTGCAGACTACGATTATTTCCACTGTACATCAAACAACACCATCTTCGGAACTCAAATTAAACAATTTCCAGATTCACCAATTCCAATGGTTTGTGATATGAGCAGTGATATTTTTTCGCGTACATTGGATTTTTCAAAATTTGATCTTATTTATGCCGGAGCGCAAAAAAACATGGGACCAGCCGGAACAACTTTGGTTGTAGTTAGAGAATCTATATTAGGAAAAGTCTCTCGTAAAATTCCTTCAATCATGGATTATAAAGTTCATATTGATAAAAGCAGCATGTTCAATACACCCCCTGTTTTTGCTGTATATGTTTCTATGCTAACTATGGAATGGTTAAAAGGATTAGGAGGAATTGCTGCAATTGAAAAAGAGAATGAGAAAAAGGCACAACTTATCTATTCTGAAATAGATTTAAATCCACTTTTTAAAGGCTTTGCTACAAAAGAAGATCGTTCTATAATGAACGCAACCTTTACATTAGCAAATGAAGATTTAAAAGAAACTTTTGATACCATGGTAAAAGAAGCTGGTATTAGTGGGATTAATGGACACCGAAGTGTTGGTGGCTACAGAGCATCCATGTACAATGCCATGCCATTAGAAAGCGTAGGTGTTTTAGTTGATGTCATGAGTGAATTAGAAAGAAAAGCATAACATATTCAAGTAAGTAATTATTTGTAAAAATTTTAAGTAAAATGAAAGTATTAGCGAATGACGGAATCTCTAAAAGTGGAATTAACGCGCTTGAAGAGGCAGGATTTGAAGTCATAACAACAACTGTTGCACAAGAACAATTAGCCAATTATATCAACACAAATAATGTCGTTGTGCTTTTGGTGAGAAGTGCAACAACAGTTAGAAAAGATTTAATAGATGCTTGCCCATCATTGAAGATCATTGGTCGTGGCGGCGTAGGTATGGATAATATAGACGTAGAATACGCCAAAAGCAAAGGTTTAAGTGTTATTAATACACCAGCAGCCTCCTCACACTCGGTCGCAGAGCTTGTATTTGCGCACATGTATGGTTTAGCTCGTTTTTTACATAATTCCAATCGCGATATGCCTTTAGATGGCGACACTAGATTTGGTGCACTTAAAAAAGCCTACGCTAAAGGAACTGAATTAAAAGGAAAAACTTTAGGAGTTCTTGGTTTTGGAAGAATTGGCCAGGCTACGGCTAAAGTTGCTATAGGTGCTGGAATGAAAGTTGTTGCTTTTGATCCATTTATTGACAAAGCCAATTTGGAACTAGACTTTTTTGACGGTCAAAAATTAAATTTTGAAATCGCGACAGTTTCTAAAGAAGAAGTCATTAAGAATTCAGATTTTATAACCCTACACGTTCCTGCACAAAAGGATTATGTGATTGGAGCTGACGAATTTAAAGCCATGAAAGATGGTGTAATTTTAGTGAATGCCGCCCGTGGTGGTGTAATCGATGAAGTTGCGCTGGTTCAAGCCATTAAAGATGGTAAAGTTGCACGTGCTGCATTAGATGTGTTTGAAAAAGAACCACAACCTGAAATTCAGTTATTAATGAACCCTGCCTTGTCCTTAACGCCTCATACAGGTGCAGCAACTAATGAAGCACAAGACCGAATTGGAACCGAATTGGCCTCTCAAATTATTTCTATTCTAAATAATTAAAGGACGGATTTTCCATTTAAAGTAAACAAGAAGCTCTTAAGTAAGAATCCTTAAGAGCTTTTTTTGTTTGTTAAAGTCCCTTTAAACAGTAGCTGTTGTGGTACATTTTTTGTATTTTTAAGAGAGGAATTGCTTAGGATGCTTGCATCCCAAAAAAATTAATGCCATGAAAATATTATTATACATTATTATTATTTCTGTTGGAATTTTAAGCTGTGGTCCCACAAACAAAATAGTTCCGCAAAATAATGCTGTTACTTCCATAGAGCAGGATACGGTTAGAATTGTAAATGACGATCTTGAGTACGAAATCATTATCATTGAACCAGGATTTAACGCTTGGCTTCAATCAATGGCACGCCCTGAAGGCTATTATTCCCAATCATTTTTAGAGAGTAGAAATCGTGTTTATGTTCAGGCCTGGAATCAACGGGTACAACAGCCATTTAACTACAATCCTAATCTATACGAAATGCAAATTGACTATCAACCGTTTATTGATTATGGTTACGACGTAAACTATAAATTGTACAATTATTTCATTTACTTTCAGTTAACATACAAACAACGCTTATCTAGTTTTATTCCTAGAATTTAAATTATATTTGCAGCGCAAAAATTCGCAATGCAACGATTTAAAACTTATTGGCAAATTCAACATAATTGGCAGTTACTTTTTCCATTGCTGGGAATACTGGGACTTATATACTGTTCCTACATAATTGCCTTACTTTTCTCAAAAAACTCTGGTGTAATTTTAACAACTATTATTACAGGCATAACTACTTACCTCTTACTAATATTGGTTTTATTCATTTTTAAAAAGCTAGAGAACAAATGGATCCTTACCTATAAATGGGAAATGATTCGCGTGTTTATAGTATTTGCCATTACCGGATCTACATCTGCCTTTATTGGAAAACCAATTATGGGGTTGATTGGAATTACTAAAGAAAACTTAAACCCTATCCTATACTGGATATTATTTATTATTATTGGGCTCATTTTTTATCAAATCCTATTAGTGAGCTTTGGATGGTTATTTGGTCAATTCAAATTCTTTTGGGAATTTGAAAAGAAAATGCTCCGTAAATTGGGATTAAAAAAATTTATCGATTAATGCAGTCAATTAGGCAACAGTTAGTATTTAAATTATCGGCACTTTTACTAGTGTTGGCTTTAACTGCTCCAACAGTTGTGAAATTTGGCCATATCTTCGAACATCATAAACACGAAGTATGTCATGGCGAATTACAATCGCATATCCATACCTTTGATATTGACTGTAACTTCTATAAATTTAAGCTGAAAAATACATTTACTTTTGTGAATGTTAATTTTGAGATTCCTGAATTTCCAGTAGTCAATCAAATAATTTATTCACAATATTCATTTTTAAGTCAATTTCAACGACTTCATTTTTCTCTCCGTGGTCCCCCATTAAATGATTTAGCATAAACATCATTTTTTACAAAATCATTTAATTAAAAAACACATGAGAATACTCTTATATGCAACGTTGTTTTGCATGACTTATTTAACAACAAGTGCCCAAAACTTTATTGAAGGGCACATCATTGATGAAGACCATACAGAAGCTATTGTTTTTGCCAACATTTATATGCCACAAATAGAAAAAGGAACAACTACTAATGAAAAAGGCTATTTTAAAATTGAAAATATAGCATCAGGAACCTATAAAATTGTTGTTTCATATATAGGTTATGAAACCAAATCCTTACAATTAAAAATCCCAACAGATACGCCTGTACGTATTGCTTTAAAATCTTCGGCTATAGAAATGGAGGAGATTATCGTTTCTACACCATTTCATAAATTACAAAGTGAAAATGTTATGAAGGTAGAACGCGAAAATATTTCAGACTTAAGGTCTAAAGGCGCAATGAATTTGAGCGATGGTCTATCTAATATTGCTGGAGTAGAAACTATTACTACAGGTCTTAGCATTGGCAAACCTGTGATTAGGGGTTTGAGCTCCAACCGTGTATTGGTTTATGCTCAAGGTGTCCGTCTAGAGAATCAACAATTTGGGGATGAACACGGTTTAGGCCTCAGTGCTGCTGGTATTGAAAGTATTGAAGTCATTAAAGGTCCAGCCTCGTTATTGTATGGTAGTGATGCGCTTGGAGGAGTACTCTACTTAAACCCAGAACGATTTGCTAAAGAGAATACATCTGCTGCCGATGGCAACTTTAACTATTTTTCAAATACCAATGGTTTTAACACCAACGCAGGTTATAAGGTATCAAAAGGAAAATTTAAATATATATTCAGGGCCGGATTAGCTGAACACGCCGATTACCAAACTCAAGAGTATCGGGTTACGAATACACGATTCAAGGAAAAGGATTTTAAGGCGGCATTAGGTTATCAGGCTTCAAAATTTAAAACTGAACTTCGTTATAATGTGAATGCTTCAAAATTAGGAATACCTGAAGAAATTGGAGTTCAATCGACAAATGTCACTCCTTTATTACCTTTTCAGGATATCACTAACCACATTTTTAGCTCAAAATCTGTTTTATTTTTTGAAGATTCCAATTTGGAAATCAATTTAGGTTATTTGTACAATGATCGTAAAGAATTTGAAGAACATCATGAAGAAGATGAAGAAGAAGAAGAGGAAGAACATGAAGTTCTTGAAGCCGCCTTACAAATGAAGCTTAAGACCTTTAATTATGATATAAAATACCATTTACCTGAAATTGGAAGATTTGAAACCATACTTGGAGTTCAAGGTATGAATCAAACAAACACTAATTATGGTGAAGAGCAATTAATCCCTAATGCTTCAACTAACGATTTTGGACTTTTGGCTACTTCCCATATCCATTTTGACCTATTAGACGTTCAACTTGGTGCGCGTTACGACAATCGCAATATAGATGTTGAATCAGGATTAACTAAATCCTTTAATAGTTTCAATGGTGCTTTAGGCTTTAAAACCAACATTGCTAATAAGATTACAGCACGTTTAAATTTTGCCACCGGTTTTAGAGCTCCAAACCTTGCTGAATTAACTTCAGACGGTTCACACGAAGGCACTAATCGTTATGAGATAGGAAATCCTAATCTCAAAAACGAACAAAATTTCCAAACTGATTTAGCCCTTGAATTTAAAAATGATCATATCGAACTATTTGTAAACGGGTTTTACAACAAAGTGAACAATTATATTTTCATTGCGCCTAATGGACAAATTATTGATGGTGATGATGTATTTGTTTACGAACAAAATGATGCCAAGTTATTTGGTGGCGAAATTGGTTTACATTTCCATCCTCACCCACTCGACTGGCTTCATATTGAAAGTAGTTTCGAATCTGTCACTGGAAAACAAAACGATAATAGTTATTTACCCTTAATCCCTGCAAATTCAATTAATAACAAAGTGCGTGTTGAGTTAGTTAATGATTGGTTATCTGAAGGTTATGCGTTTTTAAAGCTTACTACTACATTAAAACAGGATAATTTAAGTGAGTTTGAAACTATTACACCAGGCTATAACCTTTTAAGTGCGGGTATGGGTGGAAAAATAACTGTTTTGAATCATGAATTGCAAATAAATATTTCAGGTAATAATTTAACTGACAAATCATACATCCATCACCTTTCGCGATTAAAATCGGAAGGAATTTATAACATAGGAAGAAATTTTAGCCTAGGCTTAACTTACACCTTATAAAAAAAGCGGCCATTAGGTCGCTTTTTTCTTTATGTCTTCTGTGGTTTCTTTATTTGTAAACACATAAGTGTATAACCAAGTTAAGGTAAATGTCGGGATGACATCAACACCAGGTAATGCTTCTTCAAGAAAAGAAATACCAGCAGCAACCTTTCCTGTTTTACCTTTATAAAGTTTAGTCATTAACCACGCCGACAATGGAGCCCAAACAATATCAGACAATTCTCCAAATCCTGGGATGATAAATGACACGTAGCCTAAAGCATCTAAAATTAGGCTTAAAATCAACTTTTTATATTTGTTCATAATTTAAATTCAGAATTCAATTCAAGTTACTAAAACAAGAAACGTACCACGAAAAATCAAGACAATTTTTCACTAATCAATTTTAAAAACTCGTTTCTGGTTTCCATATTTTGAAATGCTCCTCTAAAACCAGAGGTTGTAGTCACCGAATTTTGTTTTTGTACACCTCTCATCATCATACACATATGGGATGCTTCAATAACAACGGCAACTCCTTGAGGTTTTAGGGTATTATTAATGCAGTTTAATATCTGTTCTGTAAGTCGCTCCTGTACTTGCAATCTGCGGGCAAATACATCAACAATACGAGGAATTTTACTTAAACCAACAATATAGCCATTTGGAATATAGGCAATGTGCGCTTTACCAAAAAACGGCAACATATGATGTTCACATAAGGAATATAACTCAATATCCTTTACAATAACCATTTCATCATACGACTCTTTAAACATAGCACTTTTTAAAATTTCGGCAGCATCTTGATGATAGCCCTGTGTTAGAAATTGCATAGCTTTAGAAGCACGCTCCGGTGTTTTAGTTAACCCATCTCGATTAACATCTTCCCCTAAATCTTCAATGATTTTTTTATATCGAGCTTTAACATCATCGGTGACCTGAATGTTATACTCTTCAAAATGTTTATAAGGCATTTTATTTGTTTTCTTTCTATAAAAATACATAAAATAACTTCTCCTCAATTATTTTCAATACTTATCAAAACATTAACAAACATGTAAATATTTTAACGTTTACTTATGAAAATAGCAAAATATACAACTGTAGTTTTGTAGACGACTGTAACAACACCCAAAGATTTCGGTCTTTATAAATACTATTTAAGCTTACCATCAATCAAATCTAATGACAGCCCGCTTACTCTACTTTTTAATATACTTCATTGCATTTCATACCGTTTTCGCACAAGAAAAAAAGACTTTAAATATTAATAAGACCACTGAAGCGCCTAAAATAGATGGTGTTTTGGATGATGAAGTTTGGCAAAATGCAGAAGAGGCTACAGATTTTATTCAGTTTAGACCCGAAATGGGAGTAATAGAAACCGAAGACCAAAGAACAATTGTTAAAATGGCCTATGATGACAATGCCATTTATGTCGCCGCATACCTTTATGATAGTCCAGAGCTTATTATGAAACAGGTCAACCAACGTGATAACTTTGGGCAACAAGATTTTTTTACTGTGGTTTTAAACCCAAATAATGATGCACAAAACGACACAGAATTTTTTGCGTTTCCATCGGGAAATCAGGCTGATGCGATTGTCTCTCCTGGTAATGGTAATGATTTTGGCTGGAATGGCGTTTGGGACAGCACAGTTAAGATTGTAGAAGACGGATGGATTGTAGAAATGAAAATTCCTTATTCTAATTTAAGATTTTCAAATCAAGCAATTCAAACTTGGGGGATTCAGTTTCACAGAAGGTTTAGAAGAGACAACACCCAGTACTCATGGAATCCTATTGATAGAACTAAAGGGAATACTGGTTTATATCATGGTGTGCTACAAGGAATTGAAAATATAAAACCGCCTACCCGATTAAGTCTTTACCCTTTTGCTTCAGGATTATTTACTACTATTGATGGAAAGAGTGAAAATAAGCAAAGTCTTGGATTAGACCTTAAATATGGTGTTACCGAAAACTTCACAATTGATGCCACTTTAATTCCTGATTTTAGCCAGGCTGGATTTGATGATGTTAGACTAAATCTTGGACCTTTTGAACAAATGTTTTCAGAGCAACGTCAATTTTTTACTGAAGGGGTCGATCTGTTTAATAAAGGAAATCTTTTTTATTCTCGACGTGTTGGTGGTAGCCCAGCTGAACGGCCGCAACTCAATGAAAATGAGGAGTTCGTTAACTATCCAAATACTATAAAAGTACTTAATGCGGTAAAACTTTCAGGCCGCACCAAGAAAGGACTTGGTGTTGGAATTTTTAACTCCATTACCGAAAAAACAGAAGTGACTATTAAAAACACAGATACAGATGAGTTAAGAAAAGCAATTGCAGAGCCTTTTACAAACTATAACATTATAGTTCTAGATCAGCAATTCAACAAAAACTCATCAGTTAGCTTAATTAACACTAATGTTACACGAAACGGTCATTATAGAGATGCTAATGTAACAGGTTTATTGGCCGACATTACAAATAAAAAGAATACATTTAATTTAGAAGCTGAAGTTAAGATGAGCTCACTTAATTTAGCTGATGGCAATCAAAATGGATATAGTACCGAATTTGAAATCAGTAAAGTAGGTGGAAACTTTCGTTATGGTATAGGTCATGATTTAGCTGACAATAAGTATGACATCAATGATTTAGGTGTTCAGTTTAGAAACAACTACAGTAATTATTCAGCAGATTTTTCATATCGAACTTTTGAACCAACAGAAAACTTCAATAGTTTGAGTATTGGCATAAGAACACAATATCGTCAACTCTTTAAACCTAGCACCTATACAGGCTTTAATATAGGAATCAATTTTGACGCGCAAAGCAAGAAGCTTCATAATTTTGGAATTAACTTTAATACCGAACCCGGTAAACAATATGACTATTTTGGTCCTAGAACGGAAGGGCGATATTTTATTTATGAAAATGCGGCAAGTCTAAATGGCTTCTTTTCATCAAATTCTAATAAAGTAGTTTCGTTTTTTTCACGAGTAAGCTTTTATACTCAATTTGAAAGTGATAGGGATTTATTTAGTTATTCATTTGATTTTGGACCAAGAATTCGTTTTAATGATCATTTTAGCTTGAGATATTCAATTGATTTTAACCGAACAGGTGGAAGTCGTGGCTATGTAACCGATTTTAATGCTGATATCATTTATGGTGAGCGCGATCAAGTGACTTTAGTAAATAGTATTCGGGGGAGTTATAATTTCAATTCTTATCATGGCTTATCATTATCGTTTAGAAACTATTGGGCAACTGTAGATTATGATGAGGATCTGTTTCATCTTTTAGAAAACGGAAAACTATCTAGAGAAAAAGGATACACTGTAAACGATATAGCCGATCCGAACATTAATTTCAATACTTGGAATCTAGATTTCTCATACACATGGCAATTTGCTCCTGGTAGCCAACTTTCGGCATTATATCGCAATCAATTGTTCAATTATTCAAATGCGGCTTCGGATGATTACTTTGATAGTTTAGAGACTTTATTTGAACAACCAATTCAGCATACGTTATCGCTTCGATTAGTGTATTTTATAGATTATAATAATGTGAAGCATCTATTTATGAATAATGAAGGTTGAATATTGTACAAAAGCACTTAAAGTAGTAAATTGTGGGCATGATTGAAGCCAAAAACATTCATAAGTATTATAAAGATTTACACGTATTAAAAGGTGTTGATTTAACTATTTCAAAAGGTGAAATAGTATCCATTGTTGGGCCATCAGGCGCAGGAAAAACAACACTTTTACAAATTTTAGGCACTTTAGATCACATCTCTTCCAAAACCGATGATCAATTACTTATCAACGGCACTAATGTGGTCAACTTAAAAGATAAAGCATTAGCAAAATTTAGGAATGAGCATATAGGCTTTATTTTTCAATTCCATCAACTATTGCCCGAATTTAGTGCTCTGGAGAATGTATGTCTTCCTGCTTTCATAAAAAACACATCCAAAGCCAATGCCGAAAAACGAGCCAAAGAGCTTCTGGATTTTTTAGGACTCAAAGAACGTTATCATCACAAGCCCAATGAGCTTTCTGGTGGTGAGCAACAGCGCGTTGCCGTTGCACGGGCATTAATAAATAACCCTGATATTATTTTTGCTGATGAGCCTTCGGGTAATTTGGATACAGAATCAGCAGAAAACCTTCACAATCTTTTTTTTAAGCTTCGAGATGAATTTGGACAAACTTTTGTCATCGTTACTCATAATGAAGATTTAGCCAATATGGCTGATAGAAAATTGACTATGGTAGATGGGAAGATTATAGATTAGTTTAGAAATCAAAGCTTTCTAAATTCTAAACTAACTTGACCATAACTCAACATTCCCTTTTATAATTTCACATATATTTTAGTGGTAATGCTTATGTTTAAATAAAGTAAGCGTCCCTTAATTCGCTATATTTGTATTACTTACATGGGGATATGAAAAAACTACTCTTAATAGGGCTTCTTTCAATTTATAGTTTTTCATACAATAGTATTGAAGCCCAAATTGTAGATAGTATTAGGCATAAAGAGAATACTTCCACATTATTTTCAGAACAAAAGCCTTTAGAAATTAAGCTAAAATTTTCATTAAAAGATCTCAAAAAAAACACCAATGACAGCACCTATATGGAGTCAATGCTCTATTATAAAAACGAATCAATTAATTGGGATTCTCTAAAAGTTAAATTAAGAGCAAGGGGGAATTTTAGACGCAATAATTGCTACTATGCCCCACTAACCTTAAAGCTAAAAAAATCAGCAATAAAAAACACTTGTTTTGAAGGTCATAAAAAGTTAAAAGTGGTGTTGCCCTGTTTAATAGAATCAAATAATGATGATTTTGTCCTTAAAGAGTACATGGCCTATAAGATGTATGAATTAGTTGCACCTGTACATTTTAAAACACGATTATTAGATTTAGAATATATTGAAGAAAAGGGCAATCGGACAAAATCAAACATGCTCAAAGCAATTTTTATCGAAGACATTGACGCTATTGCTGAACGTCTCAACGGGAATGAGCTTAAACGACGAATACATCCACTAGAACAAGACGATTTGGCATCCATTAGAAATGCCTTTTTTCAATATTTAATTGGTAACACCGATTATTCCACCAGATATATGCATAACGGGAAATTAGTGGTAATAGGCCAGAAAATAATTCCAGTACCCTATGATTTTGACATGTCAGGCCTTGTTAATGCCAGTTATGCTGTAGTCTCCAATATTCAGAATTTGACACTTAACATCTCCCACGTGACAGAACGTGTTTATAAAGGCTACAAAAGAGATCAAGCTTTATTTGAACAAGTAAGGAAGGAATTCATTGCTAATAAATCCAATATGATTAAAACTATTGATGAATTAGAAGTCTATTTTAAGGACAGAAATCAGTGGGTTCGAGCTAAAAAGTATGTTTCTGAATTTTTCGAAATTATAGAAGACGATAAAAGTTTTAAAATGCGTATAATTGATCGCACACGAAATGATTAAAAATTAAAGCTTTTATGACATTTATTGATCTCAAGGAATTTCTTGACACCAAAGTAGAACAATACAATAACCCAAAGTTTATTGAAACAGACCCAATTCAAGTTCCGCATTCATTTAGCTTAAAAGAAGATATAGAAATTTCTGGCTTTTTGACTGCCACAATTGCCTGGGGCAACAGAAAAAGTATCATCAATAATGCAAAACGCATGATGACTCTCCTTGACAATGCTCCTTATGACTTTGTCATAAACCATCAAGATTCCGATTTAGAAAAGCTCTTACCTTTTGTTCATAGAACTTTTAATGGTGATGATTTAATACAATTTATGGTGAGTTTAAGACACATCTACGAAAACCACAACGGTCTTGAACACATTTTTTCGACTTATGCCGAAAAGGATTCTCTTCAAAACAGTATTCATAAATTTAAATCACATTTTTTTGAAATAGACCATTTGGCTCGAACTCAAAAGCATATAAGTGATCCATTAAAAAATTCAGCCGCAAAACGCATTAATATGTTTTTGCGTTGGATGGTACGGCAAGATAATGCTAGTGTAGATTTTGGTATTTGGAACAGCCTCTCTCCTAGTCAATTATCCTGCCCTCTTGATGTACATTCTGGAAACGTGGCACGAAAATTAGGATTACTATCCCGAAAACAGAACGATGCAAAAGCATTACAAGAACTTGATCAGGCATTGAGAACATTAGATAAAAATGATCCCGTAAAATATGATTTTGCCTTGTTTGGATTGGGTGTTTTTGAATCATTTTAACTAATTATTCCTATCGCTTTGATTATATTTAGCCTCATTTAAAAACCAATTCAAAACAAATGAAACATTCCATCCTTTCGCTAATCACATTAGCAGTTTTTTCCATTTCAGCCCAAGAACGAACACTACCAGTTGATACTACGATAATTACCAAACATAACATCACAGTTAAAGGTGTTAATTTTTCATATACTGCTGCTACGGGAACACAGCCAGTATGGGATGCCGATGGCCAGCCTGTTGCAAGTCTCTTCTACACCTATTATACAAGAGATAACGTTAAGGATAGGGCTAGCAGACCTTTAATTATCTCCTTCAATGGTGGACCAGGTTCAGCTTCAGTTTGGATGCATATTGCTTACACGGGACCACGAATTTTGAACATTGATGATGAAGGTTACCCTGTACAACCTTATGGGTTTAAAAGTAATCCCCACTCTATCATTGATGTAGCTGATATTGTTTTTGTGAACCCTGTAAATACCGGATATTCTAGAATGATCCCTAATAAAGAAGGAAAAATGCCTGATAAAAGTTTGTTTTTCGGTATTAATGAAGACATCAAATATCTAGCAGAATGGATTAACACCTTTGTCTCTCGAAATAATCGCTGGGAATCTCCAAAGTATATTATTGGGGAAAGCTATGGTGGTACTAGAGTTATGGGCTTATCCCTAGAGCTTCAAAATAACCAATGGATGTACTTAAATGGAGTTATATTGGTTTCTCCTGCCGATTATAAGGTATTACGAGTTGGCGGACCAGTATCTTCAGCCTTAAACCTTCCTTATTTTACCGCTGCTGCTTGGCATCATAAAATGCTACCTCAAGACTTACAAAGTAAAGATTTACTAGACGTATTACCTGAGGCAGAAGATTATGCTATAAATACTTTGATTCCTGCATTAGCAAAAGGAGGATTTATTAATGAAAATGAAAGAAAGGACGTTGCTAAAAACATGTCGAGATATTCAGGATTAAGTGAAAAAGTAATACTTCAACATAATTTAGATGTACCAACTCAATTTTTCTGGAAAGAGTTGTTACGAGATAAGACTGGTCAAACCATTGGGCGTTTAGACTCTCGTTATTTAGGTTATGACAAAATAGAAGCAGGTACATCTCCTGATTACAGCGCCGAATTAACCTCTTGGTTACACTCATTTACACCTGCTATAAATCACTACATTAAAAATGAATTAAAGTTTGACACAGATCTTAAATACAACATGTTTGGTCCTGTGCGTCCATGGAATAATGACAATGATAATGTAAGAGATAATTTAAGACAGGCGATGGCACAAAATCCTTATCTACATGTATTAACTCAATCAGGCTACTATGATGGAGCAACTACTTATTTTAATGCCAAATATACCATGTGGCAGGTAGATCCTAGTGGTAAAATGAAAGATCGTTTTACATTTAAAGGTTATCGTAGCGGACATATGATGTACTTACGTTATGAAGATTTGATTTCCGCCAACGAAGATTTAAGAGAGTTTATAAAAAAATCATCGGCTAAAGGAAAAGCTGCTAAATACTAATTAACACAAATAAATAAGAATGAATCAATTTATAAAACCATTTTGGACAATTTTATTAGCTCTGATAATTGTACAATCCTGTGATAATAATACTAAACAACTTATCACTGATATTCCTTCACCCGCTGCTGAAAAAAGCTCTGAGCCCAATTTGCATCTTTCAAAAGATGGTAATGTGTATTTAACCTGGATTGAAATGACACCAGATACAACAAGCATATTAAAATTTTCCACATTAAAAGATCACATATCATGGTCACAACCAAAAACTATAGCAAGTGGTAAAAACTGGTTTGTCAACTGGGCTGATTTTCCTGGGATGACTTCATTTGGAGATACTAATTTAGCCACACATTATCTAGAGAAAAGCGCCAATGGAACTTACACTTATGATGTGAAATTAAAATTTTCAAAAGATGAAGGAAAAACTTGGGGCGAAGCTATAAAACCACATACTGACAATACAAATACGGAGCATGGTTTTGTGAGCAAATTAGCACTAGACGATGACAAGATGCTATCTGTTTGGCTTGACGGTAGACAATATGCCTATGCCGAAGAAAATGATTCTATAACCAAAGAAATGACTTTAAGAAGTGCTTCATTTAATGCTAATGGAGAAATGTTAAATGAATTTGTAATAGATTCAAGGGTTTGTGATTGTTGTCAAACCGATCTAGCAATGACCAACGAAGGCCCTATTGTTATATACAGGAACCGATCGGAAGATGAAGTTAGGGATATTTATTATTCAAAGTTAATTAATGATAAATGGACCAATCCAAAACCTGTTTTTAACGATAATTGGAATATAGCTGGATGTCCGGTAAACGGACCTTCTATATCTGCTTTGGGTAACACTGTAGCTGTAATTTGGTATACCTTACAAAATGATGCACCTCATGTTAAATTGGCATTTTCTAACAACAACGGCAATAGTTTTGAGACCCCTGTAACATTAAGCAACTCCTTTCCAATTGGTCGTGTAGATGTAGAACTCATTGATAACAACTCCGCAATTGTCACTTGGGTTGACAATGTAAATTATGAAACCGTGATACAAATGCAACGCGTTTATAAAGACGGCAGCAAAAGTGAACCATTAACATTAGCCAAAACATCTGAAAGTAGATCGAGTGGATTTCCAAGAATGGTAATAAAAGACAATATCGTCTATATAGCCTATACCTTGAGTGGTAAAGAAAACTTAAGTGTTAGAACTTTGGCTATTGATCTAGAACAGTTACAGCCTTCTAAAAACGAAATGCTTTAACGGGTAAGGTGTTACTTATTCTAGATTGAGTTTAACCAAGCTTTACGTAATTTAAGTTGCGATTGTGATGGGTTTTCAGAAGAAACTACTTTACCCGTTTCATCAATCTTTAAACCCATTTTGTTAAAAAATTCACCGTAATTTATAGGAGTATTTCCTTCAACATGAGTATTAAAAAAAGTACCTATAGAAGGAGAAGTCATTTTAGTTATTTCCTCAATAATGGAATCGTCGTCAAATGGTTTGTCTTTTCCGTATTTTAGGGTTAATTCCTTCATTAATGAAAGTAGATTGCGAGTACCTTGACTTTCTTCGAGCATAAGTATATCCAGACACATTCCTATCAATGCTCCTTTTTCATATACATTTACGTAATTTGAAGCGTATTGAGACTCGATTATATATTCACTCATTGAGGTGAAACTCATGGCGTCGTTAAATCGTTTTGAGTTACTTATTTTTTGCATCATCCTCACATAAAATTCCTCTTCAGAAATTAATCCCTCATAAACTTGAAAGTGATGTGCAAAATACTCGGTTACTCCTTCGTACATCCATAAATGTTTTGAAAACGTTGGTGTGTGATAATCAAAATAATGTACGTCTTCTGAGTGAACTCCCAAAGGTGTAACAATATGAAAAAACTCATGAGCAACAATATCAATTATGGCTTTTTCTAAATAAGATTTAGGGATATACTCTCCTAATACCAAAACTGTTGAAGTATGGTGTTCTAAAGCTCCAAAGCCCTTTGGGGAAGTAGCGCTTCCATCAGATAAAAACATATAAATATCATAGCGCTTTGTTGAATTAATTGGACCTAAGTAGGCCTTCTGCGCCTCCATCATTTTATAAACAGTTTCCTTAAGACCTTTTGCTGTGTATACTTTATTTGGTGAATAAAGACTCAACACTATTTTAATATCACCAACTAAAAATTCTTCAACGTCTAGTTCACCAATCATCATAGGGTTATCAGTAATGTCAAAATACCTTGGTGCAAAATAGCTTGATATTATTTTGTTATCATTTGTAAGTAAAGTTTTGGTTTCTTGCAGAGCAGAAGTCCTTACAAATTGAGCAGGTGAAGTGATATCTAATGTATACGCATTTCGTTTTAAAGAATCAAAATAGCCTATCAACCCATGCAGATTTAACACAAAATTATCGTTAGAAAAATTTGTGCCTTCAGGTGAAAAAATGGCCTTAAACGTTCCACTGCGTTCAATATCATAAGTATCATTGACCAAATAAGAGATTTTATCTAATTTAACGGCTTCAGAAATTAACCAAGAACTTTCATCAATCTTTTCAACCTTTAACGGATTTCCATCATAATCTAGAGCACTAAATTCCTCTACATAATTTCCAAAATTGCTGTATTCATAGGTGCCTTGTACAACTCTTGGCAAACGATAGATAACTTCATCTTGAGTAATTCGACCCGGATTAATGATTACAGGAGCTTTATCTTCGACAATAGCGGTTAAATCAATTGAAGTTTCTATAGGGTTGTTTTCTGCTAAATCAATACTTGTGCTTTTTGAGGCCGTCCCACAAGAAATTAAGGTAATACCTGCCAATAACAGGCCGAAAATTTTATTCATAAAGTTAATATATCAAAATCATTGGAGTCGTAAAACTACAATCATTTTAATTTTATAGCATAAAGATTTTGTTAAAATGTTGAATTAGTATATTAGCGAAATGCAAGCTCCTCTAATCAGTATATTAACGCCTTTTAAGAATACAGCTATCTATTTGCCTGAATGTCTTGACTCTATCATCAACCAAAATTATCAAAACTGGGAACTTATTATTGTTGATGACCATTCATCAGACCAAAGTTATTCGGTGGTTGAAGCTTATGCGAAAAAAGATTACCGAATTCGCTTATTTAAAAATTCAGGACATGGTATAATTGAAGCTTTAAGACTTGCATTTAAAAAGTCAAAAGGCGACTACATAACCCGAATGGATAGTGATGATGTCATGCATACTGAAAAGCTTTATTTTTTAGTCAATGATTTAATAACCTCTGGTAAAGGGCATGTTGCTTTAGGACTTGTAAAATACTTTAGTAATGAAGGCATTAGCGATGGATATGCTCGTTACGAAGCTTGGCTAAATGGTTTAACCAAACAAGGCAGTAATTATTCCGAAATCTATAAAGAATGTTCTATTGCCTCACCTTGTTGGATGGTGCATCGTGATGATCTTATACGTTGCGATGCCTTCAATCTTAATTATTATCCTGAAGATTATGATTTAACATTCAGGTTTTATAAGCAGCAACTAAAATGTATCCCATCCCAAAAGCTATTGCATTATTGGCGCGATTATCCTACCAGAACCTCAAGAACGCATGAACACTATGCACAAAATTATTTCTTGGATATTAAGCTAAGCTATTTTTTAGAACTCGATTATGATAAAAATCGACCATTAACGGTTTGGGGAGCAGGTTTTAAAGGTAAAACCATTGCCAAACGTTTGAAGTCCCAAAAAATCCCTTTTTTATGGATTTGTAATAACCCTAAAAAGATCGGGAAAAAAATATATGGAATAGAACTCCATAGTTTTAACCAACTCTCCACACTTACAAATCCTCAAAGCATTGTTACTGTTGCAAATGAAAATGCACAACGTGTTATTAGAAACTATTTTAAATCCCAGCAAATGGTTTCAATGACTGATTATTTCTTCTTTTGCTAGTCATTTAAAAACCTAATAAGTAGTATATTTAACTTTATTTTTTCAAAATGTTAAAACTCAAAAGAACAGACTCAAACGATCAAGATTTTAGAGACCTGGTAAAAGCTTTAGATACAGATTTGGCACTACGTGATGGAGACGATCATGACTTTTATAAACAGTTCAATAAAATTGATGCCATCAAATATGCCTTGGTTGCCTATGAAGGTGACATCCCTGTAGGTTGCGGAGCCCTAAAAATGTTTGATGCTGACACCATGGAAATTAAACGAATGTTTACCGTTCCAGAATCCAGAGGAAAAGGAATTGCCGAAAAAATTCTTAATGCACTTGAAAGCTGGGCCAGTGAATTAGGTTGTAATCAAGTTGTTTTGGAAACGGGAATCAATCAGCAAGAAGCTTTGGCCCTTTATAAAAAATCTGGTTTTGAGCGCATTAACAATTATGGCCAGTACATTGGTGTTGAAAACAGTTTTTGTTTTAGAAAAACGTTAAATTTCTCAAAAGCTTAAGAGGCTAATCAACAAGCATTTTCTATATTTGAGCATTACACTTTAAAAAAGAACCTTTTAGGAATGCAGTTTAAACACCCAGAACTTCTTTATGCTTTACTCCTACTCATCATTCCTATCATTGTCCATCTTTTTCAATTAAGAAAATTTCAAAAAGAGGCTTTTACTAATGTTCAGTTTTTAAAAGATATTACTTTACAAACCCGTAAAAGTTCCCAGTTAAAAAAATGGCTTATTCTACTAACGCGATTATTGTTATTGGCTTGTATAATTTTAGCATTCGCCCAACCCTACACATCAAACAAAGATAGTTTTAACACCAAAACCGAAACTGTAATTTATTTAGACAATTCTTATAGTATGCAGGCCAAAGGTGCTAATGGAACTCTTTTAAATAGTGCCGTAAAAGATCTCATTGAAACACTTGATGAAAATGAAACATTTAGTTTGTTCACTAATGATAAAACCTATAAAAATACAAGTTTAAAAGCAATCAGAAATGACCTTATACAGTTGTCGTACGCTCCAAATCAGATTAATTATGAGGCATTAATGCTTCAAGCTAAAAAGGAATTTTCAAAAGATAATAGCACGTTTAAAAGTTTAGTGCTTATTTCAGATTTTCAACAAAAAGGTGAAGCTTTAAATTTTGAAGACAGCGATCATATCAATCCACGATTGGTACAATTAAAACCTACCAACACCAACAATGTGGCTGTCGACTCTGTTTACATTTCAAATATGAACGTGGACATTTTAGAACTTACCGTGGTTTTAAAAAATCATGGAACACCAATTGAAACCTTATCTATTTCACTTTTTAATGATAATAATCTCGTTGCTAAAAATGCGGTTACTATAGAAAATGAAACTACTGCAGTATTCAATATTCCAAATAACCAACAGTTTAAAGGAAAAATAAGCATTGAAGATGCTAACCTTCAATATGATAATTCACTTTATTTTAATTTAAGTGAAAATGAAAATATAAATGTGTTGTCTATAAATGAAGCTGATGATACTTTTCTTAAAAAAATCTACACTAGTGATGAATTTAACTACTCATCTTCTAATTTCAAGGATTTAAATTACAATAGCATTGAGCGACAAGATTTCATTATCATTAACGAACTTAAAGAGATTCCGTTTTCGTTAATAAATGCGTTAAAATCGTTTACAGATAACGGAGGATATATTTTAATTGTTCCTTCAAATGAAGTTGTATTAGGTTCATATAATCAGTTATTTAATAATTATAACTTATTTAATTATCGTGTTTTAAATCCTAACGAAAAAAGAATTACTGACATCAATTTTTCGCATCCAATTCTAAACAATGTATTCGACAAAAAAGTGAGTAATTTTCAATATCCAAAAGTAAATGCATTCTATAATTTGGAATCTCTTTCTGGATCATCAGTTTTAAGTTTTGAAGATGGAAATCCATTTTTGTCACAGTCTGGTCAAGCCTTTAGTTTTACTGCCGCTCTTAACGACTCTAATTCAAATTTTAAAAACTCTCCACTTATTGTTCCTGTACTTTACAATATTGGCAAGCAAAGTTTAAAATTACCGCAGCTTTTTTATACTATTGGTATTGAAAATAAAGTGGATATTAAAACTACTTTAGGTCAAGATGAAATACTTAAATTACAATCTAATAGTAATTCGGTTATCCCGTTACAACAAACATTCATAGACAAGGTTACACTAATAACTAATGATGACCTCGATATGGCGGGAACATTTGATGTAATGAATAAAGAAAACATTATAAAGCAAATTAGCTTTAATTATGCGCGAGACGAAAGCAACCTTTCATACTTAAATTTGGATGCTTTTGATAAGGTTTCTGTGAATAACTCGGTCAGTGAAGCTTTAATGGAATTAAAAAGTGCGACAAATGTTAATGAGCTATGGAAATGGTTTGTTATTTTTGCACTAGCTTTTTTAAGTATTGAAATGCTCATCTTAAAATTCTTTAAATGAACGTACTCATAAAATCTGCCACAATTGTTGATTCAAAAAGCGATTTTCATAATCAAACCCTTGATATTTTAATTGAAAAAGGAATCATCACTCAGATTTCAAAACACATTGCCAATCCAAAAAAATACCAAGAAGTGAAGTTAGACAATCTTCATGTTTCACAAGGCTGGTTTGACAGTAGTGTAAGTTTTGGTGAACCTGGTTTTGAAGAGCGCGAGACTATAGCTAACGGATTAAAAACTGCTGCCTTATCAGGATTTACTAGTGTTGCCACAAACGCCAACACATATCCCGTGATTGATTCGAGTGCCGATATAACCTTTATTAAAAGTAAATCAAAAGATCACGCCATTAGCTTATATCCTATTGGGGCGCTTACAAAATCTGGTGAAGGCAACGATTTGGCTGAACTTTTTGACATGAAAAATGCTGGTGCAATCGCATTTTACGATTATCAAAAGGCTGTTTCAAATCCAAACTTAATGAAACTAGCCTTGCAATATGCCAGTAATTTTGGCGGTTTAGTCATGTCTTTTCCACAGGATTCAAATATTTCAGGGTCTGGAGTTATGAATGAAAACCGAACTAGTACTTCATTAGGTTTAAAAGGGAATCCAACTTTAGCTGAAGAACTTCAGGTATCTAGAGATCTGTTTTTGTTAGAATACACAAACGGCAAATTACATATCCCTACCATTTCAACAGCAAAGTCTGTAGATCTTATCAGAAAAGCTAAACAACAAAAACTTGATGTGACCTGTAGCGTAGCAATTCATAATTTGTTATTTACGGACGAAAAATTAACAACATTCAATACTAATTTTAAGGTAAAGCCTCCTTTAAGAACTCAAAAGGATATTGATGCTCTGATTGAAGGCCTAAAAGATGGCACTATAGATATGGTAACTTCTGACCACAATCCAATCGATATCGAAAACAAGAAAATAGAGTTTGATTTTGCCAAATATGGCACTATTGGACTAGAAAGCGCTTTTGGTGCTCTACAATCTGTATTTACTTTAAAAAAGAGTATAGAACTCTTAACTAAAGGAAAAAAACGCTTTGGGATTGAATCAAATGGCATTGTTGTAGGTAGTAAAGCAGATTTATCATTGTTTGATCCTAAATTTTCATATATATTCTCTAAAAACCATATTATTTCAACTTCAAAGAACAGCTTGTTTGAAAACAGCCAATTAAAAGGAAAGTCGTATGGCATCATCGCCAATAACCAATTGGTATTAAATTAAATTATGCAAGACACTATAAAAGAAGGCAGAACATTAGCCATTGTATGTTATTTTACATTTGTTGGGTTGATTATTGCCATAATTATGAATTTAGAAAAACGAAATCCTTTCACTTTTTTTCATGCACGTCAAATGCTAGGCTTAATAATCATGCTTTTGGTTTCTAATGTATCAGAAAAATATATTAGCAGTTGGCTTGGAACTGCTTTTTGGAGCATTACCTTCGTAGCATGGCTATACGGACTTTATACGGCTTACAAAGGTGAGCAAAAACCCATCCCTGTAGTTGGTGACTATTTTCAGGACTGGTTTAGAACCATTAGTTAAACTCTATGTACGATTTAAGCTTATTTCACATAACGCGGCCTTCTTCTATTAAGGAAAATGCGCCTTTACTCATCATGTTTCACGGATATGGAAGTGATGAAAACGATCTGTTTTCATTTTCAAGCGAACTCCCTGAAGACTTATTCATTGTTTCGGCACGTGCTCCGTATGCTATGCAACCCTTTGGAAATGCGTGGTACGCTATTCACTTTGATGCTGCACAAAATAAATGGAACGATACAGATCAAGCTATACAATCTAGAGATTTGATTTCTAAATTTATTGATGAAGTTTGTGAAACTTACCCAGTAAATCGAGATAATGTTACACTCTTAGGTTTTAGCCAAGGCACGATTTTGAGCTACGCTGTAGCCTTAACCTATCCGCAAAAAGTTAAAAATGTAATTGCTTTAAGTGGCTATATAAGCGAGGATATGTTACCAGAAACATTACCTAAAGACGACTACGCACATTTAAGTTTTTATTGTTCGCATGGTAGTGTAGATCAGGTAATTCCGGTAGAATGGGCACGAAAAACTCCAGAATTTCTATCGCGTTTAAACATTAAACATAGTTATTCCGAATTTCCAGTAGGTCATGGTGTTGCACCGCAAAATTTCTATGAATTTAAGAAGTGGCTAGAGCCTTTAATTGGTTAATGATATAACAAATAGTCTAAAAGCTTGAATTTTAATTCCTGTTTATCAACAATCTCATAAGTCAGCAACATTTCTCCCCAATATTTTCCATCAGAAAAATCAGCAATGATCCATTTATGATTTAAAAGCCTAACGGAATTGATTAGCATTTTGTTTCCAGTCATAGATGCATATGGAACCAATGGATGGTCCTCCCCTTCATATACATTGAGTTTATAAAGTTCATCTTTTATAAAAGGCACTAATTCTGAAATTCGATACCCTTGATCTTCAAAGTAACTCATAGCATCGTCATTGAACTCGATACTAAAGCGCATGAGTTCAAAATTGTTGTCCTTAAGCGTTAAAATCGAATCCTTATAAGTGTTTTCTTTGGCAAGTGATGTGGTAAGCTTTTTGTCATAATCTTCAATAATATGTTTGGAGTTCATAAATTGAAAAAGTACAAGTAGTAAAGTAAAAATAAACAAGTACATAAAAATATTGCGCTTCATATGCTAAAGAGTTATTTGTAAGTTATCGTATGCCAAAAAAACGTTTTTGGGTAATTTTTGTTGTACTTCGTCATGGAAACCCAATAATGCACTTATGTGAGTAAGGTAAGCCTTTTCAGGCTTCACTTCATTGATGAAATCAAGTGCTTCAATGAGATTAAAATGTGAAGGATGTGGCTCATCTCTCAATGCATTAACCACCAACACTTTTACACCTTGTAGTTTTTGAATTTCTTTAGAATCTACATTTTTCATATCCGTTAAATAGGCGAACTCACCAAATCTAAAGCCAAACACCTGTAACTTGTCATGCATTCCATCAATAGGTATAACTTCGAGGTTTCCTAAATTAAAAGGTTCATTTTTAATTTCAATAGGTTCTACGCTGGGAGCCCCGGGATATTTATTGTGATTTTCAAATATATAATCGAATCTTCGAGTTAACGCATTTAGTACGCGTTTATGTCCATAAACCGGAATTTCACCCTGTCTAAAGAAAAAAGGACGAATATCATCTAAACCAGCAGTATGATCGGCGTGTTCATGGGTAAATAAAATACCATCTATTCTTTTACAATTCGCGGTAAGCATTTGTTGCCTAAAATCAGGACCACAATCAACAACATAACTATAATCATCCCATTCTACCAAAACCGAAACACGAAGTCGTTTGTCTTTAGGATTAGTACTTAAACATACAGGATGGCTACTTCCAATAACTGGAATTCCTTGTGATGTTCCGGTACCTAAAAATGTAATTTTCAATCCAAAATACTTTGAAACAAAAATAAGGTTATTTTTTTGTTTACCATGCTATTTTAATACCTTTGTCCTAACGTTATAACCCCGATTTAAAGATGGAAATCACCCTTAAAGGCGATAAGGAATTTGATGAAGTTCCTTCATTGAGAACCAAAGCACTTCGTATTAATCTTAATGAGAACATTTATGGGACTTTTGCTGAAATTGGGGCAGGTCAAGAAACGGTTCGCCAATTTTTCAGAGCAGGCGGTGGATCTGGTACCATAGCAAAGGCTATGTCGGCTTATGACAAAGACTTTAGTGATGCTATTTATGGAATTGAAGATGACGGCCGTTATGTGACTGAAGCCCGCTTAAGGAAAATGCTTACGCATGAAATTGC
This sequence comes from Geojedonia litorea, assembly GCF_042654525.1. Classification (NCBI taxonomy): domain Bacteria; kingdom Pseudomonadati; phylum Bacteroidota; class Flavobacteriia; order Flavobacteriales; family Flavobacteriaceae; genus Geojedonia; species Geojedonia litorea. The sequence continues at coordinate 101,393 of NZ_JBHSGP010000012.1, forward strand.
TCTAATTGAAGAGCGCATCACAAGAGATAAGCATCCCAATAAAATGTTTTTCTCATATGCTAATACAGTCGCCACTATAGATTTTGCGAAAAAATATAAAGGACATGGCTGGGTTGGTGTTAAATATCAAGTAGAACCTGACCAAGAGTATAACGAAATTATTCTGCATTTACGCTTTAAGGAGAACGATGCACGTTTACAACAAGAAACTTTAGGAATTTTAGGTACCAATTTAATTTATGGGGCCTTTTATAAGTACAATGTGCCTAAAAAACTCCTTCGATATTTGTATGATCATTTAGATAAAGACCAAATTGAGATTGATACCATAAATTTTTCTGGTCCGGTATTTAAGGACGTCGATAATCGCCTAATGAGTTTGCAGCTTGTTAAAAATGGCATGACCGATGCCGTAATGTTTGCTCCAGATGGCAATAACGTACTCCCTGCTAGAGTATTATACAAAAAGAATATATTAGCACTTAGAGGTAGCTTTAGACCAGTAACCATGGTAAACATGGATATGTATCAGAAATCCTATGAGATGTTTTTGAAAGAAAACAGAGTGGTCGAAAAAAACACACAAGTTGTTTTTGAAATCACCTTATCTAACCTCCGTGCTGAAGGTGAGATTGATGAACAAGATTTCATGGATAGAGCTAGATTATTGTGTTCATTAGGGCAAACTGTTCTTATTTCGAATTTTCAAGAATATTATAAACTCGTTGAATATTTTTCACAATATTCTAAAAACAGAATGGGGCTTGCTATGGGTGTCAATAACCTAATTGACATTTTTGATGAAAAGTATTATCGTCATTTGAGTGGTGGTATTCTTGAAGCCTTTGGAAAATTATTCTTTAAAGACCTACGCGTTTACCTATATCCAATGGAAAATGAAGATGGTACGATTACTACAAGCGAGAATCTTAAAGTGCATCCACGTATGAAAGAACTTTACAAGTTCTTTAAGTACAATGGAAAAGTTGTAGATATAACCGACTACAATCCATCTACACTTTCTATTTTCTCACGTACAGTGCTTAAAATGATTGCCGATGGTGAAGAAGGTTGGGAAGCCATGCTACCTGAAGGTGTTGCAAATTTAATTAAAGAAAAAAGCCTATTTGGTTGTGAAACAGAACAGGCTTTTCTTGATGAGTAAAAAATAGAATTTAGTTCAATTTCTTATTTTATTTATTCTAGTATTTGTTCTGCGTGAATCTTTGCTTTCACCTTATCAATTACCTTTTCAATAACTCCATTTTCATTAATCACGAAAGTAACACGATGAATACCCTCATATTCACGACCCATAAATTTTTTAGGACCCCAAACTCCAAATGCTTCAATAACGCTTTTATCTACGTCGGCCAATAATGGATACTGAAATTTGAACTTCTTTTTAAAGTTGGATTGCTTTTTTTCAGTATCAGCACTAACACCTAAAATTTCATAGCCTTTTTCGGCTAAATCTTTGTAGTGATCTCTTAAATTACAGGCTTCAACGGTACAGGTTGGCGTATTTGCAGCCGGATAGAAAAATACTACTAGTTTTTTTCCTTTATAATCTTTTAATGAAATCGTATTGCCTTGTTCATCCGTTGCCGAAAAATTAGGAGTCTTATCTCCAGGTTTTAATGTCGTCATATTTATTACCTTTGATTTTTCGTAAAAATACAACTTTATGACCAAGCAAGAAAAGGTAGATTTTGTTATTAGAACCCTAAATGAATTATACCCTACAATCCCAATTCCGTTAGAACATAAAGATCCTTATACATTGCTTATTGCGGTATTACTATCAGCTCAAAGTACCGATGTGCGCGTAAACCAGATTACACCATTACTTTTTGAAAAGGCTGATAATCCTTATGATATGGTAAAACTTTCAGTTGAAGAAATTAGGGAAATTATAAAACCAGTAGGCTTATCTCCCATGAAAAGTAAAGGGATTTATGGACTTTCTAAAATTCTGATTGAAAAGTATAATGGCGAAGTCCCAAAAACTTATGAGGCTTTGGAAGCATTACCTGCTGTTGGCCATAAAACGGCAGCCGTGGTTTTATCTCAAGCTTTTGGTATCCCTGCATTTCCTGTAGATACACATATCCATCGCCTCATGTATCGATGGGGGTTTAGCAATGGAAAAAATGTGGTTCAAACTGAAAAAGACGCTAAACGTTTGTTCCCAATGGAATTATGGAACGATTTACATCTTCAAATAATTTGGTATGGAAGAGAATACTCTCCTGCCAGAGGATGGAATTTAGATAAAGACATCATCACTAAAACTATTGGTCGAATGTCTGTAATCAAGGAGTATTTGAAAACAAAAAAGTCCTGACGACTAACAAATCAGGACTTTTTCAGATTAATTTAGAAGTGCTTCAAACTTCATTTTATTACAATTAATAACACTTAAAGCCTTAGAATAATTTAAAAGAAAATCTATTGTTTCTTTTTTTGGGTTCAGGGTTTCTTTAATTTGAGGGTTTTTAGAGTAAAGTTTTGCCATTATCGCTTTTTTTAGGTTTAATATCCTATTAACGAGACAAAACTTTATTTATTGTATTAATTTGTTAAAATGATATTATTTTTATCTATGACCTTTCTTAAATTGATTAAGGCGTAGCGCATTCTACCCAGAGCTGTATTAATACTAACTCCAGTTCTATCAGATATTTCTTTAAAACTCATATCATTATACATGCGCATAATCAAAACTTCTTTTTGATCTTCTGGTAATTCTTCTATCAGGCGTCGAACATCTGATTCTACCTGATCTTTTATGAGTTGTTTTTCTGCATTTAAGCTTGAATCTCCTAACACCGAAAAAATACTAAACTCACCAGAGTTATCAAATTTTGGCATTCGACTGTTTTTTCTGAAGTGATCAATCACTAAATTGTGAGCAATACGCATGACCCAAGGTAAAAATTTACCTTCTTCGTTGTATTTTCCCAATTTAAGCGTTCTAATAACCTTAATAAAGGTATCCTGAAAAATGTCTTCTGTTATGTCTTTATCAAAGACTTTAGAGTATATAAAACTGTAGATTTTTTGTTTGTGCCTATAAATTAAAATAGAAAGTGCGTTTTCATCACCTTCGATATAATTTTTCACTAAAGCGGCATCAGCGATAAGTTCGTATCTCATAATCATTACTTTAAAAGACTAAAAGTCAATGTCGTGCACTTCTAGTTCGGGGTTAATTTTTTAAAGTAATATTATGTTATAGGCAAATGATTTTTACTGATTTACAACCAAATATAACAACAATCATTCCTAAAATGCAAAAAAACCTTTAAAAATTTAACATTTTATTCGGTAATAAACTTTTTTCTCTGATTAAATACTTATGGTATCTTTGCAAATCTTTAAGTATCAAATCTAATATGAGCATCACTATTTCTGAAGTCAATCCAAAACAAAACATCATAATAAAAGGGGCAAAACTTCATAATTTAAAAAATATTGATGTTGTAATTCCTAGAAACAAATTAGTGGTAATCACAGGTTTATCTGGTTCGGGTAAATCTAGTTTAGCTTTTGATACCTTATATGCCGAAGGTCAACGTCGTTATGTTGAAAGTCTTTCAAGTTATGCGCGTCAGTTTTTAGGCCGATTGAATAAACCAAAAGTAGATTACATTAAAGGTATTGCGCCAGCCATAGCTATTGAACAAAAGGTGAATTCTACTAATCCTCGCTCAACAGTTGGGACTTCAACAGAAATTTATGATTATCTAAAACTCCTATTCGCTAGAATTGGAAATACCTATTCTCCTGTTTCTGGCAAGTTGGTTAGAAAACATACAACATCAGACGTAATTTCATTAATAAAACAGTTTGATGATGGTGAGAAGCTGTTACTTCTGGCACCTATTATTTTGGAAGAAGGACGAAGTATGAGTGATAAACTTAATGTCCTTCAACAACAAGGCTATGCCCGAGTTAAATTAGACAATGAAGTTTTAAGAATTGATGAAGTTTCTGATAGATCACTGAAGGGCGCTATACATTTAGTAGTTGATAGAATTATTGTTAAGCATGAAGAAGATTTTTACAATCGTTTAGCTGATGCCATTGAAACCACCTTTTTTGAAGGTAAAGGCAGTTGTATTGTCCAATCACTTTCAACTCAAAAACAGTATGAATTCAATAATAAATTTGAATTAGATGGCATGACTTTTTTAGAGCCTAATATACATCTATTCAGCTTTAATAATCCCTATGGTGCATGTCCAAAATGTGAAGGTTATGGTGATGTTATTGGTATCGATGAAGATTTGGTTATCCCTAATACAAGTTTATCAGTCTACGAAAACGCTATATTCCCTTGGCGAGGTGAAAGTATGAGTTGGTACCGAGACCAATTAGTAAATAACTCTCATAAATTTGATTTCCCAATTCATAAGCCATACTTCCAGTTAACGAATGAACAAAAACAGCTCATTTGGAATGGCAATGAGTATTTTGAAGGACTGGATTCCTTTTTTGAAGAATTAGAGTCTAAAGCCTACAAAATTCAAAATAGAGTGATGTTATCACGCTACAGAGGAAAAACTAAATGTACGATCTGTAAAGGCAAACGATTAAGACCTGAAGCTAATTTTGTTAAAATTGGAGATGCAACTATTACCGATTTGGTAGAAATGCCTTTGGATAAGTTGGCTGAATTTTTTAACAATCTGAAATTAAACGATTACGATGCTAAAATTGCGGAGCGTTTATTAAAGGAAATCACCAATCGTCTTACTTTCTTATCTAACGTTGGTCTGGATTATTTAACATTGAATAGAAAATCGAATACCTTATCTGGTGGAGAAAGTCAGCGCATTAATTTGGCGACCTCATTAGGTAGTAGTCTTGTAGGTTCAATGTACATTTTGGACGAACCCAGTATTGGCCTTCACCCAAAAGACACCCAAAAACTCATAAAGGTTCTTATAGCCTTACGTGATTTGGGCAATACCGTAATTGTGGTTGAACATGACGAAGATATTATGAAAGCAGCCGATGAAATTATAGATATTGGACCAGAAGCCGGAACCTTTGGTGGTGAAGTTGTTGCGCATGGTGAATTTAAAGATATTTTAGTTTCGAATTCATTAACGGCAAAGTACCTCAATGGTTCTTTAGAAATTGAAGTGCCAAAAAAGCGTCGATCTTCAAAGTATCACGTCAACATTATTGGAGCCCGTGAAAATAATCTTAAAAATATAGATGTTACAATTCCGTTAGAAATGTTAACGGTAATAACTGGTGTTTCAGGAAGTGGCAAAAGTACATTAATCAAAAAAATCCTTTTTCCTGCGCTTCAAAAAAAAATAACCGATTTTGGAGATAAACCAGGACAATTCAGTGATATCACGGGTAATTTCAGCAATATTAAGCAAATTGAGTTTGTAGATCAAAATCCTATAGGGCGTTCATCTAGATCTAACCCTGTCACCTATATCAAAGCTTATGACGATATAAGGGCACTATATGCTAATCAAAAATTAAGTAAGATTAGAAATTATCAAGCTAAACATTTTAGTTTTAATGTTGATGGTGGAAGATGTGAAACCTGTAAAGGTGAAGGTGAAGTTACTATTGAAATGCAGTTTATGGCCGATGTCCATCTTACATGTGAAACTTGTAACGGGAAACGGTTTAAAAAGGAAGTTTTGGAGGTTACATTTAATGAAAAATCTATAGATGATATTCTAAATCTTACCATTGATGATGCTATCGCCTTCTTTTCTCAACACCAACAATCAAAGATTAAGAACAAATTGCAACCCTTGCAAGATGTTGGCCTTGGCTATGTTACTTTAGGCCAAAGTTCTTCTACGCTTTCAGGCGGCGAAGCGCAGCGAATTAAGCTGGCTTCATTTTTAGGAAAAGGCTCTAAGAGCGATAATGCGCTCTTTATTTTTGATGAGCCTACTACTGGTCTTCATTTTCACGATATCAAAAAACTATTAAAATCATTTGACGCTTTGATTGAACAAGGACATTCCATTTTGGTCATTGAGCACAATTTGGATCTTATTAAATGTGCTGATTATATTATTGACTTGGGACCTGAAGGAGGTGAGCGTGGTGGCCAACTCATTGCTAAAGGTACACCAGAAGAATTAGTTAAAAATGCTAATTCGGTAACAGGCCTATTTTTAAAAGAAAAGCTATAAGGTTTAATAGAACAAAAACGAAAACATTACTAATAATATAATAGTAGTTGGTATAACCATCATTAAGAAGGTAAAAGAAATAACGCCGCTTTTAAACAAGGTCCAAAACCAATGCTGACTATAAAAATTCTTCAAAGCCAAAAATAAGTACATAAAGGTAGAAAGTGCAACTAACCAATCAATCCAATCTGGAATTTCCCAAATTCTATTCAGTCCAAAAATTATACTGAAGACCATAAATAAAAAGGAGAAATAATAAAAGCTAAACACCAAATGATGTGCATATCTTCCTTTATTAAAGTAGAATATCTTTAACAGAAGTGCAAAAAGAGGCAACAGAAAAAACATGGCTATAGGTATACTATTAAAAAAAGTCATAATTATTGAACTCGCTCCCCTATTTCTATGAAATTTTAATAACTGACCATAAAATTTTCTAGTTAAATACCCTGCGTCCTCATCCATACCCATAGCCTGGTATATCTCATTATCTTCGGCATTAATAGCAATTAAAGAATCCACACTTCTTTCATTGTAATTAAATGTAGTATTGTATGTTTTATCCCCAGCCCTTCCCGTTTTTATAATTGAATCGGCAATTTTCAAATCTTCATCCTTCAATCCCAGAATTTTTTGGTTTTGTTTTAAGGGCTTCATCAAGCTTTGAATCTCTAAAGAGTCCAAGACAGGCTTTATCTCTTCAATACTATCTTTCTTTTTTGCTAAAGATTCTAGCTTATCCTTTTGCATTGCTGAATCTGCTTTTTCTGCAATATCACTCACAGTAAATGAGAGGATAAAAAAGAAAATAACAGATATAAAAAGATACATTTGAGCAGGATGCAAGAATAATAATCGCTTACCTTCCAAAAACTTTTTAGCTAAATATCCCGGACGAAACATAAGTGGAACGAAGCTCTTAAAAAATCGAGCATCAAAAGAGAAATAGTTACTTATTGTATTGTAAAATAAAACTCCAATGGTGAGATCATCATTAGACTTTTGACCACAATGAGGACAAAAATCAAATCCTTCCTCAAATTCTTTCTCACAATTGGCACAAGAAACGGTTGGTTTAGTCATAGTAATTGATTAGCGCTATAAAAATAATAAAATTCAGATTAAGGTAACATACTGATAATCAACAACAAATGATTTTTGGCACGCAAATTGGTTCTTTATGAGCAAATAGCGTAAGCCGAAAAGCTATATGAGTAGGCATCACTTTAAAATCTAATATTATGAAAAGATTATTACTATTAGTTACAGGGTTGTTGATTGGATTAACAACTGTTAACGCACAACATGCAAGAAAAGGGAAAGATTTTAAATCGGGGCATAATCGCTTTGCAGAGCCAATTTCATTTATTGAACGTGGTGTAGAATTTTTAATTTTTCCGGATGGAAGTTTTGACTTCAATACCAACATAGCAGATTCTTATTACAATGCTAATACTTTTTACCGAACAAGAGGCAGTAGAGAATCTTCTGTTAACGTCACTTTTGGTTCGCCAGGCAGTATAAGCCGAGTTCAGTTTTCTTCTCAAAGAGATCGTGGTGTTTTAATTACACATGATTATGATGGAAAAGTAAGACGTATTGGAAACGTGTTTATTAATTATGACAGGTTTGGAAGAATAACCAGAGCTGGTTCGGTTTATATGAACTATCAAAGAGGAAACGGTAACTTAAGACAAGTTGGAGGATTAAGAGTGAACTATAATAGATGGGGAGAAATTGTTCATTTGTCTGGTGCTGTAAACCATAGCAATGCCCATATGAATTACATCGATGACAATAGACAATGGGATGACCACTACTACTTTGATGACAGAGATCGTGATGATAGTGACATGTACTTTTACTACAGAAAAGGAAAAGATGTTAAAAAGCAAAAAAGATTAAAAGGAAAATAATTTTTTTGATTGATTGTCTAAAATCCCGTTAGGTATCCCCAATACCTTTCGGGATTTTTGTTATCATATATTCTCTAATCGAAAATTACTTTTTAATTTTTGTTGAATAATTTTGATGGCTTTTCATCTTGATAACTTCGCCTTTATCACCTCTTACAAATTGTAAGGCCTCCCCTAACTCTCCATTATCCCTAACTCGTTTAAAGGTATCTCCCTCGATATGTTTGTAAAATGTCATAGCCTCTGCTGGATTATCACTTGGCAAACCTACACTCACTAATTTACCGTTCCATTCCGAAATGTAATTTTCGCTCCACCATGGTTGACTACTGTAATAACCCGTATAGTCAGTTAAATTAACTTTAGTATTTTCTTCTTTTTTTACCGTTTCAACTTTATTCAATATTTCATGAATTCCATTAGTATAACGATTTGGATTTGTACCTCCTGCGTTAATCATCGCCGCATAAGCCATTTTTGTTTTTGGATTAAGTTGTAACGTGCTTCTATAGCCTGGACAGCTACCGCCATGACCGACCCATTTTGAGCCGTCAGATCCTTTATAAACTGAAAATCCTAACCCCCAAGTTAGTCCAAAGTCTTCGTCAGTCCAATGTACGTTATGCATATTTTTAAGGGTTGATGGTTTCAAAATTTCGGTGTCTTGAGCATCTAACAATCTAAACTGCCATGAAGCAAATCTTCCCAAATCTAATACATTGGAAGAAAAACCGGCTGCAGCCGTAACATTATTTGCTTCAAAAAAATTGACTTTAGAGCGTTCTTTTGTTCTATCTACAGCAGAATATCCATAGGCTAATTGTTTACCATACAAATCTTTTGGTAAATGGGTTCTAGTGTCCTTTAGCCTTAAAGGTTTTAAAATATGTTCGTTGACGTATTCATCATATGAAACGCCTGAAATTTCTTCAATAATATTTCCCAATAGGGATAAAGCCAAATTACTGTATTGCCAATAGGTAGAAGCCGGATATAAAGTCTCTTGAGTGGCCAATTTTGATTTCACTTCTTCCAATTTAGGAAATGGGAAATCAGGGCCTGTCCAATAGGGCACATCAGCCTGCCTTGGCAATCCAGATGAATGTGTTAGCAATGACCGTATTGTAATTGGCCCACTAGTTGCATATTGTTGCTTGAGATTATACCAAGGTAAGACATCTTCAATTCTATCATCTAACCGTAATTTACCTTCATCATACAGTTTCATAATGGCTACCGATGTAAATAGCTTCGAAATTGAACAAATACTACATAGGGTTTCTGATGTTGCAGAAACTTGATCTTCAATATTTGAATATCCAAAGGCTCCGGTCCAAAGCACTTCCTGATCTTTAACCACAATAGCCGAAATTCCTGGTAAATTATCAAAATCTTTTTGAGCATCTAGCCAGACTTCGATAAGCTTGTACGCCTCATTATAATTTTTTGTTTCTGATTGGGCTCCAATATATTGAAATGCAATAATGGAAATGGATAGATAGAATACTAATGTTTTCATTTTAATAGATTGATTTAGCTTCTTCTAAAATACAATTTTCTAAATCAAAAGAATGCAACTTTTTTAACTATATAGAATTTGCATTCTTCCAATAATTTAATTTACTGTAAATCAATACCATAATGCTTTGTTTCTTTTTTTGGCACGTTGTTTGTAAACTATAATATGAAAATTATTTTAAACTTTAAATTATGAAAAAGATAGCCCTATTCGTAACGACAGTATTCTTGTCTGTTTCGTCATTACAAGCAACCACCACCTCTAATTCAGCAAACATTTTAGCAAACACTTATGTGAGTGGTTACAACAATTCATTCATATTTGTAGAGGGCGGTATTGAGTTTTCGGTTTTTCCGGATGGTCAATTTGATTTTTATATGCCAAATTACGGTCCTAACGTTAATGTTGGCTTTAATTCACCTAATTTCTCGTTAAGTTTTAACTCGGGATATGATTATGGTCCTTATGTTCAATATGACGATTTTGGAGCAATAATCCAGATTGAAAATGTGCCTATATATTATGATTACTACGGACGAATAACTAGGGCTGGAAATGTAAACATTCACTATAACAATTTTGGTCGAGTATCTAGAGTTGGTGGTTTATATGTTTATTACAACCGTCACAATGTATTTAGTCATTTCAGTGGTTATATTAATATTTACAACAGACATTATGTTTACAGACCATGGCACAGATACTATACCATTCCTTCTAGGGATTATTGTATAGTATATAATAGACCATATAGAAAACACTATACACCTGTAAGATATACCTATTACAGACCTTATGTAAATAACTACAGATCAGTTAATGTTAATTCAAGAAGAGGGTCAGCTCATACTTCGGGTAGACGTACGCAGTACAATAGTATAAGTGAACGCTATAGACCAGATGCATCTAATAGACGCGGTGATAGTAGAATTGCAAACTCACAAGTGAGAAGCGAAAGAAACAATATTTCTAATAGGAATAATAGAACTCAAAGATCGGTTACACCAAATCAAAGGAATACCCAATCTAGAAGAGAAGGTTCAATATCAAATCAGAGAAATCAATCGCGTCAAAATGGAGCTTCTGTTAAAAATCAAAGACAAATGCGTTCTGAAAGAGCTACTAATGCACGATCACCACAGCGAAATTCGCAAAGTAAAAGTGTACAATCTCGAAGCTATGATAGAAAACCAAGTGTTAATAAAAACACAAATTATTCGAACAGAAAACCAAAAGCGACAAATAATCGTATATCTAGTAAAGAGCGTAACAAAAGTACACAACGTGCCGCTCAAAATAAAAGTAGAAAACAATCGGTTTCTAAAGCAACACGTTCTAAAGCTCCAACCAAAGGCAATAGAACCTCTAGAAAGCGACAAAATAATTAAAATAAATAATTTTTTGGTTGGTTAGTTGGAAAATCCCACTTGTAGTATGCCTCAAAGCACCTTGTGGGGTTTTCCCATTTTAGGAATTAAGCTTTCCAATTATAGTTTTAAGTATTTCTTTATCAATTGTGATAAATCATCTGAAACCTTCATTCTGTAAATTGCGATTACGTAAATAATAGTTACTATTACTGACTTCAAAATAATATTTAAGATAGCATGAAACCCAAAATCCCAGAAGTAAAATACCAGTGTAGAAAGGGTTATCAGTACACTTAATTTAAATGTTGAATCCGTGAAAGGAAGCATATGAAGTTTTTTCTTTACAAAAACAATTTTAATTGAGTTATAAATAATTACAGCCAGAAACGTCGCTAAAGCAGACCCATTGATGCCATACATTGGAATAAAAATCATATTAAGCACTACCGTAAGTATGGTTAATACAACTCCGAAGAGTAAAACCATCCTGTAATAATCGCTATTGAATAAAATAGCATTATTGTTTCCTAAAATATTATCAGTAAGTTTTGCTGAACTTATTAAAAATACCACAAAAACTCCATTTCTAAACTCTTCGGGAATAATAGTATAGAGTTGATTGATATTGACTATGATAAGTATAAAAATGAAACCACTTATTACATAAAGATTCAAAGATGAACGTTTGTAGAGATCTTCAAGTGCTGCCTTATTTTTATCATTCAAAAATTGTGCTGTCATTGGCAACATAATTTGGTGCATTGCTCTTTGTGGTACCGAAATTACAGTAGCAATATAAACTGCAACACTATAATAGGCGACTTCTTCAATAGCTATATACTGACCTAACATAAATTTGTCAACATCCAAAATAACAGTGGCGATTGATCCTGCAATAATAATCAGGAATGAATATTTTAAAATTGAATTTAAGTTGTCTATACGTCTTAATGTAAATACAGGCAACCTTATACTAAAAGCAGATAGCATCATTAATACCATTCTTAAAACATATACCCAAATAACACCATTTATAAACTGATTGACTGTTATGAATTCAAAAAATACAGCAAACAACAGTGCCATGATTCCCAAACGATGAAAAACTTCTTTTAAAAAATTGCCAAAAACGGTTTGCATCTGTGTTTTTGCCCAGGCAAAAAAGACTTCAAAATAAGCCATAGAACATGCGGCAAGAAAGATATGCCAAACATAATCCTTTACAATAGTATTTTCTTGAGATAACAAATCTCCTATGATGTCATAACAAAAATATCCTATCAATCCTAAAGGAATAGAGATCAACAAGGGCAAAAATAACATTAGGGTCAAAAAACTATTTAATGAGTTTTTTGTTTTAAAGGTTGAATAAAACTTTATTAATGTATTATGAACGCCAAAAGCCATTAAAGGCATCATAATATTAGCCGTAGATAATACAAAAGCTACTAAACCGTAATAAGTGTCACTTATAAAATTGGTATAGAGAAACAGCGTATTCACTGCGCCAATACCAAATCCAAGATAGGTTGTAATGGTATTTTTGAATGATTGGTTGATTACTATTCCCATGTACTTGATTAAAAGTTTTAAGATTCCAAATTACGATTTTTAGTAGTCATTAAAAATGTTTTTTGAAACTCTACTTTACCAAATCTAATTAGTCAAGATGATTTTTGACAATTTTGAAGTCAACTCTCTACGGCTAAATGGCTTTAATCCAATAGGATGAACTTGTAAATTATTAGTCTGGTAAGCTTCAAAATATAATGCAATTTGTGTTTTTATGGCTTCTTTTTGGTTATAGTAAAAATAGTGACCAGTGTTGGTTTGCTTTAAAATATCCTCTACATCTGAATCTCTTGGTCCAACAGCTAATATTGGAGTTTCAGCAGCCATATATTCAAACAGCTTACCAGGAATAATGGCTTTAGTATCCTCTGAATCAATTTCAATAAGCAATAACACCCGAGAACTCATTTGTGCTTTTATAGCCTCGTTATAGCTTACATAACCATGAATTTTCACAAGATCTCCCAAACCATTTTTTTTAATACTTGACAAAACATCTTCACTAACAACACCAAACAAATTAAGTTGAAAGGCATTTTTAAACGCATCAACTTCATCAATTAATTCTCTAATGGCTTGCCAAAGCTGGCTTGGATTTCTATCGGCAAGCAGAGAACCAATATGTGATAGTGTGAATTTTTGATCCTTTTCAGGTCTGGATACCTTATGATTGTCAAAACCGTTAGTAATAACAGTTATCGGTTTTTTAGTTTTTAATTGAAACTCGCGTTTGGTCACTTTGCTCGTCACAATAATCTGGTCAGCACTATTCAATACTTCCAATTCCATTTTGTGATGCTTTTCTTGAGACCTTTTGGTGAGTTTTAATGCTTTATGATAGCCAATGGTTGTCCATGGATCTCTAAAATCGGTTATCCAGTTAACATTTAATTTATTCTTTAACTGAAGCCCGATAAGATGTAAACTATGTGGCGGTCCAGTGGTAATAATAGTTCCTATTCTGTGCTGCGTAATATAATTTTCAAGAAATGAAACCGAAGGCTTTATCCAATTTTTTCGTGCATCGGGAATAAAAAAATTTCCTCGTACGTAAAGCATGAACCTTTCAAGCCAAGTTTGCTTTTTCTGTTTAGGAATTACACCTGAACTTATTTTTTTAGAACTTTTTCCAGCAATCAAATTGGCCCAACGATAAGGCTCTTTTATAGGTTGTTTCAAAACCCTGACTGTTTTTGAAACTTCATATTCAAGATTTTTATCTGTTATGGGATAACTAGGATTTTCAGGGCAATAAACTATTGGCTCGATACCAAAATCGGGTAAGTATTTTACGAATTTCAACCAGCGCTGTACGCCGGGTCCTCCGGCTGGAGGCCAATAGTAAGTTATTATAAGGACTCTATTAGACAATTATTTCTTTTTAAACTCGTAAAATAAACCTATTAGGATAAGTAAACCCAAAACAACAGAACTTGCCAATGAAATTCTGCTTCCAGTTTTAATGACTTGAGGTTCAAATTTGAATTCGATTGTATGCTTACCAGCAGGAATTTTCATTCCTCGTAAGGCGTAATCAACTCTATAATGAGGTATTTCTTCCCCATCAATTAATGACACCCAACCATTACCATAATACATTTCAGAAAAGACAGCAAATCCATCATTGGTGTTTGTTGATTGGTATTTTAAATAATTTGGTTTAACTTCTATTAGCTCAATAGTTGCCAAGGAATCAACTGTAAATCTTGAAGTTTTTAATTCTTCGGAAGTTGTAACAGCTTTTTGTTTTGTATCTAAGCTATCAAGTACTAACATTTCTTCATTGGCATGATTTAATTTTTCTAATTCACTAACAAACCATGCATTACCGTTAGCGTCTTCGTTGATATATGGAAAAACACTACCTTCCTCACCATCTGCAATAATATACTTTGTGTTTAGCATATTAAGCACACTCAAATTGGTTTGAGAAATATAAAAATCATACAACTCGTTGAATCGTTTTAACTTTGCAGCATGGTAACCATTGAGCGAATTATGAAAATATGCCGCTTTAGCAGGTGCTCGCGAGCCTTCAGTAGAAATATCTAATACCCTAAAATGCCCTTTGTCATTTAAAATTTGCTTATCAGCTTCGTTAGGTTGATAAGGTTTATTAACTCTTACAGACGACACAAAATTATCGTTATTTACATAACGCCTATCTACACCTACCAAATCAAAAAGTATAAGACCAGCAAATACAACAATGACCAAAGTTTCGGATAGTTTCTTTTTCAAAAACATCCAAATCGTTCCGGCAGATAACAACACCAAAACAAGTGTTCTAATAGTGTCCTTATTGAAAATGGCCTTTCTGTCTTCAATTACGGCCTCTATAAATCCTTGACCATAATTTTGGCGGTAATAACCATCATTTACTCCAACAAAATCAAACAAACTTCCTTTAAAAAGGAAAAATAAGAGTGTAAGTCCTCCCGTAATAAAAAGCGTATACTTTAAAGCTTTTTCTTTGATCTCTAATTTCTCGGCACTATTGAACAATCGTACCAATCCAAAAATGGCCAACACAGGAATGCAAAGTTCCAAAATAACCTGAATAGAGCTCACTGCCCTAAATTTATCGTATAATGGTATGTTATTGATAAAGATATCTGTAATAAAAGCAAAAGGTTCACTATCTCCATAAGATAAAAGTAAAGACACTATTGTTCCACCTAATAGCCACCATTTAAGACGTCCCTTCACTAAAAATAAAGCTAAAACAAATAGAAACAATACCACTGCTCCAATATATGCTGGCGCTTCTACTATGGGTTGATCTCCCCAGTAAGTAGGTATTTGTTTAGTTTGTTCTAAAGCTTGAACAGGTGAGGCACCTAAACTTAAAAAGTAATCGTAAGATGCCGATTCTTTACCTACATCTTCATAGCTTCCTCCTCCTAAAAATCTAGGTATAAATAGGTTAAACGTTTCTAATATTCCGTAACTATACTCGGTTATGTAATCTTTATCCAAACCAGTTGTGGCAACTTTTTCAGTTCCATCTGGGTTAATGGTCAATTCTGTTTTGCCTCTTGTGCTTTCTTTTACATATTCTTGAGTAGCTAATAAATTGGAAGCATTCAATCCTAGAGATAAAGCAACAGCCACTGTTAATATTCCTACCGATTTAAAATAATGTGGCAACCATTTCTTTTTGTAAGCATCAATTAAATAAGCTATTCCTAGTACAATAACCAATAGAAGTAAATAATAAGTCATTTGGAAATGATTGGCCCCAATTTCCAAAGCCATGGCAATTGCTGTTAGCAAAAAACCTATAATATATTTTTTTCGGAATGTTAAAATGATTCCGCTCAAAACTAAAGGCATATAGGCAATGGCGTGTGCCTTACTGTTATGGCCTACACCAAGTATAATGATTAAATAGGTCGAAAAACCAAACGCTAGGGCACCTAATCCCGCAAGTTTAAAATCAACTTTTAATACTAATAATAATATATAAAATCCTATAAAATAAAGGAACAAATAATCTGCCGGTCTTGGTAAGAATCGGAGTGCTAGATCTAATTTTTTGATATAATTATGAGGATATTTAGCTCCTAACTGGAATGTGGGCATACCTCCAAAGGCACTATTGGTCCAATAAGTTTCTTCACCAGTTTCAGCCCTAAAGTCATTTTGCTGTTTGGACATCCCGATATAATGCATAATATCGCTCTGAAAAATAGATTTTCCACTTAATACTGGACTAAAATAGGCTAATGAAATAATAACAAATCCTACAAGTACTAAAACATGAGGAAGAATTTTTTTAAATGTGGATTGCATGGGAATAATTTCAACTGTAAGTTCGAAAATTAATCAATTTCTTCGTAATCTATATATTCCCCAACCTTTTTATTTGAAGCATTATCTTGTTTTGGAACTTTATCAATCACTGTTTCGCCCTCTTTATGTTTGGGTTGAGACTGATTTTGATACTCTTGAAAAGATCCACCAAAACGCTCCTGCATTTTTTTTGACATATATCTAATAAGAAATGGTGCAAAAAGTCTAGTTAAAATCTTTATACCGTAATACACCAAAAGTATGATTAAGATGGTTCTTAAAAAACCTGTAAAGGATGCCGCCTGTAACATTAAAAAATATTTTTTTCAAAAATACAATTATCAAGGCGTAAAAACAGTTATAAATACTTAAAAAAAATATAAAATCTCTATATTTGAAACAAACATATTTCTCATGAAATCTATCAAATACTATCTACTTACATTATGCTTGGGCGTTTCAATCCAAGCATTTTCTCAATATACAGAAGTCATAAATTCCAATCGCCCTGGTGTTTCTCGAAGTGCCTTTTCTGTTGGTACTAATGTTGCTCAATTAGAAGTTGGTCCTTATATTATAAAAGAAGAACATTCACCTTTACGCTACGAAGTTTCCGGCTTTGGAATTGATTTTGCAGCTCGATACGGATTACTATTTGAAGAATTGGAGATTAATTTAGAAGGCACTTACCAAAAAGATACTTTTACAGATCATCGTTCATCAATTGCTGTTGAAGATTCACGTTCAAACTTTAAAAATTTCACTATTGGTGCCAAGTATTTGCTTTATGATCCCTTAAAAAATGCTGGTGAAGATAAACCCAACTTATATAGTTATCATGCCAATCGCGCCTTTAAATGGAACTCTTTAATTCCTGCTGTAGCCGTTTATGCAGGCGCCAATTTTGACACCAAAAACAACCCTTACACCGCTCCAGATGTTGAAGGATTCAGTCCAAAAGTGGCAATAATGACACAAAATAACTTTGCAGGAGGATGGGTATTTGTTATGAATCTTATTAAAGATAGAATTGGAAGTGATTATTCAGATTTTCAATATATTCTGACCTTAACACATTCGTTTAGTCCTAAATGGGTAGTTTTTGGCGAGGCACATGGTATAAAAAGTGATTTTTACGCCGATAATCTATTTCGATTTGGAGGCGCTTATTTATTAGGAAAAGATTTACAATTAGATACGGCTTTAACGTTGAATACTAAAGATACACCTTCAGTTTTTAGTGTTAATTTTGGTGCATCTTATCGTCTCGACTTTCATAAGGATAGAGAGATGGAAATTACTAATTAAAAGACCAATTTTTGAAATACTTTTTGAAAATCAACTTATGATTACAGTAAAAGAAATTAATTCACAAAAAGATTTAAACTTATTTGTAAAATTTCCTTTTGGTCTTTACAAAGGTTCTAAAACTTGGGTTCCCCCTATTATTAAAGAAGAACTTGCCACATTAGATAAAACAAAAAACCCGGTATTTAATGATGCAGAGGCTCGTTTTTTTCTAGCCTATAAGAATAATCAAATCGTAGGCAGAGTTGCTGCAATTATTAACTGGATTGAAGTCAACTCTCAAAAACAGCGTAAAATGCGTTTTGGATGGTTTGATGTTATTGACGATATAGAAGTTACAAAAGCTTTACTTGAAAAAGTTCATGAAATAGGCAAACAACATAATTTGGACTATGTTGAAGGGCCTGTTGGCTTTTCTAACCTTGATAAAGTTGGTGTTTTAACTGAAGGTTTTGATGAAATTGGAAATATGATTACTTGGCATAATCACCCTTACTATGCCGAGCATTTTAATAAATTAGGTTATAAGGTAGGTAAAACCTATTCTGAAAATAAAATGAATTTTAAGCATATTACACCAGAATCGTTTTCAAAAATTCAGGAATTAATTAAAAGACGATATCAATTAAAAGCATTAAATTTTACAAAGAATAAGGATATCATGCCTTATACCGATCAAATGTTTGAAGTGTTTTCTCAATCGCATTCTAAACTTTCATCTTTTGTAGAAATCAATCAAGAGCAACGTGAGTATTTTAAGAAAAAATTTATTGGATTTTTAAACCCCGAATATGTGAAATTCGTTCTAGATAAGGATGACAAACTCATTGCCTTTGGTATTGTGACACCCTCCTATGCAAAAGCGTTACAAAAAATGAATGGCAAATTATTTCCCTTCGGAATATTTCATCTATTACGTGCGAAAAAGTATGCCAAAACAGTAACTTTTTATTTAATTGGGGTATTACCAGAATACCAAAATAAAGGTGTGACGGCTATTATTTTTAAAGAATTCTATGATACTTTCAATGCAAAAAATGTTGAGTGGTGTATTAGAGGCCCAGAGTTAGATGACAATGTTGCTATACACCAAATATGGAAACACTTTAACCCAATAACGCATAAACGACGTTGCACGTTTACTAAAACAATTCAATAAAAAAATCCGATGATTAAACATCGGATATTTTAATTACAATTATTTTGAATTAGTCTATTGCCCCATCGCCGCAGCAACCGCAGCTGATAAACGTTTATAAGTTCCGTTTACCAAGCGCTCTCTAATGGCATCAAAGGCGTTCAATGTAATTTCAACATCTTCTAAAGTGTGTGTGGCTGTAGGAATCAATCGTAATAAAATCAATCCTTTAGGAATTACAGGGTACACAACAATAGAGCAGAAGATTCCATAATTTTCACGTAAATCTTTTACTAAAGCCATAGCTTCAGGAATACTTCCTTTTAAATATACTGGCGTCACACAACTTTGAGTTGTCCCAATATCAAATCCTCTTGCTATTAAACCAGATTGAAGTGCGTTGGTGTTTTCCCAAAGCTTTTCTTTTAGTTCTGGCATTGTTTTAAGCATTTCCAAACGTTTTAAAGCACCAATTACCAATTGCATTTGCAATGATTTGGCAAACATTTGAGAACGTAAGTTATATTTTAAATAATCAATAATTTCTTGATCGGCGGCTATAAAAGCTCCAGTACTAGCCAAAGATTTTGCAAACGTTGCAAAATAAACATCTATGCCATCTTGAATACCTTGCTCCTCACCTGCTCCAGCTCCTGTTTTACCCAAAGTGCCAAAACCATGTGCATCATCAACTAAAAACCTGAAATTAAATTTCTTCTTTAATTCAACTATTTCCTTTAAACGTCCTTGCTCTCCTCGCATTCCAAAAACGCCTTCAGAAATGACTAAAATCCCTCCACCGGTTTGCTCTGCCATTTTAGTAGCACGTTCCAAGTTTTTTTCTAAACTTTCAACATCATTGTGCTTATAGGTGAATCGTTTACCCATATGTAACCTAACACCATCAATGATACAGGCATGAGCATCAACATCATAAACAATAATATCGTCCTTAGACACCAAGGCATCTATGGTAGAAACCATTCCTTGATAACCAAAATTTAAGAGATAAGCCGCTTCTTTTTTCACAAATTGCGCTAACTCATTTTGAAGCTTTTCATGAAGGTCTGTATGTCCAGACATCATGCGCGCACCCATTGGATAGGCCGAACCGTAAGCTGCTCCTGCATCAGCATCTGTTTTTCTAATTTCAGGATGATTTGCCAAACCTAAATAATCGTTGATACTCCAAGTAATAACATCTTTTCCTTGAAATTTCATTCGATTGGAAATCTGCCCTTCCAATTTAGGAAACACAAAATACCCTTCTGCTTGTGAAGCCCATTTGCCTAAAGGCCCCTTGTCTCTATATATCTTTTCAAATAAATCCTTCATGTAAGCGTTTTTAGTCTAATTAGTTCGGGCAAAATTAATTAATTATAATATGATTGCATAATTAATTTTTAAACTTGTGTTTCTAGCCCATTTAACCAGAAAAAATCCCATAACAAATTTAACTTGTTACGGGATTTACTATTGAATTAGTTAGTTATTTTATGTATTGAATGGTTTCAACAGTAGCCGTATGCTTACTGTCAAAAAAGCCTTGTTCTTCCATCCATTTATCACTATAAATTTTGCTCATATATCGTGATCCGTGGTCTGGGAATATGACAACTACTTGATCTCCTTGTTTAAATTCTCCCTCTGCCTGAAGCTGTTTTAATGCTTGCATCGCTGCTCCACTAGTATAACCAACGAACAATCCTTCTGTTCGTGAAATTTCTCTAGCAGTATGAGCACTATCCTCATCTGTTACCTTCACAAATTTATCAATAAGATCAAAATCTGTAACTGTTGGAATTAAATTTTTCCCTAATCCTTCAATGCGATAAGGGTATATTTCAGATTCATCAAACTCTTTAGTTTCATGGTATTTTTTCAAAACAGAACCAAAGGCATCAACTCCTATAATCTTGATATCTTTATTTTTTTCTTTCAAAAATTTTCCAACTCCCGAAATTGTTCCTCCTGTTCCACTACAGGCTACCAAATGGGTAATCTTACCACTAGTTTGATTCCATATTTCTGGTCCAGAAGAATTATAATGCGCATCAACGTTAAGTTGATTGAAATATTGATTAATATAAATAGATCCTTTCATTTCCTCATGTAACCGCTTTGCTACTTGATAATATGAGCGAGGATCGTCTGCACTTACATGGGCTGGGCACACATAAACTTTTGCACCCATTGATTTTAACATATCTATCTTATCTGCCGATGATTTAGAGCTAACTGCCAAAATACATTCATAACCTTTAATAATACTAACCATAGCGATACTAAATCCAGTATTACCTGATGTAGTTTCAATAATTGTATCTCCTGGAGTTAAGATGCCTTGTCGTTCGGCTTCTTCTATTATGTGAAGTGCAATTCGGTCTTTTGAAGAATGGCCTGGATTAAATGCTTCAACCTTTGCATAAAAATCACCATCAAAGCCAGAGGTCATTCTATTTAGTTTAATAAGTGGTGTGTTCCCTATTAGGTCCAACACATTATTAAATACCTTTTTGTTTTGATTCATAAATGCTATTTATCAGTTCCAATTTAAAAAAATGTAACCTAAAACCTCGCAAAAATAAGAGATTTTTTTTAATTAGTCATTAATATTCTCCAAGTCGAGCAAAAATGCATACTCTTCGGCGTCTTCTTTTAATGCTTCAAATCGCCCAGAAGCACCACCATGACCCGCTTTCATATTAGTCTTTAGTAGTAATAAATTTTTATCAATTTTTTTATCTCGTAATTTAGCAACCCATTTGGCTGGTTCCCAATATTGTACTTGAGAATCATGTAAACCAGTTGTTACTAAAATATGTGGATAATTCTGTTCTGAAACGTTATCATATGGTGAATACGACTTTATATAATTGTAAAAATCCTTATCATTAGGGTTACCCCATTCGTCATATTCTCCTGTGGTTAATGGAATTGTATCGTCAAGCATCGTTGTTAATACGTCTACAAAAGGAACAGCTGCAATAACACCATTGTAGAGTTTAGGAGCCATATTAACAACAGCGCCTATAAGTAAACCGCCAGCACTTCCACCTAAAGCATAAAGATGTTTAGATGAGGTATATTTATTTTCAATTAAATATTTAGAACAGGCTATAAAATCAGAAAACGTGTTTGTTTTGTTTAACAGTTTGCCTTCCTCATACCATTTTCTGCCTAAATATTCTCCACCTCTAACATGCGAAATAGCATACACAAACCCTCTATCTAAAAGACTCAATCGTACACTTGAAAAATAAGGGTCAATAGTATGCCCATAAGCACCGTATGCATATTGTAGTAATGGCGTTGACTTACCAAGCTTAACATCTTTTCTGTACACCAATGAGATTGGGATTTTCTCACCATCGTTGGCTGTGGCCCATAAACGTTCAGACTTATAATTGGATTTGTCAAACTTCCCTCCTAAAACTTCCTGTTCTTTTAAAATGGTTTTTGTTTTAGTAGCCATATTAAAGTCTATAATTGAGGATGGACTGGTGAGTGCATTATAGGTAAATCGTAATATTTCAGTATCAAATTCAACATTGGTACTAGTATATGCCGTATAAGTTTCATTATCGAAGGGCAGGTAATAATCTATACTTTCATCCCATTTTTTAATTCTGATTTGATTAAGCCCATTGGTTCGTTCACTTAAGACTAAATAGTCCTTAAAAATATCTATATCCTCTAATAGAACATGTTCACGGTGCGGAATAAGGTCTTCCCAAGCTTCAATATTAGTTTTGTATTCAGGCGCTTTCATTAATTTAAAATTCGTAGCGCCATCTTTATTAGTTACAATATAAAAATGATCCTTATAATGGGAAATACTGTACTCTAATCCACGTATTCGTTTTTGAAACAGTTTAAAATCTTCGTTTGGTGTATTTGCGTCTAAAATATGATACTCATTGGTTAAAGTACTATAGCAGGCAATGATTAAATACTTTCTTGATTTAGATTTATAAACAGTAACTCCAAAAGTGTCATCTGCTTCATGAAATACAATGACATCTTTAGAAGACTTCGTGCCAAGGACATGCCTATATATTGTATGCGAACGTAAAGTTTCTTCGTCCTTTTTTGTGTAAAATAGCGTTTGGTTATCATTAGCCCAAGATGCTGAACCCGTAGTATTTTCTATAGTATCTGGAAAAATTGTGTTATCCAATAGGTTTTTAATCTGAATCGTATACTGTCGTCTTCCAACTGTATCTACACCAAAAGACACTTTGGTATTATCCAGACTAATACTCAATCCAACTAACCTGAAATAATCATGTCCTTTGGCCATTTCATTACAATCAAACAACAATTCTTCTTCTCCATCTAGAGTTCCGTTCTTTCTTGAATAAATGGGGTAATCCTTCCCTTTTTCATACTTAACAATATACCAATAGCCATTATATTTGTAAGGAACAGATTCATCATCTTCCTTAATTCGTGACTTCATTTCTTTAAATAATTTACTCTCAAATGCTTTGGTATGTGCAGTCATTTGATTGTAGTAGTCATTTTCGGCATTGAGATAATCTAACACGTCTTGATCCTCTCGTTGGTTAAGCCAGAAATAGTCATCAATTCGAACATCACCATGTTTTATAAGTTCTTTAGGAACTTTTTTAGCCTTTGGTGGTTGAACTTTTATTTTAGTCATTGAATAAACCGTATTAAAAACGATTGCAAAAATAGAACATTAATTACAATTGAGCGATCCCAATAAAATGTTTGCTAAACATTGTTCGTACTTAAAATTTAAGTTTTATAAATTAATTGATTTTGTAATTTTGCAACGTAATATAAAATTGACGACTATGTTTGGAGATATGATGGGAATGATGAATAAGTTAAAAGATACCCAGAAAAAAGTAGAAGAAACAAAACAAAGGCTTAATACTGTCTTGATTGATGAAATAAGTTCTGATCAACGCTTAAAAGTGACCATCACAGCTAATAGAACCATAAAATCAATATCCATTGATGATGTGTTGCTTGAAGATATAGAAATGCTTGAAGATTATTTAATATTGACTTTAAATAAAGCCATTGAACGGGCTACTAATGTTCATGAAGCTGAAATTGCTGCAGTGGCTAAAGAAGGCATGCCTAATATTCCAGGGCTAGATATGTTTAAGTAGTGTTTGGTATTTGGTAAATATTAAACGATTAATGTTTTTAAAGTTGACAGAAAATAATCGTGCATAACATTGGTATAGTCTAAATGTGTTACGATTCTTAATTTTCCGCCCCCCATACCAATTATATGAATGTTTTTTTCTTTTAGCAATTGAACAAATGCTGATTCATCAATGGTTTTATCCAATTCAAAAATTACAATATTGGTTTCAACAGGTTCTACAGTTTTGATAAATGGAAGTTTTCTTAACACTTCTTCTATTTCCTTGGCTCGTTTGTGATCTTCATTTAACCGTTCAATATTATGATCAAGAGCATATAACCCCGCAGCAGCAAGATATCCAACCTGTCGCATATTGCCTCCAAACACTTTTCTCAATCGGATTGATTTTTCCATTATTTCCTCATCACCTATAAGAACTGAACCTACTGGACATCCCAAACCCTTACTCAAACAAACTGATATCGTATCAAAAAGTTCTCCGTATTGTTGAGTTGTTTCATTTTTAGCCACCAAGGCATTCCACAATCGGGCACCATCTAAATGATACCCTAAATGATGTTCATCACAAACTTTTTTTATGTTTTTTAATTCGTTAAAATCCCAACATGCACCTCCGCCTTTATTGGTTGTGTTTTCAACCTCAACCAAGCGGGTTTCACTATAATAATAGGCATCTGGATTGATGGCATCTTTGACTTGTCGAGCTGTAAACATCCCTAAATGCCCATCAATCAATTTACAAGACACACCACTATTAAATGATGCTCCTCCAGCCTCATAATTATAAATATGGGCGTATTTATCACATATTACCTGATCACCAGGATTAGTATGAAGTTTAATTGCTGTTTGATTCGCCATACTTCCAGAAGGAAAAAATAGAGCTTTTGACTTTCCAAACATGTTTGCTAATCGCTCTTCTAATGCATTCACGGTTGGGTCTTCTTTAAATACATCATCTCCAACTTTAGCGCTCATCATAGCTTCCAACATTCCATGTGTTGGTTTTGTTACGGTATCACTTCTTAAATCTATTAACATATAATTTAATCGAATTGGAAACTACAAATATCCATACCAATTGGTGAACCATCAGGAATTTTTGGTGCTTCAGGGGCCTTGTAACCGCTAGGATTTCCTAAAAATTTATCAATTTCTTTAACCAATAACATGGCCATCGGATCTACCCGTCGCTCCTGTAAAATAACTTTAAGCTTCATAACTTCAAAATTAACCAAAGCTTGAACTTGCGGTAATAATTTATCATGACCAGAGATAGCCATTATATGCTTTAATACTGAAATGTTAATCGTCTGCTGAACTTCGGCTAAATAACCGCTTTCAGTTTTCTTTTTTATTGTAGCCTCTGCAATAGTTTCAATGAGTTCTTTTATACTCAATTGTGAAGGGTCAAGAACATGTTGTTGATATACACGATTCATACGTTCTCCATTTAGAAGAAGACTAAGGGTCATGTCACAAGACGTTTCAACTGCTCCAAAAGGATCAAATGCAACACCCATATTTCCTTTAAATGATTCTCTTGTTTTACCATAACCATAAGCTCTTGGAGGGAATAAACTTAACTTATCTTCGGGTATTGCCAAGTTTTTTGTTGAAAGTGTCCTTAAAATTGATTTTAAAGTTTCACGTTGTGTTTTGGCATCAACAACTTTGGTCGTTATTTGACCGTCATCTTTCACTACATAATTATAATCCAAACCGCCAATTACTTTTGAAGCAGCTTCAGTTTGGTAACGGTGGAAAAAATAAAGAGGTACAAAAACATCCTCTAGAACTGAATACGGTTCATTAGTTCTGATATTATCTTTTGAAAAATTTGAAATTGCTTTTTCCCGAACGTCCAATACATTTTCCAATTCTTCTGCAGGACTTTTACCATTATCCCATAAATGCGCGAAAGCATGTGCTCCATTTTGAGCACGAGCATCGTAATCGGCTATAAAACGAAGTCCATCATCTTGTGCCTTTTTTAAAATTTCATTTAAAGCTATTCTTTCGTTAGTATTCTCATCAAATTGAGAATAACTATAAGCAACTGTCACCTTATCCCAAGCACCAATTTTATTGTCATAGGCATCACTTAAATCAATCTTACCATCTGTAAGCTTTATTTTAGGGTGCGGATAATCCATTACCGATGCTCTGTTGTTAGTACTTGCAGCAAAATTGTGAGTAAAACCAAGGGTATGACCAACTTCATGTGCTCCTAATTGTCTAATTCTGGCCAATGCTAAATCTAACATTGGTTGATAATTATCATCACGTTCTGCAAATGGTTTATTCATTAATGCTTGAGCAATCATAAAATCCTGACGAATACGTAAACTTCCTAGACTTACGTGACCTTTTATAATTTCTCCTGTTCTTGGGTCGATTACACTTCCGCCATAACTCCAACCACGGGTTGATCTGTGTACCCATTGTATCATATTATATCTACAATCCATTGGATCGGCATCTTCAGGCAACATTTTAACCTGAAATGCATCCTTAAATCCAATGGCCTCGTATGCTTGGTTCCACCAGCTTGCACCTTCTAGTAGGGCTGATCGTACCGGTTCTGGTGTACCTGGGTCTAAATAATATATTATAGGCTCAACGGCTTCGCTTACCGGAAGTTCTGGATTCTTTTTTTCCAATCGATGTCGTGTTACATAGCGCTTAGTAATTAGTTCTTGAACAGGCGTTGCATAATCCATATAGGAAATAAAAATAGCACCACTTCGCGGATCAAAAACTCGTGGTTTATAATTATTATCTGGCAGTTCAACAAATGAATGATGCTGAATAACACTAACCAAAGATGGAGTTGGAGTAACACTTCTAATATTTCTGCCTTTGGGCTCTCCTTTAAAGGTTAAGAGCGCTTCAAATTCAACGTTTTTGGGAAAGGCTTTGGTACGCTCTAAAGACAAAGCACTTTTACTTAAATCTACCGAATAATTACCTTCATCTTGATAACGCAAGGTGTTTGCAACACCATGCATATCCTGCATTAAAAAGGACGTTATATCAATAATGTAACTATTCTTAAAACTCTCTTCAATTGGAAATCCAAACAATACGGATTTCGCAAAAGCTTGCTCAACACTTTTCTTTTCTAAATTGTTGTCGGTAATAGCCCTATAATCTTGATTGGGTTGAATGAGTAAAAGTTTATTTCCAGCTTTTACAAATTTTACAATGCGTTCTCCACCAAGTTGCCCTCGATCTAAACCAATATCATTAGACCCAACTCCCGAAGCTAGTGAACTTACATATAAAAACTCTTCATCTAATTTATCGACCTCTAGATAAATTTTATCTTCTGAAGCTTCATAATAAAAATTGAAATAACCTTTAAAGGTATCGAGACGTTTGTTTTTTAAAACCTGTGAGAATGAAAGATTAGAAATTAAAACCAGAATAAAAATAATACTTCGTGTTTTCATAGTGTTTGATTAGGCAATAAAACTACATAATTTTACTTAAAAAAATAGAAGCCTAAAAGTTTTAAATCGGAGTTTTAAATTATAAATTTGTTCAAAATTAAATTTTATGACTACATCTGATCAAATAAAGGATCTTGTAGAACGCCTTGGAGCGTTGAGGAGGTATCTTTGACATTGATGCCAAAACTATAGAAATTTCAAACGAAGAAGAAAAAACCTTCGATCCTAATTTTTGGAACGATTCAAAATCGGCCGAAATTATAATGAAATCGCTTCGCGAGAAGAAAAAATGGGTTCAGGATTATCAATCTGCCAAAACCTTAGTTGAAGATTTAGAAGTCTTTTATGAGTTTTACAAAGCTGAAGAAGTTTCTGCCAATGAATTAAATGCTCATTTTGAAAAGACTCTAGAGTTAATTGAGCGTTTAGAGTTTAAAAATATGCTTTCGGATGAAGGTGATAGTTTAAGTGCTGTACTTCAAATTACGGCAGGTGCTGGCGGAACTGAATCTTGTGATTGGGCAAGTATGCTGATGCGCATGTATTTAATGTATGCCGAAAAAAGCGGGTTTAAAGTAAAAGAACTCAATTTTCAAGAAGGCGATGTGGCAGGTATTAAAACCGTTACTTTAGAAATTGAAGGAGATTATGCCTTTGGTTGGCTTAAAGGCGAGAATGGTGTACATCGATTGGTTCGAATTTCTCCATTTGACAGTAACGCTAAACGCCATACCAGTTTTGCATCGGTGTATGTTTATCCTTTAGTTGATGATACCATTGAAATTGATATCAACCCAGCAGATATTGAAATTACTACGGCGCGTTCTAGTGGTGCCGGTGGACAAAACGTGAATAAAGTTGAAACGAAAGTTCAATTAACACATAAACCCACTGGTATTCAAATTTCCTGTTCTGAAACACGTTCACAACATGATAATAGGGCTCGTGCTTTACAAATGCTTAAATCACAACTTTACGAAATAGAGCTTCAAAAACAGCTATCCCAGCGTGATGATATTGAAGCTGAAAAAATGAAAATTGAATGGGGTAGTCAGATTCGCAACTATGTTTTACACCCTTATAAATTAATAAAAGATGTAAGAACTGGTCATGAAACCGGTAATGTCGATGCGGTTTTAGATGGCGACATTGAAGCTTTTCTAAAAGCGTATTTAATGATGATGGGACAAAAAGAAGAAGACACCAATACATTATGAAAATGAAACCGAAATTGAAGTTGAAACCTGAAATAATATAGCAATGAAAATTTCTAAAACAAATTCAAGTTCAAATTTAAATTCAGTTTAAAAATATGAAACAGATTGATACCATTATTTTCGACCTTGGTGGCGTTTTAATTGATTGGAATCCAGAATACGTTTATTTAGATGTGTTTAATGGAGATCGAGAAAAAATGCAATGGTTTTTTGACAACATTTGCACACACGATTGGAATGAAAATCAAGATGCTGGTTATCCATTAGCTAAAGCTACAGAAGAACGTGTAGCCTTATTTCCTGAACATGAAGATCATATTCGAATGTATTATGGTCGTTGGGTCGAAATGTTGGGTGATGCGATTGATGGAACAGTGAAAATTCTTGAACAATTAGTTAATAATAAAGAGTATAAAGTTGTGGCGCTAACCAATTGGAGTCATGAAACTTTCCCCATAGCTTTAGAGCGCTTCGAATTTTTACATTGGTTCGAAGGCATTGTCGTTTCAGGTACAGAGCAAACTAGAAAACCATTTAGAGAAATATATGAACTAACACTTAACAGGTTTAACATTCAGGCTGAAAAGGCCATTTTCATTGACGATAATTTAAGAAATATCAACGCAGCCAATGAAATAGGTATTAACGGCATACATTTTAAAAACCCTGAACACCTCAAAGAACAATTAAAAACTTATAGCATTAATTTATAATATGATTGAAATTTATCACAACCCTAGATGTAGTAAGTCTAGAGAAGGACTTCAACTTTTAGAAGATTCAAATAAAGATTTTAAAATAATAAAGTATTTGGATGAAGAATTAACCAAAAAAGACTTGAAGCATATTATTTCATTATTGGGGATTAAACCTATAGAGTTGGTAAGAACCAATGAAGCCATCTGGAAGACCAAATACAAATCAAAAAAACTCTCAGATACTCAAGTCATAGAAGCTTTGGTTGAAAACCCCAGACTCATTGAAAGGCCAATTATAATCAATGGTGGAAAAGCTGTCATTGGCAGGCCATCAGCCAAAATATTGGATATCATTTAGCTCAAATTCTGACGTAATTCTTTTAACACAATTTTAACCCTTCACCACTAAACCTAGGAATACTTTTACAGTCCAACTGAAAAAAGTAAACCATCAATAATGAGAAAAATCACATTTGCCTTAATTTGTATATTAACTTTTACAACAGTTTTTGCACAAAATCAACAGCCTACTAGCCCACAATCACCTGGCGAAAAAACAACTAAAATCATCACAAATGAAGTCAGAGATATTACTGTTACTGGTAAAGTCATTGACAAAGATGTAAATCTACCTTTAGAATATGCGACGGTAGCCTTTTTCAGTAGAAAAGAAAATAAAATAGTAACAGGGGGAATAACTGATATTGATGGTAATTTTTCAATTCCTGTGCCCACTGGAACATATGACATTACTGTTGAATATATCTCCTATCAGAAAAAAACAATTCCAAATCGAAGTCTTACTTCTGATACCGATTTAGGTGTTTTAGGAATCGCAATAAACGTAGAATCCCTTAATGCTGTTGAAGTTATAGCAGAACGAACTACAGTTGAGATAAAATTAGATAAAAAAATATATAACGTTGGAAAAGACTTAACCGTAAGAGGCGGTACCGTTAGTGATGTGCTTGACAATGTTCCTTCTGTTTCAGTTGATGTTGAAGGTAATGTGTCTTTAAGAGGAAATGACAACGTAAGAATTTTAATCAACGGTAAGCCTTCTGGTTTGGTTGGATTAAATTCTACAGATGCCCTACGTCAATTACCAGCAGAATCTATTGAGCGTGTAGAAGTCATCACCTCTCCCTCTGCCAGATATGATGCAGAAGGAACTGCAGGAATATTAAACATTATCTTAAGAAGAAGTAAACTACAAGGTCTTAACGGTGCGATTACGGCAAATGCCGGCCACCCTACTTCGGCAGGAATATCCGGAAATATAAATTATAGAACTGGTGATTTCAACTTTTTCAACACCTCTGGTTTCAGCTATAACGAATCTCCTGGTTTATCAAAAACAAGAACCGAATATTTTAATGGTATTGATCCTAGTACGTTTTTAAATGAAACTAGAAACTCTAATCGCGAAAGACAAGGTTTTAATACAAATCTTGGAGTCGAGTGGTACATTAATGATACGGCCTCATTAACAACATCGTTCTTATATAGAGACAGTGATCAAAATAACGAGAGTACAAATACAATTAATGAGTTAGATAGCAATGGTAATTTAATTAATCAATCCATTCGATTCGATCCAGAAGATGAAACCGATAAAACCATTCAATATTCTGTAAATTTTGATAAGCAATTTGGTGGTAATAGCGAACATAAACTTACAATGGATTTTCAATTTGAAACAAGTGATGAAATTGAAAAATCTATAATAGCACAAGATGGAGATGACGCAGAGCGTGTGCAAACCATTGAAAATCAAAGAGAAGTATTATTACAGAGTGACTACGTAAGACCAATAGGTGAAAATAGTCAGTTTGAATTTGGTTATCGCGGTAACTTTAACGAATTAGACACTGATTATACTCTAGAATTTAATGAAAATGGAGACTACGTTCTGGATACTGATGTAAGCAATAATTTAGTTTATCGTGAATATATTAATGCGCTTTACACACAATTTGGAAGCAAAATAAAAGATAAGTTTTCGTTCCTTTTAGGCTTACGTATGGAATCAACTCGAATTTCGATTAATCAAAAAACGAGTAATGATTTTGAAAGAAAAAATTATGTTGGCCTTTTCCCAACGGTAAATCTAGGTTATGAGATTTCTGATAAACAAAGTTTAACGCTCGGGTACAATAGACGAATTAGACGTCCGCGCTCTAGATTTATTAACCCATTCCCATCTCGTACCAGTGCTACAAATTTGTTTCAAGGAAATCCAGATGTTGACCCAAGTTATTCAAATTCATTTGATCTTGGTTATTTAAATAGATTAGGAAAATTAACTTTAAACTCATCAATCTATTTTCAGCATGCTACTGACGTGTTTACGTTTATCACTGAAGACACCGGAGACACTGCAATTGTTGGTGGAACAGAAGTTCCAGTGATCAGACGTTTTCCTATCAACCTTGCAACTAATGATCGCTATGGTTTTGAATTTACATTAACTTACCGTCCTACCAAAAAATGGAATATCAATGGTAACTTTAATTTATTTCAATCCATAACTAAAGGCGATTATAACGGAACCAGTTTTGATGCCGAAAACTTAAGCTGGTTTGTGAGATTGAATAATAAATACACTTTACCTGGAAATATTGATTGGCAAACACGTGTATTTTATATGGGGCCAAGTGAGGATGCACAAAACAAATCCAAAGGTATGTTCTCAACTGATTTAGCTTTTAGTAAGGATTTATTTAAAGATCAAGCTTCCATTACTTTTAATGTAAGTGATTTGTTTAATTCAAGAAAGCGTCAAACTACCTCTACTACTCCAACTTTTATTGGCTATAGTGAATTTCAATGGAGACAACGTAGTTTTAACTTGTCGTTTACCTATAGATTTAATCAACAAAAGAAACAACAACGTGAGCGTGGTCAAGGACCACAAGATGGCGGCGATGATTTTGAATTTGAAGGATAGATTTATCTGAAAAACTAATAGAAAATAAAAAAGGGAACCAAATTGGTTCCCTTTTATTATGTTTAACACTAATTATTAGCTATTTGCAGCTTCACGTTTTGCTTTTCGTTCTTCTCTCATTTCTTTTAAACGCTCAATTAATGAACCGCCAATCCAATAAGGAATCACAAACGTGATTAAAAAAATCATTAACCAAAAACCGATGGTTAAAATGGTTAAAAACGCTAAAAATCCTAAATATTGATCAAATTCAAACATAATAATGGTTCATTTTTTAAACTATGGCAAAGATATAATAAAGCATTTTGTTTTACAATACAAAATTTAAGATTTATTAACAGGGTTTTTAAAAGTTAAACTCGGCATCCTAATTTAAATTAGGCTGTGGTGTCATACGTAAATAAGGTTTAATTTCAATATGCCCCTTTGGAAACAAACTGGGAATATCTTCATTTGCTACAGAAGGTACAATTACACAGTCTTCACCATTATTCCAGTTGGCAGGAGTAGCAACCTTATGATAAGCCGTAAGCTGTAAAGAATCTATAACTCGTAATAATTCATCAAAATTACGGCCCGTTGAAGCGGGATAAGTAATCATTAATTTCACCTTTTTATCAGGATCAATCACAAATACAGATCGCACGGTAGCCTTTTCATCTGCGTTAGGATGAATCATATCATATAAAACAGCGACTTTTCGATCTTCATCTGCAATAATTGGAAAATTGACCGTTGTGTTTTGTGTTTCGTTAATGTCACTAATCCAACCGCGATGAGATTGCAAACCATCAACACTTAAAGCCACTACTTTCACATTTCGCTTTTCAAATTCTTTTTTATATTTAGCTACTGTACCTAACTCTGTTGTACAAACTGGTGTATAATCTGCTGGATGTGAAAATAAAACTCCCCAACTATTACCCAACCAATCATGAAAAATAATTTCACCTTCTGAAGATTGCGCAGTAAAGTTTGGGGCTTCGTCTCCTAATCTAATTGATGCCATTTTTATATTTTTTAAATTATACAATAATTATCCATTAAAGATAAACATAAATCTATTGAAAATGAAGGGATTGAAAGATTTAAGTGGTTTAAAATGTCCATTTAAAATAATCAAACAAAACTTAAACTGGTTTAATTTCACTGTAAAAAGCCGTAACTTTGTTCTAGATTTAAAAGACCTTTAGTTTATGAATTATAGAATTGAAAAAGACACCATGGGCAAGGTAGAAGTACCTGCGGATAAATTATGGGGAGCACAAACAGAACGCTCTAGAAACAATTTCAAAATTGGTGCTCCGGCTTCAATGCCATTAGAAATTATTTATGGTTTTGCCTATCTTAAAAAAGCAGCAGCATTCACTAATTGTGAACTTGGTGTGCTTTCTGAAGAAAAGCGAGATTTAATTGCCAATGTTTGTGATGAAATTTTGGATGGTAAGCACGATGATCAATTTCCTTTAGTGATATGGCAAACGGGTTCAGGCACACAAAGTAACATGAACGTGAATGAAGTTATTGCGAACAGAGCACAACAATTGGCAGGTCGTGTCATTGGTGATGGTGAAAAAGTGATTCAACCTAATGACGATGTTAATAAATCACAATCCTCTAATGATACATTTCCGACTGGAATGCACATAGCTGCTTATAAAAAAATAGCTGATGTCACTATTCCTGGGGTTATTAAATTGAGAAATACCTTACATGAAAAGTCAATTGCATTTAAAGACTGCGTTAAAATTGGACGAACGCATTTAATGGACGCAACACCACTTACACTTGGACAGGAATTTTCAGGCTATGTGTCTCAATTAGATCACGGACTCAAAGCTTTAGAAAATACAATGCCCCATTTAGCAGAATTGGCATTAGGTGGAACTGCTGTAGGAACTGGATTAAATACGCCTAAAGGATACGATGTTTTAGTTGCTAAATATATTGCTCAATTTACTGGATTGCCTTTTATTACGGCCGAAAATAAATTTGAAGCTCTTGCTGCGCACGACGCATTAGTTGAAACTCACGGTGCCTTAAAACAATTAGCGGTATCCCTCAATAAAATTGCTAACGATATTAGAATGATGGCTTCAGGGCCTAGAAGTGGGATTGGAGAAATTATCATACCTGCCAACGAACCAGGAAGTTCAATCATGCCAGGCAAAGTCAATCCAACACAGTGTGAGGCATTAACTATGGTTTGCGCACAAGTAATGGGTAATGATGTGGCCGTAACCGTTGGTGGAACACAAGGTCATTATGAACTGAATGTTTTTAAACCCATGATGGCGGCCAATGTTTTGGAATCAGCTCAATTATTAGGTGACGCTTGCGTAAGTTTTGAAGAACATTGTGCTGTAGGAATAGAGCCAAATCATCAAGTGATAAAACAATTGCTAAACAATTCGCTAATGTTGGTTACGGCACTTAATACCAAAATCGGGTATTACAAAGCGGCTGAAATTGCAAATACTGCTCATAAAAATGGAACTACTTTAAAAGAAGAAGCCATAAACTTAGGGTATGTTACTGCAGATGAGTATGATAAATGGGTAAAACCTGAAGATATGGTGGGTGGTCTGAAATAAAATATTATCTTAGGGAAATTAATTAATCCTCTTAATACTTCCCTATGAAGCAGACTTTACTTTCAATTTTATTAGGCATAATAATCAGTCCGAGCTTATTTTCGCAAATCACCTTCAGTAAATTTAGTATTTCAAGTAACAGTGTTGAACCATATACAATAGCTTCAGGCCATTTAACAAAAGACCAATTTTTAGATATTGCTATAGGTACAGATGCGGGTAGTACTGTAGAATGGTATAAGAATAAAGGTGATGGTACTTTTGAGGCAGGGATTACCCTAACTGCATTAGCCCCAGATGATTTATCGAAAGTTCAAGGAATTGCTATTGCCGATATTAATGGTGATGGATATAATGATATTTTGGCCTCAAGTTATGCTAATGACAAGTTGGTTTGGTTTGAAAACAATGAAGATGAAACTTTTCAAAATGCCGTAACAATTTCATCTGATCTTAAAAGCGCAGGTGCGATTATTGTTACTAATCTGGACAATGATGTCAACGGTTATTTAGACGTTATAATTTCGGTGTATGGCGATGGAGATGTGACCGATAGTGTTGTATATATGCTTGGAAATGGAGACGGTACTTTTGGTGTAAAGCGTTTTATATCACCCGAAACTGACGGAACAGGACCTGGGCCAATCAACATTATGGATTTTGATAATGATGGGGATATCGATGTTCTTGTCGCCCTCATTGATAGTGGGGAAATTAAAGTTTATGATAATAGACTTATCCCTGATGGAATTGATGGTAGTGGCAACATCCCTTTCGTAGCCTATACCAATGCCGTCGATACTGGAAATGGTTTTCTGTTTAATTCCATAAATTTTGCAGACATAAACGATGATGGAAGAGTAGACATTATTAAATCAGATTATTTACGCCAAGATGGAATTTCAGGGATTGCTTGGTATTCATATGACAACAGTGATCCAAGTAATGAGCCATTTCCGTTAACTACAACTACCTGGACTGAACATCACGTGAGTACCTCATTATTAAGAACAGGCACTGCGTCGGTAGCTAAGTTCTATGACGATTTAAATAGTGTTCTTGACGATCCTAAAAATGATCTTATTGTAACTAATGGTCGTCAGACTGATAACGATTTAGTTTGGTTTCAAAGTGATAATGCTGGTGGACTTGGATCTGAAACTTTAATTAATGATGATCAACCATCAATATTTGATATTGAAATACAGGACTTTGATAATGATGGTGATTTAGATTTTGTAACTGTGAGTTATTTATCAGATCAAGTAAGCTTATTTATTAATGACCTAATTACTTTAAGTGATGAAGGTGTTTCTGATAAAAATATTCTAATCTACCCAAATCCAACAAAAACAGAATTAAATTTCAAAGGGTTTTCTGAAAATGTCGATGTAACGGTTTATGATATTTTGGGTAAAAATGTTATGAATGAATCCTTAAAAATAAATGCGTCATTAGACGTTTCTAAACTTCACAATGGAATATATATTTTAAAGTTGAAGGGGTTTGACTCAACTTATAAATTTGTAAAAGAATAATTCATTTCATTAGAAAATCAAAACGTCAACTTAATAAGTTGACGTTTTTTTATTCTTAAAAAAATAATCAACTTTGAAAAAAATAAAGTTTTGACTATTCTTATTAAAAACATAAAGGAATTACTTCAGGTTAGAGAGCCTAATATTGCTATAGTGAAGGGTGAAGACATGAAACATCTTCCAACACTAAAAAATGCATATCTACTAATTGAAAATGATACCATTGTACAATTCGGTCCCATGGACGATTGCATCGGTATTGAGGCAAACAAGATAATTGATGCCAATGGAAAAACAGTGCTTCCTGCGTGGTGTGATTCTCATTCCCATTTGGTCTATACAGGCGATCGCACCCAAGAGTTTGTGGATCGAATTAATGGTCTAAGCTATGAAGAAATTGCCAATCGTGGTGGAGGAATTTTAAATTCAGCTGAAAAACTTCAACAAACAAACGAAGACGATTTATTTGAACAATCATTAAAACGACTTGAACTTGTTGCCAATCAAGGTACAGGAGCCATTGAAATAAAATCGGGCTACGGACTTACAATAGAAGCCGAACTCAAAATGTTAAGAGTCATTAAACGATTAAAAAAGCACTCACAAGTAAAAATAATTCCAACCCTTTTAGCCGCACATGCTGTTCCAAAAGCTTATAAAAATGATAAGCAAGGATTTTTAGATTTAGTTATTAATGAACTTATTCCCAAGGTAAAAAAGGAAGAACTTTCCAATTATATTGATGTGTTTTGTGAAAATGGGTATTTTGATCTTGATGATACCGAACAAATTTTGAAAGCCGGAAAAGCTCATGATATGATCCCAAAAATACATGTCAATCAATTCAACGCGTTTGGTGGCGTTGCTTTGGCTGTAAAATATAATGCCTTGTCAGTTGATCATCTTGAAGAATTGAACCCTGATGACATGGATGCCCTTAAAGGAAGTAATACTATGCCGGTTGCATTGCCCAGTTGCTCTTATTTTTTAAGTATTCCCTACACACCTGCTCGTAAACTAATTGATGCTGGTCTTCCATTAGCACTTGCAACTGATTATAATCCAGGTTCTACACCTAGTGGTAACATGAATTTCGTTATAAGTACTGCCTGTATTAAAATGAAAATGACACCTGAAGAAGCCATTAATGCGGCTACTATTAATGGGGCCTACGCTATGGGAATTAGTAATTTGTATGGAAGTATAACTAAAGGTAAAAAAGCCAATTTAATTATCACTAATGAAATTCCAAGCTATGCTTATATGCCTTACGCCTTTGGGGATAACCATATTGATAGCGTAATTATTAACGGTACAATTATTAAATAAAAAGCCCGAAAGGAAAACCTATCGGGCTTTTCAAAAAAATCAATTGTTTTTATTTTAGTGTAAACTCTGTAGTCGACACTAATTCTTTTTTATTAAATACGTTTACAGTGTATTTCCCTTTGATGAATTCATCATTTGGAGCAACAAACTCACAAATATTCAAGTTTCTATTTTCATAGTTGAATTTACTTATTAAACTGTAGTTTAATACTTGATCTCCAAACTGAATTTGCTCATTTGCCCCTAAAACATTGTCTTTAGGATCCAAAACCTGAACATATAATTCTTTGTCTCCTGCTCCAACTAAAGTGTTTTTAGCAACAGTATAACAAACTCTAATTTTATCACTTCGGCTAGCACGTTCGGTTGGTATCAATTTACCTGAACTTCTTTCAATAACTCCAAATCCTTTTAGTCCTACAGTCTGTAATACGGCAGCATTTTCCATAACGGTCGCCAATTCAGTGTTTTGAACTAATAATGAATCAGTAAACATGGTTCGTTCTGCAAGTTGAACTTGTGTACTATCTAATGAAGTTGCCAATAATGAATTTTCTACTTTAAGTTTTTCATTTTCGGTTAACAACACATCCATTTCTTCTTGTAAGGCAAGAAATTTCTTT
Organism: Geojedonia litorea; assembly: GCF_042654525.1. NCBI lineage: Bacteria > Pseudomonadati > Bacteroidota > Flavobacteriia > Flavobacteriales > Flavobacteriaceae > Geojedonia > Geojedonia litorea. The sequence continues at coordinate 139,746 of NZ_JBHSGP010000012.1, forward strand.
TTGTAACTCCATAAACTAGCTACACTATTTTGTGAAATTTTTAAAGAGTCCATTAATCCTTGAATTCGAGCTCTCGCTTCAACTAAATCTTGATTAGCAGCTTCATTTTCACCTATGACAATGTCGTATTGTTTTGCCATTGTACTCAAATCGGCCATAACTTGTTCTTTCTCTTTAATTAAGGTTGCTTCAGTTTCTTTTTTATCCTTGTACAATTTGGAAGTATAAACTCCTGTACCGATAAACAAGGCTAATAAAATACCTATGGCTACTTTTAACCCTGTGCTTTTGTTGTTGTTTGTATTCTCCATGAGATTTTGTTTAAATTTTGTAATTAAATTAATCAATAACATTCGATGCTAAAAATAAAATATATGTATTTTTAAATAAATTTTAAATCCGTAATGGACAACCTTGTTTTATTTAATAAAAACGACTTAAAAAGTCTTTTAAAAAATCGTTCTGGTGAATCCAAGTTTGGAAAACATATTCATTTACTTTCTAACTTCAATTCTATATACGATGAGATTTTAAATTTGGACGTTACCTATGTCATTTTTGGTATAAAAGAAGATATTGGGGTATTTGCTAACTATGGTAACGTAGGAACGTCTAGAGCGTGGGATGCAGTTTTAAAGCCTTTATTGAACATTCAAAGTAATGAGTTTACACATGCCAATAAAGTACTTATACTTGGTCATTTAGATTATTCTAAATCATTAGAAAAGTTGAAAGAATTAAATCAAAGTCAAAAGAAACATATTCAAAAGGCACGAAAAAAAGTTGCTAAAATTGACAATGATGTTTCTGAATTAGTATATCAAATTGTAAAAGCTGGTAAAATTCCAATTATAATTGGAGGTGGCCACAACAATGCGTATGGTAATATTAAAGGGACTTCGCTTGCCTTAAAAGAGCCTATAAATGTGGTAAACTTTGACGCTCATTCTGATTTTAGAATCGAAGAAGGAAGGCATAGTGGCAACGGATTCACATATGCGCTACATGAAGGTTTTTTAGATCAATATTTTATTTTTGGTCTACATGAAAATTATACTCCACAGGAGATTTTTCAGACATTGAACAAAAACAAGCAAATTCATTATAACACATTTGAATCAATTGCAATCAGAAAAGAGAGGAAATTTAAAAAAGAACTCGAAAACGCATTAGAAATTGTATCTACACGTTCATTTGGAGTTGAATTTGATTGTGATGCCGTTGAAAATATACCGAGCAGTGCAATGACCCCAAGTGGTTTCAATACTATAAAAGCGCGAAGATATGTACATTTTTTTTCTCAAAACAAAAATGCCAAGTACCTTCATATTTGTGAAGCTTCACCAACTCAAGAAACCGAAACTCAAATTGGTAAATTCATTACTTATTTAATTACAGATTTTATTAGAGCCAATGCCAGTTAATATCTTACCATTTAATCAGAACTATGCTAGTAACTTTTATGATCTCAATATTGAGTGGTTAAAAACGTTTTTCTATGTTGAACCATTTGATGAAGAGGTATTAAGCAAACCTCAAGAGTATATCATTAATAAGGGAGGTCATATTTTTTTTGCGCAAATAAACAATGAAATTGTAGGTACAGTAGCTCTAATGCCAACTAACAATCCAAAAGTATTTGAACTCACAAAAATGGCTGTTTCACCCCAACATCGTGGACTTCAGATTGGTCAATTGCTCATGCAGCATTGCATTGATTTTTCTAACAATGTTGAAATTGAGTCACTTATGCTCTATTCTAACAGAATTTTGAAGAATGCCATTTATATTTATAAAAAATATGGTTTTGTTGAAATACCAATTGAGAAAAATTCTCCCTACAAACGTAGTAACATAAAAATGATTTTAAGCCTTAAACCAGAATAACCAATGTTGTTAATAATAATGATAACATTTTTATTATGAAACAGTTACCAAATTAAATAAAATTGTATATTTGGACATGTTAACCCTACTATCAACTTAGTTATGTCCACTATATTGAGCATTCTCTACGCTTTGGTAAGCACTTCACAATTGACTATTATTCTTATAATAACGGCTACGGTATTTTTGTTCTTTATAATAATAGCAGTGATAAAAATGTATAAGCTTAAAGCAGAAAACAAGAAATTAACTGAAATGAATTCTTCAATTGACGAAAGTTATAAAGATTTTACAGATGGTCATCTGTATGAAAATAAATAGTAAATAAACCTTTTAATACTTAAAAAAAGCCCTGCGATGCAGGGCTTTTTTTATCTTACTAACTTTTTATATTTGATACGCTTAGGCATTAAATCGCCACCTAATCGTTTTTTCTTATTGTCTTCATATTCACTAAAACTTCCTTCAAAGAAATAGACTTGTGAATTACCTTCAAATGCAAGAATATGGGTACAAATTCTGTCTAAAAACCATCTATCATGACTAATAACAACCGCACATCCTGCAAAATTCTCTAATCCTTCTTCAAGTGCTCTTAAGGTATTGACATCTAAATCATTAGTTGGTTCATCTAAAAGTAAAACGTTACCTTCTTCTTTAAGTGTCATTGCTAAATGCAAGCGGTTACGTTCACCACCAGAAAGCAACTTAACCTTTTTATTTTGCTCACTTCCAGAAAAGTTAAACCGGCTTAAGTAAGCTCTAGAGTTTACTTGACGTCCGCCCATTAATATCAATTCTTGTTCATCACTAAAATTTTGCCAAATGGATTTTTCAGGATCAATATTAGAGTGTTTTTGATCTACATAGGCCAATTTAGCGGTATCACCAACTTTAAATTCGCCTTTATCTGGTGTTTCTTCACCCATAATCATTCTGAAAATGGTTGTTTTACCAGCTCCATTTGGACCAATTACACCAACGATACCTGCTTGTGGAAGTTTAAAGTTTAAATCCTCATACAATAATTTATCATCGTACCCTTTACTAACCCCAACCGCTTCAATTACATTAGTTCCTAATCGTGGCCCATTAGGGATATATATTTCTAGTTTTTCGTCAAGTTGTTTTTGGTCTTGGCTCAACAATTTATCATAGTTATTCAAACGGGCTTTTTGTTTGGTTTGGCGCCCTTTAGCCCCTTGTCTTACCCATTCTAGCTCGCGTTCGAGGGTTTTTTGACGTTTAGAAGCCACTTTGCTTTCTTGTGCCAAACGTTTAGATTTTTGATCTAACCAAGATGAATAATTTCCTTTCCATGGAATCCCTTCTCCTCGATCAAGTTCTAAAATCCAACCAGCTACATTATCAAGAAAATACCTATCGTGTGTTACAGCAATTACTGTTCCTTTATACTGTGCTAAATGGTGCTCCAACCAATGTACCGATTCGGCATCTAAATGGTTAGTGGGCTCATCTAAAAGCAATACATCCGGTTCTTGTAATAGAAGACGGCACAATGCAACACGTCGACGTTCACCTCCCGAAAGTACTCCAATCTTCTTGTCTCCATCAGGAGTTCGCAACGCATCCATTGCAATCTCAAGTTTTGTGTCCAGTTCCCAAGCGTTTGCTGCATCAATCTGGTCTTGCAATTCGGCTTGGCGATTCATCAATTTTTCCATTTTATCTGGATTAGAATACACTTCTTCTAATCCAAACATGTCGTTGATTTTATTATACTCGTCAAGAATAGCAACAGTTTCGGCAGCACCTTCACGTACAACTTCCATTACCGTTTTATTATCATCTAATTGAGGTTCCTGCTCTAAATACCCAACAGTATACCCAGGAGAAAACACAACATCGCCCTGAAAATTTTTATCAACTCCTGCAATAATCTTTAAAAGAGTTGATTTTCCTGATCCATTAAGTCCTAATATCCCAATCTTAGCACCATAGAAAAAACTTAAATAAATATTTTTTAGAACTGGCGTATTTGCACTTTGAAATGTCTTAGTAACACCAGACATTGAAAAAATCACCTTTTTATCGTCACTCATTATTTTTGAATAGATAGAGAGTCAAGAACTGACTCAAGTTAAATTATCAAATTGTTACACTCTTCCTTTTAGTGCGTTAAACACCCACGCATTGGCAAAAAAACCAATACCTACGGCAGCAAAGCCCCAACCCGCAACATCATCGTACCTAAACGCGCCCAGAGCAATTAAAGCTAATCCTACAATTATCATAATGGTTGTAGCCCAAGCTAAAACCGTATTTTTATTCATCGCCATAATAGTTAGTTATTTTTATTCGAATCACAAATATCGGGTTTTTTCATAAAAAAAGCATTCAATTCTGAATGCTTCTTTATTTGAAATAATTAAAAATTTAAAAATTCATGGGAACTTCTATGAACAGTACACTAGAATCTTCTTCAGATGAAATTTCAAAGGATGAAGCATCCCATATACCAATAGCATCTCTTGTGTTTAAGGTTTTATTATCAATTGAAATTCTTCCATGAATATTCATTAAATATACTCCATGTTTGATACTCATTAAATTATATTGAAAATTTTGACCATTTTCTAAATCAATTCTTGAGATTTTAGCATCCTGGTGGATTTTTAGACTACCTTCATGATCATCATCAATTGAAGTCACCAAGGTTTGTAGTTTATTGATCCTATCATTTACATCAAATGTTTTTTGACCATAGCGCGGAGCAACATTTTGTTTATTTGGCATAATCCATATTTGAAAAAGACTTAAATGCTCAACAATTGATCCATTTATTTCGGAATGCTGTACTCCTGTGCCAGCTGACATTACTTGAACTTCTCCAGGCAAAACCGGTTGCCACTCATCATGCATATTATCGCGATGCTTTAGAACACCTTTTAATGGAATGGTTATGATTTCCATATTGTTATGTGGATGAGTTCCAAAACCCATTTTTGGTGCAATTACATCATCATTAAGTACTCTTAAAGCCCCAAAATTCATATTTTCTGGGTTATAATAATTGGCAAAACTGAATGAATGATTAGCTTGTAACCATCCGTGGTTAGCAAACCCTCTTGATTCTGCTTTATGAAACGTTGTTTTCATTTTATTAGTTTATTCTATTTTTGTTTTATCTTAATTTATCGAGTAAGTCACTTAATTTCGTGGCCTCTTGCTCTGTTATCTTTTCCAAAATATCTTCATTAAAATCTTCGTCTATTTCATTTAATAAACTCAACCCCTTCTCTGTTATTTCAATATGGACTACTCTTCTATCTCCTGGGCATGGTATGCGATCAATAAGTTGCTTAGCGCATAATTTATCCATTAAACGTGTAGCGTTCGGAGATCTATCAATCATTCTCCGCTTTATAGTTTGTACCTTTAGTGGTTGATCGGCGCCTCTTAATATTCTTAAAATATTATATTGCTGTGGTGAAATTCCAAAGGGTTTGAAATAGGTGTTTTGATAATTAGTTATCCAATTAGCAGTGTACAAAATATTGATTATTGCCTTCACTTTAGCATTGATGAATTTTGAATTTACGTCTTTTGAAATATCTCCCATTGGTTATTTTTTAACACATTATACTAAGCCATTACATCAAAATACACTTCTTTCTTCTTTTGAAAGACTGCATTTGCAAACGGACAAAGTGGAATTGCTTTAATTTCTTTTGCTCTCATAAATTGCACAGCAAATTCTACCAGCTTATAACCCACACCCTGACCTTTAAGTTTCTCACTAACTTCGGTATGATCAATAATAATTTTATGAGGGCCCGCATAAGTGTAAGTCATTTGAGCTTCTTCAACACCGTCGAGTTCCAAATAAAATTTTCCTTTTTTACCGTTATCTGTTTGCTTTATGTCCATTTTAAATCGCATTTTCAAAAAGTTCTACTTTTGATATTAATTCTTCCTTTAGTTCTTCGTTTACAATTTGTCCTTCCGAAAAATTTGAACCAAACGAAGGAAAAGAAAAGTCTGCAACAATATTTGCATTATGCCTTGGAAATCGATCATTTGCCATTGCAAGCACAGATTTCCCACCTCTACCTCCTGGTGAAGCTGCCATTAAAAGCATTGGTTTTCCATAAAAATTTTTAGACTCTATACGCGACATCCAATCTAACATGTTTTTAAATACAGCTGTATATGCACCATTATGTTCAGCCAAGGACAATAAAACGCCATCGGCTTGTTTTATTTGGTTCAATAGTAACTTGGCATTTTCGGGATGCCCCATTTCTGCCTCTAAATCTACCCCAAACAAGGGTACTTCGAAATCGTTTAAATCTAACAGGTCTACTTTGGCATTATCTAATAAACTCGAGGCATAAGTCACTAGTTGTTTATTTATAGACGACCTACTATTACTTCCTGCAAATGCTATTATATTCTTCATTTTAATTTATTTTCCATGGCAAATATATTAATTTTATTTTTATTTTCCTAGGTATATATTTCCATGTTATATTATTTAACAAATTATTCACTTTTTATACAAGCACATCTTTTGTAAATTCGTTGCAAATTAAATTTACTTATATGGACCTTAGCTTCAATAAAAACGAAGATCATAATAAACTCTTAATGTCTGATTTACGTCGCCGTCTTGCCAAAGTTAAGCTTGGTGGTGGGCAAAAAAGTATTGATAAACACCATTCTAAAGGTAAAATGACCGCAAGGGAGCGTATTGATTATCTTTTGGACTCAAAGTCAAAATCAATTGAAATCGGAGCTTTTGCAGGTGAAGAAATGTATAAAGAACATGGTGGTTGTCCATCTGGAGGTGTAGTGGTTAAAATTGGTTACATCAAAGGAAAACAATGCATGGTAGTTGCCAATGATGCGACGGTGAAAGCTGGCGCTTGGTTTCCAATAACTGGTAAAAAGAATTTACGCGCACAGGAAATTGCCATTGAAAATAAATTACCCATCATCTATTTGGTAGATTCTGCAGGCGTTTATTTACCTATGCAAGACGAGATTTTCCCGGATAAAGAACACTTTGGTCGAATTTTTAGAAATAACGCTATAATGAGTAGTATGGGCATTACTCAGATTGCCGCAGTCATGGGTAGTTGTGTGGCTGGAGGTGCATATTTACCCATTATGAGTGATGAAGCATTAATCGTTGATAAAACAGGAAGTATCTTTTTAGCAGGAAGTTATTTGGTAAAAGCGGCCATTGGTGAAACTATTGATAATGAAACTTTGGGAGGAGCCACAACACACTGTGAAATATCGGGTGTTACAGATTACAAGGCCAAAGATGATCAGGACGCACTAGACACCATCAAAAACATTATCGATAAAATTGGTGATTATGATAAAGCTGGCTTTAACCGAATTAAACCTGTTAAGCCTTCTGAAAATGAAGATGATATATTTGGAATTATCCCAAAATCGCGCGCCGATCAATATGACATGTACGAAATTATTAAACGATTAGTAGATAATTCTGAATTTGATGAATATAAGGCCGGGTATGGTAAAACCATTATTACGGCTTATGCCAGAATTGATGGCTGGGCAGTAGGTATAGTGGCCAATCAACGCCAGTTAGTTAAAACCAAAAAGGGTGAAATGCAATTTGGAGGTGTGATTTACAATGATAGCGCCGATAAAGCCACCCGCTTTATTGCCAATTGTAATCAGAAAAAGATTCCTTTGGTGTTTTTACAGGATGTCACCGGATTTATGGTGGGTAGTAAAAGTGAACATGGTGGTATTATAAAAGATGGCGCTAAAATGGTGAATGCTGTAAGCAACAGTATTGTTCCTAAATTTACTATTGTTATTGGTAATAGTTATGGCGCTGGAAATTATGCCATGTGTGGCAAGGCTTATGACCCTAGGCTGATTGTAGCTTGGCCTAGTGCAGAACTCGCTGTTATGAGTGGTAATTCGGCTGCGAAAGTTCTTTTGCAAATAGAAACAGCTTCACTAAAGAAAAAAGGTGAAACTATTACACAAGAAAAAGAAGAAGAACTGTTTAATAAAATTAAAGATCGCTATGACGCTCAAGTATCTCCGTACTATGCAGCAGCCAGACTATGGACAGATGCTATTATAAACCCATTAGATACTAGAACTTGGATTAGTATGGGAATTGAAGCCGCCAATCACTCCCCTATTGAGAAAAAATTTAATATGGGTGTTTTACAAGTATAAAACAAACTTTAAACACACTAAATGGTTACAGGAGGGTATTAAACTATATAAAACATGACCAATAAAAAATTAATTGCCTTGATGTAATTTTAGTCGAGGAATAGTAAGTAATTGGGTTTGGCGTCCATTAACATACCTAAATCCATCCACACCAAAAAACCCTGCTTCTTCAAGCATTATTCTCACATCTCTATTCCATTGAGGAACTGTGACCGTAGTATTTAACTCTATGGCATACACAGTATTGTAATATAACGGATAATCCCCATTACCTTCAACACCTTGTTGTGAATCCCACATACCTATTGTTGGTCCTGATGAATGCCCATAACTACCTAAAGGGTGTGTGTAAATTGACGGCCTCATTCCTACTTTTTTTGCTTCATTTAGTGATTTAAGTAAAATTTCATTCCCTGTTTTTCCTTCAATAAAATTTAGGGTTAAAATATCCTGAAGCTTATTTCCTTCAGCTAACGCGTCAATTAAAAATTTCGGAGGATCTGTTTCGTTTGGTTTTAAGACATAAGCCAATTCCTGACAGTCGGTATTTAGTCGCAAGTAAGTTATTCCAAAATCACAATGTAACAAATCACCTGGTAAAATAATGGTTTGGTCAGGTCGATTAGAAAATGAATATAAATGCCCTTTTAAACCTTCACTAGACCGTTGCACATCCACAGTTGGATGAAACCAAGTCTCAAGACCCAAATTGGTGACTTTTTCACGCATCCACCACTCAACATCAGATGTTGTAGTAACTCCTGGAGTAATAACTTTTTCTGAAAAAGCTTCAGCAATTATGTCATGGGTAATGTCAACTAATTGTCTATAAATAACCATTTCACGCTCTGTTCTTGTTTCTATCCATCCTATAGCCAATTTTTCCGCAGAAACGACTCTATCTCTATATTTCTCGGGCAAAAACTGCATAAATTCATCATAATCTGTTTTATCCAAACCATCTGCGATGTTAAAATTTTTGGAATAATTAAGTCCAATTGTATTAGGACTTCGGTCTTCAATTAACTCCATTAATGCTTTCCATTGACTAGGTTCCTTGTCCTTATCCCAAGCAGATATTATATTATCACCAAAATTATATCGAGCCACAGCCAGTTTTTCAATTGATTCATTAGCTTTATTTTTGTAAAACACAATAATTGTTCTTCGTCTAGCATTAAGCCAAGTAGCAGGTAGCATCGTTTTTAAAACAGGATCCTCATTGTATTCTCTTGATATTAATATCCACATATCTATTTCAGCCCTGTCCATTAAATCAGGTAATAGGTTATTAAACCTATCTGCTAATATATCGTCAACAACAGCTGCTCGCTCCTTTTCTGAAAGGACCTGTTGCGAATTACTATTAATAGTTATGGCTAAAAAAAATATCCAAATATATTTCATGGGATTGATGTTAACATTTTTAAAAAGTGAAATATAACTATTTTAAAGCTATATACAGAACTAACCTTTCTTCGATTTTATCACCATCAATTATTTCATTAATATTTTGTATCTTAACTACATTAAATCATTACATTTTTAATCATGGGAAAGATAAAATCACTCAATAAATGGGCTAATGCCCATACCTATGTACCATTAGATATACTACGTATGGCTTTAGGTGTTTTTTTATTTATGAAAGGCATTAATTTTATGGGTAATAGCCAAATGTTAGTCGAATTATTTGCTCCTTTTAAAAATATGGCCGGCGGCATGATCATGATTCATTATGTAGCACCCGCGCACTTTATAGGTGGAATTTTAATTGTTTTTGGATTACTCACCAGATGGGCAATTATTGGACAATTACCTATTTTGATTGGTGCCATAGTAATAAATTTTGCTGGAGAAATGAACACAACCAACTTACTACTAGCCAGTATTACATTTTTGGTTTGTGTATTTTTCTTGTTTTATGGTTCTGGAAAACATTCAGCTGACTATTACTTTAAAATGCAGCAATGACCTAATAAATTTAGACTACTCGAATTTTTAAGTTATTTTCTATTCACCAATTTTAAGGTTTCAGTTCGTTTGATTTTACCTGTTGGTGTCATTTCAAATTTTCGAACAGTATAAATAGCTTTAGGTGTTTCAAATTTTTTCAACCCTACAAAAACATCGTTTCTCAATGTGTTTTCGTCACTTTCCAATATTAATATCAGTTGTTCTCCAAGCTGATCATTTGGTTCAGAAGTTACAAAAAATTGTTGGTCGATCTTTCCTCTTAATTTCTCTTCAATTTGTTCAGGGAATATCTTGATTCCTCCTGAATTAATAACATTATCATAGCGTCCTAGCCACTCAAATTCAGTTTCAGAATGTAATTTTACAATATCGTTAGTTATAACTTTTTCATCTGAAATTGACGGAGCTTCAATAACCAAACAATCTCGGTCATCTTGAGAAAGGCTCACTCCTGGAAGAGCCTTAAAAAAAGCAGATTTTTTGGCGTGATTGATAGGTTTCAAGGCAATGTGCGTAGCTGTTTCGGTCATACCATAAGTCGCAAAAACTTTAGTTTGAATACCTTTTGTCATTTCTATTAATTGTGGAGAGACTAATGATCCTCCTACAATCATAATTTTTACATTATGCAAATAATTAAGTGTAGACTTGAGTTGCATTGGGAGCATTGCTGCAAAATGATACGTTTTATCATAGTCGAAAATCGGCTGTGAGGTAGGTTCAACCATATCAATTTCAAGACCTAAAATCATAGCTCTTACAAGCATCATTTTCCCAGCTATAAAATTTGTAGGTAGGCAGTGTAATGCCGTTTGTCCTGGTTCTAACTGTAAATAATTTCCCGTTGCAATGGCAGAATTCACCATAACTTGTTTATGCAAATGCATCACTTTAGGTTGACCAGTGGACCCTGAAGTATTAACAACAATATAATCCTTATCATCTAACCAGTCGAGCAAAAAGTCGCCAATAGTTTTTTCGTAATAAACCCCTTCTTTCACAAGGCTATATGCTACTTCCTTTAACTCTTCATGAGAATAGTTTGTATTATTTAATTTAAATTTTAAATGGATTTTATCAAAGGTTGGTATCATTTTTGGAACACAATTAATTGAAATAAAATTATACTATTTTTAACGATTCGAAGTTAAAAATTAATATTAAAATATAGTTATATTTGGAAATTAAGTTAGAATCTATGATGAGAGCCCTTATTATTCTTTTGAGCGTGCCATTAGTTGCATTTGCTCAAGACTTTTCAAACGAAGATTATATCTATCTCAAACGTTATGAAAATATAAAAATTGAACTGTCTGATCACAAATTTGATATTGCAAAACATGTTTCAGAACAGGCCCAGTATTTAACTTCAAAAAAGCTTTATTTTGCTAATGAAGTAATGCATTTTGATAGTTTTACGTCAATTGAAAATATTGATGCGTATACGTATTTACCAAAATTTGACAAAAAAATTAATGTAGATTATATTGAAACTAAACGCGAATTTGACAACGGTGTTTTTTACAGTGACCAAGAAGCTAAACATTTTACTTTTCCAGCCGTAACTGAAGGTGCAATTACAAATTTAAATTACACTGAAGTTATTAAAGATCCACATTTTTTAGGAATGTTTCGATTTGGCACCTATGTCCCTACAAAACATGCACAGCTTTCAATTGAATTCCCAAAGAATGTCACTATTGGCTATATAGATTTCAATACCGAAGGCATTAATTTAGACTTTAAAAAAGAATCCTTAAGTAATAGTAATAAATATACATGGACTGTAAACAACCTTAAAGGTTTTGAAGGTGAAGAAGATTCAGAGTCAGCCTTGTATTATTTGCCGCACATCATCGTCTATATTAAGAGCTATGAAGAAAATGGCAAGGTTCATAATGTACTCAACGACACTAAAGATTTATATAAATGGTACGCTTCCCTTGTGAAGCAAATAGATACCAATGCACTTGACAAGGTATATGCAATTGCCGAAAGTGTGACAAAAAATCTATCGTCAGATCGAGACAAAGCGGAAGCCATTTTTAATTGGGTACAAGATAATATTACTTATGTGGCTTTTGAAGATGGATTAGGTGGTTTTATACCAAGAGGAGCAGCGAGTGTATGTGAAAAACGTTATGGTGATTGTAAAGATATGGCCAATTTGCTTTATGAGATGCTCAATCATGTTGGAATCACATCATACAGAACATGGATAGGTACACGAGATCGTCATTATTCGTATAAAGAAGTACCAACTCCTATGGTAGATAATCATATGATTAATACCGTAATTATTGATAACGACACTATCTTTTTAGATGCTACTGATAGTTATGTCCCTTTTGGTATGCCTAGTGCCTTTACACAAACCAAAGAAGCACTTTTGGGTATTGATGAAGAAACCTTTAAAATCATAACCGTTCCTGCCCAAAAACCAGAACAAAGTGTTTCCAAGATTACAAGTCATATGTCTTTAAATGACGAAACCCTAAACGTTGCTGAACAACGACAATTAATTGGCTATGATAAGGTAGATTTCATCTCCGACTACACCTATAAAAAGGCGGATAAAACAGAAGAAGAATTCTTAAATACAACTTTAGCACTTGGAAATAATAAAACCAAGTATACTAATATCAAAATGGAGAATTTTGATAATAAAAACACGCCATTAGTCATTAATTATGACTTAAGTATTGAAAACTATGCTAAATCCATTGGAGGGAAATACTATGTTAATTTGAATATCGATCGCACTTTATCACAAAGTAATATTGACACAAAAGATAGAAAATACAGTAAAAAAATTGACTATAAATTCATAAAGGAGTTTACAACAACCTTCGATATTCCCAATGGATTTAAGGCCAGCTACATTCCTGAAACGCTTTCATTTGACAACCCAGATTACGGTTTTGAAATATCATATTCAACTGAAGGGTCTAAAGTAATTCAGCACAAATCAATTTATGTCAACACCTTAAGCATTCAAAACAAAGATTTCGAATCCTGGAACGACTTTATTAAAAGTCTTATAAAAGCCTACAAAAAAAGTATAATCATAGAACAACTATAATGATAAAGAACATAACTTTAGTCCTATTTCTAACCACTTCAACTTGCTTTTCGCAACATTATACTTCATACGACTGGAGTGCAAAGCCAGAACATCATTCATTAACTAAAGAAGAATTAAAAGAGTCTTCCGTTGGAATTTTAAAAAAACATATTGTTGAATTTAAAACAAGTGTTTTATCTCCAGAACCTAGATGTTTTGAAACAGAACACACAATTACACGCGTTAATGATGACAAGGGTATTGCAAGACACAATACCGTTTATATTCCTATGTACGGCGTAAAAACCCTTATTGATGTTAAAGCGCGTACCATAAATGCTAAAGGAAAAGTTACACTTTTAAATAAAGACAATATAAAAGAGGTAAAAAATGTTGAAGAATATGGTGATTTTAAAATTTTTGCTATTGAAGGCGTAGAAAAAAACTCTGAAATTGAAGTACTATACACCGTTGAAAAAGAGTTTGATATTTTTGGTTCAGAAACGCTTCAATCAAATTACCTCATAAAAGATGCGCAGTTTTTGTTCATTCCAGGTAGCCTCGAATACGACATAAAAGCTTATCGTACCAATTCCAAGTTTAAAGACATCACAGTTGATAGTAATAAAGCTAAACTATTACAGTTAAAAGATATTCCTGCCATACTTGAAGAAGAATATGCAACACCTAATGCCAACAAAATTGAAGTTGCTTATCAATGTTATCCACAAGGGCAATCCTTTACACAAGATATGTTTTGGGCCAATGTTTCAAATAATGTGGGCTCCAAGTTTTTTCCAGTAACCGTAGCTAGTCAAATTGAAAGTGATTTGGCATTAATTACTGAAGGAAAACAAGATTTATCAAATTTTGAAAAGGCATCTAGGGTAGATAATTTTATCAAAACAAATTTTACAATTGTTAAAAACAACAATGCCGAACTCACCAATATAGATTACATTTTAAAAAACAGATCGGCCAGTGATTATAGCATATTAAAGGCTTATGGTCATTATTTAAAAGCACTTAACGTTCCATACGAAATTGTGATTACAGCCAACAGGTTTCAGTTTAAATTTGATCCAGAGTTCTTTATTCCAAATATGCTGCGAGATTTTTTAATTTATCTTCCGACTGAAAAAAAATATATCGCACCTGATCGTATCGAAAACCGAGTTGCAGAGGCACCTTTTAATATTCTAGGAAATTATGGTATGTTTATAAACAGTGATTACAATTATTATTTTCATAAAATTGACCAAGAGGATCCAAATTACAGTAGAATCTACCGACAAATGGATATCAATTTTGAAAATGAATTTGAACACGTTTCAGTTAAAGAATACCAGGAATATTATGGTCATTGGTCTGAAACTAACAGAGCGGTCCTTACGCTATCGTCAGAACAAGGCATAAAAGAATTTAAAGACTACTTAACAGGATCTGGTATTGAGGATAAGGAAATTGTAGAATATTCTCTTGAAAATACCGATATGAATCAATTAGAATACAACAAACCTTTTATTGTAAAATCTAAAATCACATCAGAATCTTTACTCGAAGATGCAGGAGACAGCTATATTTTTGAAGTTGGAAAAGTTATTGGAATACAAAGCGAACTGTATCAAGAAACAAAACGTGTTAACCCAATTGAGATGCAGTATCCAAACCAATATGATTATACCATTACGGTTAATATCCCAGAAGGTTATGTAGCTGAAGGCCTAAACTCATTAGCAATTGACAATAGTTACAAATCTGAAAATGGTGAAAAGATCTGTAAATTTGAATCCAATTATAAAATGGATGGAAATAAAATCATAATCACTATTCAAGAGTTTTACAAATCTCATGAATATGATTTAACGCGTTACGACGAATTTAGGAATGTAATTAACGCCGCCTCCGATTTCAATAAAGCGGCCATACTTATTAAGGCAAAAGAATAAAAAAAAGCGACCAAATGGTCGCTTTTTTTTTATGATACTCCTATGTCATTTATTTCTTCATGAACTGATTGTTCCTCTACCCTTCCTAATAATTTGCCCTTCCAATTATTCCATTTATACACTTTTGAAAAAATAAACAGCAGTATTGGAAACACTACAAAAACTGGCATAAAAACATCAATAAAGCCTGCTTCGGTAGGATCTGACAAATCCTTAAAAATTGAATGCGTTTGAAAAGCTGTCCAATCTGCCGTAACCAACAAGGCCGTGAATAAATTATTAGCTGCATGAAACCCTAATGCAAGCTCCAAACCTTCATCCATAAGCGTCATAATACCCAAAAACAAGCCCGTGCCTATGTAATAAACCATTATGATATAGCCAAGTTTTTCGACCTCAGGATTCGAAATGTGCAGCAAACCAAAAACCAAAGAGGTGGTAATGAGTGGCACCCATTTTCTTTTAGTTATAATGCCCAGCCCTTGCATTAAATACCCTCTGAACAAGTATTCTTCAAAACTGGTCTGTAAAGGCACTAGAATAATAGCAATTACACACAGAATTAAAAATGGCGTAAGATTAAAATTTAATACATAGTCGTCTGGTGACATAAAATAATCGAGCAGTACTAATCCTGAAGATAGTATTCCCCAAAAGAAAAACACAAACCAAAAGCGTTTCCAATCGATACTTTTTCTGGTTGTTGTTAATTGAATTAATGGTTGCTTGTGTAGAAATTTTACTGCTAACAATAAACAAATTAATCCACCTACAAAAGGTAATAATATTAAAATGAGATTAATATTGGACTCAAAAAGGGTCATAATATAGTTGATGTCATTAAGTTTAGACATATCCACTTCTCCCTTTAGTTGCTTGTAAGCAATCGCGGCAGCATGAGGCACGGAAAATATGAAAACACCTGCTATAGCAATTATCACCCCAACTATATATCTCCACCAGTCATGAAGACCCTTATATGCTTGTTCTATATACATAATTATAAATTAAAATTCCAGTTTAGTTTTTTGTTATAGTTTAATTCACCATGAGTTACTTCTAACGGACAGTCAAAATTATTGGTGAATAAGCTACCAGTACCAAGTCCTTGCGGTAATTCATTTTTTAAATTATAAGTCCATTGAGCAATAGCATTCAACCCAATATTGCTTTCAAGTGCCGAAGTAACCCACCACGCAACACCAAATTGATCACAAATGGTAATCCATTCTTCACTTCCTCTATAGCCTCCAATAAAACTTGGCTTCAAAATAATAAATTGTGGCTGTATGGTTTGTAGCAATTGTTTCTTTTTTGTTACTGAAAAGACCCCTATTAATTCTTCATCTAAAGCTATTGGCAACGGCGTTTCGGCGCATAACCTTGCCATATCTTCCCACTGTTTCACTTTTATAGGTTGTTCAATGGAATGTAAATCAAGATCAGATAGATGCTTTAACTTTTCCATAGCTTCATTTTTAGAAAAAGCCCCATTAGCATCAACACGAAGTTCAATGTCCTTTGATGAAAATTCTTTTCTAATGGACTTTAAAAGCTGAATTTCAGTCTCGAAATCTATAGCTCCAATCTTCATTTTTATACAGCTGAAACCTGATTCTATTTTATCCTTGATTTGCTGTTTCATAAAAGTTTCAGAACCCATCCAAATCAATCCGTTAATAGGTATTGAATTCTTCCCTTCTGTAAACGCCGAAGGAAACACTATAAATGGGTTTTGACTTTCAATTGATCTAAAGGCCATTTCAAGTCCAAACTGAATACTAGGAAACTCCCTGTTAGATACATATAATTTTTCAAGGCCTAACGAGATGTTTTCGCAAGTCCATCTTAACTGATCGTCATAATCCGGTCTGTCATCAGCACTCAACCCTCTCAAGATACCACATTCACCAATGCCCAGCTTTCCTTCGTAATTCAGAATAATAAACCATGTTTCTTTGGTTTTCAAAATCCCTCTTGAAGTACCGCTTGGCTGCTTAAAATTGAGAATGTATTTGTGGTAATTTGCCTTCATATTGTGATGCCAAAAATAGTTAATTAATTTTGTAATTTAGATTTCAAATTGATACCATGCCAGAATTTCCAAATATCATTCTTTTCGCTATTCCTTTTTTTATTCTAGCAATGCTTGTTGAGCTGTTTTTCACTATTAAACTCAATCTAAAAACCTATGAACCTAAAGATGCATTTTCGTCTATTAGCATGGGTATTGGTAATGTTTTATTGGGATTTTTAAGCAAAGCTATTGTTCTGGCTTCATTTTTTTATATCTACGAACATTTTAGATTGGCTACAATTCCATTGGCATGGTGGAGTTTTGTCCTTCTTTTCTTCGCAGATGATATTTCGTACTATTGGTTTCATCGTATATCACATGAATGTCGCTTATTTTGGGCTTCTCACGTTGTGCATCACTCTTCTCAACATTATAATTTAAGTACAGCATTACGGCAAACATGGTCAGGCGGATTTTATTCTTTTATTTTTTGGTTATGGCTGCCATTAATAGGATTTCATCCCGGAATGATTATGCTTCAAATGTCTATTAGTTTACTGTATCAATTTTGGATTCACACCGAAACAATTCATAAAATGCCCAAATGGTTTGAAGCTGTAATGAATACACCTTCGCATCATCGCGTACACCATGGAAGCAACCCCTTATATTTAGACCGGAACCACGCTGGGATATTAATTATCTGGGATAAATTATTTGGCACCTTTCAACCCGAACTAGAAGATGAAAAGGTTATTTATGGCTTGGTAAAAAACATAAATACGTACAACCCTGTAAAAATTGCTTTTATAGAATGGGTGAATATGTTTAAAGATGCTTTTACAGGAAAAAAATCACTAAAAGATCGTGTTTTATACCTTACCAAACCGCCTGGATGGAAACATGACGGCACAGGAAAAATTAGTGATGAATTGAGAGAGGAATGGTTAACTTCAAAAAACTTAAATCACCCCAAAGACTAAATTAGTTCTGAAGATGATCTGAAAAGAATTGAATCATTGAAGGTTTCCATTCTGGGTTTCTCATCACAATATGATCCATACCTTGATACTCGATAAATTCATAATTTTTGTATCCTATATTTTTTAATTTTTCTACGAGAAAATAAGAGTCATCTATAGGAACATCATCATCTGCAGTGCCATGCACAATCATGAGTGGTGCTTTTAAACGATTCAATTTATCAGAAATTCTCGATTTTTTATATAGCTCTGGACAATTTTCTGGCAAACAGCCCATAAAGGGTTCAACAGCTACACGAAAATTTTCAGGGTCAATGGCCGGCGCATTAATGTGGCCCGCTTTATAAAAATCTGGAAATTCTACTAATGCACGAAGCGCAAAATGTCCTCCCCAGCTATGCCCCATAATTCCAACTTTTTCAAGGTTCATATATGACCGATTTTCAGCAAGTTGTTTTATGGCCTCTACATGATCTAAAAGTTCCACTTGACCTAATTTCCCATAGCTAAAATCGTTAAATGCTTTACCTCTCCCTTCAGTTCCCCGTCCATCAATACAAACTACTATAAATCCCTGTTTTGCGAGTATATTTAAATCCCAGAGCCACGGTGAGAAAAAATTCATATTGGCTACATTATTAAATGGCGCGCCATAAATATATTCAACAACAGGGTAGGATTTATTTGGATCCAAATCTGTAGGCTTTAGTACAAAAGCTTGAATGTTGGTTTTCTGATCGACAGCTTTAACCGTAGCAAATTCAAAATTAAAGTAGTTATTTCCAATCGAGGAAAAATTACCTTGCCAAGCCGTATTAAGAAATTGTCCTTCAGGAGAAAAGCAATCCAGTTTTAATAATTTTGGGAGCTCGGCTCTTAAAATCCAAAGTGTATCATTTTTACTTGAGACGAAATCCATAATCCCACTCGAATCTGAAATTTTATGAATGCTATTTGAGCTAAGAGAAGATTTAAACACTTGCATGCTATATGGTTGTTCTGGATTACTATAAGCTGTAAAATAGATGTAATCATTTTTTTTATCATAGCCCCTTGCTTCTGCAACTATTCCATTTTCTGTTTTATTGGTTAATGGTCTAATTAATTGACCATCATAACCATATAGATATAATTGTTTATAACCACTGCGATCACTCAACCAAATAAACTGCTGCTTGTGATCAATAAAAGTGATTAAATTCATATCCTTTAGTCGATTACTATAGCCTTGTAACAAGTTTAGACCTACTAAATACGTATCTGATTGTTCACTTAAAATGATTGAAGACTTCCCTGTTTCTGAATTAACATGTAATAAATTTATTTGTTTCATCAAGCGATCTGATGCAATCATAAAAAATGAACTGCTATCTGAATTCCATTCCATAATATGTACATAGGGATATTCAGGATCATAATCAACCACTATTTTTTCACCAGTTTTAACGTTAACTATATAATATTGATAAATAGGAATAGGCTCACCCGCTCTAAAATAGGGTTTGTACACTACATCTTCGGGCGTTGCCATGGTCAGTTTTATTTTTTTCACATTTCTATCATCTATCTGTTTTACTACAAGGTGTTGACCATCAGGAGACCAAGTTGCATTATCAATATCCCAGTATAAGCCTTCATTTGGTTTTATCGAAATATCGAATTTGTCTGATCCTAGAGTTCTAAAATAAAGATTACCTTGTTCAGTACCTGCAAATACTTGATTACTTTTTGAGTATACTTCAAATTGAGGTCGGTTATGTAAAAAAAACCCAGGGCCTAAATGTTTAGCCTCTGGATGCCAATCTTCACCAGGCTGCATCATTACCTCTGGTGGAGACTCCATGATTTGATTCATCATGGGTTGAGAAAAGGATAAACTAGATAATAAAACCGTACCTATAATAAGTAAATAATTCTGTTTTTTGATGTTCATGATCGTTTTGTAGTTATAAACTTATTATTAAATGTGTTCAAATCTTATTACAGTTCAATACTCTCTCCTATTTCTAATAACATGAGGTCTTTATCTTTATCAAAAAACTTACGCTTGGCTTCTTCATGATCGATTTCTATATAACCAAAAGTATCAAAATGGTAGCCTAAAATTTTGTCGCATTGTATAAAATCACTGGCTAAAATGGCGTCATCTACGCCCATTGTAAAATTGTCTCCTATAGGTAAAATAGCTAAATCGAGCTGGGTTTGCATAGGAATCAATTTCATATCCATCGTTAAAGCTGTATCTCCAGCGATATAAATATTTTTTCGCTCGCCTTCAATTACAAATCCTCCCGGTTGACCACCATAACTTCCGTCTGGAAATGAAGACGTATGAATGGCGTTAACATATTTAAGGTTTCCAAACTCAAAATCCCACTGTCCGCCATGATTCATTGGGTGTACTTCTAGTCCGAGCTTTTCATAATGTGTTGCTACTTCATAGTTTGAAACAATAACTGCATTGGTGCGTTTTGCAATCGCTTCAGCGTCTAAAATATGGTCCTGATGTGCATGAGTAAGTAAGATATAATCTGCCTTTAGTGTAGTAACATCAACGTTTGAGGCTTTTGGATTTCCAGAAATAAATGGATCAACTAAAATATGAACATCATTAACTTTTATCCCAAGACAAGCATGACCGTAAAATGTAATTTTCATGTTTTTAAAATTTAACTTGAAAATACAAAAAAGTGCTTAATAAAAACAGATTATAAAATATAACCTACTCCTAAAAGAATTGAAAACAAAAAAGTAGTGAGTGCCAAGACCTTTAATTGTGAATCAAAATCGTTTGGCTGTTTTGCGTTAGAAATATTTTTTAAATGAATAATAAGTGGGATATAAGCTAAAAAACACAAAAAATTGAGAACAGACGAATAATATAGGAGGGCGAATAAGAATGAAATAAGAATTGCACCACCAATAAGTATAAAATGATAAATTTTTGAAGCCTTACTCCCTAACTTTACAGCCAAAGTAATTTTATTAGATTGCTTATCAGTCTCTGAATCGCGCATATTATTGAGGTTCAAAACCCCTACACTTAACAAGCCCAATGCAGTTGCAGGTAAAAACACATGATGATCTAATTGTTTAGCATACAAAAAATAACTACCCACTACACTAACCAACCCGAAAAAAATAAATACAAAAACATCACCTAACCCTTTATATCCATAGGCCGATTTACCCATAGTGTAATTAATGGCGGCATAAACAGAAAAAGCTGCTAAACCAACAAACAATAAGATATATAGAAAATGCCCATTACCAAACGCATTATAAAGGAGTAAGAAAACCAATAAGATAATAATCAGTATATTAATTTTTATCGCTTCGAACATCTGTTGTGGCGTTATTGCGCCACTTTGAATTGCTCTTGTAGGGCCAACCCTTGAATCATTATCAGTACCCTTTATACCATCTCCATAGTCATTGGCCAAATTAGAAAGTACTTGAAGGCTAACCGTAGTTAAAATTGCGAGTACAAACACGGCTATATTAAAAAACCCATTATAATATGCAAAACAAGTACCAACGATGATCCCTGAAATAGATAGTGGAAGCGTTCTTAGTCGAATAGCAGACAACCAAGGCTTTAGATTATTCATTAATATTGGTTTTGGAGATTAAGGTATCCATTTTTTATCAAAATTAGGTTTCCGCTTTTCCAAAAATGCGTCGCGACCTTCTTTAGCTTCATCGGTCATATACGCTAATCGTGTAGCTTCTCCAGCAAAAACTTGTTGACCAACCATACCATCATCTGTCAAATTCATGGCGAATTTAAGCATTTTTATAGAGGTTGGAGATTTTGCCAAAATTTCTTGTGCCCATTGATAAGCTGTTGCCTCAAGATCTTTATGAGGTATAACAGCATTAACCATACCCATATTATAAGCCTCTGTAGCTGAATAATTTCGCCCTAAAAAGAATATTTCTCTAGCCTTTTTTTGTCCTACCATTTTTGCCAAGTAAGCAGATCCATAACCGCCATCAAAACTAGTCACATCAGCATCAGTTTGCTTAAAAATAGCATGTTCCTCACTCGCCAGCGTTAAATCACAAACCACATGAAGACTGTGACCTCCACCAACGGCCCACCCAGGAACAACAGCGATGACTGCTTTGGGCATAAACCGAATTAAACGTTGAACTTCAAGTATATTTAAACGATGGTAGCCATCTTCGCCTACATAGCCTTGGTGACCTCTGGCTTTTTGATCGCCTCCACTACAAAAACTCCAAACACCATCTTTTGTTGAAGGGCCTTCTGCCGACAATAAAACGACGCCTATATTAACATCTTCGTTGGCATCATAAAATGCATCATACAACTCGCTAGTAGTTTTAGGTCTAAAGGCATTTCGAATATCCGGTCTATTAAACGCGATTCGAGCTACTCCATTACATTTTTTGTACGTAATGTCGGTATACTCTTTAGCTGTTTTCCATTTTACTTCGCTCATAACTTATATTTAAAGGTGTGCAACACAATTAAACTAAATAAATTCCATCATCTTTAATTTCTATCAATCGTTGCTTGTACAAAGTTCCAATTGCTTTTTTAAAACTTTTTTTACTCATTTCTAGAGATTGCTTAATGGTTTCGGGATCAGACTTATCTGTTAATTTCAAAAAGCCATCATTATCTTCTAATTCTTGCATTATGGTTTCGGCATTAGGTTCGATATTTCGATAACCTATTTTTCCTAAAACAATATCTAGCTTATTATCAGGCCGTATTTTTTTCACGTAACCTTTCAAACGGTCACCAACACTTAAATCTTTATAAATGTCATCTTTAAAAATTAATCCTGAATGTTTTTTATTCACTATAACATTCATTCCTATTTCTGAAGGGTGTGATACAATAAGATCAACTTCTTCAAATTTTTCAACTGTTAATACTTTATTGTCTAAAAAACGATTCGTTTTACTTGAAGCGACTAATCTACCTGTTTCTTCATCTAAATAACAATACACCAAATACCAGCCACCAGCTTTCATTTTAAAGGCTTGCTCTTTAAAAGGACAAAATAGCTCCTTTAATAAGCCCCAATCAAGAAAAGCACCATGCTGAGTCACTTCATTACAACGCAACAAGGCAAATTCATTAACCTTTATGTATGGTTTATCTGTAACCGCTACTGGGCGTTCTTCATTATCTAAATAAACAAACACCTCTAATTTTTCCCAAATTTTAAAATTTTCTGGAACGTAGCGATTAGGTAACAGTACCTCATTACCTTCATCATCTGCTATATATAATCCTTGATCTGTTTCACGAAGAATTTCAAGCGTGTTGTAGTCACCAATTTGTATCATGTGGCAAAGGTAATAATATATAAGATTAGAATGTTAAAAATGAACGCAACTTTAGATTACTAAAATAACTTATTTCAAATACTTAAAATAGTCCAATAAAATCGAATCATTAAGTGTTCGCGGTGTAAAGATTTCTAACAGTTTAGGGCGTTCAGATTCTGAATAAAAGCCTTTTAATTTCAGTTTTAATTGCTTTTCATCGGCCACCGATGTGTACTCAAAATGATACATTTTACAGAGCTGTTTTGCACTCAAATTATGTTTGGTTTCAAAAAAGGCATCAAAATTTTCGGTGTCTTTATGACCAGGTAAAATTCTAAATATTCCACCACCCTGATTGTTAATAACTATAATCCTAAAACTATTTGGAATGTAGTTATTCCACAGCGCATTACTGTCATAAAAAAAGCTCAAATCACCTGATAATAAAACTGTTGGCTGTTCATTTATTGTTGCGCATCCAATAGCTGTTGAGGTACTCCCATCTATCCCGCTTGTACCTCTATTACAATACACCTGTAAGGTTTTATTGAGATCAAACAATTGCGCATAGCGAACCGTTGAGCTATTACTTAATTGCAAATTAGAGTTATCTGGCAAGGATTTTAAAACCACATCAAATACCTTTAAATCAGAATATTCTAATTCTTTGAGATAATCGTTATGACGCTGTGCTCGATATTTTTTCACCTCATCCCAAACCCTTCTATAGTCACTCTTTACGTAATGCGTGATTTTAGGCAAAAATTTCGAAAAAAAAGTATTTGGATCAATTGTAATCTGCTTTTCTAAACAGAAAAAGGTATCGTTAGCTTCCTTTTCTCCAATATGCCAATGTTGTTTTGGTTGATACTTGCGTAAAAATGCTTTTATCTTTTTTGAAACTATTAATCCTCCAAAAGTTAATAATATTTCAGGCTGTAGTTGCTTAAACTCATTATCGTCAAGTGGAGCGATAATTTTATCAATACTTGGAAAAAATTCATTGTGATTGAGATTAGAGGTCGTCTCTGTAAACACCAGAACACTATCATCGGCCGCCAATTCATCAAGCCATTTTTGTTCAATACTATTGGGGTGATTAACACCAACCAAAATCATTTTTTTAGAAGCTTCATTCCAATCCTCCAAACATTGCTTGATTTCAAAATCGTCAATTTTGTGGGCCTTTGTCTCTAATTTCACAGGTTTTAATTTGATGCTCAAATTATCAACCATTTCATATAATGGTTCGTCAAACGGAACATTTATGTGAACTGGTCCCGATTTTAAAACGGCTCTCTGAATGGCCGAATTAATTTCAATTTCATTAGATGTTTGAATATCCTGTTGCAGACCTAAAAAGCGTTCCAACTTATCTTCAATGCTCTTAAAAATGGGTAAATCTTCATCATCTGGAAGTCTGTGTTCATCTTTAAGATCCAACTTTAAATTAACCGATTCCAAAATATGATTGGCAAATACATCCTGCTGATTAATAGTTTGTCCATCACCTATGCCAATTAAATGTTTAGGTCTGTCTGCAGATAAAACAATTAGAGGAATATCGCTGTAAAACGCTTCAGCTATCGCGGGATAATAATTCAATAATGCACTCCCTGACGTGCATAATAAGGCCACAGGATGTTTTAGTTGTTGTGCTATACCTAAAGCAAAAAATGCAGCACAACGCTCATCTACAATACTATAACATTTAAAGTAGTCGTTATTTGTAAAACCAATTGTTAAAGGTGCATTTCGGCTTCCTGGAGAAATTACAATATGCTTTATTTGATGAGATTTGCAAAGCTCTATAACTGTCTGTGCAAGTGGAATTTTCGGGTACTTCATTTAATTTTTTAATCTGCCTACAAAATTAAGTAATAGAAAGCACAAACAAATCCTTAAAGCACACTTTTCATAGTTTGTGCTTTATTTTTTGTTTCTTCCCACTCTAATTCTGGATTAGAATCTGAAGTGATGCCGCCTCCAACATAAAGTATAGCTTCATTTTTTTTAATTTGCATACAACGAAGGTTAACAAATACATTAGAAACCTTTTTCACACTAGTATAGGCCCTGTTTTCAATATTGCGTCTATTAGAACTTCTTTCGTTTTTTACTACAAAATTTAGTTCGCCGAGAAAACCTGTATAAAATTCGCGATTATAATTTTCGTTTTTTAATATGAATTCCTTTGCCGATTCCTTGGGTAGTCCGCAAATTGCAGGAGTTGGGTGTAAAACGTTTAATATTTGTTTAATACCTACCTGATCTACATCAATTGTGGCAGAAATATCTGTTTTTAGGTGTAAAACATTACCTGCTTTAACCGTTTGTGGTTCACTTGTTTGCAAATGATTTGCCAAGGTGTTTAAATTATCCTGTATAAAATGAGTTACTAATTGCTGCTCATTACGTTCCTTTTCTTGCCAAATCACATCCATGTTACCTGTAAACTTTTGAGTTCCTGCCAATGAAGTAGTAAACAACCGTCTGCCTTCCATTTTCAATAGGGTCTCTGGAGTTGCACCCAGCCAAATTCCCACTTTTGGGTGATGAAAACAATACACAAAAGCCGTTGGATAATTAGCTAATAATCTTTTGAATATTTCTATAGGATTTGGGTCTGAATGTAATAGGATTTCAGTTCGCGCTAAGACTACTTTTTTTAGTGTGCCTTTTTCAATGGCATTGATTCCTTTTTGAACTAAATTTATATGAAACTCTTTATCAGAATGGACTTCAACAATCAAGTCTAATGTTTTATTAAATTGAAGGTCCTCTTCAGTTATTTGAGCAGAAATACTTTTTGAATGCCCTAATGGTATTAAAACAGCAACTTCATTGTCATCAAAAGGTGCAAACACAAAACCAGATTCGGTAAAATCTGAAGTATTATAAAGTGAAATGTCCTCTTGAAGTAAGGCCTTTACTTGTTCTGAATCAGGTTTTCTATAAGCTACAAAAGGTAGCGCTTGTTGGCAATGCGAATCAATCTGTTTAAAAAAATCTTCCAAATGCATTATTTCTTTTTTGGAAGGGAAATAGTGGTTAGCTTGCAAATTGAAATTAAATTATCATGATCATCAGTAATCTTAATTTCCAAAAGTTGTGTTGTTCTTCCTTTATGAATAAAAATAGCTTTAGCATGAACAAAACCTTCTGAAACACTCTTTAAATGATTGGCATTGATTTCAATCCCTCTCACAAAAACTTCATTTAAATTTAAAAATATATGAGATGCAAAACTACCAACACTTTCAGCTAATGCAACCGTAGCACCGCCATGTAAAATACCAGCGGGTTGATAAACTCTTTGGGTGACCGGCATTTTTGCAGCAAGCCAGTTATCTCCAAAATCGGTAAATTCAATCTGAAGCGTTTCCATTAACGTATTTTTACATACTTTATTGGTTTGAGCAATTAAATCTTCTTTAGATAATTCCATATAAAAACTTATTTTCGTAAAAGTACAAAACCAATCCAAAAAATGAATTCAGAAGAAAAAGAATTATCCTATACCTCAACAAATTCATACAGCACCTTGAATAACTTAACAGATCAAACAAAATATGTTTGGTTTGTGTGCCATGGTATGGGGTATTTAAGTCGTTATTTTTTGAAATATTTTGAAGGTTTAAATCCAACTGACCATTATATTATTGCGCCACAAGCACAAAGTAAATATTACATTGCTCCAACATTTAAACATGTTGGTGCGAGCTGGCTGACCAAGGAAAACACATTAAAAGAAACTGAAAACGTCATGCGCTATTTTGATGCTGTTTTTGAAGCTGAAAAATTGCCTAAAAATGTCCATTTAATTGTGTTTGGCTACTCACAAGGTGTAAGTGTGGCATTACGTTATATCGCTAAAAAGAAGCTTATTTGTTCACACGTTATAATGCATTCTGGAGGAATTCCAAAAGAACTAAAGCCACAGGATTTAGACTTTTTAAATACAAAAGCACATTTAGTATATGGCACTAAAGATGAATATTTAAATGAAGAACGTATGATGGAAGAAAAGAATAGAGCTTTAGAATTGTTTGGAAATCAACTTCAAATTCATCCGTTTGAAGGCAAGCATGTAGTTAATGTCAATTTTATAACATCTTTAAAATTATGAAGATTCCTGTTCTCGAAAATAAGCGTGTTAAACTTTCGCTATTAGATTTAAGCAATTATATGCACCTGCTTCCAATTGCTCAAGAAAAAGATCTAATTTATTATTCCCCTTCAGATATTTCAACTCCAGAAAAATTGAAATCGTATGTCCAAACGGCAGTTGATAATTATTACAATAAAACCGCCATTCCATTTATTGTATTTGATAAACTAAAACAGGCTTATGCTGGAAGCACTAGGTTTGGACTCATACATTGGGAAAATAAAGTACTTCATATTGGCTGGACTTGGCTAGGCCAAGATTTCCAAGGAACAGGGCTCAACTTACATATAAAATTTTTAATGCTAGAATACGCCTTTGAAACTTTAAATTTTGAGAAAGTAGAATTCAGGATTGATGAACGTAACATCCGTTCTAGAAAAGCTGTTGAAAAATTAGGCGCCACTTTTGAAGGTATTCTTCGTAAAGACACTGTAATGTCTGATGGTTTTAGAAGGAGTACCAGTTGTTATGGCATATTAAAGGAGGAATGGTCTAACATTAAAGAAACGCTTTATCTACGATTATAAACTATACTATTCAAATACAATGTATTAAACCATCACTTCACTAATCTGTATTATTGGTTCTATATTAGTATAATTTGGTATATCTCCCAAAATTTTATCTGCGTTTGGACCAAAGGAATTTTGAAATGCATCCATTGAATTGAAATACAAATTACCCATGGCAACATAGGTTGGTTGAGAATTGGGAGCTCCTCCAGCGATACCTTTCTCGATAGTTGCTCCAATTATAGCTTCACCCAATAATCCTGAAACCATTGCAACATGTGTGTTACAATAATATCCCATATCAAATGTTTTGCCTTCGCCATACGGATATAAAACACTGACTTTAATCGTTCCTTTTTTCATAATGTATAATTTTAAAATTAAAAAGGTAAGCAGGCAGATGGTACAACTTGTAAATTACTCATTTTTTGAAACTTAAAAAAATAATCTGTTATAAAGAACGCTATTTAACTAGCAAAAAACTCAAAGATTTAAATGCCTAATTAACAGCTTTCTCTTTTTTAACTTCCTCCAGAACATGAACGTTTTCAATTAAAGTTGATTTTAAACTAATTGCGATTTCATAAGCCATTAAAGGTGGTACTGCATTACCTATCTGCTGGTATTGGCTCAAACCTTTTTCCCAACTCATTTTGGTTCGCATACCTTCAAATATAAAATCATCAGGAAAGGACTGCAATCGTGCACCTTCCCTAGCTGTAAAATTCCGGTCTAGATACGGGTGAATAAAATTACTTTGAAAAGAAGCCGCAATAGTTGGTGCAGGTTTATCTTTAAAAAGGCGTAAATTATTCTGACTGAATTTAATTTTTGATTTTTCATTTGGGCTACCACGTTTCACCGCTCCGTGAGTTTCCCATACATCCAATAAATTTTGACCAGGCTTTATCGCTTTAAAACGATCAATCAAGCGCTGTGTATGTTTCATAGCTATATGATTATACACTTGCTTTGAATGTTTCCGCATTAATTTTTGATAGTTGTTTTTAGGCAGAGATAAATACGGCATTAAGACTTCCCCTTCGCCGGCATTAATGTCTGGTAAATCTGAAATCGCTTCACCAACGGTTATTTCTTTTGCTTCTTTTTTTGAAGGAAATAATGGAATTTTATTTAAATCTTTCCTTATTCCGATAACAATGACGCGTTCTCTGGATTGTGGCACTCCGTAATCAGAGGCTTTTAAGACTTCGTAACGCACCTCATAACCAAATTGTCCTGCCGATTGAAATTCTTCTAAAATCTGTTGCATCACTTGTCCGGATTGCATAGACAACAAGCCTTTAACGTTTTCCATCACAAAGGCCTTTGGATTGTACCAATCAATTGTTTTTACGAACTCATAAAACAGTTTATTTCTAGGATCTTCAGATACTTTATTTCTTCGTTTATTAGCTAAACTAAAGCCCTGACAAGGTGGACCTCCTAATATCACATCAATCTGTTTTGTATTAATGATATTATCAAAATCTACTTTGGTGAAATTTGACAAATCACCACATAAAAAAGGCGTTTCGGGAAAGTTTCTGGTAAAGGTTTTTTCGCAATTTTCATCAATATCTGAAGCCAAAACCGAATTAAACCCAGCCCAATGAAAGCCAAGCGTCATACCGCCACAACCAGAGAAAAGATCTATAGAGTTCAAAGAATAAGCTTATTCAAAATTCAATAACGAAAATAATTTTTTTAAGTTTTAAATCAGAATCTGAATTGAAGGACTTTTATCGAGTTATTAACAATAAAACTCATGTTTAATAAGCATTAGTGAATTTCACTTTCTCACTTTGTGATTAAATTCTTGATAATTTCTTTAGTTGGTAAAATGGCTCGGGTATGTTCGATGCTGGGTCCTGCTACCCAAACGGTTTTATAGGTAACCTCTTTCGCTGCTTTTTCAGTAGCACGCATACCTATTGAAAATCGAATCATCTTTACCCATTTTTTAAGTTTTTTGTTCTTATTTAAAATCGATTCTAACCACGTCGCTTTAGTACCCACTTTTTGAACATAAGGCGTGTTTATTACAGTACAAGGCGTACCTGAAATGCGTTCAGTTACAATAATATCATTTGCTCCATAATCTACACAGGCTTGCTTATACTCTTCTGTTACATTGGCTTCAATCGATGCAATAAAAGGACTACCTACTGATACTCCAGCGGCCCCATGGCTTAACATTTTATCTACATCAGCTCTACATCCCACACCACCAGCTGAAATTACAGGGATTGAAATGTTTTGCGTCAACAATTTAATGAGATCCTCGGGTGATAAATTACCTCTATGCCCTCCCGCTTCATTATTAACAGCAATGGCGGCATCGGCACCTAAAGCTTCAACTTTTTGTGCAAATTTTAAATCTACCACGTCACAAAATACTTTTATTCCAGCTTTATGGGCTTGCTTAATAGTTTCCTCTGGACTACCTAATGAAGTTATAATAAAATCACAGCCTTCTTGGCACAATACTTCTAGCTGCCCTTTATATTTAATATTTGATTTATTAACTATTAAATTGAAACCAAAAGCTCCCCCTTCAACTTTATTAGCTTTTAATTCTAGTATTGCCGCTCGAAGTTCGTCAAGTGTTCGGTAATTTAGGGCTGGAATACAACCGGCAATTCCACTCTTCATAGCTTCAATAACCATAGAAGTATTTGAAACCAAAAACATTGGAGCTTGGATGATGGGGTAATTGATTTTAAGTAATTCGTTGAGTTTAGCTGTCATTTATAATAAATTAAGATGTAACAAATATACTAATTTTGTTATGCATGCATAATATTTATGGGAGAAAACAATGTTTAAACCCCTGCAAATACTAATATTATATTAAAATTCTCATAAAACATTCTTAACAAGCACTTTAAATAAAATTATGATTTCTATATTTAAGTAATAATTTTAAACGGCATACTTTATAAATTCATCAATCAAAATCATCACAATCATCACCATCACCTTTAATGAGTTTTTAATAGTTAGTCCATAACCATCTTTAAAATTAGAATTTTAATTACGTAAAAATTTAAAACTCTAATATTATGAAAACTCAATTGTTTGGTTTATTATTTTTAGGACTAACCACCCTAGCCTATTCTCAATCTGAATCTGAAACAGACCCTGAAGCCGAAAATGTTGGCTTGAAAAATGTAGTTATTTCTGCTAACAGCAAATATCTAAGTGAAGCCTTTGATGATAACACTCCCAATTCGGTAAAAGATATCGAATATAAGGTTGCTACCTATGATTTAAGTAAGTCAGAGGTCTTTGACAAAGAATATGAAGGATATCTTGTAGATTTCGCTGGTGATAGTTTTAATGTTAAAACTTCTTACGATTCTGAAGGATTTATCATTTCTTCTAATGAACGATTTGAAGATGTCCTCTTACCACATTATTTGCGCCAGTCGGTTTATAAAGAATATCCTGGATGGATAGCTCACAGTAATTCCTATTCTGTACAGTACAATCACAAAACAGGTGCCAAAAAAAGATATAAAGTACAATTAAGAAAGGACGGTAAACGCAAGAACTTAAAAATAGATGTACAAAGTGACATGTCACTGGTATACAACTAAACTTGACTAATAGATATAAAAAAAACGCAACCAAATTGGTTGCGTTTTTACATTTATATTGAGATGCTGAAATGTTTTCAGCATTTTGATGTTTACTTAACTTCTTCGAAGTCTACGTCTTCAACATCGCTACCTTCTGCCTGTCCATTTTGGCTTGCATCAGGACCTGGTTGAGCTGCACCTTGTTGTGCTTCAGCTTGTGCTTTGTACATTTCTTCACTAGCAACTTTCCAAGCCTCATTGATTTTCTCTAAAGCTGGATCAATAACCTCTAAATCTTTTGTTTCAAAGGCTTTTTTCAACTCTTCTAAAGCTTCTTCAATTGGTTTCTTTTTATCATCTGATAATTTGTCACCAAACTCTTTAAGTTGACTTTCTGTTTGGAAAATCATAGCATCAGCCGCATTCAATTTATCTGCTTTTTCTTTAGCTTTTTTATCTGCTTCAGCATTTGCTTCAGCATCAGCTTTCATCTTTTGAATTTCTTCTTCTGTTAAGCCTGAAGAAGCTTCGATACGAATATCCTGCGTTTTATTGGTCGCCTTATCTGTAGCCGTTACATGAATGATCCCATTGGCATCAATATCAAAAGTTACTTCAATTTGAGGTGTACCACGTCTTGCTGGTGGAATTCCATCTAAATGGAAACGTCCAATAGTTTTATTGTCGGCAGCCATAGCTCTTTCTCCTTGCAAAACATGAATCTCAACAGAAGGTTGATTATCGGCTGCGGTAGAGAATACCTGTGACTTTTTAGTTGGGATTGTTGTGTTGGCTTCAATTAATTTAGTCATCACATTACCCATAGTTTCAATACCAAGTGATAATGGTGTTACGTCTAAAAGTAATACATCTTTAACATCTCCTGTTAAAACACCACCTTGGATTCCTGCACCTACAGCAACCACCTCATCTGGATTCACACCTTTACTCGGTGCTTTACCAAAGAATTTTTCTACAGCCGATTGTACTGCTGGAATACGAGTTGACCCCCCAACTAAGATGATTTCATCGATATCATTTTTAGTTAGACCAGCAGCTTTAAGTGCTGATTGACAAGGTTCAATTGTGCGTTTTACCAAGTCATCAATCAGTTGCTCAAATTTAGCTCTAGTTAATGTTCTCACCAAGTGTTTTGGTCCACTAGCAGTAGCAGTAACATAA
This sequence comes from Geojedonia litorea, assembly GCF_042654525.1. Classification (NCBI taxonomy): domain Bacteria; kingdom Pseudomonadati; phylum Bacteroidota; class Flavobacteriia; order Flavobacteriales; family Flavobacteriaceae; genus Geojedonia; species Geojedonia litorea. The sequence goes on from NZ_JBHSGP010000012.1 coordinate 172,577, forward strand.
GGCAAGTTTATTTCGGTTTGTGCAGATGATGATAATTCAATTTTAGCTTTTTCAGCAGCTTCTTTTAAACGCTGTAAGGCCATTGGGTCTTTACGTAAATCAATGCTTTCGTCCTTATTAAATTCGTCAGCTAACCAATCAATTACTTTTTGATCAACGTCATCACCACCTAAATGGGTATCACCATCAGTTGACAATACTTCAAAAACACCATCCCCTAACTCTAAGATCGACACATCATGGGTTCCACCTCCAAAGTCAAATACAACAATTTTTTGGTCTTTCCCCTTCTTGTCAAGACCATATGCTAATGCAGCAGCTGTTGGTTCGTTAATTATACGACGAACTTTTAATCCTGCGATTTCACCTGCTTCTTTAGTTGCTTGACGTTGTGAATCGTTAAAATAAGCTGGAACAGTAATAACCGCTTCACTAACGGTTGTCCCTAAATAATCTTCAGCAGTTTTCTTCATTTTTTGAAGAATCATCGCCGATAATTCTTGTGGGGTATATAAACGCCCATCAATATCAACTCTAGGAGTATCGTTATCCCCTTTTACTACTTTATAAGGTACACGTTCTGCTTCTTTTTTAGATTCAGAATATTTGTTACCCATAAAACGTTTAATAGAATAAACTGTTTTTGTTGGGTTTGTTACGGCCTGACGTTTTGCTGGGTCACCAACTTTAATTTCACCTCCGTCTACAAAGGCAATGACAGATGGTGTTGTACGTTTACCTTCCGCATTAGGAATAACAACTGGCTCGCTTCCTTCCATTACCGAAACACAAGAGTTGGTTGTTCCTAAATCGATTCCAATAATCTTACTCATAATTGTTCTCTTTTGTATTAATTAGTCCCTGTTAAACCAGAAACCTATATTGATTGTTCATTTTTAAATTCGTAAGGTATATGACAATGATTATGCCATGACAAAAAATATGACAAGGTGTCATTTTAATCATTTAAAGTTTTATTCTTCTTTACATATATATTCTTTTAAAGACTTTATATTTGTCCAAAATCTATAACGTTTTCGTACATGGAATGTATTTCGGTTTTCGATATGTTGAAAATTGGTGTCGGGCCTTCAAGCTCCCACACTTTAGGGCCTTGGAGAGCGGCTCAACGCTGGATAAAAGAGCTTAAGGAAAATAACAAGTTTGATGCAGTGGAACGTGTACAAGTTGACTTATATGGCTCTTTGTCATTAACTGGAAAGGGGCACGCTACAGATTATGCCATCATGTTAGGATTGAGTGGTGCCGATCCAGAAACCATTCCAACCGAAACCATTGATATAGTTATAGCTTCAATAAACAATACCAAGCAATTGCCTTTAAACAACGAAAAGGTTATTGACTTTGACCCTAAATCAGATATCGTTTTCAATAAACAATTTTTACCTTTTCATGCGAATGGATTAAAATTTACTGCAACGGTAAATGGTAAAAAAACGAGCTCTACGTTTTACTCAATTGGTGGTGGATTTGTGGTTAAGGAAGAACGCAAGAACTCAAAAAAGAATAAGGAAATATTTTTCAACACCTTTCCTTATCCCATCCAATTAGGAACAGAGCTATTAAACTATTGTAACCAGTTAAAAATGCCAATTTCTAGCGTAGTTCTGGAAAACGAAAAATCAATACGTACACCAGAACAGATAGATTTTGAACTCAAACGTATTTGGGACACCATGTTGGAGTGCATGTACATTGGTTGTCATACTGAAGGAAATTTACCCGGAGGGTTAAATGTACGCAGGCGTGCTTTTGATAGTCACCAAAAGTTAATTGGCGATTTACCCTATACTACGCCTCAAGAATGGTTAGAAACCATACGGAAAACTGAAGTTAAATTTAGACAGATTCTTAAATGGGTAAGTTGCTTTGCTTTAGCTGTAAATGAAGTAAATGCGTCGTTAGGTCGCGTAGTTACTGCCCCCACCAATGGTAGTGCAGGTGTCATCCCCGCAGTTTTGATGTATTATATGGTGATTGAAAACCATGAAGCCGATTTTGAACATGTCAAAAAGTTTCTTTTAGTTGCTGGTGAAATAGGAAGCATATTTAAAAAAGGTGCTACAATTTCTGCAGCCATGGGTGGTTGTCAGGCCGAAATAGGTGTTTCTGCGGCCATGGCTGCTGGTGCATTATGCGAGCTTCTTGGTGGTACGCCTGACCAAGTTTTAATTGCTGCTGAAATTGCTATGGAACACCATTTAGGACTTACTTGTGACCCTATTGGAGGATTGGTTCAAATTCCTTGTATTGAACGCAACTCCATGGGTGCTATAAAAGCCATAAACGCTGCTGAATTAGCAATTGATACCGATCCAAAAAATGTAAAGGTACCTTTGGACAAGGTGGTTGCAACCATGTGGGAAACTGCAAAGGATATGAATACAAAATATAAAGAAACTTCTGAAGGCGGTCTGGCAATTGGTGTTAACATGTCTGATTGTTAATCATTCGTTTCACAACCAATTTTTCTTCTAGTATCAATTAAATACACAATTTTCCATTTCCCGTTTTCATTAAATAACTGGAACGAGTTAACACCACAGTGACTAAATTTTCCATCAAACCAAAATTCGTAAGGTGTCCAGGCATGTGCCATCGGGCCATCGACCTGAATATTAAATCCTAGAAGTTTTTCTTCAAATTTCTGATTTTTTGGAATTGAAGTTATGGATTTTAAAAAATTACCAAAACCAACTGTTTTTACACTCGGCATACCTTCTGCATTATTGCCTATGGTTTGTAATATAACAGATTCACTTACATGTGGCTTAATTGCCAAACTATCTTGCTTATGAAATCCATCAAAAAATGAAAGGATGGTTTGTTTGACTTCTAGTTCTGATTTAGATTGGGAAAATCCATTTAATCCAAAAAGGAAAATTACAATAATAATCGTTTTATTCATGTTCATTTTAGTGTTTGAAAGTTTTAAAGATACTAGGATTTCACATTCATTTACCCAAAAGTTGCTCAAAACTCTTTATTTTTACATCAAACTTTAAAATTATGTCTGCAGCTAAAAACGATTACAAAAGAATTACGGTAAAAACTTTGGTAGATATGAAGGCTAAAGGTGAGAAAATATCAATGCTCACTGCCTACGATTATACCATGGCCAAAATAGTAGACGGCTCTGGAATTGATGTGATTCTCGTTGGTGATTCAGCAAGTAACGTGATGGCCGGACATGAAACTACACTGCCCATTACTTTAGACCAAATGATTTACCATGCGTCTTCTGTCATCAGGGCGATAGATAGAGCATTAGTTGTTGTTGATCTCCCGTTTGGAAGCTATCAGAGCGATCCTAAAGAAGCTTTGAGATCTGCAATTAGAATTATGAAAGAGAGTGGCGGACATGCCGTAAAAATGGAAGGTGGCCAAGAAATTAAAGAATCTATTAAACGTATTTTAAATGCGGGAATACCAGTTATGGGGCATCTAGGACTAACCCCACAATCTATATACAAGTTTGGAACCTATACCGTAAGAGCAAAGGAAGAACAAGAAGCTGAGAAGCTAAAGCAAGACGCTTTAATGCTCGAAAAAATAGGTTGTTTTGCTATTGTTTTAGAAAAAATTCCTGCGCAATTAGCTAAAGAAGTTGCCGAGAGTGTGAGTATTCCAGTGATTGGCATAGGAGCTGGAAACGGCGTTGATGGTCAGGTGTTAGTACTTCACGACATGCTTGGAATGACCCACGAATTCCATCCACGATTTTTACGTCGATATATGAACTTATTTGAAGATATGACTAAAGCCATTTCCCAATATGTCTCTGATGTAAAATCTGTAGATTTCCCAAGCGAAGAGGAACAATATTAGTTAACGACTCGTTATTTAGTGGCCGAAAAAACACTTTCCAACAAAAACAACTTAATTGTCTTATATGAAGACAATCACATTATCGTTGTCAATAAACGCGCTGGTGATATTGTACAAGGTGATAAAACAGGAGATCAACCCTTAAGTGAGGTCGTAAAAGACTATATCAAGGAAAAATACAACAAACCTGGTAATGTGTATTTAGGTGTTGTACATCGATTAGACCGTCCTACAACCGGTGTTGTGATGTTTTCAAAAACAAGCAAGGCCTTACCACGACTTAATAAATTATTCTCTGAAAAAAGTGCAAAAAAAACCTATTGGGCAATTGTAAAAAATACACCTCAACAACCACAAGCTACGCTTGTACATTGGTTGATTAAAAACCCAAAAAATAATAAGTCTACTGCATATTCAAAAGAAAAGAATCAGAGTAAAAAAGCAATACTTCATTACAAACTGTTAAAACAATTAGATAATTATTATTTGCTTGAAATTGAATTAGAAACAGGACGACATCACCAGATACGCGTACAATTAGCCAGTATTGGCTGCCCAATAAAAGGAGATCTTAAGTATGGGTTTGATAGAAGTAATAAAGATGCCAGCATAAGCCTTCACGCCAGAGAGTTACGTTTCACCCATCCAGTGTCTAATAATGAGATTCACGTTATTGCACCTCTACCTGATGACCCAATTTGGAATGCTTGCTTGGATTAAGAATTCAGTGGATATGTTAAAGTCAACCTTACACCTTCGTTTGGACGTGATTTTAATTCAAGCTGAGCTTGAATAAGCTCTGCTCTGCTCTGCATATTAAGTAATCCAGATCCTTTTTGAGCAGTTTCAATATTAAAGCCTAGGCCATCGTCTGAAGCCTGAATCAATAACTTATCTTGTTGATAATCAAGTTCGACCTTTAAATTTTTAGCTTCAGAATATTTCACCGAGTTAGAGAAAAATTCTTGAAGAATTCTGAACATAATAATTTCATGTTTTTTATTGGAAAGATTTACTTTTTCACCTTTAATATACAATTCTGCACTCTCAAACTTCATCTTCCTTAAGCGATTCAATTCATTGCCAATAGACGTTTCAAAACCAAGATTCAAAATAACTTCATTGTTCAAGGATTTTGAAAGCGACCTTACTTCTTTAAGACTTTCTTTTATCACGTCCTTGGTTTCATTAACTTTTGATTTAATGTCTTCAGATGCTTTTGAAGCAATTAAATTAAGCTGCATATTGGCATAGGCCAACAATTGACCAACATTGTCATGTAATTCCCAGCTAACATGCTTAAGGGTTTGCTCTTGAATCTCGGTTTGAGCCTGTTGTAGCTCTTCATCAAATAGTTGTTGTTGCTTTATTTTATCCATCAATAACTTATTCTTTCGCTTTTGAAATACAATAAAGAACACAATCACCAGAGTAGTTATGACCAGCAAAACAACAACCATATATGCTAATAAATACCTCTCGGCATCTGTACTTACTAATTGTTCTCCGGTTTGGACCATAATAAGGCAAATGTAAAAGTTGAATACATAAAAATGTTAGCGAATATAAATATTTGTGCTCTCAATTTTATAAAGTTTAAGTCGGCAGTACTATAATAAATTTGATAAAAAACAACAGGCGTAGTGACCAGCCACCAAATTAAAAGAGCTGCACTGGCATAAAAATTAAACGATCTATAAAAGGTTAGTATCTTATCGCCTCTTAAAATTTCAATAAAATATAAGACTATATTCAATAATATGACAATAAGTGCCATAATTTTAATGAACACCACAGAACGGTTAAAAAACTCATCAAAATTAAAAGTTAAGTAAACAATTGCCGCTGCTAAAAAAATAATGGCAGCCCATTTAACAACCGCCTTGTAAGGCTTAATTTTAATGATTTTATGATAGTAAAAAGAAAGAAATAGGGTACTCAATAAATTCCAAAACAAATTATAAACCCAAAAATTCCTTTCAAACTTAGTGCCTTTTAAAAACGCCTTAATATGTGATAAAGAAGGGTTATCGTGTAAAGCCGATGGATAACCTGCCAATAATTCGAAGGAAAAAATGTAAACTAAAAAGAATATAAAATACCTAACATTGGTGGTTTTATACTTTTTGTAAGTCACAAGTCCAAAAAAGGCCGAAGCTCCAATGAAGATCCTATAAATCAAGGAGTAATTGTTAAGGATGAAATCTTTCAAACACGTAAGATTTTATTAGTAGCCCGATCCAGGTGGATCTCCAGGATCCCCATCATTTAAAACATCTCCTCCAGGAATGTTATCGCCACCGTTTTGCATTGACCAACTAAATAAACTGAAACTTGATTCAGAGTGTGACTTTTTACCTGTTGGAACAACAAACATCGTTGTATAATCGGCCTTCCCTTCAGCTGCACTATTGGGATACACACCCAAATACACGCGAATGCCATCCATCTCGTAACCCAAACTTCCTGCTTGGTTTTCGGCATAAGCCAAGTAGTTTTGAATATCTTCTAAAGACCACCAAGACGATCTATTATCTGGACGACCCGCTGCGCTGTCAACGGCATTTTTTCTGGTTTTAGTCCAATTGGCATCCAAAACTTTAGCTTGAGCAGGAGTTATGACCCCAATTGGTTTTACAATTTCTTCTTCAGCTATGGATAGATAACCACAACAATAAAAGTATGTGGCTACGGCACCAAGCAAAAAACCAAGTAAAAATAGAATACTTTTTTTCATGATTAGTTAGATTTATAAATGTGTTACCATTCAAGTTTGCCCTCTAAAATACATAAATATTCCTACGCAATTAATTATGATTATTACAAAATTTTTAATCAACTAACTTGAATTGTAATAAACTACCCTTGTAGGTTTGTGCCAAAAAATTAATAGCTGATTCCTTTAACTGAAGAATCCGAGGATATCCCCCTGTGGTTTGTCCATCTCGCATTAAAATGATTAAACTTCCTGAAGGTGTTAATTGCACTGTACCTGGCATCACTGGAGACGTTAGAATTGATGGTAGGTTATTTTCCAGAAGCTCTTCTAATTGATAACCCATACGATTGTTTGAACCTGAAACCCTAAATGGCTGAAACAATCGTTCTTGTTGCGACGAATTTAGCAAGTCAAATTCGGGTCCCTTAAAGACTTCTATACAAGAAGAATTAAAAATTTCACTTTTAAATTTAAGACTTGAATTTACATTAGGAAATTTAACCTTTGGCGTAAGTATTGGTAGTAATTGGTTGGCTTCAATTTTAACTGTAGAAGTAATAGAATTAAACATACTACGGCTATCAAGACATAGCCCAGTTTGAAACCCTCCAAAAACCCCTAAATAAGCTCTAAATCCAGTTGTCAAACCTCCAAACGAAAGCAGGTCATTGGGTGATATATGCACTACTTTATTCATTTTAATAGGCGAAGCATTTAATTTGGGAGCCATATCTGCCCCAGAGATACATATATAAGTTTCGATTTGAAACTCCAAAATTGGCCCAGTCATGGTGATCTCCAATAGAGCGGCTTCTGGTTTGTTGTTTAGTACAGCATTGGCAAAACGTGATGAATACTGATCCATTGCTCCCGAAATTGGAACGCCATAATCTTGATAGCCTAATCGCCCTAAATCCTGAATAGTAGAATAAAACCCAGGCTTAATCACCCTAACCATCAATCACCTCACTTTCTAAATTATAAATACCTGCTTGCATTTCAACTTCAATACGACGGTAAGTTTTTAAATCAATCGGTACAAACTGAATTTTATCTCCTGCTTTAGCAAAGCAGGGTGTTTTCTTTGAAGCATCAAAAAATAATATGGGAGAATTCCCTATAATATGCCAACCTCCCGGACTTTGATTGGGATAAATACCAGTTTGACTTCCTCCTATACCTACATCTCCCTTATTAATCTGCAATCTTGGAGTCGACCTCCTAGGTGTAATTAGTCGGTTATCTAAACCTCCCAAATATAAAAACCCTGGCAAAAACCCAATAAAAAAAACAGTGTAAATGCCTGTTGAATGTATGTTAACAATCTCGGTTTTTGAAAGTTTTTTTAGCTTTGAAATATACTCTAAATCCAAGGCAAATTCATGGTCATAACATACAGGAACTTTCCAAAGTTTGCGTACTGGTAATGCTGTTTCAATTCTTGCCGAATATAAGGTTTTAAGAGTAGATATTTTGGTATTGATATTGTCTATACCTAAATCATAAGTAATTAATATCGAGTTATATGCAGACTTTATTTGAATTATTACTTCATTACTTCTTTCAATAATACAATTTTTGAAATTAAGGATATCTTCAAGAATATTTTCATCAATTTTTTTAGGCCATTCTATTAAAATTGACCGCTCCCCGTAAGACTTGTATGTAAGATCATATTTAAGCAAAATCTTATCGAATTAAAACATGATGTTCTTTCAGTTTTTGACTTAATCCTTCTAACAATTTTACCGCTTTAGGGTTATCGCCATGAACACAAAATGTTTCTGCTTTAACAACTACTTCTACTCCATCTACGGTTTTTACTTTCTGATTAAATATCATATTTTGAACATGCTCAAACATTAAATCTAGATTCTCAATTATAGCATTTGTTTTAGCCCTTGAGACCAATGTGAGATCTTTATTATAATTTCTGTCAGCAAATGCTTCATAAGTTACCTCAATATGCTCCTTTTCTGCTACTTCCGCTAAAACCGATTTATATGGAGCATACAGGTAAACAGGTAGCGCAATACTTTTGACTACCTCTACAACAACATTCGCTGTCCTTTCATCTCTTGCCGCTAAATTATATAAGGCACCATGAGGTTTAATATGATGCAGCATGAGATGCTCTTCACGCAACACCGTCATTAAATCCCTGATTTGCTGCTTTAAAGAAGTATAAAGATCTGCACATGACATCTCAATAATTTGTCTTCCAAAATTTTCTTTATCTGGAAATGACGGATGCGCTCCAATCTTAACCTGATGCTCTTTAGCCAACCTCACAACGGCTCTCATGGTATCTGGGTCACCAGCATGACCGCCACATGCAATGTTACACGAAGACACATATGGCATCAACAAGTGCTCATTATTTAATCCTTCCCCTACATCACAATTAATATCAATAATTAATTTTTGCATTACAATATTTCAAAAACTTTCAATATACTTTTTAAACCTAAAAATACAGCTATTCCCAAAACTATAAAAGCAATAAAATTTTGCACCCTGGTGTTTTTATAAACTCCTAAAATAGAAGACTTATTCATAACCCAGATCAAAAACCCTGCAACAAGAGGAAGCAATAAGCCATTGGTTACTTGGGCAAACTTTATTATTTCAATTGATTTAATTCCAATTGAAGAAAATAAAATCCCTAAACCTAAAACTAATATCCAAACCGCTCTAAATTTTATTGAACGCATATGAGAAGACCACCCTAAACAGCCTGTAGCCACATAAGCCGCTGCTAAAGGCGCAGTAATAGCACTTGTAATGCCTGCCGCAAACAGACCAATTGCTAAAACATATTTTGAAAGACTCCCAAACAAAGGCTCAAGCCCTAATGCTAAATCAGCAGCACTATTAATATGTTCTGACTGAATCGCGGCGGCTGCAATAATTATACACATTGAAACCATACCACCTAAAACTACTGCGATTATCGTATCCTTTCTAGCGTATTTCATATCCGATGCATTCTTCCATTTTTCTTTAACTAATGACGCATGCAGAAAAAGATTATATGGAACTACCGTAGTTCCTATTAGACCAATAACCACTAAAAGACTTCCTTTTGGTAGTTTAAAGCTAAAAATTCCATTTAAAATTTCAGTCACATCTGGTTTTGTGAGTACAGCCGCAATTAAAAACGAAATACTCATCAAAATCACTAAGGTAACCAAGGCCCTTTCAAGTATTTTGTAATTTCCAATGTACAATACAATAAATGCCACAATCCCAATAATTAAGCTAAACGAGTTAATTGTAACACTTCCTAAATTAAATACGGGGTTTTCAAAAATGGTTTCTAAACCCAATATACCACCGCTTATATTGCCTGCTTCATAAGCCGCATTTCCAATAACAATAGCTGATAAAATTAGAATAATTGCAAACGCTCTAACTAATGGGTTTTTAATTTCAAATCGTATAATTTCTGACAAACCTTTTTGGGTAATAATCCCTAATCTCGCTGACATTTCTTGCAAAACTATAGTTGCAATAATGGAAAAAATCATTGCCCAAAGCAATGCAAAACCAAATCCCACACCTGCTAGTGTGCAAATAGTTACGGTGCCAGGACCTATAAATGCAGCTGCCACCAAAGGACCTGGACCTATATTTTTAAAATAATTTTTTAGCATTTAATTGAATTTGACTGTTTACTGCATCTTAATGGTGTTTTCAATTTACCTATATTAACGACCAGCTTTTTGAATGAATAGTACTTAAATATATAAAGTTTTGTGTTATTAGTCTTAATATAGTTTGGAAATTATTTCAAGTCAATATTAATGACAAATATTCATAACGATTAACTTGAATATATTAATTATAAAATAGCATCCTATTACATATTATAACTATACTAGCTATATCACTCTATATAAAGCACTAATAACTTGCTAATAACCTTTCATTCAAAAAGTTGATTTTTATTTTAGACTGTATAACTTTGTAATATTAAACCAATCTTAATCGCCTATTATGAAGGGTACAGTACCTACTGATAGAACTAAAATTTAAATATTAATAGTCAGAGATGGAATTTAATTTATTAATCCAGGTTTTATTTTTAACTAAGATTGTATTGGATATAGTTGAAAGCCTAATTAAGTTATCCAAGTAAAATCGTAGATTGGAAGTGTGATTAACCAAAACCCCTTACATTTTTGTACGTTAAGGGGTTTTATTTTTTAAATTGACATGTTTTTTTTAAACTAAATTCATCCCAACCAACCTTCTCTATCCAAACTTCTGTATTGAATAGCCTCACTAATGTGCGAGCCATTTATATCTTCAACGCCTTCTAAATCGGCAATGGTCCTAGAGACTTTCAAAATCCTATCATAAGCCCTAGCTGATAAATTTAGACGCTCCATGGCCGTTTTAAGCAATTGTTTGGATGCATCGTCAAGGATACAATACGTTCTAATCTGTTTTGTACTCATTTGGGCGTTATAATGCACAGAATCTGAATCTGTAAAACGCTTTGTCTGCAACTCTCTTGCTGCCGTGACACGTTTTCTAATTTCAACTGACGATTCCCCTTTTCGTTCATCAGACAGCTTCTCAAAAGGCACTGGTGTCACTTCAATATGAATATCTATTCTATCCAATAAAGGTCCAGAAATCTTACTTAAATACCGTTGCATTTCGGCTGGTGAGGATGTCACTGGTGCATTGGGATCGTTAAAATAACCTCCAGGACTAGGATTCATGCTAGCTACTAGCATAAAGCTACTTGGATATGTTACTGTAAATTTTGCTCGAGATATGGTCACTTCGCGATCTTCTAAAGGCTGACGCATAACCTCCAAAACTTCGCGTTTAAATTCTGGCAACTCATCTAAAAACAAAACGCCATTATGCGATAATGAAATTTCGCCAGGCTGTGGACAGCTACCACCTCCAACTAGAGCAACGTTAGATATAGTATGATGCGGACTCCTAAATGGACGCTGGGACATTAACCCAGAATCTTTTAATCGCCCCACAACCGAATGAATTTTAGTCGTTTCCAAAGCTTCACTTAACGTCATAGGTGGTAAAATACTAGGTAAGCGCTTGGCCAACATGGTCTTTCCAGCCCCCGGCGGACCTATCAATATAATATTATGCCCTCCGGCTGCGGCAATTTCCATACAGCGTTTAATACCTTCTTGACCCTTAACATCGGCAAAATCATGTTCTGGGAAATCAAGATTTTTGTAAAACTCTTCTCGGGTATTTATAATAGTTTGCTCAAGCGCTATTCCTTTATCAAAAAAATCAATAACTTCCTTAATACCTTCAACACCATATACTTTTAAATCATTAACAATAGCAGCTTCCTTGGCATTTTGTTTTGGGAGAATAAATCCATTAAATCCTTCTTGACGTGCTTTAACAGCGATTGGCAAAGCACCTTTAATAGGCTGCAGTGTCCCGTCTAAAGACAACTCGCCCATAATTAAATAAGTTTCTAGATTGTCGGCCTTGATTTGATTTGAAGCTGCTAAAATACCAACAGCTAAAGTAAGGTCATATGCAGAGCCTTCTTTGCGTAAATCGGCCGGACTCATATTGATTATAATTTTTTTACCCGGGATTTTATAACCATTGTTTTGAAGTGCCGCAGCAATACGATAATTACTCTCTTTTATAGCGTTATCTGGAAGTCCAACTAAATGATATCCAATACCATTATCTACATTTACCTCAACTGTTACTGTAGTAGCTTCAACTCCAAAAACAGCACTCCCAAAAACTTTTTTCAGCATATATTAATTGGTTTATTTAAATGTAATAAAAGTATTTTTATAAAATATCATCCCTTTTGAAATATCAAATATTTTTCTCTCATGTTTAATAAAATAAGCGTTATATTTGTTAGCATATAGCGCGATTTTATGATATCTGTTGAGCAGGCCATAGATATAGTTCGAATAAACACCAAACCCATAGCTGCTTTTGAATTAAAAAAAGTTAAGGATGCTTATGGAGATATTTTATTTGAAGATGTTTTGTCTCCCATAAACATGCCTCCTTTTAGGCAATCTGCAATGGATGGTTATGCGCTGCACTTAAATGGTAGCGATAGTTATAGAATTATAGGCGAAGTCAAAGCAGGTGATGGTCATCATCCAATTCTCAAACCAGGAGAAGCTATTCGGATTTTTACAGGCGCTCCTGTACCTGATACAGCTAATGCATTGGTGATGCAAGAAAAAACAGCGGTTGATGACACCCGTTTAAAGCTTAAATCAGAAGTAGTCCAAAATGAAAATATACGGCCTCTTGGGGAACAAGTTCTAAAAGGTCAAACTGCATTAAATAAGGGCACACATTTGACAGCAGCAGCCATAGCATTTTTAACTTCTCTTGGCATAACTGATATTAAGGTCTATAAAAAGCCAACTATTGCAGTTGTGGTCACTGGTAATGAATTGGTAGAAGCTGGACAGCATCTCGCTTACGGACAAATTTACGAGAGTAATGCCACCATGTTAAGTGCTGCTCTTAAATGCTTGGAATATAACAATGTATCGATTCACAAAGTAAGTGATGATTATAAAAGCACTTTACATCTATTAAATCAAGTGATTTCTGATTATGATGTAATTTTAATATCTGGAGGAATTTCAGTTGGGGATTATGATTTTGTAGAGAAAGCACTTGACGAAATTGGTGTAGAACAATTGTTTTACAAAGTGAATCAAAAACCTGGTAAACCTTTATTCTTTGGAAAAAAAGAAAGTAAAACCGTATTTGCGTTACCCGGTAATCCTGCCGCCGCATTAAGTTGCTTTTATGTATATGTCTATCCTGCTTTGCAAAAAATGCGTGGTCATTTAGACTTTTCATTGACAAAAGCAAAGGCAATTTCTAAATCCAATTTTACCATTAATGTAAACAGAGCTCAATTCCTTAAAGCTATATATACAAATGGGGAAGTTGAAATTTTAGATGGCCAAAACTCTTCGATGTTACATACATTTGCCCTTGCTAACGCTCTAGCATATGTTCCTGAAACCTCTGGTTCAATAAAAATAAATGACATGGTTGAAGTTATTCTTTTTCCAATAAATTAAACGATCATGGATTACAAAATTAAAAGTCGAATATGGATTGAAGCCGATGGAAACATTTTACTCGGTGAGGGTCGCGTACATTTAATAAAAGCGATAGACCAAACAGGTTCCCTATCAAAAGCGGCCAAATCCATGGGCATGTCGTACAAAAAAGCCTGGTCATTAATTGATGCTGTAAATAAACGAGCAGAACAGCCCGTTATAATTTTAAGCACTGGTGGCAAAGGAGGTGGCGGTGCCCAATTGACACCTTACGGCAAATCTCTAGTAAGCACTTTTGAAACCATTAACCAAAATTGCTGGGAATTTTTGGATGAACAACTGGTCATTATTGAAAAATTTTAAGCTAATTAATAAAATGAGCAAAAGTTAAAAGTATTTAAAGTGCCTAAAAAATGAAGGATGGAAAATAAGGAATTCGCCAAAAAACTTGAATTGAGAACACTTCAATTTGCTGTTTCTATTATTAGTTTATCGGCTTCATTACCAAAATCGGCAGAAGCTTTGGTTATCAGAAATCAATTATCGAAATCTGGAACGAGTATAGGTGCCAACTACAGAGAAGCAAATCGCTCAAGGAGTAAAAAGGATTTTAAAAATAAAATTAATATTTCAGTAAGTGAAGCAAGCGAAACAGAATATTGGCTAGAAATCATTTTAGAATTGAATTGGTTAGAGCCAAATGCTTTAAAAGAGATTATGAAAGAGTCCAAAGAGCTATTGGCTATTTTCACTTCCATTTCAAATAAACTTTAAATACTTTAGACACTTATAACTTTAGACACTTATAAATTCAAATGTTACAAACCGAACACATATTAATATTTCTACTCATCCTTCCGGTTGTTGCATTTTTATATGCCACAGTAGGTCACGGTGGTGCAAGTGGTTATTTGGCCTTAATGGCTTTATTTTCATTTGCTCCCGAAACCATGAAACCCACTGCCCTATTACTTAATTTGTTTGTTGCTGGCATTGCGTTTTATCATTATTATAAAGCTGGATATTTTAAAATGAAATTATTCTTACCATTTGCCATAACCTCAATACCCTTGGCTTTTATAGGTGGAATGATAACCATAGATGATTCTATTTATAAAAAGATTTTAGCCTTTTTGTTAATTTTTGCCATTCTTAAACTTTTGAATGTTTTTGGTAAGGAAAATACCGAAATCAAAGATTTAAAACTATGGCAAGGCTTGATAGTTGGTGGTATTATTGGTTTCTTTTCAGGGCTCATTGGAATTGGTGGCGGCATCATACTAACCCCAATAATTTTGCTATTACACTGGGGAAACATGAAAGAAGCTGCTGCTGTATCGGCTTTGTTTATTTGGGTAAATTCGGTGTCTGGACTGTTCGGACAATTTACCAGTGGCGTAACCTTATCTTTACAATCGTTTGCTCTGGTTGCCATTGCCGTAATTGGAGGATTTATTGGAAGCTATTATGGTAGCCGAAAGTTTAACAATCAAGGGTTGCGAAATCTATTGGCCATTGTATTAATTATAGCTTGTGCCAAACTAATTTTTGCTTAAATGATAGAACGAAATAACATAACTGGACTAATTTTGGCAGGCGGAAAAAGTTCCAGAATGGGTACGGATAAAGGATTTCTTAAGTTGGAAGGTATTACTTTTATGGAACGTATTATTGAAACTATCCGACCATATGTCAACGAAATAATAATAGTCAGTCATAACAGTGATTATGATCAATTTGGATTTAAACGAATTGAAGATAGCATCAAAGATGCAGGCCCATTGGCAGGCTTGTATACGGGATTACATCATTCAGAGACTGAATACAACCTAGTTTTGAGTTGTGATGTTCCTTTGGTAAATAGTGCAATTTTAGATAAATTGTTTGAAGGAATTGACACAACTTCAGAGGTCATTCAATTGGAAAGTGATGGTAAAACCATGCCACTTATTGCCATTTATAAGAAAAAGTGCCAACATCGTTGTTTGGAAATGTTGCAAAGTGGAGAACGACGTTTACAGGTGGCTGTTAAACAGTTTAAAACTAAAACAAGAACCATTGATTCAGAACTGAATCCATTTGTTAAAAACATAAATACTTTAGAACAATTTAAAGCCTTGGAACATGAAATTGAACGTTAAATATTTTGGACTATTAGCTGAAATCACGGGCTGCAATGAAGAAACTATAGCCTTTAATGGCACAACACTTTATGAGTTGGAAGACTTGGTCTTTAAAAAATATCCTGCCTTGCAAAAAAAGGAATATCAAGTGGCACATAACAACGAAATCGTGAACAGCGATACAAAAATAACCGCTAAAGAAATTGCATTTTTACCACCTTTTTCAGGAGGATAAACTATGAGTAGGTACAACAGACATATTATTTTATCAGAAGTTGGACAAGAAGGCCAAGACAAGCTCTCTAAAGCTAAAGTGTTGGTGGTTGGTGCCGGAGGCTTAGGGTGTCCCGT
Organism: Geojedonia litorea; assembly: GCF_042654525.1. Taxonomy (NCBI): domain Bacteria; kingdom Pseudomonadati; phylum Bacteroidota; class Flavobacteriia; order Flavobacteriales; family Flavobacteriaceae; genus Geojedonia; species Geojedonia litorea. The sequence goes on from NZ_JBHSGP010000012.1 coordinate 188,686, forward strand.
ATTGCAATATTTGGCTGCAGCAGGTATTGGCACACTTGGTATTGTGGATTTTGATGTAGTAGAAGAATCCAATTTACAACGGCAGGTTTTATTTGGGACTTCATCTATTGGAAAAAACAAAGCCTTGGCAGCAAAAGATAGGTTGGAAGATTTAAATCCTACTATTCTCATCGATACCTATCCTAAAAAATTGACTTCAAAAAATACTTTAGAACTATTCAAAACATATGACATTATTATGGATGGCACTGATAATTTCGCGACCCGATACCTCATCAACGATTTTGCCATTCGTTGTGGCAAACCGGTGGTATATGGTGCTATTTATAAATTTGAAGGTCAGGTTTCAGTGTTTAATTATAACAACGGACCTAGTTATCGCTGCCTATTCCCTTCCCCTCCAACAGACACTACCGCAATCAATTGCTCTGAAATTGGAGTATTAGGAGTTTTGCCAGGTATCATTGGCACCATGATGGCCAACGAAGTGCTAAAAATGATCTTGAATATTGAAACTGTGCTGTCAGGAAAACTACTTTGTTATTCCTCAAAAACTGCTGAAACCACCATTTTAAAAATCAGCAAAAATCAAAACAATTTTGAAAAGGTTTTGAATGAAAAGGAAGATTTGGCATTAATTTATATGGATGGAATTTGCAGCAATCCGGAAATCGAAATTTCTGAACGACAAATGCTGCTCATGGAGCCTATTCAAATTATTGATGTTCGTGAAGCCAATGAACTTCCAAAAATTGAATTGGAAAATTGCACCCAAATTCCTTTAGCCACTTTGGAGCAAAATATCGATAAATTAGATATAACAAAAACCTTGGTTTTGTTTTGCCAAACTGGTGTACGAAGCCTAAAAGCAGCGAATGCTTTACGCAAAAAAAACATCACCGACTGCTTTAGTTTAAAAGGAGGTGTTTCAACCTTAATGGAAGGATTAAAAATAAAAGTATGATGGACAAAAAAGTAAAAAACGTATTTATTAATGGTGCTATTTCTTCTGAATTTATAGGAGAATCTATTGCCAAGCACCAATCCAAAACTAGTATTGGTGCACATAATATTTTTCTGGGTCAGGTTCGGGCCGATGAGATTGACGGAAAACTTATTTCAGCCATTGAATATACCGCTTATGAAGACATGGCCAACGCGAAATTTCATGAGATACGTGAAGCCACTTTTGAAAAATTCAATTTGACCTGCATGCATATTTACCATAGTTTGGGAACGGTAAAGACAGGAGAAATCTGCCTTTTCGTATTTGTGTCCTCACCTCGAAGAAAAGAGGTATTCAAGTCTTTGGAATATGTAGTAGAAGAAATCAAAGCTAAAGTTCCTGTATTTGGAAAAGAACTATTTGAGGACAATACGCATCAATGGAAAGTGAATACCTAATGATTAAATTACTCAACAATAAAACAACTCAACAATAAAACATGGTCGATATCACAAACAAATCCAATACTCTTCGCGTTGCTACTGCGCAAGCTATTGTCAAGGTAAGCAAGGCAGAAACCATTAAGGCTATTGAGCAAGATACGGTTCCGAAGGGTAATGTATTCGCTATGAGCAAAGCTGCCGGATTGTTGGGCATTAAAAAAACACCCGATTTGCTTCCCGATTGCCATCCCATTCCTATTGAATTCGCCGGAATTGATTATGACATTGACGGACTTGAAATCACCATAACCTGCACCATAAAAACCATCTACAAAACTGGCGTAGAAGTAGAAGCCATGCATGGCGCTAGTGTTGTCGCCCTGAACATGTATGACATGTTGAAACCTATTGACAAAGGTGTTGAAATACATCACATAAAATTGTTGAAAAAGAAAGGTGGAAAAACAGATTTCAAAAGTCGTTACCGAGAGCAGTTAACAGCTGCTGTGGTTGTTTGTTCCGATACTATTTCGAAAGGCCAAAAGGAAGATTTAGCAGGAAAGGCCATTATTGAAAAGCTGAAAGCTTCTGATGTTTCCATTTCAGATTACATTATCATTCCTGATGAAAAAGAAACTATACAGAACAAAGTTAAACATTACGAAAGTGAAGGGATCGATCTCATTATTTTTACTGGTGGCACGGGCTTATCCATGCGAGATGTTACTCCTGAAGCACTTGATGAACTCATTGAACGCAAAATTCCTGGTATTGAAGAAGCCATAAGAAGCTATGGTCAAAACCGAACGCCTTATGCGATGCTATCACGAAGTGTGGCAGGAACTATAGGCAATTCGTTGGTTTTAGCATTGCCTGGCTCTACCAACGGTGCAAAAGAATCTATGGATGCTATTTTCCCATCAATCTTACACGTTTTTGGTATTTTAAAAGGCGAAAGACATAACTAATGAAGAAAAAACAAAACATATTACAAGACACTTTTGGAAGAGAGCATAGTTATCTGCGTATTTCACTTACCGAACTCTGTAATTTACGCTGCACTTACTGTATGCCGGCTGAAGGTGTCCAACTCTCGCCCAAGGCACATATCATGACTTTTGAAGAAGTCTATACCATTGCCAAAACATTTGTTGAACACGGTGTCACGAAAATTAGGTTGACAGGTGGCGAACCCTTGGTGAGAAAGGATGTAGACGTTATTCTGAAAAAATTAGCTACACTTCCTGTTGAATTAGCCATAAGCACCAATGCTGTCACAGTAGACCGGTTTATTGATACTTTTAAAGCTTGTGGCATCAAAAACATTAATGTGAGTTTGGATTCCTTGAATCCTGAAAAGTTCAATCAGATTACCCGTCGTAATGATTTCAAAAAAGTATATGAAAATATTCATTTATTGGTTCAAGAAGACTTCAAGGTGAAGCTCAATGCCGTATTGATGAAAAACTTTAACGACAATGAAATCATCGATTTTATTGAACTCACCAAAGAACTTCCAATTTCAGTTAGGTTTATAGAATTCATGCCATTTGACGGCAACAAATGGAACAAGGAAAAAATGGTGTCCTATGCTGAAGTCATGGAAATAGTTAATTCAGCTTTTGATGAGAATACTGTGATAAGAATTCAAGATGCGCCAAATGACACTTCCAAAAACTACAAAATTGAAGGTTATAAAGGGAGTTTTGCCGTCATCAGTTCGGTAACCAATCCGTTTTGTGATTCCTGTAATCGATTAAGGCTTACTGCTAATGGCCGTATTAAAAATTGTTTATTTTCTTCAACTGAATCCGATCTATTGACCCCACTTCGTGAGGGAAAAGATATTGAACCCATCATTCAAAAAGCGGTTCAGGCGAAATTCAAAATCCGAGGTGGCATGGATACCCTCGAAAAATTGGAAGAACCCAAGTTACACACTCAAAACAGAAGTATGATTACTATTGGTGGATAATACCGTAAAATGATATTTTACTTTATTGCCTTTTTAATCAGGGACAAAGTTTTGGTTGTATAGTTAAGCTTCAAGGCCACTTCATGTCCTTTCTCTGACATTTTTTGCCATGTTTTCCTTAAGATGTCTACCACTTTTTCTTCTTCATGTTTGGCGGCAAATTCTTCAAAATAATAGTCCAGAAAAACTAGGCAAATCACATCTTCCAATATTTGGGATTCCTTATCTTTTTTAATCATTTTCTTTTGAATCAAAAAAGAGACCCTATCAATAAATTCATGGTCATAACCAACTTCTTTTAAAATTTCTGAAATCAGTGCAGCATGCATATTTTTCAAGACTTCTCGCCATTTGATATAGCCTATTTTATCCATTGAATAGTCTTCCCTTGGAATTTTCCACCGACAAATATGTTGGGCATGTGCTGCAACACGAAGCGCTTCAGATGCGTTGGGGTGAAATTGCAAAAGCCGTTGGGACATGCGCATCGAATACAACACCTCTTTTGAAAATTTAACTCCAAAACGATGATACAAATTAATATCTTCTGAATTTTTCTTGTCAATTAAAGCTATGGCACATTCAAATTTATTTGGTTCCATATAATTTTATGTTTCAATAGTGATTTTCACACTTTTGGATGCCGGAGTTTTTGCTGTATGTGCAAAACTATCTAAAGGGACTAGAACATTGGTTTCAGGGAAATAGGTTGCACAACAGTTTTTCGGGATTTCGTAACCTACAACTTTAAAGTTTTTTGCTTCTCGAGTGACACCTTTATAATTAGATTTTAAATGAACAACCTGCTTTTCTCTCAAACCACGTTGTTTCATGTCGTCACGATTCATAAAAATAATGCGCCGTTCATTATAGATACCGCGATACCTATCGTTTAAACCGTAAATAGTCGTGTTAAATTGGTCGTGACTCCTGATGGTCATCATCATCAATTCATCATCCTTTAACTCCCAACCAGGCAATTTATTAATGCTGAAATGTGCCTTTCCTGTATTTGTTTTAAATTCCCGGGTTCTAGCACCATTTGGTAAATAAAATCCCGAGGGTTGCATTAATTTGGAATTGTAATCTTGAAACCCTTCAACTACTTCCTGAATATCATCACGCACCATGTTATAATCATCTACGTAAGCCAACCAATTGATTTTTGTCCGGCCTTTTAATGTTGCATAAGCCAAATTACAAACTACAGCAACTTCACTCATCAATAAATCCGAACACGGCTCTAAAACGCCTTTGGTTGAAGATACAATGCCCATAGAATTCTCAACACTTTGTATCTGCACTCCTGTTTTTTGATAATCCTTTTCAGTACGGCCTAAACATGGTAAAATTAGTGCTTCCTTACCTGTAACCAAATGCGATCGGTTGAGTTTGGTACTAACATGGACCGTTAAGTTACAGTTGGATAACGCTTCAGCCGAATAGCTCGTGTCCGGGACAGCTGAAATAAAATTTCCGCCTAAACCAAAAAACACTTTTGCCTTTTTCTCGTGCATCGCTTTTATGGCGTCAATGACGGAGTACCCGTGTTTTGACGTTGGCTTAAATCCGTATTTATTTTCAATTCTATCCAAAAAGGCTTGTGGAGCAGATTCCCAAATACCTACGGTTCTATCGCCTTGAACGTTTGAATGTCCGCGAACAGGACATGTACCAGCACCTTCTTTTCCTATACTTCCTTTCAGCAGTAATAAATTGACAAGTTCTCGAATATTGTCAACGGCATTTACGTGCTGCGTTAAGCCCATGGCCCAACAAATAATAATTTTATTATGATTTAATATGAGTTCAAAAGCTTCATTAAAAACATTTTCTGAAATACCTGACAGCTTTAAGCAATCTTCAAAATTATAGCGCTTTAAATCTGAAATAAACTCATCATATCCATCAGTATAGCCTTCAATAAATTCTTTATCAAAAACTGCTGCACTTTCTTCTTCCTTTTCTAATAATTTCAACAATATGGCCTTTAAAAAGGCAACATCGCCATTGATGCTTATTGGCACATGAACATCGGCAATAGTTGTTCCTCCAGAAATTAATTTCAATGGATTTTGCGGATTTGTGAACTTAATTAGGCCAACTTCAGGCAAAGGATTAACCGCAATTATTTTTCCTCCATTGGTTTTACACTTTTCTAAAGCCGTTAGCATTCTGGGATGGTTAGTCCCAGGATTTTGACCTATAACTATTACAAGTTCGGCCTTATATAAATCATCAAGCGTGACTGAACCCTTACCAATTCCCAAAGTTTGTGATAAAGCGCTGCCACTGGCTTCATGGCACATATTTGAGCAATCGGGCAGATTGGATGTCCCAAACTCCCTAACGAACAATTGATATAAAAAAGCAGCTTCATTGGTTGTTCTACCAGAAGTATAGAAAATTGCTTCATCAGGATGATCCAGCGCATTTAAATGTTTGCCCACTTTCTCAAATGCCTCTCCCCAAGTTATAGGCTGGTAATGTGTAGCCCCAGCGGGTAAATACATGGGACGCGAAAGTCGACCCGATTTACCAATTTCGAAATCAGTCCAACTAGATAATTGGCTTACACTATGTTTTTTAAAGAAATCACTATCAATTAAGTTTTTTTGGGCTTCTTCGGCAATAGCTTTAATGCCATTTTCACAATACTCACCCAATGAAGAACGCTCATCGTCTGGATCTGGCCATGCACAACCTGGACAATCAAAACCACCTTTTTGATTAATTTTGAAAGCCAGTTTTACAGCATCCAATGGTTTCATGTATTTAGAAACCTGATGAACTGATGATTTGATGGCGTCAAGACCAGCACTTGTTTTAGGTGGTGTTGAAACCTTTAAACTGGTAAAGGTTTCGGGAGTTTTGGCGTTATCTTTTGAAGGCACACTCATTTTAAGTTTTGAATTTTAAACGATATTCCTTTTCATAGTCTTCTAAAGTATCTAAATCTACGTTTTTTACTGGAGGAACTAAAGTTTTTACCAAGGATTGATGCTTTTTTATAAACTGTTTTGCACCAATATCACCTTTTAATTTTGAAAGTTCCTCAAAATAAAGGGCATCAAATAAAACAGGAACGCCTTGTATGAATTCGTCATAAGCAGTTGCTAAAATTTGCTTTTGGTCAGGGTTAAAACCATGTATCATCTTCTTTAAATAGTCACTGTCAATAAAAGGTTGGTCTGCCAAAACAATAAGTACGCCATCAAATTGGGTAGAAGATTCTAGAAGAAGTCGCACTCCTGAAGCAATTGAGGTTCCCAAACCTTGCGCCCAATCCAAATTGTTTAAAATTGTAACCGGATAACTTTTAATCTCATTTTGTAAAGAACTAAAGTTAGCTCCTAAAACCACGACGATTTCATCCGCATTAAGCTTAAGCGCGGTTTCAATTGTGTGTCCCAACAAGGTGCTCTTTCCCCAATTAAGAAGTTGCTTTGGCTGCCCCATTCTAGTGGAGCTTCCAGCTGCTAAAACGAGTATGGCAATTTTGGACACGACGTGTATTTTAAAAGCTTAAGTATGAATACGTCCCAATTTTTCTTTGAGTGGCATGGGCGTTTGCGCTCTAATCACCGATAAAATTTCTGAAATTATTGAAATTGCAATTTCTTGAGGCGTTTCGGCTCCAATATTTAATCCCGCTGGTCCATAAAGACGATCTAAAAACGATTCTTCAACATCTGGACAATATTCTATGAATTGAGACAATAATTTTTCACGGCGTTTACTAGGCCCTAAAAGTCCGATGTATGCTGGCTTTGTATCCTTTATTTCTAACAAATATTTTAAATCATTTGCAAAATTATGAGACATTACTACAATCGCCGTTTCATTATCAATAGAATTTAGCTCCAAGGTATCTGGTGAGACCGAAAAAAATGCGGTCGCTCCAGGAAAATCCTGAATACTTTTGGACTCTAAAGGTCCTGAAACCACGGTTACTTCCCATCCGTTAAAATGTGCCAATTTACACAGTTGAACAGCATCGTGTTCAGCTCCAAAAATGATGAGTTTAAAACACGGCTGAAGTGATTCCGTAAACACTGAAAGTGATCCTCTAGCTTTGGTGTGGGTTGAAAGATTATAAACTTCATTATTGATTTGAATATCAGAACCCAAACCTTCATGCTCTCCAACAGCTTTGGAATAAAAGCAATTGATGTTAAACGGATTACGGTTTAACAAAGCATTTTCAAAAGCTTTAAAGAACCTTTTTTCAGGAGAAAACTCTTCTATCAAAATATATAAAATCCCTTCACAACCCAATCGATATCGTCCATCATAGGTCATCATTTTTGGTTTTCCGGTTTTAAAAACGGATTCCGACTGTCGCAGCACGTCTTTTTCAACACAACCACCACTCACTGCACCAATCATGGTTCCATTCTCGAGTATCAACATGCGTACTCCAGGTTTTCGATATGAAGATCCGTCTAAATCAACCACAGTTGCTAAAACAGATTTTAAGCCTTCGTTTTTGGCAATTAGATAATGCTCAACAATAGTCTTGAATTCGTGCGTCATAAATGGTATATCAGATTAGCCTATAATTTTTTCTGGCTTCAAATATTTTGCAAAAGGCTGCTGCGTTAAACGCTGACCAGTTGCCGCATAAATGGCATTGGCTAAAGCACCAACCGCGGGCGGTAAACCAGGCTCTCCTAATCCAGTTGGGTCAATTTCGTTTTCAACAAAAAACACTTCTATCTCTTCAGGAGCTTGCGAATGACGAATTAATTGATATTTATCAAAGTTCGATTCATTAGCAGCACCATTGCTAAATGTTAGTTCACTATACATGGCGTGGCCAATACCATCAATAACCCCACCTTGAATCATATTTACAGCGCCATCAGGATTGACGACAATTCCACAATCCACAGCACACCATACCTTTTTGACTTTAGGATGCCCATTTTCCAGAACCAAATCAACGACTTCGGCAACATAAGTAGAATGGCAAAAGTATGCCGCCACACCACGATAAACGCCTGGTAGTTTTTCACCCCAGTTGGATTTTTCCTTGACTAGCTTTAGAACACCTGCGTAACGCTCTGCATCATATTCGTTCTTTTCTCCAACAGGATTATTTATGGCACGATCAAATAATTCTAATCGAAAATCTATAGGATCCTTTCCTGCCAATTCAGCCACCTCATCTAAAAATGATTGTTCTGCACCAGCCGTAAAATGCGATCGTGGTGCTCGCCATGCTCCTGTTGTGACATTGGTTTCGGTATTAATTTTTTCAGCTAAATAATTATCTACCGTTCCTGCAGGAAAACGATTTGGGAAAATAGGTCCTTCAGGCAATCCCACTCCTTTCACAGAGAATGCTATAAGGTTATTATTTTCGTCCAGACCAGCCTTATAAGTAGAACGATATGCAGGACGATAGGTCCCTTGTGTCATATCATCTTCTCTTGAATAAATAAGTTTAACGGGCTTACCTATTTTTTTAGATATAACAGCTGCTTCTAAACCATAATGTACATAAAGTCGTCTTCCAAAACCACCTCCCATACGCGTCATGTTAACCGTAATGTTTTCAAGAGGCATATTTAATAATTTTGAAACCGATTTCTCTAAAGGTTCGGGCATTTGTGTTGGGCCAATGAGCTCTGCCGAATTTTCGGTAACATTAGCAAAGAAATTCATGGGCTCCATAGTATTGTGCGCCATAAATGGGGAGGTATACGTACGCTCTATAACTTTAGCGGCCTTTTTAAAAGCGGCATCAGGGTTGCCATCTTTTCGAGCTTGATCAACATTGCCTGATCCAGAGGCGAGTGCTTGCTCTAGCTTTTTTGAATGCATCTCGGAGTTTTCCAATTCACTAACGGTTTCCCAATTGGCTTTTATAGCTTTTTTAGCTTTCATTAACTGCCATGTAGAATCTCCTACAATAGCTATAAGTTGAAGAAAACCCTTTTCATCATTCCAATCTGGTTCATCGATGGATATGTCTACTATAAATGCATCAGAAACACCTGACATAGCTTTGATTTCATCTTCATTGAAATCTATAAGCTTCATTCCAAAAGCGGGAGGATGTTGAATCATTGCTAACTTCATCCCTTCCCTCGTAAAATCTAAACCAAATAAAGGTTCACCTGTGACAATTTTTGATCCGTCAACATTCTTCTTACTGGTACCTATTAATTCAAAATTTTTAATTTCTTTTAGTTCAACCTCTTCCGGAATTTCAATCCCTACCGCTTTTGAAGCAATTTCTCCATAACCAATGGTGCGTTCGCCATTCTTCTCTTTAATAACACCTTTGTCAACGGTTAAATCTCCTACAGGAACACTCCATTCCTTTGCAGCAGCTTCTAACAACATGCGTCTCGCAGTAGCACCTGCCAATCGCAAAGCGTTCCAACTTAATCTAATGGACAAACTACCTCCAGCAAACTGATTTTGATAGAAACCTGTATTTAAAGGTGCTTGTTCAACAACAACATTATTCCAATCGACATCTAATTCTTCTGCCACAATCATTGGCATTGAGGTCCTAACGTTTTGTCCAATTTCAGGATTTGGTGAATATATGGTGACTAAACCTGTATCACCTATTTTTATATAACCATTGATTTCAAACCATTCATTTGGAATGGCAATTTTTTCTATTTTTTTCTCCGAAGTACAACCTGTTAACCAGCTAAACCCGATAAGCATTCCTCCGCCTGCGGCTACTGATACTTTCAAAAATGAACGACGATTATATTGTGTTTTTACGAGTGTCATGACTTTTTCTTTTTAGAGTTTTGATGCCGTTTTGACAGCTTGCTTTATTCTTAAATATGTCCCACATCTACAAATATTTCCACTCATAGTTGTTTCAATTTCCTTATCAGAAGGGTTTGGATTGCTCTCCAATAATGCGGCTGCGGTCATAATTTGCCCAGCTTGGCAATAACCACATTGTGGAACATCATGTTCTAACCACGCTTTTTGAACAGGGTGATCACCCTCTTTAGAAAGTCCTTCAATGGTGGTGATTTTCATGCCTTCAGCTTGAGATACTTGTAATAAACAACTACGTGTTGCACTACCATCTACATGAACTGTGCACGCACCGCATTGACCAACACCACAACCATACTTGGTACCTACCAAGCCTATTTCATCCCTCAATACCCATAATAAAGGCGTATCGGAATCTACTTCAACAGATCGTTTTTCCCCATTGATTTTTAAACTGTACTTTGGCATATTTAGAAGTTTTAATTAATAATATTATCTGAAAAAAGAAGATTTCTCAAGGTGTTCCATAAAAATACTAAAAAAAACAGAGTTTAGTTTAGTTTAACAAAGAATTAAGTACCAAGCACTCAAATTAATTTTGGTGTCAGTTGAGATATCGAAAATATTAAGTTAAAACAAGGTTAAAGCGACTCTACAAATTCTAAAGCTCGTTTTTCATTGTAGTAACAACCATTATAGGTAACAAATCCAACATGACCACCATGTTGCGGCATTTCTAAAAATACATTCGAGTTATTTTTAGCGGCTTTCACAGGATAACACTCTGGCGATAAAAATGAATCGTTTATGGCATTGATGATTAGTGTGGGCGTTTTTATACTATGGATAAATTGTAAACTACTAGATTTGGTATAATAGTCTAATGCATTTTTAAATCCATGGGCTTTGGAGGTGTAAATTTCGTCAAAATCATTAAGGGTTTTGATTGAATTAAGGGTTTCAACACTTAAATTATTGGGATGTTGTATCTGCTTTTGCTTTAATCTGCGAACTAGGTAGCGCCTGAAGTTTTCGTGAAAAAGTATATTTTTTAATTTATGCAATTCCTTGGCAGATCCATTTAAATCACAGGGTACAGACACAGCGACGATAGCTTTGATTTGTTCTGGAATTTCATTACGTTCACCTGCATATTTTAATGCCAAATTAGCTCCAAGACTAATACCTTTTATGTAGATATCGGTATATTGTTTTGATTGTGAAATGTGATTTACAACTTCATCTAAATCTTCGGTAGCTCCCGAATGATAAGAGCGGTATTTTAAGTTTAATTCACCACTACATCCTCTAAAATTAACAGCGACAGCATCAATACCATTGTCATTAAACAACCTTGCTGTTCCGGTAATATATGGGCGCTGGCCATTTCCTTCTAATCCATGTAGTAAAATAATAAGCTTATTACTTTTCTCTTTACCATAACTCCAATCGAGATCCATAAAATCGCCATCTGATAGAGTTATACGTTCACGTTGCTGCTTAACCCCTTTGACTTTCCTAATTAATCCTGAATAGACTGTAGAAACAAATCCGTTTCTAAAAAAATAAGGTGCTTTGTAGGAAGCTTGAAGTATTGGCATGTTTTGTAGTTGGTTTAGAGCTTATAGTTCTAGGTTTACAAATTTAAAATTATCGGCGTTAAAAAGACCTTTGTCACTTAATTTTAAACTAGGAATGACTAATAATGCCATAAACGACAAGGTCATAAATGGCGCATTCAAATTTGATCCCAATTGTTTGGCCATGGCATCTAATTTACTATAGTCTTTGCTCACACGTTCACCACTCTTATCGCTCATAATTCCTGCCACAGGAAGTGGTAGTATATACGATTGTGATTCCGAAACGGCGCTTACGCCTCCCTTATGTTCTATAATTAAATTCACTGCTTTACAAATGGCTTCGTCAGATACTCCAATTGCTATGATGTTATGGGAGTCATGACCTACAGATGAGGCTATAGCACCTTCCTTAAGTCCAAAATTTTTGATAAAAGCAATTGATGGTTTTTGATCAGAATAACGATTAACAACCGTCATTTTTAAAATATCCATGTCAATATTCGAAACTAAATATCCATCTTTAATCAAAGAATCGGCAATTATTTCATTGGTAACCAATTGACCTTCTAAAGCTTCAATTACTCTAATCTGTTTGGCTTTTGATTTAAAACTAAAATCAGATTCATTCTTTTTTGAGGTGTTGAAATTGTTTAAAACATCTAAAGGAACAGAATTTATTTTAGAAGTTTTCCCATCATACACTAAATGGCCTTCAATATAAGTTTGGAGTGTTTTAAAATTAATTAAATCTTCAACTACTATGAAATCGGCTGGATCACCTATATTCAGAGTACCTACGTCTAATTTGTAATTCTTTACAGGATTTAAACATGCCGCCTGAAGTACTTTAAACACATTGACTCCCTTTGCTACCGCTCTAGCACAAAGCTTATTAATATGATGTAAAATCAAATCGTCTGGATGCTTATCGTCACTACAAAACATCATGTTTTCAAAATGCTCGGGCAGTAAATCGATTAGCGCTTCGAAGTTTTTAGCTGCACTACCTTCACGTATAATGACCTTCATCCCTTTTTGTAATTTCTCCAATCCTTCTTCATAGCTAAAACATTCATGATCGGTCGAAATCCCAGCATTTATGTACTTGGTTAAACTATCTCCTCTTAAACCAGGTGCATGGCCATCAATAGGTTTGTTATAGTGTTTGGCCCAGTCGATTTTTTTAAGCACCTCTTCGTCATCAAATAAAACCCCGGGATAATTCATCATTTCGGCTAAATATTTGATATCGGGATTTTCAAGAAGTGTTTTTATGCCTTGAGCATCAATAACTGCTCCAGCCGATTCAAAATTTGTAGCAGGCACACAAGAAGGTGCACCAAAATTAAATTTAAAAGGTGTTTTCTTACCATTTTCAACCATAAATTCAACGCCTTTTACACCTAAAACATTGGCAATTTCATGGGGATCAGAAACTGTAGCAACAGTACCATGAGTTACTGCCAATCGTGCAAATTCACTTGGAACTAACATAGAACTTTCAATATGAATATGAGCATCTATAAACCCAGGAAGAATGAAATGATTTACGTTGTGGTCTTTTTCTACAATTGATACAATCTTACCTTGGTCGAGAGTGATTTCTCCTTTGTAAATGTGCTTGTTGCGTATATCTACGATTTGCCCTTGTATTCTCATTTATTGTAATTGAATCTTTAAAATATGTTGGGTCGATTCTGTAACTTTAAAGCGATTATCAGCCCGTCTGCCAACAATCCAAATTATTTTAGTTCCCGAACATAGTAATTGGCTTTGTTCTTTCTCAATCAAAGAAAGTTTTTCGTCTTTAAAATATTTACCCACTTTCTTTTTTCCTTTCATACCTATAGGAAAAAAAACATCCCCTTCTTGCCAAGATCTTAAAGTAAGTGGAAATTCCAAAGTATCCTTATCAACATAGATTACTGATTTAGACACCTCTCCAATGGCTTCAACCTCTTCAAAAGTTAAGTGACCTAAAGAGCACTGAATTTGTTTATCATTATAATTAATATCTTGATTTAATGATATATCAGAGGTTAATTCACTCAACAATAAAAATTCACGATCTTTCAATAATCGATGTGTGGCTGAAAATACGTGTTTCCCTGATTGCGCGGTTATTAAATTATAAACATCGTTAATTTCAGGAAAGTCAAAGGACTTAATAAGTTGATATAAATAGGCTTTGGGATGTGACAGTTGAAGTAATTTTTTAATATTGAATTTGATGATTTCGCCTTCAATAGAAACTACTTTTTTTTGCACTTCGGCAAGTGTATCATCTACAATTTCAGAAATTTCTTGTAAATGCACTTGGGTTATTTCTACATTCTGAAGTATTTGTGGATTGATTTCTTTTAAAACAGGAATGACTTCATGACGCAGTTTATTTCGTAGATATTTTGTAGACGCATTGCTACTGTCTTCTTGCCATTTTAATTTGTTGGCAGTGGCATAAGTTTCTATATCTTCCCTTGAAAACTTCAATAAAGGTCGTACAATATTTCCGTTGATTTCGGGAATCCCTATTAAACCATCCAATCCTGTTCCTCGTGATAAATTTATAAGGAAGGTTTCTAAATTATCATCGGCATGATGAGCTGTTAATATATAATCGAACTGAAGTTGAGTCGCTAAATCTTCAAACCATTGATAACGCAATTCACGAGCAGCCATTTGTGTAGACAACTTATTATTTTTTGCATAATCTTCGGTATCAAAACTTTCAATAAATACTTCTAAATCTAAATCTTCAGCTAATTGTAAAACAAAATCTTCATCGGCATCACTTTCTTCATTTCTTAAATTAAAATTGCAGTGCGCTAAACTTATATTGAGTTTTAATTTATGACATAAATGCGTCAAAACCACGCTATCTAAACCACCAGAAATAGCGACAAGCAGTTTGCCCTTAGTTATAAAAGCTAAATTGTGATCTATATGATTTTGAAAAGACCTTAACATTCTACTAATTTAAAGTTTTCAACCAGCTTAAAATAGATTCCATGAATTCATTTTTACAAATATCGTTATGTAATTCATGAAAACCATCGTCAAACACTACCAAATGAGCGTAATTTGTTTCATTGCAAAACTCAATTGACGCCTTATGATCTGTAATACGATCGCCAGTGCCATGTAACAGGAGCGTGGGGGTTTGCAAGGTTTTTGCAGCTTTAATTGCCCACTTTCCAGCAGCAATAACTGGAAAAGTATACATTGGACTTACCTTATCATGCACTAGTGGGTCGCTTACATAACGTATGACTTCATCTTCATCTCTTGAAATTGCACTAACATCTAATTCACTTGGCATAGTTACAGATGGTGCAATTTTTAATAGTAATTTACCAAGAATCATTTTCCACTTTGGTGGATGAAATGCCAAACGTAAGAATGGACTCGATGCAATAACTGCTTTTAAATTGTGCGGCCTTTTTAAAGCATAATTAAGCACAAGATTACCCCCTAAGCTATGACCATATAGAATAACTGGAGTATTGGGGAATAAGTTTTCAGCTGCATTTATAGTTACATGAATAGCTTCTAATAATGCTTCATAACTAGGCACACACCCTTTTTTTCCATTTGATTTTCCATGCCCAAACAAATCGAAAGCGACAACGGCGTATCCTTGCGTAAGAAGCTCAGGAATGACAAATCGTTCATATCTGGATGAATGTTCTCCCATACCATGAACCAATACCACAACCCTATTAACTACCATGGACTGCCAGTACTGTCCAAACAACTTGGTATTATGCACATTTAATGTAAATTGTTGATTCATAAATTAGTTTTCAAGGACCTCTCGCATAGCTTTTGCCTTTATCAAACATTCTTCATATTCTTTTAAAGGGTCACTTTTTGCTGTGATAGCACTCCCTACTGAATATGAGACATAGTTCTTACTTTCATTATATAGAATACTTCGTATGACCACATTAAAGTCAAAATCACCTTCAGGTGTTATATAACCCACTGCACCCGAATACAATCCGCGTTTAGTTTCTTCAAGTTCTTCAATGATTTTCATTGCTGAAATCTTTGGAGCCCCAGTCATACTTCCCATTGGAAATGTAGATGCAATAATATCTACCGGATGTGTAAATGCTTCAACTGTTGAACTAACAGTGGAAATCATTTGATGCACTTGTTCAAAACTATAAACTTTACATAATTCTTCAATCACAACGCTTCCTTTTAGGGCAGTATGCGCTAAATCGTTACGCACCAAATCTACTATCATGATGTTTTCACTTCTTTCCTTTTGGTCATGTTCTAAATCAAATTTTAATTGAGCGTCCTGAATAGGGTCTAAAGAGCGTTTGGCAGTTCCTTTAATGGGTTGAGAGATTACTTTATGACCTGCTTTTTTTAGATAGCGTTCTGGTGAAGCCGACAATAAATACTTATCGTCACACTTCAAAAAAGTTGCAAACGGTGGTTTTGAAATTGCATTTAATTTTAAATAAGTTTCTAAAGGGTTAATGTGTGTATTATCTGCATAAAATTCTTGACAAAAATTAGCTTCATAGATATCCCCACGATGAATATGCGTTAACATCGCTGTCACCTTTTCAACATAAGCATCTTTATGAATTTGTAGTTTGATTTTAATTTGCTTGCTGTCATTTACATTGGTTTCTTTTGATACTGAATAATTCTCGATTTGTTTTAAATCGAGATTAATAGCATCATGATACTCCTTTAAATACTGAACTTCTACAGTTGTTCCTTTTATCAAAAACACTTTTTTAGGCTGAAAAAACCATAATTCAGGAAATTCTAATTCATCCTTATTTTGTGATTCTAGGTCTTCCAAATCATTTTTTAAATCGTAGGTTAAATAACCAAATATCCAGTCTTTAACTTTGGATTGATAGCTTCTTAATTCTTTAAACGCTTGATATGTTGTTGCCTGAAGATTTGAAAATGCTTCTACAGCAACTATAAGGTCATAAGTGTTTTGATGCTCACTATACGAATTAGAATCTAACCAAACCACCTCATTAAACTGTTGAGCCCAATGAAGCAATCGATTTTTAAATTCATCGATGTTGTTAATACTATGTGTATGGTGAGTTCGCAAGGCTGTATAAATCTCCTGCAAATTACAGCAAATAAGTACGTAATCGCAACATCCCATATGAAAATTAAAACTATTACCTTTGCAAACTAAATTAACCGCTGTGAACCAGACTACCTTTCAGGATTTAAATTTAAACACGCCACTTTACAATGCTATTGATGACTTGGGATTTACTCATCCTACACCTATTCAAGAACAAGCGTTTGGTGTTGTGGCTTCAGGGAAAGATGTTGTAGGTATTGCGCAAACGGGTACAGGTAAAACCTTTGCCTATATGTTGCCCATTCTTAGAAATTTAAAGTTTTCAACTCAAGAAAATCCGCGAGTTTTGGTATTGGTTCCAACTCGTGAACTGGTTGTACAAGTTGTAGAAGAAATTGAAAAACTTGCTAAATATATAAACGTTAGAGTCCTTGGCGTTTACGGAGGCACTAATATTAACACCCAAAAACAAGACGTCGCGCAAGGTCAAGATATCATCGTGGCTACACCAGGGCGCTTATACGATTTGGCTGTAAGCCATGTTTTGAAACTTAAGTCTATTCAAAAAGTAGTTATTGATGAAGTTGATGTAATGCTAGATTTAGGGTTTAGACATCAATTATTAAACATATTTGATATTCTTCCAGAACGTCGCCAAAATATTATGTTTTCGGCCACGATGACTGAAGATGTGGATGCTTTAATCAACGATTTCTTTATTGCTCCACAAAAAATAACTATTGCTGTTTCGGGAACTCCTTTGGAAAACATTGCACAGGAACGCTACGAAGTTCCTAATTTTTATACCAAAGTTAATTTACTCAATTATTTATTAAGTGATACAGATCATTTTAGTAAAGTGCTCATTTTTGTGGCCTACAAAAAAATGGCTGATCGTTTGTTTGACCAATTAGAAGAACTGTTTCACGGTGAATGCTGCGTAATTCATTCAAATAAAACCCAGAATTACAGATTACGAAGTATTGAGAATTTTGAAAGCGGTCAACACCGCATTTTAATTGCAACCGACGTAATGGCTCGTGGATTGGATATTGACAATGTAAGCCATGTCATCAATTTTGACACGCCAAACTATCCTGAAAACTATATGCACCGCATAGGTAGAACTGGACGTGCCGAAAAGAAAGGACAAGCCATTACTTTTTCTACTGCAAGTGAATTAGAGGCTTTTCAGACTATTGAAACCTACATGAATATCAATGTGATGTTGCAAGCTTTTCCTGAAGACGTTGCAATTTCAACTGAATTAATTGAAGAAGAACGACCACAAGTACTAGAACCAAACAATCCACATAAACGTAAAAAAGATGCTATCGGACCCGCTTTTCATGAGAAAAAAGACAAGAACAAGAAGGAAAATTTAGGAGGTTCCTACCGAAGAGAAATTGCGAAAAAATACAAAAAACCAAAAACCCGAGGCGACAAAAATTATAATAAACGAAACAAGAAAAAATAGTAAATTGCCTACTCCTTAATGATTCGTTTAACCATTTTTCCTTCAGTCGTTTCTAGATTTAAAACATATATTCCATTAGACAGCGACCCTATATCCAAAGTATTATTTCCAGCTACAAAGGTTCCTGTTTTTAGTTCCTGCCCAAACATATTTATTAAGGAAAAGGAAGCGTTTATTTTAAGATCTATTTCAAACTTGTCTTTTACTGGATTCGGAAACAGCGTCACAGAGTCTTTATTAAAATCATCTATGCCCAATGAACAATTAAGAGAAAAGCTTGCACTTCCATCTCTCTGCCAATTTGGACTTGATTTAGCAGCTGCTTTTGCTAAATCGTCTACTTGTATACATGTCAAACTTGGATTGTCATGTGCCCACATCCAAGCCAAACCGTCAATATTACCGTTACTCAAATTTAGAGAAGTTAAGCTATTGTCATTGCAATAAAATTCAATTAAATTAGGTAACATACTAATATCTGCAGTGGTGAAATTATTGATGCCAATATCCAAATATTGTAATTGAGTATATTCAGAATAGTTCAAGGAAGATAAATTCATGTTGTAGGCCCATAATTGCGTTAAGGTGGTCTTATTAGTAGGTAAAGTTAAACTAGAAAGATTTGTATTACTGCCTGGTTCAACATACTCCAAATTCGCATTATTAGACAAATCTAAACTTGAGAGGTTGTTGTTCCAAAGACCAAAATCTATTAAGCTCGTTAAATTTGTAACATCTAGTGTGCTTAAATTGTTATTCGAGCAATATAAGGTTTGTAAATTAGGAAACACTGAAGCATCTAATGAACCAATTGGATTATCACTACAATCTAGGTATAGCAAAGCATTGTAATTACTATTTGTGAATGTTAACGTATTTATACCGCTTGAATAACATCTAATTTCACTTAAGGCAGTATTTGCTGAAAGGTCTAAACTGGTCAACGAATTATCGTAACACACTAATATATCTAGATTCATGCACTGTGTGACATCTAAACTTGTTATACCTGCATTTTGACAATATAATGTAGTTAAATTAGGATTTGAAGTAAGATCTAAATTACCTATACTGTTTCCAAAATTATTACTACATGATAAATAGGTCAATAAGGGATAGGCACTAACATCTAAACCACTTAAATTGTTATTTCCCATACTTAAATATGTAAGAATATTGTTGTTGGGCAATGTTAAACTTGTGATATCACAGTTATAGCTACGAATTTCTGTCAATGCAGTATTATTAAATACATTTAAGGAAGAAAGAAAAACATTGCTATAACAATGTAACGTTTCTAAAGCTGTAAAAGCTTGTATACCCGTTAAATCTGTTATACCTTTTGAAGAAACATTTAGTGTAGTAACACCGCTAATATCTGCGGTTAAAACTTGACCATCTGTCGGTCCGCCTTCAGAATCTATTCCTAAATCGATTAACGCTTGTTAAAAATTGGAATCTGGTATTGCTGTATATTGTGCATAGGCAGCGAGGCATGACAAAGCAAAAACAATTACAAGTATTGGAGTTTTCATATTAAATAATATTTTTCTAATTAAATAACATGAACAGACAAAGTTTTTAAAAAGAAGTAGATTTAAGACAGCTAGCTCAATTTAAAATGAATGCTTACAAGTTTCAAGATAATGAAAATCAGTCTTTTAAGCAACCTAAACATCAGATTATTACTTAAAAAACATTCGTACTATAAAAAATTCATCTATATCAAATATCTTTGAGCATAAATTAATCTCATAAAACTAATTTCAATATGAATCTCAAAGTAGTCTTCACGCTTATTGTTACCTTATTCCTTTTATACCCATTAAATGCAGGATCCAGATGGGGTAAAACCGGTCATCGTACAGTAGGTGCCATTGCAGACCAATATCTTACCAATAACACAAAGCGAGAACTTAAAAAATTGCTTAATCACGAATCTTTAGCGCTTGTGTCAACTTATGCCGATGAAATAAAATCAGATCGACAATATTCAAAATTTTATACATGGCACTACATTAATATGCCATTAGATTCCGAATATGATACTACAAATCAGCACCCTGAAGGCGATTTGGTTTCAGGGATTGAATTTTGTAAAACGGTGATAAAAGACAAGAATGCTTCAAAAGAAGACAGAGCATTTTATTTACGTATGCTCATTCACCTCATTGGTGATCTGCACCAACCCATGCATATTGGTCTTGAAGAAGATCGCGGAGGAAACGATTTTAAGGTGCAATGGCAATTTAGAGATACCAACCTGCATTCGGTTTGGGACAGTAAAATGATTGATGATTACGGTATGAGCTATTCTGAACTTGCCCATAATGCCGACTATCTTTCAAAGGCGCAAATAAAGGCTATTCAAGAAGGTTCGGTGATAGATTGGGTAAACGAAACTCATGTGTTGACTAGAGAGGTTTATAACTCGGTAGAATCTGGAGAAAACTTAAGAAATGAGTATTCGTATCGCTACTTAAATATTGCACGAAAGCAAATTCAATTAGCAGGAATTCGATTAGCAAAAACTTTAAACGAGCTTTTTTAATAAAACCAACTTAATAATTCTCGCGAATTTTTATATTGAATCGTATTGTTGACATCATTAAATAGTGTTTCCAAAGCAAGATTACTATTCAAATTCAAACGCGTTAAATAGTTGTTTCTGCAGTCTAGATATTTAAGAGATGTAAAAGCTTCGATACCTTTTAAACTTTGGATTTGTTTATTATTAACATCTAAAAACGTAACAAGTTGGGCATCTGTTCGCAATAGTACACCATTTACGGTTTTATCACTATCTATACCCTTTTCAATCAGAGCGAGCTCAAAGTTTTTGTCAGGAATATCAATGGTTTGCGAATAACAGGTAACTCCTATTATAGTACAAACTAATAGTAAAATGGATTTCATAATGATTGGTTATTAGTTATAAGCCAATAAGTTAATCCATTTGATTAACATTTCATTAACAAAATCAATTTTTAACGATTCAAAATAAAAAAGTGGTCAACAGACCACTTTTATTTAAATCGTATAAATTTTCGTTTTATTACAAATTAATATTGATTAAATGTGTAACGCACGGTCTTCTGTCGCCGCTAAAGCTGCTTCTTTAATAGCTTCAGTAAATGTTGGATGTGCATGCGACATTCTTGAAATATCTTCAGCAGAAGCTCTATATTCCATAGCTACTACTGCTTCAGCAATCATATCTGCCGCTCGTGCACCAATCATGTGAACGCCTAATATTTCATCAGTTGATTTATCTGCAAGTATTTTCACAAAACCATCTAAATCCATGCTTGCACGGCTTCTGCCTAAAGCACGCATAGGGAATTGACCAACTTTAAAGTCGACTCCTGCATCTTTTAATTCTTCTTCTGTTTTACCTACGCTAGCCACTTCTGGCCATGTATAGACTACACCAGGGATTAAATTATAATCAATATGTGGTTTTTGTCCAGCCAAAGTTTCAGCTACAAAAACACCTTCTTCTTCAGCCTTATGTGCTAACATTGCACCTTTAACCACATCGCCAATAGCATATATGTTTTTGGCACTTGTTTGAAGATGATCATTAACTTCTATTTGACCTCTATCGGTTAATTTCACACCGGCAGCTTCAGCATTTAGTCCGTCGGTATAAGGACGTCGGCCTACCGAGACCAAGCAATAATCGCCTTTAAATTCTACTTCATTTCCTTTTTTGTCATCGGCCTTTACAATGACTTCATCTCCTTTGCGCTCAACAGATTTCACCTTATGAGACACATTGATATTGTATTTTGCTTTTTTAAATACTTTATTCAATTCTTTAGATAATCCGCCATCCATAGTTGGAATGATACGGTCCATATATTCTACAACCGTTACTTCAGAACCCAAACGACCATATACCTGACCTAACTCTAAACCAATAACACCACCACCAATAACAATTAAATGTTTTGGTATTTCTTTTAATTTTAAAGCTTCAGTGGAAGTAATAATGCGTTCTTTATCTAAAGTGATAAATGGTAAATTAGAAGGTTTTGAACCTGTTGCTATTATAGTGTTTTTAGCTTCAATTTCTTCTTCTTTTTCACCTTTAATTAAAATATGGGTTGCATCCTTAAACGAACCCAATCCATGATATACATCAATCTTATTTTTCTTCATTAAAAAATCGATTCCGCCCGTAGTTTGATTTACAACAGCTTGTTTGCGCTCGATCATTTTTGAAAGATTTACCTTAACATCACCTGGAATTTCGATCCCGTGTTCTTCAAAATGCTTCACAGCATCTTCATAATGGTGCGATGAATCTAAAAGTGCTTTACTTGGAATACAACCAACATTTAAACACGTACCCCCTAGGGTTGCATATTTTTCAATAATTGCTGTTTTCATGCCCAACTGTGCACAACGGATTGCAGCTACATATCCACCAGGTCCAGAGCCTATAACGGCTACATCGTATGAATTCATAAGAAAATGTTTATTCAGTTTTGTTAAAACGAGTACAAAAATACAAATTTTGATTCACTCAAACCTATAGGTCTTCTGCATATTTTTTAGTATTTTATAGGGTATTTAACAATTAAAACTATTCAATTATGGAAGATCATGTATACAAAAAAATCGAAATCGTTGGAACTTCTGAAAAATCAAGTGACGATGCAGTTAGAAATGCACTGGCAAGAGCTTCTAAATCGGTTCAAAATTTGCGTTGGTTTGAGGTTTTAGATTCAAGAGGGAGTATAAAAAATGGAAAAGTGGAACATTGGCAAGTCACTATTAAACTAGGATTTACGATGAACTAGTTAGTAGAGAGGGATTTTTGTTTCCTTTGCTCCCAATGACATTAAATATTCTTTGACTTCTAAAGCCTCGTCTCCACCTCTATCGGCATGATGCAATAATGTAAAACCATGCGGGCCTTTGGCATGCAAAATACTAGGCGAAAAATCCAACATGGGTTTTATAATATCCATTCGACCAAAAAGAGCAGCAGTAAAAATATTGGCTTGCGCTCCTTGCTCGATAAAATATTTGACCAAATCTTTGTTGCCTACATGACTGGCTGCACCCAATCCTGTTTCAAAATCACCATATTTCCAATCATGGGCTGCGTTTAACAAGGTAGGGTGTTCTGCCAATAATACCTTGACACGATCAGGATCACTATGCGATTTACCCACAAATTCTTGGACTAATGACTTATCCAATTGTGGGTCGTCTTCTATTCTAAATGAAAGTAATGCCGTTGCCGGAAATATTAGAGAGGCTACCCCTGCCGATTTAAGAAATTGACTGCGTTTCATAATGAATTAATTTTTAGAAAGTTAACCATTATATTTTATACTACTTGACAGTTTAACACGTATTTAAGTTAATCTTTAGTTTGGAAACCCCAGCATACTTCCCATCCCAACCGTAAACAACCAGCAGCCATAAATAGCATGTTCAATACTCACCAATAAAGTTGAACGTGTTTTGTTGAATGTCGCTGCAAACAGCAATCCGCCAATAAATGTTAGCACGACGACCAATGCATTTCTAAAAAACAAATGCCCTAATGAAAATAGAATTGCATTAATGAATATGAATAATTTATCATTAGACACCAATTTTTGGTAGCGTTGGAAAAAGAAGGTTCGGTAAATAAGTTCTTGTGGATATACCGAAAGTAAGCTGTAAATAAACAACAACACTAACCACATCAAGGGCTTATTCAAAAAAACGATGAACAAGTTGTCACTATCCATTAACCACATGTATAAAGTTGTCACAACCATTATTACTAAAAGCTTTAGTATGGTGTGTTTAAAAAACTGTTTCCAATCTAAATTCGTAGCGATTTTGAATTTATTATGCTCCACTTTTAACAACACATAAATTACATAGCCAAACCCTAGCAGTCCAATACATAATTTAATCCAAATTGGATAGTTTAAAGTAAAACTGACAGGAGTCACAATAAAAATGAGAAAAAATTCAATGCTTTTGTAAAACTTGGATGACATCATTTTAAAACGCTAATTGCTGTAGTGTGTTTAACTTCGTTAATCATAAAAGAACTATAAGTACTACCTATATGATTAATCGTGGTCAGTTTTTTTACCATAAACTCCCTAAACGCTTCCATATCCGAGACAATAACCTTGAGCAAGTAATCGTAGTCACCACTAATATGATAACATTCTAAAACTTCCTCCAATTTAGCAACTTCTTTCTCGAATTTAACTACATAATCTTGAGAATGCTGTATGAGCTTAATACTACAAAAAGCAACAAATGATTTTCCAATATGACTTTTATCTACTAAAGCCACATATTTAGAAATTAATCCCTCGCGTTCTAACTTTTTAATGCGCTCATAAACTGCGGTAACCGATAAATTTAATTTGTTAGATAATTCTTTATTGGTCTGCTTACAATCTTGTTGAAGCAACTGAAGCAAATTTCGGTCTAGGTTATCTAATGCCATAAAGTTTAAAATTTTCTTTTTGAGCTAGGTTAATTCAATTAAATTAATAAATATATCTATATAAATGATATTATTTAGATATATTTTCTAAATATAAACAATTCAATTGATATATCATCTAAATATACTGACATTTGCAATATAAAGCATTTAATTTAAAACCTATGGCATTTAAACCCGCAAACAATATTCAAGATTTACAATATTTTGGAGAATTCGGAGGTGTAAATCCTTCTATATCAGATTCGTCAACCTATACCTTTTTATCAGCAAAAAAAATGTTTGATACTTTTGAAGGTAATGCAGACGGCTGCTACCTATACTCTCGTCATTCATCACCTTCTAATTTATATTTAGGTGAAGCTTTAGCAGCGATGGAAGGCACAGAAACTGCCAATGTAACAGCTTCAGGCATGGGAGCTATTACTCCTGTATTAATGCAATTGTGTGGTGCAGACGACCATATAGTTTCGAGTAGAACTATTTATGGTGGCTCATATGCTTTCTTGAAAAATTTTGCTCCAAAATTCAATATCAAAACCACTTTTGTTGATATAACAAAATTGGATATTGTTGAAGCCTCAATAACCAAAAACACCAAAGTTTTATATTGTGAATCAGTAAGTAACCCTCTTTTGGAGGTTGCTGACATAAAAGGCCTTTCAGCTATTGCAAAACGTCATAATCTTAAATTAGTAGTTGACAACACCTTTTCTCCGTTATCAATCTCACCAGTAAAACTAGGTGCCGATGTAGTTATTCACAGTTTAACCAAATTTATCAATGGAACTAGCGATACAGTCGCTGGTGTAATTTGTGGAACGCAAGAGTTTATTAATGACTTAAGAAATGTAAATAATGGAGCATGTATGCTTTTAGGATCTACAATGGATAGTTTTAGATCAGCATCGGTTTTAAAAAACTTAAGAACCCTGCATATTAGAATGCAACAGCACAGTTATAATGCAAGCTATTTAGCTGAAAAATTTGAGGCTGACGGCTTAAAAACTGTATACCCCGGATTAAAATCTCATCCTTCACATGAATTATTTAAATCAATGATGAATGAAAAATACGGTTTTGGAGGCATGTTAACCATAGATGTAGGCGATCAGAAAAAAGCCAACGATTTAATGGAACTCATGCAAGAGAAAAATTTAGGATATTTGGCTGTAAGTTTAGGGTTTTATAAAACATTATTCTCGGCACCAGGCAGTTCAACCTCTTCAGAGATTCCAGAGAACGAACAGATTGAAATGGGATTAAGTGATGGTTTAATTCGATTTTCTATTGGATTGGATGCTGATATTAAGCGCACCTACCAAATCATGCGTGAGTGTATGGAACAACTCGATATTTTAAAACCAGAATTAGTTTAACTTATTTACCCTTAATTCGCTTAAGCAAATAATTAAAATCTTCTCGAGTAGGAGCTTTACCATTAGAAGGCAATATGTTCCAACGTTTGCCTTCTTTTTGTATTATGAAACTAAATACTGCATTATTTGGATCATTCTTATCAAATGAAGGATAACGCAAATCATTATAGCGATACACCCCACTTTCTAAAGGTGTTAAATTATAATAGCCATTACTAAACCATGCCAATGTTTCTATATCGGATGTGCGATTCTCTATAAGATCATGATTCTTTGCAAGACGTTGCCAGTCTTCAACTTTTGATGAGGTGTCAAATAAAGAATAAAATCCAACGTAATAGCTATCATTTGTTTCAGCAATACCAAACCAAAGTATATTATTTAAAATAGTTGGTTGTGTTTGGAAACGTTCATAACTTATACCGGAATCGTTCAGAGATTTTTTAAAAACTGCATTAATATAAACCTTGTTTCCAAAAGTGAAAAGCAAATAGGCCGAACTAATACCTAATGCAAATTTCAACCATAATCTTCGTTTATCAGATTGCCTTTTAAAAAACATAAGCACAATCATGGCTAATAAAAACGGAACAGTATAAGCGGGATCTGCTACTGAAATCGTATTAAAAGCTACGCGATAATCACTAAATGGCGCAAAAAGTTGTGTACCATAAGGCGTAAAACCATCTAAAATTGGATGTGTGAAAATGGCA
This sequence comes from Geojedonia litorea, assembly GCF_042654525.1. Lineage (NCBI taxonomy): Bacteria > Pseudomonadati > Bacteroidota > Flavobacteriia > Flavobacteriales > Flavobacteriaceae > Geojedonia > Geojedonia litorea. The sequence goes on from NZ_JBHSGP010000012.1 coordinate 215,513, forward strand.
AGAAAAAACAGCAAAATCCAATCTTTTAGTGATGTAGTGTGCTTTCGTTTACCACTATTGTAGAGTCTAAATACTAGCCATCCAAACACAATTGCCCCAAGAATTGCAAACCAAATAGAATGCATTATACCGCGATGGAATGCCATAATATCTATTTCGTTTGTATAGAGCCACCGCCCTACAAATACGTCTAAATCAGGAATTGTACCCCCAATAGCTCCAAAAAACATGGCTCTATTACCTATTTTTTTTCCTAAAGCAACTTCGCCACAAGCGGCGCCTAAAACAATTTGAGTTAGTGAATCCATATACAGTTTCGCAAAAGTACAGAACTAATTTCATTTGCAAATGGTTTTTCAAAATCGTAACATTACAATCCAATTTCAAACTATTCTAAATGGAAAGCCAAGACATCAAACCACGTGAACCACAAGATGAACATATTGTTGAAAATAAAGAGCTAAATATTTGGGAAGCCCTAATACCGGTCATAGCCCTCGTAGTGATGTTATTTTACAATGTGTTTTTTGTTTACGGAGACGATGCTTTGAGCGGAAGTAATCAATTCATTTTACTATTAGGCGCTGCAGTGGCCGCTATTGTTGGATTTTTCAATAAGGTTTCCTATACCCAAATGCTCGATGAAGTAGCCGAAAATGTAAAATCAACTACAGGAGCCCTATTAATTCTATTAATGGTTGGTGCATTGGCAGGAACCTGGCTAATCAGCGGGATAATTCCAACTATGATTTATTATGGATTACAAATTTTAAACCCGACTATATTTCTTGCTGCTTGCGTCATCATTTGTGCGATTATTTCAGTGGCAACGGGAAGTTCATGGACTACTTCAGCCACCGTAGGGATTGCCTTAATTGGAATTGGTGAAACCTTGGGAATTTCTATGGGTATGACAGCCGGAGCAGTACTTTCTGGCGCCTATTTCGGTGATAAAATGTCGCCTTTAAGTGACACCACAAACCTTGCACCCGCCATGGCCGGAGCTGAACTTTTTGATCACATAAAATATATGGCTTTGACAACAGTTCCAACAATTGTGGTTACGCTCATTGTTTTTATAATCATTGGTTTGAATATTGACACTGTAGGAACTCCTGATATTTCAGATAAATTAATAGCTATAGACTCTGCTTTTAACATTTCGCCTTGGCTTTTTGTGGTCCCTTTAATTGTGATTTTGATGATAGTTAAAAAAACATCTCCTTTAATTGCATTGCTCGTTGGAACGCTATTAGGAGCAGTAGCAGCCATCATCGCACAACCTGATATCGTGACAACTATTGCTGGTGCAGATAGTCTAACTTTTAATTCAGCTTATAAAGGCGTAATGAATGCCATGACAGTTGACGTGGCTGTTGAAACTTCAAGTGCAGAACTTAATGATCTGTTTTCTGCTGGTGGTATGTCTGGAATGCTTGGCACCATTTGGTTGATTATTTGCGCCATGGTATTTGGTGGTGTTATGGATGCTATAGGAGCTTTGGCCAGAATTAGCCAAGCCTTATTAAGTTTAGCATCAACCACCTTCGGATTGTTTGCAAGCACTGTTGCGAGTTGTTTAGCCTTAAATACGACTGCATCCGATCAATATTTGGCCATAGTAGTTCCAGGAAAAATGTTTAAAAAAGCTTATGAAGATAAAAATCTAGCACCCGTAAATTTAAGTCGAACTCTAGAAGACTCAGGAACTGTAACTTCGGTTTTAGTACCTTGGAACACTTGTGGGGCTTACCAAAGTGGAGTTTTGGGCGTCCCTGTTGTGGATTACTTTTTCTTTGCCATATTTAACTGGTTGAGTCCGTTTATGACGCTACTTTTTGCTGCATTTTCAATTAAAATCAAACAACTTACAACCACTAAATAAAATATACGCAAAGCATCTTAAGGCTCTTTCATAATTCAATAAATTAAGCTTCAATTGATTATTGAATTATTAGAAATCTGCCTGTTTTTTAAAAGCATTTCTTACAACTATTTTACGATAGAATTTTATAATCACAGCCTATTGAAAGGCCTAATCGCTATTCCTATTTTTGCTTCAGAATTAATAAACATTAAAAACACAATTTATGGCATTTGTAGGAAAAAAATTTCCAAATTTAAACGTTAACGCTATGAACGACATGGGCGACACTTTTAAGCTTAACGTTCTTGAAGAAGCAAAAAACAACAATAAAAAAGTACTTTTATTTTGGTACCCAAAAGATTTCACTTTTGTATGCCCAACAGAATTACATGCATTTCAAGCTGCTTTAGGTGAGTTCGAAAAGAGAAACACCATGGTTATTGGTGCATCTTGTGATACAGCTGAAGTTCATTTTGCTTGGTTAAACACGGCTAAAGATAATGGTGGTATTGAAGGTGTTACTTACCCAATATTAGCAGATAGTAATAGAAACCTTGCATCTACCCTTGGCATTTTAGACATTACCAATGAACACTATGATGAAGAAACCGGCGTAGTTACAGTTGAAGGCGATAATGTAACCTATAGAGCTACCTATATTATTGATGAAGAAGGTACTGTAGTTCATGAAAGTATCAACCATATGCCGCTTGGTAGAAACGTTAACGAATTTTTACGTTTGATTGATGCCTATACGCATGTTCAACAAAAAGGTGAAGTTTGTCCTGCTAATTGGGAAGAAGGTAAAACAGCTATGAATGCGAATCGTAGCGGTGTCGCAGAATATTTAACCGCTCATTTAAATTAATCAAACAACTTTCAAATATCAAATTCCAAGAGTTTCTATGGGATTTGGTATTTGAAATTTTAATCATTGAAAATAATGTTACACGAATTAGATCAAGATAATTTAAAACAACTCGTATCAGAAAATGATACTGTAATTGTACAATATTCAGCGGGTTGGTGTGGCAACTGCAGAATTATGAAGCCAAAATTCAAAAAATTAGCTTCAGAAAAAGACTCAATTAAGTTTATAATTGCAGATGCAGAAAAATTTCCAGAGTCAAGAAAACTGGCTACAGTTGACAATCTACCTACCTTCGCGGCTTTTAAAAAAGGTGAGTTTGTGAGTCAAGTACAAACCAACAAGTTTGATGTGCTTATTGACCTCGTAAATCAATTAAATTAATATGAAATTACCCATCATAAAACATCTCACTCAATTTATTGAGGAAAATGATGAAGATTTCGTTTTAGAAACGATTGAAACTTTGGAGGCTTTAACTGAAGTGCCTTCACTAAAGGATGAAGAACTTGATGTTATTGGAGAGTTGATTTCCAATATGTATGGCGCTGTTGAAGTTCATAAAATGATTAAATCGGGTACAGCTAAAAAAGAAGCACTAAACAGTTTTATGCAACGTGTTTTAGGTGCAATTGATAATTAGTGCAGGATATATTTGAATAAGTATATTAAAACCTCTTCACTTGAAGAGGTTTTATTTTAACGTAGATTTAAGTGTTTTTCTAAATTCTAAACTAGAATTTTCGTATCTTAAAGGATATTAAATTTAAGTAAAATGGATAGCTACGTCAAAATATTTTCAGGAAGCTTTATTGTGGTTCAATTAGTGGTAGATCGTTTAGAAACTATTGGGATAAGCCCAATTATTAAAGATGAATCTGAATCAGGCCGATTAGCAGGTTTTGGATCTTCAATCCAAGGTTTTCAGGAACTTTATGTGCATAAAGATGAAGAACCTCATGCCAGACCTATTGTGGATGCTGTAAATTCAGAATTGCAAGAATAAAAAAAGCTCCAATTGGAGCTTTTTTATTTAAACTGTAACTGCATACATTTTCTCACGTTGTTCTTTAATTTTCTTATCACTCATATACTCATCAAAAGTCATGTAGCGATCAATCGCACCATTAGGTGTTAGCTCAATTACACGGTTCGCCACGGTTTGAGCAAATTCATGGTCATGTGTTGTAAACAACACAGTGCCTTTAAAATTCTTTAATGAATTATTAAATGCCGTAATACTTTCTAAATCTAGGTGGTTAGTAGGTTCATCTAGCATAAGAACATTCGCTCTCATCATCATCATGCGACTCAACATACAACGTACTTTTTCACCTCCAGATAATACATCAGCAGTTTTCAAGGCCTCTTCGCCACTAAAAATCATTTTCCCTAGAAATCCACGAATATAAACTTCTTCACGCTCCTCTTCAGTTGTTGCCCATTGACGCAACCAATCTACCAAGGTAAGTTTATTGTTAAAGAATTCACTATTGTCAAGAGGTAAATAAGATTGATTAGTGGTTACACCCCAATTATAAGTACCGGTATCTGCTTTCTCATTTCCATTTATAATTTGATAGAAGGCAGTTGTTGCTCTCGAATCTTTTGAATACACAACCACTTTATCTCCTTTTGCCAAATTAACATGAACATTTTGAAACAAAATTTCCCCATCAATTGAAGCACTTAAGTTATCTATATTTAATATTTGGTCACCAGCCTCGCGATCGCGCTCAAAAATAATAGCAGGATATCGTCTACTTGAAGGTTTGATGTCAGAAATATTCAATTTCTCAATCATTTTCTTTCTACTTGTTGCCTGTTTAGATTTCGCAACGTTGGCAGAGAAACGTCTAATAAACTCTTCAAGTTCTTTTTTCTTTTCTTCGGCTTTTTTATTTTGTTGTGCGCGTTGTCTGGCTGCTAGTTGCGATGATTCATACCAAAAGGTATAATTCCCAGAATAATGGTTGATTTTTCCAAAATCAATATCCGAAATATGCGTACAAACAGCATCTAAAAAGTGACGGTCGTGCGATACAACAATAACACAGTTATCATAATTGGCTAAAAAGTTTTCCAACCATGAAATAGTTTCATAATCTAAATCGTTGGTAGGCTCATCCATAATCAACACATCTGGATTACCAAATAAGGCCTGAGCTAATAACACTCTCACTTTTTGCTTACCATCTAGATCCTGCATGAGTGTATAATGAAATTCTTCCTTGATACCTAAATTGGAAAGCATTGCCGCAGCATCACTATCGGCGTTCCAACCATTCATTTCTTCAAACTCCACCTGAAGCTCCCCTATTTTTTCAGCGTTCTCATCGGTATAATCAGCATAAAGCGCATCCAATTCTGTTTTGAGCTTAAAAAGTGGTTTGTTACCCATAATGACGGTTTCTAAAACCGTATGTGCATCATATAAATTGTGGTTTTGTTCTAAAACAGACATACGCTTTCCTGGCTCTAAATGCACATGGCCAGATGTTGGGTCTTGTTTACCTGCCAAAATCTTTAAAAAAGTAGATTTCCCTGCTCCATTTGCACCTATGATACCATAGCAGTTTCCTTGATTGAATGTAGTGTTTACCTCATCAAAAAGGATGCGTTTTCCAAATTGAACTGAAAGATTAGAAACTGATAACATAGCCTTGTTTTAAATTTTGCTGCAAAAGTAGAAAAAACTCATCATAACATAAAACAAATACACTCTTATATAACATTTAACACGCTATTAACAAGAGGTTTTGTGCTCAAACTCTATTTTTGTTGATTAAGACATACTATACACTTTTCCATTTATGCGATTTTATATCATTATACTTTTTGTTATGACCTCACTATTAAGCTGCAAGAAATCTGTTGAAGCTGGTGAGGATTACGCATTTATAGGTGGTGAGGTGATAAATCCGAATAACGATTATGTAACTATTAGTAGTAGCACAAGATTTGACACCATAGCTTTAGATGCTAAAAATAGATTTTTATTCAAAATCAACAATTTAAAACCAGGTCTTTACGCTTTTGCTCATGGTGGAGAGTACCAAATGGTATTGCTTGAACCTCAAGACAGTATTATTTTTAGATTAAATACAAATGACTTCGATGAGTCTTTGGTTTATACAGGCCGCGGGGCTAAAAAGAATAATTATTTGATTAAAATGTTCTTAGATAATGAACAGGAAAATCAAAATTTCATGAATTTGTGCCAATTTGAGCCTTCGAGATTTGAGAAAGTTTTAGATTCCACACGTCATAGCAAGCTCAAGGAGTTAGATGAGTTTTTAAGTTTTAAGAGTTATTCTGATCTCTTCAAAACCATCGCAACTACAGGAATTAATTACAACTATTACGCTAATAAGGAAATTTATCCTTTTGGATATTATGGTTATCGCAATTTGATTCATTACAACGATTTACCTGAAAACTTCTATAGCTATAGAAAAGATATAGATTACAACAATGAAGATCTTATAGAATTTTACACTTATAATAAATTTTTATACTCGCATTTTAACAATTTAGCGCTTAAAAAATACTACCAAACTGCAACACATTACGATTTGTTTGACCGAACCTCGGTGATTTATAATCTAGAAAAATTAAATCTTATAGATAGTTTGGTGAGTAATCCTGCAATAAAAAATAACTTATTAAAATATACTACAAGAGATTTTATGTCGGTGAGCGAAGACAGCCTTGAGACACAAAAGGTCTTAAATTCATTTTTAGAAAAATGTAGTAGTGATCGCGACAAAAATTATATTAATAGCTTGGCATTTTCTCTAAAAGGCCTTAAAAAAGGAAAAAAACTCCCTAAACTTGTTTTAGTGGATTACAATGATAATGAAGTAGTTTTTGATTCAATCATTACCAAGCCAACGGTTATTTATTTCTGGTCTTCTAGTCTACCGCTCTTATTGAAGAATAGCCACTATAAGGTAAAACAGTTAAAGACCAAATTTCCAAATATCGATTTTATAGGAATAAACATCAATGATGATGACAATACCCATTGGAAAAAAATACTAAATCAGTATAATTTTCCAGTAACCCATGAATTTCAATTTAAGTATCCTAATGAATCTTTAAAAGCATTGGCAATTAACAGTGTCAAAAAATCAATTTTGGTGACTAAAGACTGCAAGATTATCAATCCTAACGTACTGCTCTACACTTCAGAATTTGAAGAAGAGTTAGCACAAATCAGTAAGAAAAAATGGTAAAAAAAAGGGCAAACTAATTAGATTGCCCTTTTTTTGTTAGAAATTCTAATTTCCTTTTTTATAATCTGCCAAAAATTTAGCAAGACCAATATCCGTTAATGGATGGTTAAGTAAACCTGTGATTGAACTTAAAGGCCCTGTCATTACATCAGCTCCCAATTTAGCGCAATCAATAACATGCATGGTATGGCGTACAGAGGCGGCTAAAATTTGAGTATCAAAACCATAGTTGTCATAAATTAAACGTATTTCTGAAATAAGGTTCAAACCATCTGTTGAAATATCATCTAATCGCCCAATGAATGGAGACACATAAGTTGCTCCTGCTTTGGCAGCCAAAAGTGCTTGTCCAGGTGAAAATACCAAAGTCACATTAGTTTTAACACCTTTATCACTAAAGTATTTACAGGCTTTTACACCATCTTTTATCATTGGTAATTTTATTACAATTTGCTCATGCAAATCAGCCAAAGCTTCTCCTTCTCTTACCATGCCATCAAAATCGGTTGAAATTACTTCGGCACTAACATCACCATCTACTATATTACAGATATTAACATAATGCTTCATTATATTATCGTGTCCTGTAATTCCTTCTTTGGCCATTAATGAAGGGTTGGTGGTAACGCCATCTAAAACGCCAAGATCTTGTGCTTCTTTAATTTGATCTAAATTGGCTGTATCAATAAAAAATTTCATTGCAAATAATTGTTTAGGATTTTCTTATAAAATTATTGCGAAATTACAATAATTAGCTACTTAACGAGGTAATTTCAACTAAAAACATATTAACAAATAGTGACAATATTGTCAATTAACCACTATAGAATATGTTTTGCTTATACTTTCGGCACATAAGCCATCACAATCATTAAACCTGTTTTCACACTCATCCTCATAATTGTCGGCCTGACTAACGCTTAAGTTAACTTTAAATGTATAAGTTCCTGCGACTACTGGGACACCTTCAAAAATCACATTTCTATAATCAATGTAATACTCAATACCGGGCGGCAATTCACCTGTTATGAAAAAATTGTAATAATAGCCATCATCAAAAGGTTCGTTTTTAATTTCAGAAGTGATGGTTTCAGTATAAAAATTGTTAACAAAAGCTATTTCCAATGGATTATCGGAGAGCTCCGGACGTCTATTAATAATACATTCTAAAAGGTCTTGACATCCAAGTAGCGACAAAAGACCTACGAGTATAATTGTGATAGCTAATTTTTTCATATAGGTCGATCAAAGTGTTGTTTTTAATTTATAACTTATAATGCTTCATTAAAAGTCGTTCATACCAGGTATCTGGAAGTATTCTTTTTAATACTATTGAGAACTTTTGCATGAATTCTCCAACTTTATAATGCACTCTTGGATTTTTAGTATTAATTATTTTGAAAATCATTTTTGCCATTAATGCTGGATCTTTACCACTATCAACATGTGAATTCATAAGTTTTAGGGTATTGGAATAATGCTTTTTATATGGAGAATCATTGGCAACTGGTGCATGATAACGTCCAGCTACAATATTCGTAGCAAAGTCGCCCGGGGCAACATTGGTCATTTTTATGTTAAAATCGTTTAGCTCCATTCTAAAAGTTTCGGTAATTAATTCTAATGCTCCTTTACTAGCACTATAAATACCGCGGTATGGCAATCCCATATACCCAGCAATTGAGGTAATATTTATGATTAGTCCAGCATTCTGGAGTCGCATTTGTGGCAAAACTGCTTTTATAACGTTAATGGGGCCAAAAAGATTAGTCTCAAAATTACGTTTGATCTCTTCTTCAGGAATTTCTTCAATTGGACCTGTAATCCCTGCGCCGGCATTATTAATGAGTACATCTAAGCGGCCAGCACGCTCAATCACAGATTCAACGGCTAGTTTTATAGTGTCTATTTTGGAAACATCCAAGGCAAGTAACGGAAAGTTACTATCCTTGTAGTTGTCTGGATTTCTACTAGTTCCAAACACTGTATAGCCGTTTGAACTTAAATAGTCGCCTACAGATTTTCCTATTCCTGAAGATCCACCAGTGATCAAAACAACTTTAGACATAGCTTGAAGAGAAATTTTGAGTTCCAAAAATACAATATAAAAAGGAAACTATTGGGTACAAAAAAAGGCAAGCTACCTACATCACACCGCTACGACCACTTACCTTTGCTGCGTTCCCGCCCTGGAGGATTCAGCAGGAGCTGGTTGTGTAGGACTTGCCGAATGCAAAGATACAACCTTTTAATACTTTTACAATGATTTTTTAAACTGATTTTTATTAAATACCTTGCCTTAAATTTTTCAAAGAATGAAGACATCATTTAAATTTTTAGCTGTCATTGGGTTAGCACTTCTTTTATTTACTTGCGGAAATAATAACGATAAGAAAAAGAACAATTTTTCTATAGAAACCAATGTGAAAAATAATACTATCGCTTTAGGTGAAACTTTGAACCTTACTATTACAAACAAAAAAAATCTTGATGTAAAAGCGGTGGAATACGTTCTCGACGGAAAGGCTATTACCCCTTCATATACTTTAGAAAACCTGAAGTTAGGAGAACACAGACTTTCCGCTACTATTACCTATGATGATACCAATGAAACTGTTTCAACTTCCTTGTTTATCTTAAACAACGTACAACCTAAAATTTATACGTATACCATCGTAAACACCTATACTCATGATATTACTTCATACACACAAGGTTTGGAGTTTCATGATGGAGAATTATATGAGAGTACCGGACAATATGGTGAGTCTAAGTTGAGAAAAGTTGATTACAAAACTGGCGAGGTATTAAAAAACATAAATCTATCCAATCAATATTTTGGAGAAGGCTTAACTGTGTTAAATAACAATATCTATCTGTTAACATGGAAAGAAAATACCGGGTTTGTTTATGACATTGAAACTTTTGAAAAAACTGGAACTTTTAAATATGGCCAAAGCAAGGAAGGCTGGGGGCTTTGTAATGATGACTCAATTCTATTTAAAAGTGATGGTACTGAAAATATCTGGCTGCTAGACCCTAAAACACTTACCGAAACCAATCGCATTCAAGCGTATCATAACCGTGGAAAGGTCATAGGTCTTAATGAACTGGAATGGGTTAATGGAAAAATATATGCCAACCGTTACCAACTCAACGGGGTTGCTATTATCGATCCAAATACTGGTGCAGTTGAAGGTGTGATTGATTTTTCTCCTTTACACAAGCTTGTAACCCAACATCAAGGATTAGATGTACTCAACGGAATAGCATATAATTCTGAAACCAATACGCTTTTTGTAACAGGTAAGCGATGGGATAAATTGTTCGAAGTTAAAATCACTGAACAGTAGTATGCAAGTTTTAGAGACTTCAGTAAAAGTTGATAGCAAGCATCTTGATGCACTTAAACACGTTAACAACGTGCAATATGTGCAATGGGTTCAGGATGTAGCAGAACAACATTGGAATTCAAAAGCCACTCCTGAAATTTTGAATACTTACTTTTGGGTCATGTTGAGCCATCATATTCAATATAAAGGTCAAGCTGTTTTAGATGATGTACTCACCTTAAAAACCTTTGTCACAAAATCTGAAGGTGTAACCTCAACACGAATGGTTGAGATTTATAACAAAGCTTCTGGTAAACTATTAACAACTTCAGAAACCAACTGGTGCTTAATGTCGCGTACAACACTCAAACCGGCTAGAATTCCTCAAGAGATTATTGATCTATTTAGTTAGAAACCTGGATTTTAGTGTTAAAGTATCTTAATTATTTTATCTTTTTAATTAAAAACCTATTAATTTAACACAACTAACCTTTACGTCTTTCTTGTGTTAAAAACCACCTTTTTTGTTTTACTATGTTCATATTCGATTTCCTTTTCACAAAATTTGGTTGGAAAAGTCTATGATGCTGAAGCAACAGTTAAAGGAGCTAAAGTTGTTAATAGTACAAAGGACATTATAACGTTTACTGACGACGATGGTAATTTTGAAATACTAGCCAACAGTAATGATTCTATTAGCTTTTCTTCCTTATTTCACAAAACATTGACAATTAAAGTCAGACCTTCAGACTTACAAGATATTATTGTGGTTGAGCTCAAAAAAGTAGTAAACGAACTTAACGAAGTAACTGTAACTAAAACCCAAGAAAAACCTTTTGATTCAACCCAAGTTAAAAATCTGATGAAAATTCAAATCGAAAATGATTTCAAAACCAATCCGCACAACTATCAATCATTAGGAAATGGCAGCATGGATTTTATTGCTATTGGAAGGCTCATCTTTAGTTTATTCAAGAATAAAAAAACCAATCAAACGTCAATATATGTCCAATTTGAGCATTTAGAAACTCTATTTAAGAATGATTATTTTTTCAATCAGGAGCTTTTACTCAACGAGTTGCATCTAAAAAAGGAACATCAGGCTTTGTTCTTCGAATATTGCGAAGCAGAACAGATAGACGTGTCCTTACTTGAGAAGGAAAATCATCTAGTGCTTCTTGAGCGATTGTTTCAATTGAGTAAATCCTTTAATGCCGCATTGAGGCTTCAAGAAAACCAAAATTCAAAAAATTAAATATCAAATTATGGCTTACATACTATTTCATAAATTCAAAAGTTATATTTTTGGGCTTATAGTCATGTAACCTATTTGATGATATGAAGCTTCAATTTGCTATGAAAAAATTTGCCTATTTCATTTTAACACTTATGATATTGGTGTTTTGGAGTTCCTGTAGGACCGACTTTGAGTTTTCTCCAAGTTCAGGAAATTTAGGCTTTTCAAAGGACACGGTTTATCTAGATACCGTATTTTCCAACATAGGTTCAAGCACATACAATTTAAAAGTTTATAATAAAAGTAATACCGATATTGTTATTCCAACTGTGCGTTTAACACAAGGGCAGGCATCAAATTACCGCCTTAATGTTGACGGTATTCCAGGAAAGGAATTTGAAAACGTAGAACTGCTTGCCAAAGACAGCATGTATATTTTTATTGAAACCACTATTGACATCCAAGCTTTGGCAACTTCTTCAACACAATTTTTATATACTGATGCCATTGAATTTGATAGCGGGGCTAACCTGCAAAAAGTAGAATTAGTCACATTGGTAAAAGATGCTGTTTTTATCTATCCAAATAAGGATTCGGTAGGTATTATTGAAACGCTTTCATTTGATATCGATAATGATGGGCAAGCAGATGACACAAACATTCAGGGGCGATTTTTAACCGATAGTGAATTGACTTTTACTAATGAAAAACCCTATGTTATTTACGGTTATGCTGCAGTTGACGAAGGTAAAACACTTACAGTACAAGCTGGAGCAAGAGTGCATTTTCATGCCAATTCTGGTTTATTAATTACCAATACAGCATCGCTTATTGTAAATGGTGCTTTAAGCAATAATCAGGAAGAACTGGAAAATGAAGTCATTTTTGAAGGCGATCGCTTAGAGCCCATTTTTGAAGATGTTCCAGGACAATGGGGAACCATTTGGTTATTCAATGGTAGCGGAAACAATCAGATTAATTACGCCACCATAAAAAATGCAACGGTCGGAATTTTAAGCGACGGAAATCAAAATGGCCCAAATAACAAACTAACCATTTCGAATTCAAAAATTTATAACTCTAGTAATTTTGGTATTCTTGGACGAGGTACTTCAATATTAGCAGAAAACGTGGTTATTAATAAGGCTGGCCAATCTTCATTTGCAGGCACTTACGGTGGTAAGTATAATTTTACGCATTGTACGATTGCAAATTATTGGAGTAGCAGTTTTAGGCAATTTCCTTCTCTATTCTTGAACAATTATGTGACCGATGAAAACAATGCGGTATTTACTAATGACTTAACTGAAGCCAATTTCAACAATTGCATTATTTACGGAAATGACAACCCAGAATTGCTTTTAGACGAAGAAAACGGAAGTGCATTTAATTTTAAGTTCACCAATTGCTTGATTCGTTTTGAAGATAATAGCAATCATTTTACGGGTCCTAACTATAATTTCAATGATGCTTTGTTATATGAAAATGTGATATTCAATCAGAACCCTGATTTCAAAGAACCATTTGAAAATGAACTTATTATTGGAGCCGATTCGGCAGCCAACAATAAAGGAAACACCGTATTTGCTAATCAAGTTCCTTTTGATATTTTGAATGTAAATCGTTCGGCGGCACCAGATTTAGGTGCCTATCAGCATATTATTTTTGAAGATTAAAAAAATAGCTCTGAAATTCAGAGCTATTTTTTTTAAAAGGAATGTTTTTGTTTATGAGAATAAAGGCAAACCTTTCATCATAGAGTTTACCTTATCAGCTACTGCCTCTAAAACTGCTTCATTTTCGTAGTTATTGATAACTTCATCAATTAAATCTACTATGGTTTGCATATCAGCCTCCTTTAAACCTCTTGTCGTAACTGCGGCAGTACCTACGCGTATTCCTGAAGTTACAAAAGGTGATTTATCATCAAAAGGTACCATGTTTTTATTAACCGTAATATCTGCTTTTACTAAAGCCTCTTCAGCATCTTTACCGGTAATATTTTTATTTCGTAGATCGATAAGCATCATATGATTATCGGTTCCTCCAGAGATAATGTGGTAATCTTTAGCTACAAAGGCTTTTGCCATAGCGGCAGCATTTTTCTTTACTTGCAGCATATAATGCATAAAATCTTCTGAAAGGGCTTCTCCAAAAGCAATTGCTTTAGCCGCGATGATATGCTCTAACGGACCACCTTGATTTCCTGGAAACACGGCAGAATCAAATAATGATGACATCATACGTAAATTTCCATTCTTCAATTTTAAACCAAAGGGATTTTCAAAGTCCTTACCCATAAGAATCATTCCTCCTCTTGGTCCACGTAAGGTTTTGTGTGTAGTTGTAGTTACCACATGACAATGAGGAATAGGGTCGTTTAAGATACCTTTGGCAATTAAACCTGCTGGATGTGAAATATCGGCCATTAAAATTGCTCCTACACTATCTGCAATCTCGCGGAATCGTTTAAAATCCATATCACGCGAATATGCAGAAGCCCCAGCAATAATTAATTGCGGTTTTTCAGCTTTAGCGATAGCCGCCATTTTATCGTAATTGATACGACCGGTTTCTTTATCAACCCCATAAAACACAGGATTGTACAATTTTCCTGAAAAATTCACCGGTGAGCCATGAGTCAAATGCCCACCATGTGACAAATCAAATCCTAATATTTTATCTCCTGGTTTCAAACACGCCGCAAAAACTGCTGTATTTGCCTGACTACCTGAATGTGGCTGCACATTGGCATAAGCTGCTCCAAAAAGGGTTTTTGCACGATCAATAGCAATTTGCTCCACTTCATCAACTACTTCGCAACCACCATAATAACGCTTACCCGGATACCCTTCGGCATATTTATTGGTTAAAACTGAACCTGCGGCTTCCATCACCTGATCACTCACAAAGTTTTCAGAAGCAATAAGTTCAAGTCCGTGTAATTGTCTTTCTTTTTCAGCTTCAATGAGCTCAAAAATTTGTTGATCGCGTTGCATAATTTCCTATTTTGTTAAATTTTGTCAAAAATAATAAATACATTAGTTAAATACATCAAAAAACATATATTTGAAATAGATTTAGTGAACAATTAATTAACAAAAAAACTATGCCATTATCCGCCAATAATCCTGATAGAACTTCGTGGTTACACGTTGGTAAAAATTCAGATTTCCCAATACAAAATATACCTTTTGGTGTATTTCTAACAAGAGACGATATTATTACCATTGGAACCCGAATAGGCGATACGGCAATAGATTTAGGCGCATTACATCAATTAGGGTATTTTGATGGTATTCCTTTAACAGATGACATTTTTTTACAAGATACGCTGAACGATTTTATTGCTGACGGTAGAAAAACATGGCGTGCTGTGAGAAACAGGATTGCTCAAATATTTGATAGCAATAACACCACCTTAAAAAATAATACCAAGCATAAAGAGATTGTTTTGTTTCGTTTAGATGAAATCGAAATGCAATTACCTGTTCAAATTGGGGATTACACCGATTTTTACTCAAGCATAGAACACGCTACCAATGTAGGATCTATGTTTAGAGACCCAGAAAATGCATTAATGCCCAATTGGTTACATATCCCGGTTGGTTATCATGGTAGAAGTAGTTCTATTATCCCTTCTGGAATTCCGGTACATAGGCCACAAGGTCAGACTTTACCTGAAGGCAGTGATACACCAGTTTTTGGTCCGTCAAAAGCTGTTGATTTTGAGCTTGAAATGGCTTTTATCACAACTGATGCCAATGATTTGGGTGAACCTATTCCAATTGCAGAAGCCGAAGAATATATTTTTGGTTTGGTTTTATTTAATGATTGGTCGGCAAGAGATATTCAAAAGTGGGAATATGTTCCTTTAGGACCATTTTTAGCGAAAAATTTTGCATCATCAATTTCACCATGGATTGTAACTTTAGATGCATTAGAACCATTTAGAGTAGAAAGCCCAAAGCCTTTAAAACCGCAGTTACCATACCTTCAATACAAAGGGAAAAAGAGCTACGATATTAATTTAGAGGTATCAATTAGACCAAAAGCCGCAAAAGAAACCATAGTAAGCAAATCCAACTTTAAATACATGTATTGGAATATGGTTCAACAATTAGCACATCATACCGTTAATGGTTGTCCAGTAAATTCAGGAGACATGATGGGTAGCGGAACAATTTCAGGATCAACTCCAGATTCTTATGGTTCTATGTTAGAATTAACTTGGAGAGGTGAAAAACCGCTTACTATGAAAGATGGTACTGAACGCAAATTTATTAATGATTTCGACACTGTGATAATGCGAGGCCACTGCGAAAAAGATGGTACTCGTATTGGGTTTGGTGAGGTATCTACCCAGTTATTACCCATTTATAACCCAATAAAAAAGAAATAAAATAAATTGAATATAGTTATTCACCCTCAACTAAAAACATTGAGGGTGTTTTTTTGTTTGGCATTAAAATTGAATCCAACAAAGAACAACCCCTAAATTAAGCGCTTATGAACCGATTTTTACTCTTAACGATAAGTTTGATTGTTATCTCCTGTAGTGGGAGAAAGCAAGTTGCAAAAGCTATTAATACTGGTAACTACGACCAAGCTATTCAAGAAGCTTTAAAAAAATTGTCAAACAACAAGGAAAAAAAGCGAAATCAAGATTATATATTGATGCTTGGTGATGCTTACACGAAAGTAGTGGAACGCGATTTAACTAATATTCAGCACTTAAAAAAAACAAATAATCCTGAATTATTCAGAGAAATTTACGAAATCTATATGGGTTTACATTTGCGTCAGGAACGTATAAAACCCATTTTACCATTAGAAGCAAATGGTCGAAAACTACAATTCAAATTCAATAATTATGACCAAGCCATTGTTGAATATCGCGAAAAAACTTCGGATTATTTATATGATGAAGGCATAAAACAATTGGATTCCGACGATAAACGAATTATCAGACAAGCCTACGACACATTTAGCTATATAGAACGTATAAATCCCAATTATGAAAATACCCGGGAGCTCATTGCTGAAGCACATGATCGAGGTACAAATTATGTAATGGTGTCCATACAAAACAATACCCATCAAATTATTCCAAGGCGATTAGAAGAAGATTTATTGAATTTCGATACTTATGGACTCAATCAGTTTTGGACGGTTTATCATGCCAATCCGTTACCTGAACTAAATTACGATTATGAAATGCAGCTTCAATTGCGACAAATCAATATTTCACCTGAACAGATCAAAGAACGTGAATTTTTACGTGAGCGTGAAGTTAAAGATGGTTGGGAATACCAAAAAGATGCTAACGGTAACGTTATGAAAGATAGTTTGGGCAATGATATTAAAATTGATAAGATCATAAAAGTGAGAGCACGCTTTTTTGAGTTTGAACAAACTAAATCATCACAAATTATTGGCGACGTCATTTATGTGAATTTAAATAACAGACAAGTGGTCAACTCCTTTCCTATTGAAAGTGGTTTTGTATTTCAGAATATCTTTGGCAGTTTTAGAGGAGATGAACGCGCACTGTTTCCCGAAGACCTTAACCTCATAAGAAATAGAAGAATGCCTTTCCCAACAAGTGAACAAATGGTTTATGATACAGGTGAAGATTTAAAGCTCAAACTTAAGGATATTATTAGTAGATTTAGAATTAGAGACTAATTAAAAACTCCCAAGCTTATTTGGGAGTTTTTTTATGGTTTTTGAATTAGCCCTTAAGCCGTTCTAAAGTTTATTATAGATTAATAAAACTTTGTAAAATTCTTTTTATCTGTTTATAAGCTAAATAAATCTCATTACTGTAATATATAGCACTAAGTTTAATTAGATTTACCAAATTCAATTTCTATCTCAAAATAATGTCCAAAGATAAGTTACGCAAAGAAAAATCGTGCTTAAACTGCCAACATGTGGTAGCACATCGCTATTGTCCAAACTGTGGTCAGGAAAATATAGAAATTTCTAAATCCTTCCACCGCCTATTTATTAATTTTTTTGAAGATTTAACGCACTATGACAGCAAGTTTTGGAGAACTATTATTTATTTGTTTTTTAAACCAGCTGCCTTAACTAAAGAATATTTATCTGGAAAACGTTTGTCCTTTTTAGCACCAATTCGTTTGTATATTTTTATTAGTTTCATTACTTTTTTTTTAATCTCACTTTTACCAAACAAAACGATTGAAGTTGAAAGTGCCCTTAAAGAAACTTCTACTCATAAAATAGCAATCCCATCTATTGATTCATTGAATATCGAAGAAAAAAGTATTGATGGCTTAACTAAAGTGGGCATATTGTCACAACAAAATAACGATACACTCAAAAAAATACTAAATCAAACAAAAGGAATTGATAAAAAAGAGGTAGCCGATTTTGGTTATAAATCTATTAATGAATTAGACTCGATTCAAAAACTAGGAGGCAAAGAAAAAAAAATAAGCTTAACCGAATATTGGTTTATAAAAAAATGGCTCAACGTAAAACAAGAAAACACTAATGAGCAAATTATGGATAAGTTCCTGCTCTCATTTACCAATAATTTACCTAAAGTACTGTTTACGTACATGCCCATTTTCGCTTTTATATTATGGCTTTTTCACAATAAGAAAGAATGGTGCTATTTTGATCATAGCATTTTTACGCTTCATTATTTTTCATTTATACTTTTGTTGATCTTAATATTATTTTTTGTAGACGAATTTATCCCGTTATTGGGTAAAAACCCTTTTGTGGATTGGATTAATTTTAGTGTTAAATCTGTAGGGATTATTTGGATGATTTATTATTATTTCCCTGCACACCGCCGTCTGTACGGACAGCCTAATATTAAGTCCTTTTTTAAAAGTTGGGCAATTATTATCATTAATCTTTCATTATTAACCCTATTCACTGTGGTTTTCGCACTATTTACATATATAAATATCCATTAACAACTGCTGTACAAAATCGATTCTTAAAATTGATTAGTAACTGGAGTCCTTAAATAAATCGACCGAAATCTAAGTCATTGATCGCTCCATGGCTTGCATGTGCAACCACTACCCCTTTTTTGATTACCAAAACTTGAGGTGATTCATGTACCACCTGAAAATTAGAGGCTAACGTCCTAGAAAGTTCTCTTTTATTTATAACATCTAAATAATAAATATCCGTGTTAGCAGTTTGATCAAAATCTGCAACAAATTGATTCATGACCATTCGGCTAATTCCACAACGTGTAGAGTGTTTAAAAATTAGTTGTGTTTTGATTGCTGAATTCTTTTCTAGTTTTTCTAACTGGTTCTCTTCTTCTAAATTTATCCACGGTAAGACGTTTTCTTCAACAGCTACGTTAGTTCCTCCAAATAGTTTTTTAATAAATCCCATTAAAATTATAATTTCTTTAGCTTCACCAAGGTGAAATTCGTTATTGTTAGACCCATAAGTCGTATTCAACCTCAATCCTTACAAACTGACTAAAAGTCACGCTATTATTGGCTTTACAAGACATTTTGTCTACAAGTTTGTCTTGGTAAGATTGTTGAAATACAATTTGCAAAGAAAGAAAAATTAAATCATATGAACTTAAATAATTATACCATAAAATCACAAGAGGCCATCCAGCAAGCGCAACAACTTGCTCAAGCTTATGGTCATCAACATATAGAGAATGAGCATGTTTTTAAAGCTATTTTTGAAGTTGACGAAAACGTTCTTCCATTCATTCTAAAAAAACTGAATGCAAATGTCAAACTCTTACAACAGGCATTAGATAAACAACTAGAAAGTTACTCTAAAGTCTCTGGTGGCGAACTTATGCTCTCAAGAGAAGCTGGAAAAACATTGAATGAAGCTTCAATTATTGCCAAGAAAATGAACGATGATTATGTTTCTATAGAACATTTAATTTTAGCAGTCTTTAAATCAAATAGTAAGATTGCTCAAATGCTCAAAGATCAGGGCATTAATGAAAAAGATCTCAAAGCTGCCATTGAGGAAATAAGAAAAGGAGATCGTGTAACTTCTCAAAGTCAAGAGGATACGTATAACTCGCTTAATAAATATGCCAAAAATCTAAATCAATTAGCAAAAGATGGCAAACTGGATCCTGTTATTGGCCGTGATGAAGAAATTCGTAGGATATTGCAGATTCTATCACGTCGAACCAAAAACAATCCAATACTGGTAGGAGAACCTGGAACAGGTAAAACTGCCATTGCTGAAGGTTTAGCACATCGTATAGTTGATGGCGACATACCAGAAAACTTAAAAGAAAAGCAAATTTTCGCACTCGATATGGGCGCATTGATTGCTGGAGCCAAATACAAAGGTGAATTTGAAGAGCGGCTAAAAGCTGTCATTAAAGAGGTTACAACAAGCGAAGGCGATATTGTTCTTTTTATAGATGAAATTCACACCTTAGTTGGTGCTGGTGGTGGTCAAGGTGCCATGGATGCAGCCAATATCTTAAAACCAGCTTTAGCCAGAGGAGAATTAAGAGCCATCGGTGCCACTACTTTAGATGAATATCAAAAATATTTTGAAAAAGACAAGGCTTTAGAGCGTAGATTCCAGAAAGTAATGGTTGATGAGCCTGATACTGAAAGTGCAATTTCTATTTTACGCGGAATTAAAGAAAAGTATGAAACTCACCATAAAGTCCGCATAAAAGATGAAGCTATTATTGGAGCTGTGGAATTATCTGAACGTTACATCACCAACCGTTTCCTTCCAGACAAAGCTATTGATTTAATGGATGAAGCAGCTTCAAAGTTGCGAATGGAAATTAATTCAAAGCCAGAAGAATTGGATGTTTTGGATAGAAAAGTCATGCAATTAGAAATTGAAATTGAAGCTATTAAACGCGAGAAAGATGAGGCTAAATTACGAAGTTTACGATCAGAATTAGCTAACTTAAAAGAAGAACGCAATGAGATTAATGCCAAATGGAAAAGTGAAAAAGAAGTTGTTGATCAAATTCAGTCTACCAAATTAGCAATTGAAGAATTTAAGCTTGAAGCCGAACGTGCTGAACGTGAAGGTGACTACGGTAAAGTGGCCGAATTGCGATATGGTAAAATTAAGGAAGCTCAAGAGCGATTGGAGAACTTTCAAAAAGAATTACGTCAAAATCAATCTGGGAATTCTCTAATAAAAGAAGAAGTCACTTATGATGACATTGCCGAAGTCGTTGCAAAATGGACCGGAATTCCTGTTACAAAAATGCTTCAAAGTGAGCGTGAAAAGTTATTAAAGCTTGAAGATCAATTACACAAACGCGTTGTAGGACAAGAAGAAGCTATTGCAGCTGTGAGTGATGCTGTAAGACGAAGTCGTGCTGGTTTACAAAATCCGCGAAAACCAATAGGTACTTTTTTGTTCCTTGGCACAACTGGTGTTGGAAAAACAGAACTTTCAAAAGCCCTGGCAGAGTATTTGTTTGATGATGAAAATGCCATGACAAGAATTGATATGAGTGAATACCAAGAACGTCATGCCGTAAGCCGTTTGGTTGGAGCGCCTCCAGGATATGTTGGCTATGACGAAGGCGGTCAATTGACTGAAGCTGTCCGACGAAAACCATATTCGGTAGTTTTACTCGACGAAATTGAAAAAGCACATCCAGATACCTTCAACATTCTATTACAAGTTTTAGATGAAGGTCGTTTAACAGATAATAAAGGCCGTACTGCCGACTTTAAAAACACCATTATAATAATGACCTCTAACATTGGAAGTCAAATAATTCAGGAGCGATTTGAAGCAACAAAAGATATAGATTCAGCTATTGAAATAGCAAAAATTGATGTGTTAGCATTATTGAAACAAAGTGTAAGACCCGAGTTTCTAAATCGAATTGACGACACCATAATGTTTACACCTTTAAGCAAAGATAATATTATTGACATAGTTGGATTACAACTCAAAGGAGTCACTAAAATGTTGGCGCAACAAAACATAACTTTTGATGCCACAGATGAAGCCGTACATTACCTTGCAGACAAAGGGTATAATCCCGAATATGGTGCACGGCCAGTAAAACGAGTTATCCAAAAAGAAGTTTTAAATGCATTAAGCAAAGAAATTCTTTCTGGCAAAGTAACAATTGACAGTATAATTTTACTAGATGCATTTAATGAGCAGCTTGTTTTTAGAAATCAAAATGATTTAGTAAAGGACAAAGCCTAAAAAACTGTAACAGAAGCAAATATACTTAGTCTTTATAATGATTGGTTAGATAAAAGCAACACACAACCTTATTTTAAGGCGTGTTGCTTTTTGTTAAAGTTTATTTAAATCTACTTATAGCCACAATAAAACCTGAAAAATAGCATTCTATTTATAGAATTAATTCTTAAATTTGAAATGCTATTAATTCCCATATTTACTTTAAAGATTAAATTTTATCTCCCTTGAATCAGCATAGGAGATGGTAATTGTTTAATTTATAATAACCTACAATAAAAATGGATATTAATTCATATATAGACCATACCTTACTACGAGCAGGTACCACGGAACGAGAAATCATTGATCTTTGTAATGAAGCGAAACAACATGGCTTTTACGCTGTTTGTGTTAACAGTTGCTACGTACCATTAGCGAAGCAATTATTAGACAACTCTTCTGTTAAAATATGTACAGTTGTTGGATTTCCTTTTGGAGCAATGGCAACAGAAGCTAAAGCATTCGAAGCTAAGAATGCCATTAAATATGGAGCAGATGAAATTGATATGGTCATTAATATTGGTTTACTTAAAAGTAAAAACTACTTTGGTGTTTTGAAAGATATTAGTGATGTTAAAATTGCCATTGGAAAAACACCTTTAAAAGTAATTATTGAAATTAGCGAACTCTCTAAAAATGAAATCATTAAAGCTTGTGAAATTTGCTTGGATGCTAAGGTTGATTTTGTAAAAACCTCAACTGGGTTTTCAAAAAGTGGTGCAACATTAACTGCCGTTAAGATTATGAAAAAAACCTTGCGCTCGAAAGCTAAAATAAAAGCATCTGGTGGTATAAGAGATTATGAAACTGCCTTAAAATATATAGATGCAGGTGCTGATCGAATTGGTACTTCATCGGGCATTGCCATTGCTAATAATCAAATGGCAACCACTTCATATTAATTATTATATTAGTTTTAGATTAAATCCATTCGTGGAAATTTACTATATTCTAATTATAAATATCTATTTATGAGAGCTATTTTCATCCTGCTAGTATCAATCTGTTTAATTATAAGTAGTTGTAATTCTTATGATAAAAAAACAACTCCACCTGTCGAAACTACGACTTCAACTTACTATTTTATTCGACATGCCGAAAAGGATAGAACGGATAGCACGAACACTAATCCTCATCTAACCGAAGCTGGTGTTATTCGCGCCAATAACTGGAGCAGAATTTTGGGTGAAGTAAAGTTTGATGCCGTTTATTCAACAGATTATAATCGAACCAAGGAAACAGCACAGCCAACTGCCGACAAGAACGGATTGAATATTACTATTTATGACCCTAGAGCCATAGATGCTTCTTCGTTTTTAGAAGAAACCAAAGGCAAAACCGTTTTGGTTGTTGGACATAGTAATACAACGCCAGCATTTGTAAATAGTGTTATTGGAGAACAGAAGTATTTAGATATTGATGACAATAATAACGGGAACATCTATATCATTACCATTTCAAATAATGAGATTATTGATCAGCTTTTGGTAATAAATTAACTTGAATATTTTTTAATTCAATTTTAGAAAGTAGCTGTAAGCTATCATTTTCAAATTTACGATCCAAAACAAGCAGTTTGTCTAATTCATATTCAGAATTTATAGTAGCTTTTGGCTTATAATTATTATAATCCACAAAAGTTAATCCATTAACCTGTCTTCTATTATAAGCTTCCCTAAAACGCAAACCAATATCATTGTTGTCTTCTATATAAGAATACGCTAAATAGTCTACATGAAAATTATCCTTGTTTATCCAATACACAAATACATCTTCAAAATCTTCACCGCCTCCTTCTTCATTAAAAGTAATTTTAATCTTATGATAGGTCTTGCCTTTTAATTCTGCCTCACCCAAATAAGTTTTATTTACAGCCTTATCATTTAATCCGAATGGTAATGCCGAAAAATAATGAACAGAATTGATGGAATTTGAGTATTTAACAACCATGGTATCAGCTACAGTCACTAACGAATCATTTATAAAACGTTGAAAACCTGAATTTGATAACACGTCTCTAATGACACCTAATGAATCTTGTGTAAAACGCTCATATTGAAACTTCCAACGATCTCGTGTAGCCTTATAATGACGATCTCTAAAATCAAATTCTATAACTGAAGATTTAAATTTGTCTCCTCCTACAACATTTATAGCTTTTTCTACCACATGTTGCGCGAGGTCTGAATCTGTTTTTGATACTTCTTTACAACCAACCAAGGTTAAAGCGATGAAAAACGTAATTTGAAAATATTTCATGATATTGAGTTACTATCTGTCGCAAAACTACAGAATACTTTTCGCTCCTATCTAAAATTTATCTTAAATTATATACCTTTGGCAACCATGCAAAAAAAGATTAACATACAAAATAAAAAGGCACGATTTGAGTATGAAATACTAGACACTTACACGGCTGGTATTGTATTGACGGGTACTGAAATCAAATCCATTAGAGACAGCAAAGCTTCTATTGCCGAAAGTTTTTGTGAGTTTAATGAGCGTGGTGAACTTTTTGTAATTAATATGACCATACAAGAATATGTATATGGAAATTACTACAATCATAAACCAAAAGCTGAACGTAAATTATTACTTAATAAAAGAGAGCTCAAAAAACTAGAAAAGGAAGTTAATACCAAAGGCGTTACCATTATCCCATTGCGATTATTTATAAATGAAAAAGGTTATGCAAAGCTAGATATCGCTTTAGCAAAAGGGAAAAAACTTTTTGATAAACGCGACACTATTAAAGATCGCGACAATAAACGCAATCTGGACCGGATTAAGAAAATCTACAAATGAGACCGCAGCTAATTCTTCTAATTTGCTTGCTTACAGGATTGTCTGCAGTTTCCCAAATTAAAGGAAAGGTTACCAACATTAACAATGAACCACTTCCATTTGTAAACATTTATATTGAAAATACATTTACCGGAACAACTAGTAATGAAGATGGATATTATGAACTTAATCTAACTGAAACAAAAACCTACACATTCATATTTCAAAGCTTGGGCTTTAAAACAGTTAAAAGAACTGTTACCGCTGAAACACTTCCTTATACACTAAATGTCACTTTAGTAGATGAAGAAATAACACTAAATGAGGTTGTCATTAATTCTAATGATAATCCTGCAAACGCCATTATTAGGCAAGCTATTGCCAAACGAAAAGCGAATTTAGAACGCATTCAATCCTACAAAGCCAACTTCTATTCTCGAGGGCTTATCCGCATTAAAGAAGCTCCAGAAAAATTATTGGGTCAGGAAATAGGAGATCTTGGTGGTGGACTCGACTCCACAAGAAGTGGTATCATTTATTTATCTGAAACCATTTCAAAAATTGAATTTTTAAGGCCTAACAAACTGAAGGAAACCATTACAGCATCAAAAGTGAGTGGAAATGACAACGGCTTTAGCTTCAATAATGCCATAGATGTGGATTATAATTTTTACAACAACACGATTGAGCTTGGCAACCAGATTATTTCTCCAATAGCCGATTATGCATTTAATTATTACCGCTATACACTAGATGGCATTTTTTATGATGATCGCGGAAATCTCATAAATAAAGTAAAAGTGATTCCGAAACGTCAAAATGATCGCATTTTTTCAGGACATATTTATATTGTTGAAAATCAATGGACCATTTACGCTTTGGAACTCACCATTACAGGCGAACAAGCACAAATACCAGCAGCAGATTTTATTACAATTAAACAAAACTTTTCATATGCTGAACCCGATGCTATTTGGGCACTTATTTCACAAAGTATCGACTTTAAGTATGGAATATTCGGAATAAAAGGTGATGGTCGATTTACAGCGGTTTACAGCAATTATGAATTCAATCCTGAATTGATAAAGAAAGATTTCGGAGCTGAAATTGTATCATTTACAGAAGAAGCTAATAAAAAGGACTCCATATTTTGGAAAGCCTTACGTCCTGTACCTCTAACTGATGAAGAGATTACCGACTATATCAAAAAAGACAGTATTCAAATTATTCGAAAATCAAAACCTTATTTAGACTCCATCGATGCCAAAAACAACCGTTTTAAGCTAGGTAATATCCTTTCAGGTTATAATTACAGTAATTCCTTTAAGAACTGGAATATGGGGGTCTCCTCTCCTATTTCTGCTTTAAGTTTTAATACGGTTCAAGGTTGGAATATTGATTTGAGAACCTACTACAGAAAGAATTACGACGAATTTAGACGGTATTTTTCTTTTAATGGAACAGTCAATTATGGTTTTAGTGACCAGCGGTTACGAGGAACAGTATCAGCAACGTATAAATTCAATAATATAAGTCGGCCATTTTTAACAGTTTCTGGAGGTGTTGTCGCTCAACAATTCAATGCGAATGACCCTATTTCAAAAACCATAAATACGGCATTTTCATTGTTGGCCGAAAAGAATTATTTGAAACTTTACGATAAGTCCTTTGTTCAAATTTCATTTTCAAATGAATTGTTTAACGGTTTTCGTTTAAGTTCGTCTTTGGCATTGGAACGTAGAAAAGCGCTTTTCAATACTACCGATCAGGTTTGGTACCCTAAATCTGATAGAAACTATACGAGTAACAATCCCCTTGATCCAAACAGTTTTGGAAGCATGCCTTTTGACACGCATACCATTGTGAAGTTGAATTTAAACGGCCGAATTAATTTTGGCAATACCTATTTAAGCTATCCGGGAAGTAAAATCAATATTCCAAATGACGACATACCTAGTTTAACAATTGGCTATGAAAAAGGCTTTGCTGCAACCAAATCTGAATATAATTATGATCAAATAAAAGCGCAATTGTCTCAAGACTTCAATATTGGTAATAAAGGTCACTTTCAATACAATATCAAAGCTGGAACTTTTTTTAATGCCAATGACATCTCCTTTATAGATTATCAACATTTCAATGGAAACCAAACCCATATAGGTTCAGGATCTTACTTAAATGTGTTTAACAACTTACCTTATTATGAATTGAGCACGAACACTTCCTACTTTGAATTTCATGCCGAACATGATTTTAGCGGTTATATTTTAGGTAAAATCCCATTACTGAACGCTCTTAATTTCAATTTAATTCTTGGTGCCCATGCACTAGCAAGTCCCGACAACAATCCTTATCAAGAATATTCTATAGGAATTGATAATATTGGCTGGGGAAAATTCAGGTTTTCAAGATTGGATTATGTGCGTTCTTACAAAAGTGGTTTCCAAAGTGATGCAATTGTATTTGGTTTGAAGTTCTTTTAATGAGCAATTAAAGCTTCTCCATCAAAATCGCCGTTATCGTTTTAATCCCATCAATATAATTTCCCAAACGTATATTTTCATTAGGGCTATGCTGATTGTTATCAGGGTTAACCGTTGGAACAGCAACAGCTGGAATCCCCAGAGTAATCACAAAAGGTGAAATAGGAATAGAACCTCCACCAGTTCTAATTTGAATAGGCTCATGACCAAATGCCGAGTACATTCCACGTCGTAACCATGCACCAATTTCGGTATCAAAATCAGTTCTATAAGCACCATAGGAAACTTTGGCATTAAAACGTGCTATTTTATTATGTGACATACGTTCTTCTTCGGTTGGCTCATGATCAACCAAATAATACCCCTGGTCTTGAATATAATCTTTTACAAGTTTGACCATATGTTCACCATCAGTTTCTTTCACCAATCTAATATTCAGTTCGGCTATAGCAGTTGCCGGAATAATAGTTCGACGTTCATTACCAACCCAGGCTGCTTTTAATCCCAAAATCCCAAGAGCGGGATATTGCATTGCCTCTTGAAAATTTGAACCTATGTTATCGGTACTTGCTATTCCAAAATTTTTTTGAATTTGAGGCTCATCATCTGGCACTTGTTTTAAAACCGATTTTACTTCATCAGAAATTATAATGCCATCGTACCATCTGGGAATAGCAACTCTACCATCATCAAACCACATACCAGATAATAGTTGTGACAATTTCATGGCAGGATTAGGCGCATAATTGCCATAATTGCCACTATGTAAAGGTACTCGCGGTCCAAACACCTCTAAAGAAATAGTTGCAATACCTCGAGCTCCATAAACCAAGGTAGGTGCATTCGATAAATGACGTGGGCCATCAAATATTACCAACATATCGGCTTTGAGCTCTTCTTTATAAGCTTTTACAGCATTTGGTAATTGAGGTGAACCAAGTTCTTCTTCAAAATCCATTATGACTTTGATGTTGAAGTTAGGCTGGACATCTAAATCATTTAAAATGTCCATAGCTTTCAAAAACATCATATCTGGTCCTCGGGCGTCGGAAGCTGATCTAGAAAAAATGCGCCAATCTGGGTTGATGTCTCCTTGTAAATGACTCCATGGTATGATATCCCAATTGCCTTGAGCATTTTGTGTTTTCAATACTGGAATGTATGGATTAGGCTGAAACCATTTGGTTGAATCAACCGGCTGACCATCGACTTGTAAATATACCAACACCGTTTTATTGGCATTTGGAAACGATCGCGAGGCTAGTAATAACGGAACGGTTTCAGTCTCAAGACGCTTTGTGTTAAAGCCTCGTTGTTTAAATGCACGTTCACACCATTTTACATTGGGTTCTATTTCACTAGGATCATTGGCATCGTTAGGCAAGCTAAAAAACTCATAAAGTTCATCAAAGGAATCCTTGGCATAGCTTAAGGCCAATGCATCTAAATTTTGTCCATCAACCACCATAGTGGTCATAAAAAGAATTAAGAAGATCAAACTTTTTGTAAATACATCTTTTATTTTCATAATAATCATCAATTTTTGTCCTCTAACATAGGAACAAATCTAAATTCACCAAATTCATGCTGTTCAAACTCTTTTTCTCCTTTTCTAATAAATAAAGTCATGGTTTGTACTTGATCACCAACCGGAATCACCAATCGCCCTCCAATTTTGAGTTGGCCCAACAATGCTTTTGGCACTAAAGGTGCACCAGCCGTGACAATAATACTATCAAAAGGAGCTTCTGTCTTTAAGCCTTTATAACCATCGCCAAAAATTAATTTTTTAGGGCGATATCCCAAACTTGGAAGAAATTTGCTCGTTTTTTTAAAGAGTTCTTGTTGACGTTCAATACTAAACACTTGAGCACCTAACACACATAATAAAGCTGTTTGATACCCACTTCCAGTTCCTATTTCTAGAATTTTATCGCCTTTTTTGACTTGTAATAATTCGGTTTGAAATGCAACAGTATAAGGCTGTGAAATGGTTTGATCGGCAGCGATTGGAAACGCCTTATCCTGATAAGCATGATCTAAAAATCCAGAATCCATGAACAAATGTCTAGGAATTTTACTCAATCCATCCAACACTTTTTCGTCTGTAATTCCTTTATTTTTAACAACTTCAACTAACTTTTGCCTTAATCCTTTATGCTTAAATGTATCTTTCAATGTTAGAGTGGGTTTAGACGCTAAAATAAAATAATAAGTCTGAAGTTGAAACTAAAATATAGAAATTTAAACTTCAACAGTTCTATCTCCAAAATTTGAAATACAGGGCTTTTAATATTAGTTTTATTGGATGTTTTTACTTCAAAACAACTATTTTTGTTAAAAACCTAAACATATGCTAAAAGCAGGAGTACTTGGTGCAGGGCATCTTGGAAAAATTCATTTAAGACTTCTAAAGCAATCTGAAAAATATCAGCTCGTAGGATTTTATGATGCCGACGAGAAAAACGCCAAAAAAGTGGAGGCCGAATTTGGTTACAAATATTTTAAATCCATTGAGGACCTTATTGATGCGGTAGATATGGTTGATATTGTTACGCCGACCTTATCTCATTACGAATGTGCTAAAAAAGCCATTGCCAAAGGAAAACACATCTTTATAGAAAAGCCAATTACGAATACTGTTGAAGAGGCTGAACATATTAGGGAATTATTGGCACAACACAATATACGAGGCCAAGTGGGGCATGTAGAGCGCTTTAATCCAGCATTTATTGCAGTTAAGGAAAGCATTGTCAACCCCATGTTTATTGAAACGCATCGCTTGGCAGAATTCAATCCGAGAGGAACTGATGTTCCGGTGGTATTAGATTTAATGATACATGATATTGATATTATTTTAAGTGTGGTAAAATCTAAAGTCAAGCATATATCGGCGAGTGGTGTTTCGGTAATTAGTGATACGCCTGATATTGCCAACGCCAGGATTGAATTTGAGAATGGATGTGTTGCCAATTTAACGGCAAGCCGAATTTCACTGAAAAACATGCGCAAAACACGCTTCTTCCAAAAGGACGCCTATATTTCGGTTGATTTTTTAGAGAAAAAATGTGAAGTGGTAAAAATGAAAGATGCACCTGAACATCCTGGTGATTTTGATATGATTCTACAAAATGCCGAAGGCATAAAAAAGCAAATCTATTTTGATAATCCTGAAATTTCGAACAATAATGCTATTTTAGACGAGCTCGAAACTTTTGCAGACGCCATCAATACGAATTCAACTCCCGTTGTGACCTTACATGACGGCACCGAAGCTTTGCGTGTCGCCACTATGATTATCAATCAATTTTAAAAGAAATTAATATAAAATACATTCATTTATTAGAATGAAAATAAACAGTTTATGAAAAATATTGCAGTAATAGGAGCCGGAACCATGGGAAATGGAATTGCCCACACTTGTGCACAAGCCGGCTTTAAAGTTCAATTAATTGATATTAGTGAAGTCTCCTTGAAAAAAGGAATGCAAACCATTTCGAATAATCTAGATCGCATGGTTTCTAAAGAAAAAATTACCGAAGCAGATAAGCAATCGGTATTAAATAACATAACCACCTTTACTGATATTACTGAAGGTGTAGAATATGCAAGTTTAGTGATTGAAGCAGCCACTGAAAATTTAGATCTAAAACTAAAAATTTTTAAACAATTGGACAAAGATTGTCCAGAAGACACTATACTAGCAACAAATACCTCTTCAATATCCATTACACAGATTGCTTCTGTTACATCAAGACCCGAAATGGTCATTGGTATGCACTTTATGAACCCTGTGCCCATCATGAAACTTGTTGAGATTATTCGAGGCTATAACACGAGTGATACCATTACCAAAACTATAATGGACTTGTCTGTTACACTGGGTAAAATCCCTGTAGAGGTTAATGATTACCCGGGATTTGTGGCCAATAGAATTTTAATGCCAATGCTAAATGAGTCTATTGAAACCCTATACAATGGTGTTGCCGGTGTGGAAGAAATCGATACCGTAATGAAATTAGGTATGGCTCACCCTATGGGTCCTTTGCAGTTAGCAGATTTTATAGGTTTAGATGTTTGCCTATCCATACTTAACGTTATGTATGACGGTTTCAAAAATCCTAAATACGCGCCTTGCCCACTTTTAGTAAATATGGTTAGAGCTGGAAAATTAGGAGTAAAATCTGGTGAAGGATTTTATGATTATTCCCAAAGTAAAAAAGCAGAGCAAGTTTCAAAACAGTTTCAGTAATCTGTAAACAAAATACTGATAACTGATAACTGATTACGGACTACTAATTACTGACTACTCACCACTCACTACTAATTACTAAATAACATGGCAAAAATAATTCCGTTTAAAGCAGTACGTCCTACAAGGGACAAGGTTAGTTTAGTGGCTTCACGCTCCTATCAAACTTATACCAAAGCTGAACGGGAAGCTAGATTAGACTATAATCCATTTTCATTTTTGCACATTGTTAATCCAGGATATAAATATGACAAGGAAATCACTGGAATACAACGCTATCAGCTCGTTAAAAATCGTTATCAAGAATTCAAAGAAGATGATGTGTTTGTTCAAGATGACAAAACCTGCTTTTATATATACAAAATTATTGATAGAGACGGACAGGTTTTTAACGGTATTGTTGCAGCCGCAAGTGCAGAGGATTATGAAAAGAATATTATTAAAAAACACGAAGACACCATAGAATATCGTGAACATATTTTTAAGAATTATTTAAAAACTGTTGGCTTTAATGCAGAACCAGTACTTCTAACCTATCCAGACAATGATAAGATATTTAGTGTCATTGAAAAAGTACAACAAGAACGTGCCGAATTTGAATTTACTACCACCTATAAGGACACCCATTATTTATGGTTACTTGATGGTGATTCAGATCTAGAAACTTTAACAAAAAGCTTCAATGAAATGCCTTCATTGTATATTGCCGATGGCCATCATCGTTCAGCATCATCTTATTTGCTATATAAAGATCTAAAGCAGAACAATCCATCGCATAACGGTACAGAACCCTATAATTACTTCATGTCGTTTTTAATTCCAGAATCTGAACTAAAAATATATGCCTTCAATCGTCATATAAAAGATTTAAACGGATTAAGTAAGGAAGAATTTCTTATTCAGTTAGATGCAGAATACAGAATAGAAAACAGAGGCAAAACAGCATATCAACCTACTACCAAACATCATTTTACAATGTATTTGGATGGAGAATTTTACTCCTTGTATTTACGAAAATCGAATTATAAATTTAATACTTCGCTAGATGCTTTAGATTCACAATTGCTTTATAAGACCATATTAGAGCCCATTTTGGGAATTGAGGATCCTCGTAATGATTTAAGAATACATTATAGCAATGGCAAAGGCGATATTATAAACATAAAAAACGCCGTAGATAGCGGCGAATATGCTGTCGGGTTTGGCATGGTAGCAATTACCATTGACGAGCTCAAGCAAATTGCCGACGACGGACTCAAAATGCCCCCAAAAAGCACCTTTATCGAACCTAAACTACGCAGTGGTGTAACAATTTATGAATTTTGACAATGCCCACTTTTAAAAACACGTTTATATAGAATGAGTATTCAACAAAACATACAACATTTAAAATCACAATTACCAAATCACGTTACTTTGGTTGCTGTTTCCAAGACCAAACCAACCAGTGACATCTTCGAAGCTTATAATACAGGTCATCGTCATTTTGGGGAGAACAAAATTCAGGAAATGGTTGAGAAGTATGAACAATTACCTAAAGACATTCAATGGCACATGATTGGCCATGTCCAACGTAATAAGGTGAAGTATATGGCCCATTTTGTGAATTTAATCCATGGCGTTGACAGTTTTAAACTGCTCAGGGAAATAGATAAACAGGCAAGCAATTTTGGGCGTATAATTAATTGTTTATTTCAGATTAAAATTGCTGAAGAAGATAGTAAATTTGGTATGTCGGCCAAAACAGCATCAGAAATAATTCAATCGAAAGAATTTTTAGAATTAAAAAACGTTTGTATTACCGGTGTCATGGGGATGGCTACATTTACTGATGACACTAATAAAATAAAAGAGGAATTTAATAGACTTAAAACTATTTTTGATTCCTTGAAACAACATTCAAATATTAATTTTAAACTCGAAACCATTAGTATGGGCATGAGTGGGGATTACCAGCTAGCAATAGATTGTGGAAGCACTATGATTAGAGTTGGAAGCCATATTTTTGGGGAAAGAAATTATAACTAATATTATTAATTACACAAATAAACGCATAAACCATAGTTGTACGCCATTTTAGACATAGAAACCACTGGAGGAAAGTATAATGAAGAGGGTATTACCGAAATTGCCATTTACAAATTTGATGGTCATAAAGTGGTAGATAAATTTATAAGCCTAGTTAATCCAGAGCGTGAAATCCAACCTTTTGTAGTGAACTTAACAGGCATTAATGCAAACATGCTTCGTAATGCTCCAAAATTTTATGAAGTTGCTAAACGTATTGTTGAAATAACGGATGATTGTATTATTGTTGCTCACAATGCCCAGTTTGATAACCGTATCTTAAAAACCGAATTTAAGCGATTGGGCTTTGGGTTTAAACGAGAAACGCTTTGTACTGTAGAGCTTTCAAAACGTTTAATCCCAGGACAAGATTCATATAGTTTAGGGAAACTATCGCGATCACTGGGTATTCCGGTTAGTGATAGGCACCGTGCTAATGGTGATGCTCTGGCGACTTTAAAACTGTTTAAAATTCTTCTTAATAAAGATCTCAACAAATACATTATTCAAGATAGTATTAGGTTAGAACCTAAACGCCAAATGGAGCCAAATCATAAGCGAATAATTGAGGAACTTCCTTCAGTTACTGGTGTGTATTATATTCATGATGAAAATGGTAAAATCATCTATATTGGTAAAAGCAAAAACATTAAGCATCGAATTAATCAACATCTAACCGATACCAGTCCCAAATCTAAAAAAATTCAGCTATTAGTTGCCGCAGTGACTTACGAAACTACTGGAAGTGAGCTTGTTGCGCTTCTTAAAGAAAGCGAAGAAATAAAACAAAATAAACCACTGTATAATAGAGCATTACGACGTAATTTATTTACACATGCACTTTACAGTTTCAAAGACGATAATGGATATATTAATTTAAAAATTGATAAAGCCGATGGTCGTAAAAACCCTATTACAACCTTTAGCACAAAGCAAAGTGCCAAAAGCTTTTTATTCAAAGCTATTGAAGAATTTGAGCTCTGTCAAAAATTAACTGGACTTTACCCATCCAAAACCAGTTGCTTCAATTACACTATTAAAAGTTGCCATGGCGCTTGTATCAAAAAAGAAACTCCCGAAAGCTACAATGAGCGCATCAACCAACTCATCAAAAAAAACAGTTACAATAATCAAAACATGGTCATAATAGACAGAGGTCGAGATATTGATGAACGCAGTGCTATTTTAATAGAGGATGGAGTTTTCAAAGGGTTAGGATTTTTTGATTTAAATTATCAAATCAATACAATTGATGTATTAAGGTCTATTATTACTCCAATGGAAAATAATAGAGACACCCAACATATTATCCAGAATTATTTACGGAAGAATAAGAAATTGAAAATTATTCATTTTAATAACTTATGAAGCATCTACTAACCTTTGCCTGCCTCATTTCTTTAAACGTTTTTTCTCAATCTCCTTTCAATTCAGAAAGCACTGCGGTTACGAGAGCCGATTTAACCACAAACGTATTTGAAAAAGATTCAACCGCAAATGCAGTTGTTCTTTATGAATTGGGCAAAAGTTATGTAGATAAGAAATCATTTAAATTGAAGACTGAAATCAATAAAAAAGTCAAAATTTTAAATCGAAATGGATTCAACCAAAGCACCATAATTGAGTATTTATATGATAATGGCCAAAGACGAGAAACAATATCAAATATAATTGCAACAACCTATAACATTGAACATAATAATGTTACCACTACTTCCATTAACAAAAATGAAATTTTTGAAGAGAAGTATAATAACAATTATACAATTGTGAAATTCACTTTACCAAACATAAAAGAAGGCTCTGTTATTACGTATAGCTATACTTTGGAATCTCCATTTATGTACAAGTACAAAGAATGGCGTTTTCAAGATGAAATACCTGTACTCCATAGTGAATATCATACGAGCATTCCGGCATTATGGGATTATAATATCAAATTAGTAGGATTCCAAAAGCTTGCGGTTAATGATGCTAAAATACAGAGAAATTGTTTAGAGGGTGGCAACGGGGCTTATGCTGATTGCACCAATTCAATATACGTCATGAAAAACATTCCAGCATTCCGCGAGGAAGATTATATGACCACAAAAGACAACTACTTGTCAAGAATTGAATATGAACTTAAAGTTTTTAAAAATTTTAATGGCAATGTTGAAAACCTCACTAAATCCTGGAAAACCACTGATAGTGAATTTAAAACAGACCCAGAATTAGGTAGACAACTAGGTAAAAGTGGTATGCTTAAGGAATTGATCGATCACTCCTTAAAGAATGAACCTAATGCTTTAAAAAAAGCAGAAACTATTTTTAATTATGTTCAAACCAATTACACTTGGAATGGTAAATATGAAATCTTTAAAGATGTTTCGGTAAAGAATCTCATAAAGAATAAGTCTGGAAAAGTTTCAGAAATTAATATTTTACTTCACAATTTGCTTGAAGAATACGATATTAAGGTTAAACCTGTTCTCCTATCAACAAGACAAAACGGATTACCAACGCAGCTATTTCCAGTAATTTCAGAATTTAATTATCTTATTGTTCAGGCAACTATAAATAGCAAAACCTATCTATTGGATGCTACTGACAAGTATGTATCATTTGGAGAATTGCCATTTCGATGCTTAAACCAATATGGACGGCTACTCGATTTTGATGATGGCAGCAGCTGGATTGATATTGCTCCTGATAAAGTTTCTGTAGTTCATCATAAAGCAGAATTAAGTCTTGATGACAACTCCCTTATATCGGGAACGATAGACTCAAAATCTACAGGTTATCATGCTATGCCTTTAAAAGAAAGCTTTTTTGGCAATCCAAAAGCTCATCTGGATCATTATGAAAATAAGTTCACAAATATTAACTTTTTAGATTATAATGTAAGTACAACGGACCATTCAAGTTTTGATTTTGATGAAAGTTTTAAAATCGAGTATCAGACTGAACAAGTTTCAAATAATTTATATATAAATCCTTTTATATTCAAATTTTTTACTGAAAACCCATTTAAATTACAGGAACGCTCCTATCCTATCGATTTTGGTTTTAAAGATACCTTTGCCTATAACATGAAAATTATACATTCTGATGCCTTTGAAGCTGTTGAAATACCTAAAGAGGAGATGTTTTCATTACCGAATAACAAGGGAACAGTTACATTATCTTCAAAAGCACAGGGTAACGAAATAATGGTGTATTTCAAAATTAGTTTCAATGATGCTCTTTTTGACCCGACTTATTATAATGCGTTAAAAATTTATTTAGGTAAAATTGTAGATATACAGAAAAACGCACTCATAGTATTAAAGAAAAAATAGTTATCTTTTGCTGAATTTTAGAATATGGGCAAACTAACACGACACAACTGGAGATCCAAACTTCATGAACTTATCTATGAAGCAGACACCCCATCAGGTAAGATTTTTGATCTAGTGTTGATGTTTACCATTATAGCCAGTATCATATTGGTTATGCTAGAAAGTGTGAAAGCCATTGATGAACGCTTTCATCAATTATTAAATATTTCGGAATGGATTATCACCATTTTGTTCAGTTTAGAATATATAGCTCGTATTGTTAGTGTAAGACAACCCATAAAATATATTTTAAGTTTTTATGGAATCATTGATTTTCTTGCTACAATCCCGAAATATTTATCCCTTATTTTTGCTGGAACGCATGCATTAGTAGCATTAAGAGCGTTACGCTTATTAAGAATATTTAGAATTTTAAAATTAGCCCGCTATCTGGGAGCTTCAAATAATTTAGTTAAAGCTCTTAAAGCGAGTCGAGCTAAAATTTCGGTGTTTCTTTTTGCTGTTATAATTGTAGCAATAATTCTTGGCACTATCATGTATTTGGTAGAAGGTGAAAAGAACGGGTTCACCAACATTCCTAAAAGCGTGTACTGGTGTATTGTTACACTTACTACAGTTGGATTTGGTGACATTGCGCCACAAACACCTCTTGGACAATTCATTGCTGCATTGGTAATGATATTAGGTTATGGCATTATTGCAGTTCCTACTGGAATTGTCTCGGCTGAATATACGACTCAAGTAAAACAACCAGAACAACCCCGAAATCCTGATAAAATACATACCAATACTCAAAGTTGCGCAAATTGTTTAACCGAAGGTCATCAAGATCGTGCTGAATATTGCCATATCTGTGGCTACAAATTACACCATGATTAAGTACCTTATTTCCATTATTGGGCCAACTGCGATTGGAAAAACAAACTTAAGTATACAATTAGCAAGGCACTTTAAAACCGAAATTATTTCTGCAGATTCAAGACAGTTCTATAAAGAAATGAGTATTGGAACAGCAGCTCCAACACCTGAAGAACTATCATTAGCCACACATCATTTTATCCACCACAAATCTATAGAAGATGATTACAATGTTGGTGCATTTGAGCAAGATGCCCTAAATAAACTAGACGAGCTTTTCAAAAATCATGACATCGTGATTATGGTTGGTGGCTCTGGCTTATATGTCGATGCTATTACAAAAGGTTTAGACGACTTCCCTGATATAGACCCTCAAGTTAGAACAGAACTAAATTCTAAAATTGAAAAAGAAGGACTAGAATCACTCCAAAAACAGCTTAAAGTTTTAGATCCTATGACTTACGAAACAATTGCTCTAGATAATCCACATCGTGTAATTAGAGCGCTTGAGGTTTCTATAGGCACTGGTAAACCCTTTTCCTCGTTTTTAAATAAGAAGTCTACAAAACGACCGTTTAATACTATAACCATTGGTTTAACTGCAGAACGATCAGTTATTTACAACCGAATTAACCAGCGTGTAGACATCATGATGGATAATGGTTTACTTGAAGAAGCAAAATCACTTCAATGTAAACAACACCTTAATGCATTAAATACAGTTGGTTATAAAGAGTTATTTAACTACCTAAATGGCGACTGGACATTAGATTTTGCTATTTCAGAAATAAAAAAGAATTCACGGCGCTTTGCTAAACGTCAACTCACTTGGTTTAAAAAGAATAAAAATTGCCATTGGTTTGACTACAATTCATCTTTAGAATCAATTATTGAGACCATTGAAAATGAAGTAATTAATTGATTTTTAAAATAATCTACAAAAAAAACCTATAGTTATTTTATTAGTACTACCTTTGGCACTTAATTAATTTAAATTTTATTATGAGTAAAGGTACCGTAAAATTCTTCAACGATTCAAAAGGATTTGGATTCATCACTGAAGAAGGAAACAACAAAGAACATTTTGTACACATTTCTGGTTTAATCGACGAAGTTAGAGAAGGAGATGAAGTAGAATTCGATTTAACAGAAGGAAAAAAAGGATTAAACGCAGTAAACGTAAAAGTTATCTAATAAACGCTTGATTTTTTTAAAAAGACAAAGCCTATCAAATGATAGGCTTTTTTTATTTGTTGTATTAGTGACTATTAGGCATTTTGGTTAACAACCAATCTAAAGCCTTCACCATGTATATTTAAAATTTCTACGTTTGGATCCAACTTTAAATACTTACGAAGTTTGGCGATATAAACATCCATACTTCTAGAGGTAAAGTAATTATCATCTCGCCAAATTTTAGTAAGTGCCAACTCTCTTGGCATTAAGTCGTTTTCGTGAAGCGCTAACATACGAAGTAACTCATTTTCTTTTGGAGATAATTTAATGGGATCTCCTCCATCAAATTTTAAAAATCGTAGTTTAGAATTAAGATCAAACTTACCAATTTTAAACTCAAACTGTTTGCTGTCGGCAATAGTATCAGTTGCTTTTCGCTGAATAATTGCCTTAATTTTCATTAATAGCACTTCACTATCAAAAGGCTTATTTAAATAATCGTCTGCTCCAACTTTATAACCTTTAAGCACATCTTCCTTCATGGCTTTTGCAGTCAGGAATATAATAGGAACCTCCGCATTTTTTTCCTTTATTTCTTTTGCCAAGGTGAATCCATCCTTATAAGGCATCATGACATCTAAAATACATAGATCAAAGTCGTCTTTTTTAAACTTTTCAAAGCCTTCCATACCGTTTTTTGCATGAACAACTTCATAGTCGTTCATCATTAAATAATCTTTAAGTACGGTACCAAAGTTTGGATCATCTTCTACTAAAAGTATTTTCTTGTTTTGTGCTTCCATAATTTATGATATTAATGGCAGTTTTATTGTAAATACACTACCCTTTCCTTTTTCACTTTCTACTGAAATGTGACCTTGATGGTCTTCAACCATTCGTTTCACATAGGCCAGTCCTAATCCGTGACCTTTAACATTGTGTACATTTCCAGTGTGTTCTCTATAAAATTTTTCGAACACTCGCTTTTGTACTTGTTTTGACATGCCATTGCCTTGATCGGCGACATGTAACAATATATTATTTCCAACATTTTCAGTTGAGACATCTATTTTAGGCGGCTCATCACTATACTTGATGGCATTGTCTAAAATGTTGACAATTACATTAGTAAAATGGGTTTCATTTGCTAAAACTGAAGATTTATCGGCATTTAAATGTGTTTTTACATAACCTTTTCTATCTTCAACTATTAGCTCTACATGAGTTATTGCATCTTCAATTAGGTCGTGCAATTTTACTCTATCCTTACTAATGTTTAATTCATTTTTTTCGAGTTTAGATATTCTCAAGACGTTTTCAACTTGAGCGTGCATACGTTTATTTTCATCTTTTATCATATTTAAATACCGCATTACCTTTTCTTGATCATTAATGATCTTTGGGTTTTTAATAGAATCTAGAGCCAAATTGATGGTTGCAATTGGCGTTTTAAATTCATGGGTCATATTATTGATGAAATCTGTTTTGATTTGTGATATTTTACGCTGTTTAATTAATTGATAAATTGCACTTGAATAAGCAACAACTATAACTGTTGTAAAAATAATTGAAAGAATTAACATTCTTAAAATGCTAGATAACAAGTATTTATTGCGATCTGGAAAATTGACATAGAGTCTATAATCACTTTCGTTGTTGTTATCCAAAAACACAGGGACTCCATAAGTCACTGGTTTTATAAGCTCAAAGTTTTTAGAATGTACTTTAGTAGATAAGTCTTCATCATAAATAGCAAATTCAAAATCTATTTCAATTCCATCACTCTTTAATTGATTATCCAAAAAATCGTGGACTTCTTCAGTTGAAATACGCTTATAAACTGGATAATCTCTGTAAAAATCACGATACGACGTTTCAAAAATCTTCCGCCCGATATCATCTAATGTATTATAACTCTGGATTGTTTTTATAGGACTTACTTGAGTATTCCCGTCTAGTGTATTTCTATCATAAACCACCGTTTCCCTTTGATTGGTAAAACGACTAACGCTTACACTATCTAAACCGATGTCAAAGAACATTGATGGTACTTTGAAGCTTTCTTCGGAAATGGCATTTTGATAAATGGTGATTTCATTGGTGTCCTCGTTTAAGCTGTTGAGAATCAATGACGCCCTGATTTTGGTTGAATCAGGATTAGCACCACTTTCAATAATATTCTGGTATATTTTATTATAGCTTATTAACTCTTTGTTTTCAATAGTCTTTGAAACAAAACTTAAAGAACGCTTTACATTCAATGTAAAATTTTTCTCTTCGTTTTCTAGAGTATTATTAATAAAATATGCCTGAACAAAAATGATTCCAATGAGTGATGAACTCATTAGTACTACCATTAAAATGAAAAGCTTTTTGCCCATCGTTCAAATTTAACATTTTAACATTTAGCACTTGTACCCTTTAACCTTACCTTAACAAATATGTTAAAATTTAGAGTTATTAATCTTATTAAGCAATGTTTCATGCACCTTTAACACTTGATTTTTAGTGTGCTCAAGTTGGTCGTTAACTATAACAAAATCAGACAGTTTTATTTTCTCTTCGTCAGACCATTGATGCTTCATTATAGTAACCACTTTATCTTTTGTAGTAGCATCCCGATTTAAAATTCGACGTATACGTTCTTCTCGATTTGCTGTAACTGTGATAATATAATCATATTGAGACTGCATTTGATGCTCAAAAATAATAGCCGCTTCCTTAATTATATATGCAGCGTTTTGTTTTTTTATCCATCTTTTAAAATGTTGTGCCACTTTAGGATGAACAATGGCATTCATTTTATCTAAATACGTTTGATCATTAAATATTTTTGACGAGATAAATGGTTTATTGATGTTCCCATTAATATAGGCCTGCTCTCCAAATAATGCTATTAATTTTCTTTTGACAACTTTAGATGATTGCATCAATTTTTTGGCTTCAATATCTGCTATGTAAGTTGGAATACCTAAAGTCTTAAACAAATTAGCAACCGTAGTTTTACCACTGCCAATACCTCCAGTAAGTCCAACAATTTTCATTTGTTTCTTTTTATTGTATTAAGATAAACTCTACTTTGTTTTGCTTCAATTTCACATTTTTAACGATCGGTGAAACCTTTACTAATTTAGGTGTAAAATAGGTTTTATTTGATTGCTCAATTTCTAAATAATCGCATTCCACTTTGAAGTCTAATGGTTTTACATTTTTATAATTATCTAAACTAACATTGTAAGCTATTGTGATGACTTTTGGAAAATAATTAACCTCAACGCCTAACGGCTTATTTACGATAGTTACAGGGATTTCTATGGTGCCTTCCGTAAACTTTTCAACATTAGCCCTAACACTAGTTTCATCAATAGAATATTTTAATTTAGAATTAAATTGCTTCAATGGCAATTTTACATCAATATTAGTAGAAACATCTGTTAGGTTTAATGCCAAAGTTTCCACGCTTTTAACTTTAGATATTTCCTGCTCCGATCCTATTACATTTACCGAGTCTGGCTCAATTTTATATCCGTTTAAAATATTATATCCAGATTTAAATTTGATACTTTCATTCAATACAATAGGCACTTTTTTTGATGATAAGGTTTCAACAGGAAAATATAAAGTATCTGGCTCAATTAAAATAATCTCTGTGAATTGACTTAATTGTTCATTAATTTTGTGCTTATACTTATTGGGTACCCAAACATAATTATTGTTTTGTTTATAAACATCCTTGCTAAAATCAACGGCAATAGTATGTTTTCTAAATTGATAAATCAGCAAATTAAATCCATAGGCAGACACAGTTGCGTTCATTACCGGAGAACTATCAGTTACTATTACTTGGTTCTGTGGTAAATTGATGAAATTAATAGCTACAGGAATATCTTCAGTGTATGTTTTTGATAACTTTGAGAGTAACAAAAAAAGAAAAGCGAACAAAAA
Source organism: Geojedonia litorea (assembly GCF_042654525.1). Taxonomy (NCBI): domain Bacteria; kingdom Pseudomonadati; phylum Bacteroidota; class Flavobacteriia; order Flavobacteriales; family Flavobacteriaceae; genus Geojedonia; species Geojedonia litorea. The sequence goes on from NZ_JBHSGP010000012.1 coordinate 258,173, forward strand.
AAAGAGTCCAAAAACATGAAGTTTTTTATTCTTAATAGACTTTACAAATTTAGATTTTACACTATTCGACATGCTTAAAAAATAAATTTGGGAACTGTTGTTCAGGATTCTTTCGAAATAATTTAATTGCCAAGGTTGATTTTAAAAACCCATATCCATATCCAAAAAATTGAATTAAAACAGCAATAATTGATAATACACCCACTACTAAATCTCTAGATGTTATCCAGGCAACTACAAATGTTAGTAATAAATACATTCCGAAAATTTGCAACAACCATAGATAACCAAATACACTTAAAAATAAGGCAAAAATAAGACCTAGACTAAATAAAGCAGGAAACCAATAGGTTAAACGTTTAGTTTTTGGATGCCAAGAATTTAATATTGGTCTAACCATCCCAAATTTATAAACTTGAGTGTAAAATTTTGACCATGAAATTCGGCGCTTATGATAAACAAAGGCATTTTCGATGAGCTGTGTTTTATACCCAAGATTATTTAGTCTTATGGACAAGTCTGGGTCCTCTCCGGGGTGGATTCTTCCAAACCCTCCAGAGTTTTCAAATGCCTCTTTTGATAGCCCCATATTGAAACTTCTAGGTTGAAAATTATCCACGCTAGTCTTACCACCTCTAATTCCGCCAGTGGTCATAAACGAGGTCATAGCAAAATTTATGGCTTTTTGAAGTTTACTAAACGACTCATGAGCAGCATCTGGGCCCCCGTAACAATCTGAATAGTTCTTCTCCAAATGGTTTTTAACAACTTTTAAATAGGATTTAGGCAACAAACAATCTGAATCCAGAATAATAAAATAATTGCCTTTAGCTTTTCGCATTCCGAAATTTCTAGAGTCACCTGGCCCTGTATTTTCTTTATAATAATATGAAATACGCAATTGATCCTTAAATTGATTAACTACATGTTCAGAAGTCTGTGTAGAACCATCTTCAACTAGAACAATTTCAAAATCAAAATCTCCTTCAAGTTTAATAAAGGTATCCAAAAGTTCTTTAACCTCTTCTGGCCTATTAAAAACGGGTATGATAAAAGAAAAATGCGAGGTTTTCATATCACACAAAGGTAATTAAAGAAAATTCAAAAGCCACCAAATCGGTAGCTTTTGAATTTCACCATAATTGTATTTTAGTACTTGAGCAATTGCTTAACCGTTGTTTGACCTGTAATAATGTGCTTAACTCTTAAAAAATAGGTCCCTAGTTCTAAATTATGAAGGTTTTCAATATTGATTCGTCTATTAACACTCGTAGAAACATGGTTTAAAATTCGCCTACCATTGAGGTCGATAAGTGTTATTTCAAAATCGCTGTTTTCATATTTAGGAGGCAAATGGATGGTCATTTTCCCATTAAACGGATTTGGATACACATTAATCTTTTCAAGTTTTAAATCTTCTTCTCCTAGAGTTCCATCTGGGGTAGAAGGGTTACAATCGTCATCAATTCCATTATTTGGCACTTCAGACATCCCTGGATTAATGGAAGGATCACTGTCATTACAATCTAATGAATTACTAGACTCTCCTGCTCCCGGACTACTATTAGTTGATTGAACAACCACCGTTGTTCCATAACCATCACCATCATTATCTTGATACCATTGGAACATCCCATCACAATTTTCATCAACACCATTGGCCACAACATCGGTAGCTCCAGGATTAATGGAAGGATCACTGTCATTACAATCTAATAAATTACTAGACTCTCCTGCTCCCGGACTACTATTAGTTGATTGAACAACCACCGTTGTTCCATAACCATCACCATCATTATCTTGATACCATTGGAACATCCCATCACAGTTTTCATCAACACCATTGGCCACAACATCGGTAGCTCCAGGATTAATGGAAGGATCGCTGTCATTACAATCTAATGAATTGTTTGACTCTCCTGCCCCCGGACTACTATTAGTTGATTGAACAACTACCGTTGTTCCATAACCATCGCCATCATTATCTTGATACCATTGAAACATCCCATCACAGTTTTCATCAACACCATTTGCCACCACATCGGTAGCTCCAGGATTAATGGAAGGATCGCTGTCATTACAATCTAATGAATTGTTTGACTCTCCTGCTCCCGGACTACTATTAGTTGATTGAACAACCACAGTTGTTCCATAACCATCACCATCATTATCTTGATACCATTGGAACATCCCATCACAGTTTTCATCAACACCATTGGCCACAACATCGGTAGCTCCAGGATTAATGGAAGGATCGCTGTCATTACAATCTAATGAATTGTTTGACTCTCCTGCCCCCGGACTACTATTAGTTGATTGAACAACTACCGTTGTTCCATAACCATCGCCATCATTATCTTGATACCATTGGAACATCCCATCACAGTCTTCATCAACACCATTGGCCACCACATCGGTTGCCCCAGGATTAATGGAAGGATCGCTGTCATTACAATCTAATGAATTGTTTGACTCTCCTGACCCCGGACTACTATTAGTTGATTGAACAACTACCGTTGTTCCATAACCATCGCCATCATTATCTTGATACCATTCATACATTCCATCACAGTTTTCATCAATTCCATTACCTACAATTTCTGTTGCTCCAGGATAGATTGAAGCATTATTATCATCACAGTCTACTGTATTACTATAACCATCACCATCGGCATCAGTAGCTGTGCCTGGAGTCCAAATTTTAATATTGAATGTTGGATTTGCCGGGGTATTTGTTCCATAGTAATAGACTCTAGTAAAATAAGTGTTTCCGATTGTTAACCCTGAATAACTAATTTCTTCCATGGCTGGACTATTAATATTGGTGTCACTACAATCTAAATAAGACAATGAATTACAATCACCCGAATACAAAGTCAACACAAAATCTTGGCTGTTATTGGGCTCGACTGTTATATTTACATTAGAGGTTTGAGCCACAAACTTATACCAAACATCATCTCTAGCATTACCAGTTGACCCGCCGCATAACTCCGCATCAGCATCAGTGCCAGCACCTCCCAATAATGTGCCTGCTGTTGGGGTAGCTGAAGCTGCATCGGGAATACTCGTTTCTTCGACAAGAGTTATAGCACCAGTACAAAGGTCATTAGATGGTGGAGGATTAGCATTTGTTGTAAAACCAGGGATATTGCCTCCACTGGTCAAATAATACTCTCCTGTACCATAACCTTCACTAACACAATTTGATCTTAAATAAATATCATAAGTTGTGCTTGCACTTAAAACGTTACCAGTACTAAAACTTGTAGTCGGAGCACTTACAAATCCAGAAGCCACTGTACCAACTCCAGGTGCATTTCCGTCAGGAACTATTTCCCAATCATAGCCAGATGGTGGGCTTCCTAAAACTGGCGTATTCCAATGTAAATCAATTCTTGTGTCTGACTTAAAACTAATTCCTAAACTGTTACTTTCTGGTTTTTGACAAGTAGTAGGTTCAACTGTTAAATCCAACAGATTCACTTCATGAAAAAAAGCATCAGCATCGCACCCAGAATTAACTTTTACATGAATTCTTATAGTATTAAACTGAATATTATTAATTGTAAGTGGTGAAACACCATGACTTATAACGGTGTTAGACGTATTCGTTACTGTGATATAGTCAGTGTTCCCTGTTCTAGTACTTGTAAACTGATAATTATGTCCAATCACTAAACTATTAACTGTAACATATTCAGAGGTTTCGACGTTATTAGAAAGTTCTTGAAGAAATCCATCATTGGAAGAAATTACAATAGAATTTTCAGTGCCATTTATACATTGTGATAAGGAATAATGCGATAAAAAAACCAAAAAAATTGAAAGTATACATTTTCTCATAAGGGCTAGATTTTTGGGTTTACAGCAAATTAATACATCCATCCCAAATGCGCAGGAAAATTAGTTGAAACAAAAAAAACCTCGCCAACTTGCTGTTAACGAGGTCATTTAAAAGGATATATTAAAATTTTATTTCATAAATGCTTCCATCACTTCATTGCTAACACCAACATTGCTAAATCCTCCATCATTATATAAGTTTTGTAGTGTTACGCGTTTGGTTAAATCGCTAAAAAGAGTCACTGTATAATTGGCACAATCTAATGCCGTAGCATTCCCCAAAGGCGACATTTTATCTGCATAGGCTATAAATCCATCAAAACCTTTAACTCCTTGACCAGCAGTAGTTGGAGTTGGTGATTGTGAAATGGTATTCACTCTTACCTTTTTATCTTTACCAAAGAAATAGCCAAAACTACGCGCTATACTTTCAAGATAGGCTTTATTGTCGGCCATATCATTATAATCTGGAAAAACCCGTTGTGCGGCCATATATGAAAGCGCTACAATACTTCCCCATTCATTCATAGCATCTGCTTTGTAGAGCGTTTGCATCACTTTATGGAACGACATGGCAGATACATCGGTCCCTTTTTGTGTCCAATCATAATTTTGATCGGTATAAGCTCTACCCTTTCTTACATTAACAGACATACCTATAGAATGCAAAACAAAGTCTAATTTACCACCCAAAATCTCCATAGATTGAGATACTAGGTTTTCTAAATCTTCAATAGATGTGGCATCTGCCGGAATAATTTGAGATCCTGTTTTCTCGGCTAATTCATTAATTTGCCCCATACGCATTGCAATAGGTGCATTGGTTAAAACAAATGTTCCACCTTCTTCATGAACGCGCTCTGCAGTTTTCCAAGCAATGGAATTAGCATCCAGAGCTCCAAAAATAATCCCTCTTTTTCCTTTTAGTAAGTTATATGACATGTTTTTTATGTTTTTGTAAGATTAGTTGATGTATTTTATATTAGCAATATTTAAATCAAAAATAAGAAAACTTTAAAGTTTAAACTTTCAAACTCAAAAGTTTTTCAATTCAATAATTGCTTTGCATGGGCTATTGCCGAGTTAGAAATGTTTAGGCCGCCTAACATTTGTGCAATTTCTACAATGCGCTCATCTGGATTAAGTCGTTTTAACTGAGTTCTAGTCAAACCCTCAACCTCTTCTTTATAAACTTTGAAATGTGAATCACCTTTTGCAGCAATTTGGGGTAAATGAGTAATGGTGACGACTTGCATACTCTTGCTCATTTGCTGCATAATACTGGCCATTTTGTTTGAAATTTCACCTGAAACACCAGTGTCAATTTCATCAAAAATGATTGTTGGCAATTGGATATATTTTGAAAGAATCGCTTTTATTGCTAGCATTATTCGAGATAATTCGCCTCCAGAGGCTGCTTTTTTAAGCTCGAGAAATTGACTTCCTTTATTTGCTGAAAACAAAAACAACAATTGGTCTTTGCCATTATTTAAATAAGCATTTAAAGCATTTAATTGAATATCAAATTTAGCATCGGGCATCCCTAGAGTTGCTAGTATTTCTTCAAGTTGTTGAATTAAGCTAGGTAGTATATTTAATCTGTTATTTCGGATTAGAAGTGCATTCTCATCTAACTTTTTTAATAGCAAATCAATTTCATTTTTCTTACTTAAAATAGCATCATCTAAGCTTTCGCTAACAAATACTTTTTCAGAAAGAGCTTCTCTAATTTGGATTAAGTCTTCGATATTTAAAACGGAATGCTTTTGCATCAAATTATGTAAAATTTGAAGCTTATTATTGACAATTTCCAATCTTTTAGGATCTGCTTCTATCTGTTCTTGGGCATTCTCGAGTTCAGCAAAAATATCGTCCAATTCAATCAAACTGCTTTTAACGCGTTCAAACAGGGACTTATATGTAGAACCATAGCTAGCCAGTCTAGACAACTGATTTTTTATTTCGGTTAAATTGGTCAAAACTCCAAGTTCATCACTATTTAAAATGTTACTAGACAGCATCAATATCTCTCTAATTTCTTCGATATTATTGAGCGTTTCATACTCTTCTTCAAGGGTTTCGAGCTCACCAGTAATTAATTTAGCTTCTTCCAATTCTTTGAGCAAAAAAACATTATAATCGTGCTCTTTTATAGCTTCAGCTTTTCGTTCTTCAAGCTCCTTTAACTCATTTTTTAATTGCTTAAATGCTGCTAGATCTTCAGAATACGTTTTTAAGTTGAATATGTTCTCGGCTAAAGCATCAATAACCTGAAACTGAAAGTCATCATTGGTCAACTCAAGTGTTTGATGTTGTGAATGAATATCCAACAAGCGTTCTCCTAATATCTGTAAACTATCTAAATTGACAGGTGTATCATTAATAAATGCCCTCGACTTCCCTGAAGGTAAAATTTCACGTCTAATTATGGTTTGGGATTCGTAATCTAAATCTTCAGTTTTAAAAAGTTGTTTTAGATTATAGCCGGCAATATCGAAAGTGGCTTCAATAACACACTTTTTTGAGGGATCATTCACACTGCTCATATCGGCGCGTTTTCCTAAAATAAGGGATAAGCCTCCTAATAAAATAGATTTTCCGGCACCGGTTTCACCCGTAATAATAGTTAGTCCGTTATTGAAGTTAACCTGAAGGTCGTCAATAAGTGCATAATTTTTTATAGAAAGCGTGGTAAGCATAGTTTTTAATCAACCTTTAGCTGTTTAGGAATTAAAAAGATTGTTTTTAAAAATCAATATTTCGCCATTTTGCGGCATGTGTTGGTGCTATTTTTGTCAAAGTATCTACCAAATCGGCAATATTCACACTAGGGCCATCACTAAAAATATCTTCAATTTCTTGAGCTTTAGTATCAAAAAATACCCGCATTAAAAAAGAATTTGGTCGCCGTCTGTTCATAACCGCTAATTCTTCTATGGCTTCAGCGATTTGGGTTTTACCTTTTTTTGCATTATCACTCATAATATCCAATCCATTAATATGATAATTGTACATTACTGATCTAAACTCCTTAAAGGTAGGCGACAAGATATTATCGATCAAGGTAAATCGTGATTGATTACCATCTTCTAATTTCCAGCCTCTAAAATTTTCTTGTTGAGAATAATTAAGGATAGTTTGTGCTTGAGCAAAGTATGAATCACCTCCGTTTAATTGAAAACTATCGGCATCTAAGCCTAATATCATGTATATATGATAGGTAATTACGGATACCAAATTAGATTCAAATTGATTGGGATTATAAACCATATTTTGAAATTCTAAATATTGAAAGGTGAAATCACGATCATTAAAACTATAAATTGGAGTGCTATAAGAAGAATTAAATACAGGTCTTGAGGCTTGTATTTGAATAGTTCCTTGGAAAATATCACTATTATAATTCTGGATGGTGATCACCATACTACAATTGATACGTTCTTGGGGTTTAAACGATTTGTTGGTCCAAGTAGTATTATTCACAAATTCATTTAATTGTTTTTCAAGAGTTTTAAACACCTGAACATTTTCATTACCTGTTTGTTGGGCATTAACAACTAGGTTACAGTTAAGTTCTTGAGAAAATCCAATTGACGCACTTAAATAAAATAAAAATAAAAGGTTACGCATTTAGTTGTTTTATAATCTGATGCATTAAATCATGAGCGACTTCAGTTTTGGATTTTAGCTCTTGTTCAATAACAGCATCGGTTTTTGTTATAAATGTAACTTTATTTGTTGATACTCCAAAACCTGCACCTTCATCATTTAATGAATTTAGTACTATTAAGTCTAAATTTTTAGATTTCAATTTAGCTTTAGCATGTTGTAATTCATTATTGGTTTCTAGCGCAAATCCAACTAAAAATTGATCTTGTTTAATCGCTCCCAATGAAGCCAGAATGTCTTTAGTTTTTTCCAACTCTATTGTAAACGAACTATCCTTCTTTTTTATTTTTTGATCGGCCACAAATTTAGGTTTATAATCGGCAACAGCTGCCGAAAGTATGGCGATATTCATAAATTTGAAATGCTGATGCACTTCATTATACATCTCTAAAGCACTTGTAACGCGAACTGTTGTAATGCGATTTGAGTTGATATTTTCATGTGAAGGCCCAGAAACTAGAATGACTTCTGCACCCAAATTTGCAGCAGCTTTAGCAATTTCAAAGCCCATTTTTCCACTTGAATGATTACCGATAAACCGAACTGGATCAATAGCTTCATAGGTTGGACCTGCAGTTACTAAAACTTTTTTTCCTTTTAATGGAAGTTTATCTAAAATGTCCTGTTCTATGAAATCAATAATATCCTCGGGTTCTGCCATTCGTCCTTCACCTACTAACCCACTTGCTAATTCGCCCGAAGTAGCAGGAATCATGATGTTTCTGAAACTATTTAAAATTTCAAAAGAACGCAGTGTTGTAGGGTGCTTATACATATCGAGATCCATAGCCGGAGCAAAATACACCGGGCATTTAGCAGATAGATAGGTAGCCATTAGCAAATTATCACAAACACCATTTGCCATTTTTGACAAAGTATTTGCCGTTGCTGGAGCGATAATGAATAAGTTGGCCCAAAGCCCTAGTTCAACATGATTATTCCAGACAGCATTTTCATCTTCTTCATTTGTAAACGAAGAATGTACTGGATTTTTTGATAATGTCGATAAGGTTAAAGGTGTAATGAAGTCTTTTGAAGCAGGCGTCATAACGACCTTTACGTTTGCGCCTGCTTTAATAAATAGCCTTACGAGGCTGGCTGTTTTATAAGCAGCTATACCAGCAGTGATGCCTAAAAGTATATTTTTGCCGCTTAATACTGACATCTTAGTTATGCGTCCTTAATGTCGTCGTCTGTATTTCTAAAATAGATTTTGTCGTCTAACCACTCCTGAACGGCCAAAGCATGTGGCTTTGGTAACTTTTCATAAAATTTAGAGACCTCTATCTGCTCTTTGTTTTCAAAGATTTCTTCCAAACTATCGTTGTAAGTTGCAAATTCTTCTAATTTGTCAACCAATTCTCTACGAATGTCAGTGTTAATTTGTTCAGCTCTTTTAGCTATAACAGAAATGGCTTCATAAATATTATCAGTTGAAGCGTCAATTTCGTTTCTGTCGTACGTTAACGTACTTACTGGAGCATGTGTCTTTTTTAAATCCATTAGTAATAAAATTAACTTTTTGTATTAAATTTTTCCAATTCGGTTTGCATTTCTTGATTCATACGCTCTGCTTCAGGATAAAATTCAGAATTTGAAAAATATCTCTTAAACGTATTAAAATATCCCATTGCTATTCCTAATCGTTCTTCTTTTTTATATTCTACACTATTTACAGCTAGTTTATGCGCTGATTCTAACCTATAAAACATAGCTTTCTCACGAAAAGAAGATCCAGGATGCTCTAACAGAAAATTATCAAATGCCTTTATTGCTGCTTCATAATCTGAAGATTCATAATAAGCTGTAGTATTGTATTGTTTGGCGATTTCGTAAGCCTTTCTTTCTAATTTAAAATCTAATTCTTTAATTAGGCCATTTGCTTCTGCCAAATATTGCGATTGTGGATATTTATTAATGAACAACTGAAGTTTTTCAATGGCTTCATTGGTTTCCTTTTGCTCTTTGCTGTAAACTGGCGATAACATATAATAGCTCTTTGCTGAAAGAAACAAAGCCTCTTCTGCTTTTTCACTTTTTGGATAACTTGTTTGAAATCGTTCTAATTGGTAACCCGATAAATGAAAATCGCGCATATGGTAATACGACATGGCGTACATATACATTAGTTTTTCTGCCTGTGGTTTGCCTCTATAGGCAGGAACAATTTGAGCAAATAAACGATTAGCCTTGCTATATTTTCCGGCATCATAAAGTTCTGTTCCTAAATTAAATTTAGTAGCGGTATCTTCTGATTTTAAGGCCTTTTGAAATTCGCTACAAGACGAAACGGTTAAAGCAACTAATATAATGTAAAATAAATTCTTCATAAATAAAAAACAGATTGCAAAAGTACGTATTTCAAACGTATTAAAAAAACAAATATTTCATGCTAAAATAACAGTTGAATTAAGGTTAAAATCAGGTTTAAGACAGATTTAACTTTTAAGTACCCTACCCTATTTCTTTAAGGGTTTTTCTAATTTTACTTTTCAAACCATCAGTAGCAGGAACTAACGGAAGTCTAACAGTATCACGTGCCATTCCTAAAGCTTCAAATACAGCTTTTATTCCCGCTGGATTATTTTCTTCAAAAATATACCCTGTAACATCCATGAGTTTGTAATGAATTTCATAGGCTTCTTTTGCTTTTCCTTGTAAGCCTAGCTGAATCATATGACAAAATTGTTTTGGTAAAGCTTGACCAATTACCGAAATTACCCCTGCACCACCTGCTAAAACTACCCCTAAGGCTAAATCATCATCTCCTGATATAATAAGAAAGTCTTCAGGCTTATCTTTTAAAAGCTCTAAATATTGTGCAACATTATTACCTGCCTCTTTGACGGCTATAATATTCTCAAAATCACGAGCCAAACGTAACGTTGTTTCTGGCAACATGTTTTTAGAAGTTCGGCCAGGAACGTTATAAAGTATTACAGGAACTGGTGAAGCCTCTGCAATAACTTTAAAGTGTTGGTATAACCCTTCTTGGGTTGGCTTACTGTAATAAGGTGAGACAGACAAAATAGCGTCAATCCCAGAAAAATCGGTGGACTTAATTTCATCTACAACAGCCATAGTGTTATTACCGCCAATACCAAGTACAATTGGCAAACGTCCTTTATTAGTTTCAATGACCGATTTTGTGATTTTCTTCTTCTCTTCCTTTGTAACCGTAACACTCTCTCCTGTAGTTCCGCTAACTACAAGATAGTTTGTACCATTCTCAATGTTGTAATTTACGATTGCAGCAAGTGCATCATAATCTACACTTAAATCTGATTTAAAAGGTGTAACCAATGCTACTCCAGTACCTAAAAATTTGGTCATTATAATTTATTTAAAACGGTTAAATATTTTTTCAATTCATTTTTAAAAAGGTTAAACTCATCTGGACTTACATTTATGATGAGATCGTATAACCTTTGGTCTTTATTAGACAACCCTACTTTAAAATTAGCTTTGGATTGTGCTGTTATTAAATTAAGTTCCAAACTACTCTGCTTATAGAAACTAATCAGTGCATCAAATTCGGTGTCAATAAAAGTTTGCAATTCTACATTATTAATTTTGCCTTTCCAACCAAAATCCTTTGAATTCACATAAGTTTCCCATTGGTAACCCAAATCTTTTTCTTCTTCAGCAAAACCAATAATCTTAATCCTATTTGCTATTAATCCCAAAGACTTAAAATAGTTTCTAATGGCTTCAAAATCACTAAATTCATTCAAATGCAAAATTACACCAATAGAATTAATCTTTTTGTTATGAACTGATGCTGTTCGTTCGCTTAACAATTTGTTGATATATTTTTGGTTTGATTTTTCTTTAAAAGCCTTTAAAATCATATATCTTTATACTTTGTACAAAAGTAATAAAAGTGCATACATGAAAGCACTAAGTTTTTTATAATAATACTGCATGACGTTTAAACATCTTATAGGCTGTTTTATAGTGCTCTCGTTGATTGCTTGTAAACAGGAGTCTCATCTTTACAAAATTGAAGGAGAACAAATTTTAATTTCAGATAGCTTGAGTGCCAACCATGATGTTGAAGCTTTTATAAAACCTTATAGAGAACATGTATATAAGGACCTAGACAGTGTTTTAACTTATGCCGTTGAAACCTACACCAAAACCAACGGTGAATTCAATACGGCCATAGGTAATTTAATGGCCGATGCTGTTTATGAAGAATCCAATCCTATTTTTAACAAAAGAACAGGAAAAAACATTGATATGGTTTTGCTTAACCATGGTGGTATTCGTTCTATAATTTCAAAAGGAAATGTTACTACTAAAACGGCTTTTGAAATTATGCCGTTTGAAAATTCAGTCGTTGTAGTTGCACTTAAGGGGATTCAAGTTTTTGAACTGGTAAATTATTTGTCCAGAGCCAAAAGAGCACATCCAATTTCAGGGCTCCAACTTACATTAGATAGAAATTACAAAGTAAAATCGGCTTTGATAAATGGCAAGCCTATTGAATCTGAAACTGTATATTATGTTGCTACGAACGATTATTTATACAATGGAGGTGATAACATGAATTTTTTCAAAACTAATGATTCACTGTATTTACTAGATTATAAAATTAGGAGTGTGCTTATTGACTACTTTGTTAAGAAGGACACCTTAAATCCGGTAATTGATAATCGATTTATCAAACTGAAATAATAGATTTATGAGAAGAAGACATTTTATACAACAAACAGCTGTAGCTAGTTCTCTAATTGGCCTTGGAGGGTTTGGACTACAATCTTTTTCAAGGAATGATAAAAAAATAACCATCCTACATACTAATGATGTACACAGTCATATCGATCCATTTGGTCCTGAAGATGGCTTAAACGCAAATAAAGGTGGTGTTGCAAGGAGAGCAACTTTGGTTGAGGCCATTCGACAAGAGAATCCCAACACACTTTTATTAGACGCTGGTGACATTTTTCAAGGGACACCGTATTTTAACTATTTTGGTGGTGAATTAGAATTTAAACTCATGAGTATGTTAAAATATGATGCCGCAACAATTGGTAATCATGATTTTGACAATGGTATAGATGGCCTTTATGCACAGTTACCTCATGCCAAATTTGAACTAATATCTGCCAATTATGATTTTTCTAATACCGTTATGAATACACATGTTAAGCCATATCGCATTTTTAATCGAGATGGAATTAAAATTGGAATTTTTGGACTTGGCATTAAATTAGATGGTTTAGTTGATAAACGTATGTATAAAGAAACTGTGTATTTAGACCCTGTTGAAATTGCCCAAGATATGAGCAGGACTTTAAAGGAAGATGAACACTGCGACCTAATAATTTGCCTTTCGCACCTTGGTTATCATTATACAAATGCACCTAACAACCCAAGTGATTTGAATCTTGCAAAGGCTACAAAAAATATTGATTTAATCATTGGAGGCCATACCCATACGTTTCTTAAAAAACCAACCGTGGTGAAAAACATAGAAGACAAAAACGTACTAGTAAATCAAGTAGGATGCTACGGTATTAATTTAGGCCGTATCGATTTTTATTTTGATAGCGATAAAAATAAAGCGGCAAACGGAACTACGATTTTAGTTTAAAAATCTTAATTGATTTCTTTTTTTCAATTTTGATAAGTTTTCAAATTGTATTCGACAAATGGAGTATTAATTTGAAATATTATGAAAAAATACATTCCACTTATACTTCGCATTGTAGTTGCCATTATCTTAATTCAAACCCTGCGTTTTAAATTTAGCGCCCATCCAGACAGCGTTTATATTTTTTCTAAAGTAGGTCTTGAACCTTATGGTAGAATTGGCATAGGTATTTTAGAACTCATTTCTGGTATTTTACTCTTAATCCCAAAAACGGCTTGGGCTGGCGCATTGCTGACCTTAGGGGTCATTGGAGGCGCTATCTTCATGCACCTTTCTATATTAGGAATAGAAATAAATAATGATGGTGGTATTCTATTTATTACTGCCATAACTACTTTTACCCTTTCTGCCATTATTCTTTATATATATAGGCAGAATATTCCGTTATTAAATAAAAAGGCTTAGGCTTCTATAGGTTCAGGGTCTTCTAATAGCGCTTCCTGATCTATATCGGGTAATCGAGCATGTAAATAAAGAAACAAAAATGCAAGCACCAATAATAGTGAGCACAATACATTTAAAACATTAAAATCTATTACATAAAAATAGGCTAATTGAATAATTTCTGAAAACACAATAAAAATAGAGCCAACTAAAAGGTTCATGGCCTTTTTATCATCTTTATAAATATAATTGATCACAGCAATGGTTAAAAGTGACATTATCACGGTATTATAAACAAATTCTAATGAATACTCTGAAATTGATAAGGTTCCTTTAGTTGTGTCTGTAACAATAGTAACACAAAAAATGTCTAAAACAACCAGTATAATAATATGAACTGGAAATTTAGCAATCACATCCCTAATGTTTAAGTTTTTGATAACTTCAATAATTAAAAACACATACGATAAGATATACAAGCCATTTCCTATGAAATAAAAGTAATCTAAACTAGCCCTAAATTCTGGAGTTACAAACCAGGCTACAAAATTCAATAGCTCTGCAAGAGAAAAGGTAACTAAAAACAAAAAGAAATATCCCTTTTTCACTTTTCCTTCAAAACAACACAAAGCTGTTAATAATAAAAGAATTAATGTTCTCGTTCCAGAAGCGTAAACCTCCTGCTTGAGTATTTGTAGTCCAATAAAAACTAAACTTAGTATGATTAGACTGGCTACTAAAATAGACTTTGTTTTCATTACGTCATTTTATAATCACAAAACAAATATATAAAAAAAATGTAATTAGACGTATAAAAATGCATTTAATCGATAAAAAATTACTTTTCGTAAGAATTTACTTAATCATTTGTAAGAAATCTTGTTCAGAAATTATAGGTACACCAAGTGTATTTGCTTTATCTTTCTTACTAGGCCCCATATTGTCTCCAGCCACAACATAACTTGTTTTAGAAGAAATCGAAGAAGATACTTTACCTCCATTATCTTCTATAAGTTTTTTCAACTCATCTCTAGAAACAGATTCAAACACGCCTGAAACCACAAAGGCCTCTCCTTGAAGTTTATTGGTCTGGTTAGCTAATTTTTCGGCTGAAATTTCCAGTTGTAGTCCAAATTCCTTTAACCTATTAATAATATACCTGTTATCTGCTGAAGCAAAAAAGTCCATAACACTTTCGGCAATCCTACTACCAATTTCATCTACAGTTACCAAATCAATTAAGGTTGCATTCGCAATGGCGCTAATAGATTTATAATGTCTGGTCAATTTTTTTGCAACTGTTTCACCAACATAACGTATGCCTAAAGCAAATAAAACGCGTTCAAACGGCACTTGTTTAGAAGCTTCAATACCTTTTATCAGATTATCTGCACTCTTTTCGGCCATTCTTTCTAAAGGGATAACCTGTTCCTTAGTTAAAGTATAAAGGTCTGAATAGTTATTGATGAGGCCTTCATTGACCAACAATGCCACAGTTTCTCCTCCCAATCCTTCAATATCCATCGCCTTTCGTGAAATAAAATGCTGGATACGGCCAATAATCTGTGGTTTACAACCATTATAGTTTGGACAATAATGTTGGGCTTCGCCTTCGGCCCTAACCAAAATGGTATCACATTCAGGACACTCACTAATATATTTTGTTGGTTCTGAATTTTCTGGACGTTTGGTCAAATCAACTGCTATAATTTTTGGAATAATTTCGCCACCTTTCTCCACAAACACTTCATCGCCTACTCTTATATCCAATTTCTCAATCTGATCGGCATTATGTAATGAGGCGCGTTTAACTGTAGTTCCTGCAAGTTCAACAGGCTCTAAATTGGCTACCGGAGTTATTGCTCCTGTTCGCCCTACCTGATAAGTAATACTATTTAATCGTGTTGAAACCTGTTCTGCTTTAAATTTATAAGCCATCGCCCAGCGCGGTGCTTTTGCCGTATAACCCAATTCGTCCTGCTGATGCAAGTCATTGACCTTAATAACAACACCATCGGTTTCGTAAGGTAAGTCGTGGCGATGCACGTTCCAATGATCGATAAACTCCAAAACCTCATCAATAGAACTAGCCAATTTTGCAACATCTGGGACTTTAAACCCCCATTGCCTAGCTTTTTCAAGGCTTTCAAACTGGGTGGAAATATTTAGATTATTTCCAGTAATATTATAAAGCAAACATTCCAATGGGCGTTTAGCGACTTCGGCGCTGTCCTGAAGTTTTAAACTCCCTGATGCCGTATTTCTAGGATTACGGTAAGGTTCTTCACCAATTTCAATGCGCTCCTCATTCATTTTATTAAAGCCTTCAAAAGGTAAAACAATCTCTCCCCTGATATCAAACTTTGGTGGATAGTCGCCTTTAAGTTGTAACGGAACCGATTTTATTGTTTTCACATTCGCAGTGACATTATCACCTTGAGTACCATCACCACGAGTCACGGCTTTTATCAAATTTCCGTCTTCATAAGTTAAACTAATGGAAGCACCATCATATTTAAGTTCACAGGTATACTGAACTGGACCATCAACTAATTTCTTTATACGTGCTTCCCAATCCAACAAATCTTCTTTTGAATAGGAATTATCCAACGAGTACATACGATGTTCGTGTACCACGGTTTCAAAATTCTTCGTGATTTCACCTCCCACACGTTGCGTTGGTGAATTAGATTCAGCATATTCAGGATATTGTATCTCCAACTCCTGTAATTGTTTTAACTTAAGGTCAAACTCATAATCACTAATTGTAGGGCGATCTAAAACATAGTAATTATAATTATGCTCACGTAGCTCTTTAGAAAGTGCTTTTATTTGCTGTTGAATATCCATGAAACAAGTACAGAAAAGTTAGTTTTTTGAATTATATTTAAGGCATCTAATATACTAAAATGACCTTCAACAAAAGCATTGCACTTGCTGTTTTTATTAGTTTTTTATTCAGCTGCAAAGAAGCTGAAAATGCTCAAATCGACACAAAAATCATCCCAGTTCCATCACATTTAAGTATAAACGACGGAACATTTATTATTAATAATTCAACTGGGATAACTTACGATTCAGCTTTCAAAGATTCTGCTGAATTTTTTAAGTCGTTTATAGAAAATGGAAGTAATATTCAACTTCAGAAAAATAAAAGCATAGAATTTATAAAAGATGGCTCCATTAAGAATTCAGAAGGTTATGAACTCAAAATTAGTACAGATAAAATTGAAATACGAGCAAATTCAGACCAAGGTGCATTTTATGCAGTTCAAAGCTTACGTCAATTGCTACCTCCAGAATTTGAAAATGGTAAATTTAACAATGATAGTGTTCAAATCTCTTGTGTGACAATTACCGATGAACCGCAGTTTGCCTATCGAGGTATGCATTTAGATGTCGCACGCCATATGTTCTCGGTTGCGTTCATAAAGAAATATATTGATGCGTTGGCTATGCTAAAAATGAATACATTTCACTGGCATCTTACCGATGATCAAGGATGGCGCGTAGAAATTAAAAAATATCCTAAACTACAAACCATTGCTGCATTTAGAGATGAAACTTTAATTGGACATTATAGTAATTCACCGCAACGATTTGACGGTATACGTTATGGCGGTTATTACACCCAAGAGCAAATAAAAGAGGTTGTTGCCTATGCTCAACAAAAGCATATCACAATTATACCCGAAATTGAAATGCCGGGACATTCGCAAGCCGCCATATCTGCCTATCCAGAGTTGGGTTGTACCGGAGAACAGCCAATAGTAGCTAGTAAATGGGGCGTTTTCGAGCATATTTATTGTTCAAAGGACGAAACTTTTGATTTTCTTGAAGATGTTTTAGATGAAGTTTTAGAACTATTTCCAAGCAAGTATATTCATATTGGTGGTGACGAAGCCCCAAAAAAGCTTTGGAAAAGTTGTCCAAATTGCCAAAAACGAATCAAGAATGAAGGTTTAAAAGACGAACATGAATTACAAAGCTATTTTGTGTCTCGAATTGAAAAATTCTTAAATAGTAAAGGCCGACAAATTATTGGCTGGGATGAAATACTTGAAGGCGGGCTGGCTCCCAATGCCACAGTTATGTCTTGGCGAGGAACATCAGGCGCTATTGAAGCTGCCAAACAAAGTCACAATGTTGTAATGACCCCAACATCGCATTGTTATTTTGATTATTATCAGTCTGAAAATTCAAATGAACCATTGGCTATTGGCGGCTATTTACCTCTTGAAAAAGTCTATCATTTTAATCCAATCCCAGAAGAATTAAGCAGAAAAGAATCAAAATACATTTTAGGAGCACAAGGCAATTTATGGACAGAATATATTCTAAACGAAAAACAAGTAGAATATATGGTATTTCCACGTATTTTGGCCATGAGCGAAGTAGTTTGGAGCACACCTAAACACAAAAACTATAAGAATTTTGTTAATCGTGTTGAGCATTTTCATAAGCGTTTAGAAGCCTTAGATATTAACTATGCCAACCACTTATATGAAATTGAAGGTAATTTGACTTCAGTAGGTTATGAATTAAAAACGATAACCTCAAATAATACTATTTATTATACTATAGATGGCACAAAACCTAGTTTGAAGTCTAACGTTTATACTGAAGCAATTCCTATAACTAAAAACACAATCATAAAAGCAGCGATTTTTAATGATAAACAGCAATTAGGTTCATTATTTACACAGAATATCGTTTATCACAAAGCAGTTGCAAAACAAATCACGCTTAATGTTGAACCCCATAAATCGTATCCCGGAAGCGGTGCAGCCGGGTTAATAAATGGAATTTCGGGTAGTGATACGCGTTATGGTGACAAAGAATGGCTAGGGTTTTGGGGTGAAGATCTGGAGATTACCATCGATCTAGGCGAAAAAACAGAGATTAATTCAGTAGAAACGCGTTTTTATAATTCTCCCGGGCAATGGATTTATGCACCTAAAGAAATCCAATTTGGTCTAAAAAAGCAAAAGATAGATTCAATAATAAAAATCCAAACTTCAACTAAAAACACCTCTGAAGTTAACCTAACAATTAATAAAAAATCAAGGTATATCTATTTAAAAATTCCAAATTATGGAATTATCCAAGAAGGCAATCAAGGAGCAGGCAATAAAGCGTGGACATTTATTGACGAGATTATAATAAAATAGAATGATGAAACTTGAAATCTGTGCGTCCAATTACCAATCGGCAATCAATGCCCAAACGGCTGGTGCACATCGTATAGAGTTATGTGCCGAATTAGCAGTAGGAGGTTTAACGCCTAGCTATGGCCTCTTAAAGCAAGTTATTGAAGTTTTAAATATTCCAGTTTTTGTACTAATCCGCCCTAGATCTGGGAATTTCACTTATTCTAGTGACGAATTCAATATCATGAAACATGACATTGCACTCTGTAAAAATTTGGGCTGTGATGGGATTGTGTCAGGAGTTTTAAAGGAAGACAATACCATTGATATTGAGAGAACAAAGCAATTAATAAAATGGTCACGACCACTAGATTTCACATTTCATCGCGCTTATGATTGGACACCAAATCCATTTGAAGCATTACAGCAACTCATAGATTTAGGCGTTGAACGTGTGCTAACTTCTGGGCAGGATAATTCTGCAGAAGAAGGTCTTTCAAACTTAATTGAACTACAAAAAATGGCTAATAAAAACATTATAATTCTTCCTGGAGGTGGCATAACAATTGAAAACGCCAAATTATTTAAGGATGCTGGATTCAACGAAATCCATGCCTCTGCAACGACACTTCATAAAGTCAATCAATCCCCTAATATCTCGATGAATAGTTTAAAATTCTTTGACGAAACTATCGAAGTTGTTTCTGATATTAACAAAATCAAGGGTATATTAAATTCCTGCCTTTAGAAGTATTGAAGAAATTTAGAAAAAGGTATGTTAAGTCCGTTCAACTTTTAACCATTTAGGAGTATTTTGGGGCTTAAAAGATTTCATTTTATCTAATAATGCATCAATTTGGCTATCGACTATTAATAATTCAAGATTCTCCATTTTTAAGAATCCTTTTACGGCCATAGTCTCCAGCATTTTAATTAAATCGTTGTAAAACCCATTAACATTCAATAAACCTATTGGTTTTTGATGCAGCCCAAGTTGTGCCCAAGTAATAATTTCAAAAAGTTCTTCAAAAGTGCCAAAACCTCCTGGGAGTGTGATAAATCCATCCGAAAGTTCATGCATTTTTAACTTGCGCTGGTGCATGTTCTTGGTGGTAATTAACTTATGTAATCCTAAATGAACAACCTCTTTCTTTTTTAAAAATTCTGGAATTACACCAATAACTTTACCGTGGTTTTCTAAACAAGATTGAGCAACCTTGCCCATAATGCCAATTTTTGCAGCACCATAAACCAAAGTTATGTTTTCATCGGCGAACTTCTTTCCCAAAGCTTTTGCTTGAGAAATTATAGTGGTATCATTTCCTTCACTACTACCACAAAATACGGCTACAGATGTTAAATTGATCATGATTTTATAGCTTTTAGCATTCGGTACTTACCAAAAATATCTTTTCTTAACTCAATATTTTTAAATTCAAATTGACTTAAAAGTTGTTTGGTCTCTACCCCAAGATATTGATTTATTTCAAAATATATGCTGCCTTTAGGCTTCAAGTTATGAACAGCGAAGTTAGAAATGGCCTTATAAAACACCAAAGGATCATCATTTTCAACAAATAATGCAAGATGCGGCTCATGGTTTAAAACATTGTTTTTGATCGCAGACGATTCGAGCTTTCTCACATAAGGTGGGTTAGATACTATAACATCAAATTTCATGGAACTAACATCTAATTTAGAAGACGTACTTTCTAAAATACTAGCTTCTATAAATTCAATATCAACTTGATTTAGTCTGGCATTTTTTGCTGCCACGTCAAGTGCGTCCTTTGACACATCCAAGGCGTACACCCTTGCGTTAGGTAAATGCTTTGCTAATGTTATGGCTATACAACCGCTTCCCGTTCCAATATCTAAAATAGAAATTTTATCTAGGTGTTTATGATCAGCAATGATCCAGCCTACCAATTCTTCAGTCTCTGGCCTAGGGATCAAAGTGCTGGGATTTACCGTTAATTTTAAACCATAAAATTCGGTCTCTCCTAATATATATTGAATGGGTTCTTCCTTTTTTAAACGATCAATAATACTTATAAATAGTAATTCTTTGGATTTGGAAATTGTAGTTTCACCACTTAAAACTATATCTATAGGTTTTAAATCTAAATGATACTCAAGAACAAGATTGACAAAACTTTGCACTTCGGCTTTGCCATGAATAGCATCCAAATCTTTGTGAAATAGATTCTTTAAGTCTTTTAAGGTCATAAATCCTTTATCATCCAGAGGTTGCATGAGTAATGACCAGTATCACCCATTGGCCCGTCTAAAGACCTAAAACCAACTTTAGCATATAATTTTCGGGCATCTTCCATATAGGGCAAAGTCTCTAAATAGCATTGTTCAAAACCAAAAGCTTTAGCCTGGTCCAAACAAACTTGCATCATTTTACTTCCAAGTCCAACGCCCCTTGCCTCTGGTAAAAAATACATTTTTTGTAATTCGCACACATTACCTTCATAATTATCTAATTGTGCGATGCCAGCACCACCAATGATGCTTCCATTATTATCTATTACAAAATAGGTTGATTTAGGTTGATCATAGGTTTCGGTCATACAATCCAGAGCTTTATCTGCATAAGCCGTTCCTACTTTAGGCACGCCAAATTCTATAAGCACAGCTCTAATAACTTTAGCTATTTGTTCATTATCTGCTTTGGTTATTTTCCTAATTACAATATTGTTGTCGCTCACTTTTTAATCTTAAAATTATACCGATATTTGTCGGGGTGAAGATACATGAAAAATACATAAAACGTTGTATTGAAATTGCCAAAAACGGATTAGGCTCAACACGACCTAACCCAATGGTAGGATGTGTTATTGTGCACGATGATATTATTATTGGAGAAGGATTTACAAGTCCCTACGGAGGTAATCACGCCGAAGTTAATGCCATTACGTCTGTAAAAAATGAATCATTATTAAAGCACTCCACGCTTTATGTGACTTTAGAGCCCTGCTCCCATTTTGGAAAAACACCTCCTTGTAGTGATTTGATTATTAAACACAACATTCCCAATGTTGTAATTGGCTGTATGGATGATAATCCCGAAGTTGCAGGAAAAGGCATTGAAAAGTTAAAGTCAGAAGGTTGCCAGGTGATTTTAGGTGTTTTAGAAGCCGAATGTAAGTCACATCATAAGCGATTTTTCACATTTCATAATAAGAAAAGACCCTATATAATTTTAAAATGGGCTGAAAGTGCAGATGGATTTATTGCACCCAAATCGAGGTTGCAACAAAAACCCGTATGGATTACCAATGAAGCCTCCAGACAACTAGTACATAAATGGCGTACCGAAGAACATGCTATACTAGTTGGAACCACTACAGTTTTAGAAGACAATCCTAGTTTAACTGTTAGGGGTTGGACTGGACATAATCCAATAAGGATTGTTTTAGATAAAACTAGAAAACTCTCAAAAACACATAAGATTTTTAATGACGAATCAAAAACTATGGTAATTTCTTCGGACGAAATAAATTTTGACTCTAATGTAGCGCGTCAAGTTTGTGATTTTTTGTTCAAGAATCATATACAATCAGTTATTATTGAAGGTGGCACGACAACACTACAAACGTTTATTAATGAAAAGCTTTGGGATGAAGTGCGCCTATTTAAAGGGCCAATATTATTTAAAGAAGGTGTAAAAGCCCCTAATTTTAAAGGCACTTTAATTTCTGAAAAAACTTTAAATGATGATTTGTTGCAGTATTACAAAAATGAATTATAATTTCAAATTTAATTTAAATAGCACTACCAATACCTAAAAGGCATATGATAAAAAACTTGATTTTTGATTTTGGCGATGTATTCATAAACCTTGATAAAGAAGGTGCTATGGAAAATGCCCTTCAATTATTCAAGCTGAAAAAGTTTCCAGATGCACTATTTGAAACTAACTATCGTTATGAATGTGGCCTAATTTCTACAGATGAATTTTTGATGTTTTATCAAGAAAAATTCCCGTGGCTATCCAGAACAGATATTATTGAGGCTTGGAATTACATTTTAAAGGATTTCCCAATACATCGTTTAGAGTTTTTACAAGGTCTGGCCTCAAATAAAGCCTACAAACTCATTCTGTTGAGCAACACCAACGTCTTGCACATCGATTGGATCAAGAACAACGTTTATTTTTACAACGAATTTAAAAACTGTTTTGACTTTTTTTATTTGTCTCAAGAAATTCAAATGCGCAAACCAAATACCAATATTTATGAATTTGTTTTAAACAACTCATCAAGTCATCCTAAGGAAACATTGTTTATTGATGACACTCCAGAGAACACGTTAACAGCTTCCCGTTTAGGAATTCATGTTTGGAATATTGATCCAATTAATGAAGATGTAACCACCTTATTTACAACAAAAAACCAACTGTTTTGATATATCTACTCTTAAGTATACTAGCATCCACATTAATATTTATTCATTTTAAACTGTTTGAACGCTTTAAAGTCAACACCTTACAGGCTATTGTAGTCAATTATATTGTCGCTTGTACTTTCGGTTTAATAGTTTATGAAGCACCCGTTAAAGTTGATGAAATTACAAGTTCTAAATGGTTTTATGGGGCCATCTTTTTGGGATTTTTATTTATATCCATATTTAATGTTATGGCACTTACAGCACAGCGCAATGGACTTTCCGTTGCTTCTGTCGCTTCAAAAATGAGTGTTATTATACCAGTAATATTCGGGTTTTACGTTTATCACGAAAGTGCAGGTTTACAAAAAATCATTGGTATTGTTCTGGCATTGATAGCTGTATATTTAGCCTCGGTGAAATCAAAAACATCGATTAACTTCAAAAAGAATCTTTTTCTTCCTATTATACTATTTTTTGGGTCGGGAGTAATTGATACCTCAATTAAATATTTGGAAACCACATACGTACCAGAAAATGGAATCCCAATTTTTTCAGCAACCATATTTGGTTTTGCAGCGATTATTGGCTTATTAATTTTGAGCTATAAATTTACTTTTGAAAATCTCAAATTTGACTACAAAAGTTTAATTGGTGGAACCCTTTTAGGCATCGTTAACTACGGCTCTATATATTACTTGCTAAAAGCACTGCATTTTGAGGGATTGGAAAGTTCTACAATTTTTACAGTTAATAACGTAGCAATTGTCATGGTTTCAACCTTATTAGGCTTGCTCCTATTTAAAGAACACATTTCAATTAAAAATTGGATTGGTATATTATTGGCCGTTATTTCAATAGGACTCGTAACTTTAGCATAGTGCCAATAGAAGATACTTATAAAACAATTACTGCAGCTTCTCAGGAAGTACTTTTCAAAGACAAAAACAGCAAGTTTTTTGGCTATGCCTTTCCTATTACTTCAGAAGATGATATTAAAGAACATATAGAATCTTTGAAAAAGCAGCATCATACTGCAAGACATTGGTGTTATGCTTATCAATTAGGCACACAAGAAGAACAAATTCTATTTAGAGCTAATGATGACGGTGAACCAAATAATAGTGCCGGTTTGCCTATTTATGGCCAAATACAATCGTTTGAAGTCACTAACATCCTTATTGTTGTTGTTCGCTATTTTGGAGGTGTAAAACTAGGAGTTGGTGGATTAATTAACGCTTATCGAACCACAGCTCAATTGGCTTTGGAAGCTTCAAAAATTATTACTAAAACTATAGATAAGCGAATTCTAATTAAATTTGATTATGCTAATATTAATAAAGTGATGCGCATCATCAAAGAAAAAAACCTAAATGTTATTGCTCAAAAATTAGAACTTGATTGCGAAATCACTATTTCTGTACGATTACTTGAAATAACTGCAACTCTTGAAAGTTTTAAAAACTTATATGACGTAAATCTGAAGACCTTAAACGATTAATTTTGCAGTTTATCTAAAATATATTTTGGACATCGTGTAGGCCTATTCCTATTAATGTCAATAAAAGCTAAAACCGTATTTCCGGTTGTTACAATTTCTCCGGCTTCATTTAAAATTATATAATCAAATTCGATGGACGCGGTTGGCAATTTTTTCAATGAAGTTTTTACTTTAATAAGGTCATCATAACGGACTGACTTTTTGTAATTTACCGACAATGAAATTACAGGCAACATAATGCCATCATTCTCCATTTGCTTGTAAGTGGCTCCTAAAGATCGCAACCATTCGGTTCGGCCAATCTCAAAATATTGGGCATAATTACCATGATATACAACGCCCATTTGATCCGTTTCACCGTATCGAATACGCAGTTCCACTTCATTATATTTTAAAGGATTTACCATGGCTTTTAATTTATTTTTTGTAATTTGAACACGTTTTAAGTATGAGGAAAAATTTCCGAAAATTCAACACCTTTTGATTTTTTTTTTAAGAAATTTGTTCACATATTTGTCGGACTGAAAATGATTCAAGAGAAACTCAATTTTCTCTTTTTTTTGCTAACTAACTAACAACAAATTAAGTTTAAAGAATGGATGTAACTGCGCAATCGGTTTGGAACAATTGTCTCTCATTTATAAAGGATAATATTCAACCCCAGGCATATAAAACATGGTTTGAGCCAATACTCGCAGTTAAACTTTCTGATAGAGCCTTGAGTATTCAAGTCCCCAGTAAATTCTTCTATGAATGGCTTGAAGAACATTACGTAAAAATCCTTAAAGTAGCGTTAACCAAAGAGTTAGGCGAGCAAGCCAAATTGGTTTACATTATTAAAATGGAAAACACCTACGGTAACAAACAACCGTTCACTGAAAAAATCCCAAGTACTAATAGAGGTGCAGTTAAATCGCAAGATGTTGATATTCCATTAAAGAATAAAAACCCAGAACTAAAAAACCCATTTGTAATTCCGGGAATTAGAAATGTAAAAATTGAATCACAGCTTAATCCTAATTACAATTTTGAGAATTTTCTAGAAGGTGACTCCAACCGTTTGGCAAGAAATGCAGGGATTGCAGTAGCCAACAAACCAGGAGGAACATCTTTTAATCCATTATTGATTTTTGGAGGTGTTGGATTAGGAAAAACGCATTTAGCTCACGCTATAGGTATAGACATTAAAGACAAGTATCCTGAAAAAACGGTACTTTATATTTCAGCAGAAAAATTTACTCAACAATATATTGATTCGGTAAAGAAAAACAACCGTAACGATTTCATTCATTTTTATCAAATTATTGATGTTCTCATCATTGATGATGTTCAATTTTTATCTGGTAAATCAGGAACGCAAGATGTATTCTTCCATATATTCAACCATTTACATCAAAATGGAAAGCAGGTTATTTTAACAAGTGACAAAGCGCCCGTAGATATGCAGGATATTGAACAACGTTTGTTGTCTCGTTTTAAATGGGGATTGTCTGCAGAATTACAAAGCCCTGATTTTGAAACTCGCGTTTCTATCTTGAAAAATAAATTGTATCGCGATGGTGTTGAAATGCATGATGATATCATTGAATATGTTGCTAAACACATTAAAACCAATGTACGGGAACTAGAAGGTGCTATCATCTCTTTGATTGCACAATCGTCTTTCAATAAAAAAGAAATTACGGTCAACCTCGCAAAAGATGTCGTTGAAAAATTTGTAAAGAATACCAAACGAGAAGTTTCTATAGATTATATCCAAAAAGTGGTTTCTGATTATTTTCAGATGGACGTAAATACCTTACAATCTAAAACAAGAAAACGCCATATTGTTCAAGCTAGGCAATTAGCGATGTTCTTCGCAAAAAAATTCACCAAAGCTTCTTTAGCCAGTATAGGATCACAAATAGGAAAACGCGACCATGCTACAGTGCTTCATGCCTGTAAAACTGTCGACAACCTCTCTTCTACTGATAAGCAGTTTAGAAAATACGTTGAAGATCTTTCAAAAAAGTTATCTATTTAATTTAATCCATTTCCGATGTCTCGGAAAAATAACATGAAAAAAATCTTAATGGTATGCTTGGGCAATATCTGTCGTTCGCCATTAGCTCATGGTATATTGGCATCTAAGTTACCTTCAGACCAATTTTATGTAGATTCTGCCGGTACAGCCAATTATCATATAGGAGATCCACCGGACCAAAGATCTATTGCGGTTGCAAAAAAGCATGGATTGGATATTTCCCAACAACGAGGCCAGCAATTTCGATCTTCTTTTTTTGATGAATTCGACATTATTTACGCCATGGATGAATCCAATTATGACAACATTATTAAGTTAGCCCGGGACAAGGATGATATTTCTAAAGTAAGGCTAATCCTTGATGAAGACGAGTCAGTTAAAGTTAAAAATGTACCAGATCCTTATTATGGCGATCGTAGTGGATTTGAATATGTTTATAATCTACTAGATCAAGTTTGTGAAACTGTCTCCCAAAAACTTCAAAAAAATTAGACAGTGACTATAACTGTTTTTTCGTAATTTGTGAATTATAATTCAAGCTAGCAGTGAATACCAATTTCGGAATTTTATATTTAATACCAACGCGACTTGGTGACAACCCTCCACTAGAAGTCTTACCATTATCCATCAAACGAGTTATTGAAGAAGTTGATGACTATATTGTGGAAAACGAAAAAACAGCCAGACGATTTATAAAACGAGTGAGTACGGGTAAGTCACAAGCTATTCTCAATCTGAAGCTATTAAATAAATACACTCAAGATCACGAACTCGATCATTTTTTAGATGCTTGTAAAGAAGGTAAGTCAATGGGATTTCTTTCAGAAGCTGGTTGTCCGGCTATAGCTGATCCTGGATCTGATATAGTGCGATTGGCTCATGCAAATGGTATTCGCGTAGTGCCCTTGGTTGGTCCATCATCCATTATTTTAGCCTTAATGGGCTCCGGTATGAATGGACAAAGTTTCGCCTTTAATGGATATCTACCTATCGATAAAAATGAACGTAAATCTGCATTGAAACGATTGGAAAAGTTATCTCATGAACAAAACCAATCACAGTTGTTTATAGAAACACCTTATAGGAACAATAAAATACTGGAAGATATTTGTACAACCTTACAACCAAATACTAGACTTTGCGTGGCTTGTGATCTTACATTACCTACCGAGTATATTAAAACTACTACTATTAACGAGTGGAACCAAATTAAGGTTGATTTACATAAGCGACCAGCCATATTTATCATTCATAAGGATTAATCTTAACATAAACTCATTTTATTTAGCATACTAAATTGCTCGGTTTAAGAACTATTTTTCTCATGCCAATAAAAAAGGACCCGCATAATTGCGGGTCCTTTTTTATAATCAAAAGTAGTGTAGTCTTTTATAAAACAGCTTTAGCTCGTTTGTCTGGTTTAATTGATGACGTATCATAGCCAGAAAAACGTTTCATATATGAAGTAATTGAAGTTCCAAAAGCGTCAGAAAAATTATAATTGCCATAACTTCTTAAAAATTTCTTCACACTTCCTGGGCCAGCGAGATGAGCTGCGGCTAAAATTCCAGATTCAGTAATGGTAACACCAGCAATTTTTTTACCTACAAAACGATCAATATCTTTTCTTAAAATCCATTTATTTCGTTCGGCGTTGGCTAAAAAAGCCTTTTCCTGAAGCTCCGGGCTATACAAAAATGTGTTAGGATTGTAAATTCCAATTAGTTTTAGAGTTTCAGCACCAAATTGATATTTGCCTAAATATCCAAATGTGTTTACTGAAAAATAATTCCCTCTTGACTCTTTAAAACCTAATGCTTCTTTAAAACCGTTGTACGATTTTCCTAAATAAGGCACATAGGTATGGTGTACATTAATATGAGAGGAGGATTTTGAAACCTGACCATTAAAGGCTATATCTTCAGATACAGTAAAGTCAAGTTCAAGACCATCTGTAGAATAGATTTCTGGATCTACAGTAGAGTTCGATTGTAATGCAACAACAATTATTGCAATGATGGCTAGAGGGATAGCAAAATAGTTAATTACTTTTTTCATCATAATACCTAATTTTGTTAAGCCTAAAATTCCCCAAATACTTGGCTCAAATTTCAGTCTGCAAAGGTATGACTATTTATTAAAACCTCGAAATTAATCGTTTAAATGCCTCAAAACCAGACGCCGTGTAGCTTTATGCCGTTTTTTTCGGTGAACTCCATAGCAGGAAATGGCACTTTTATAGCATTAAAAACGTCAAATATCGTTCTTAAAACGCGAGAATTTGTTTGAATTTTAGTTAAGTCAATATCTAAACTCAGGTACCATTGTCGACGTCTGTTTTGTTCAAAATTTTGATCAATATTTTCAGTTTTTCCCGTTAAAAGTCCGTCTACACCATAACCAACAGCAACATTTAACCATTTAGGCAGCCTCGCATTTTTAAAAAATGAATGCAAATTAACACTTAGCCAATACGTTTGACCATTATAATCTTTTAATAATTCCTCCAAATACCCATCACCTAACTTATCAGGGCGCTGTAACGCATACTTTGTTTGATGAAAAGAAAACTTTAAAGTAATGCGTTGTTCATTCCAAAGTAACTCTTGACCAACGTATAAACCCGTTCCAGCTGTATTAGCAATTATATCTCCCCAAGAAAACCCCCACTCTTCTGAATAACCATCAAAAATCTCAACTACCGTTAAAAATGTATAGCCCAAGGTTGCACCATAAAGCAGCTGATCTTTTTTACGTACGCCACTCCAATTCAATACATTTGCACCTACTCTACTTAACTGATATGCAGAAAACACATGGCCCATTTTATCCATTTGGTACCATTCGTCATTATCGTTAAGGGTGTGGAATTTAGATTGTGGGTAGTCTTTATACCATAATTGATTAAGTCCAATCAGCGTAAAACCTCCCAAAACTGCTTCGGAAATTACTACAGCATTTCGACGCGATTTATTTAACGTATCACTTGGCTTTAAAAATAAATCTAATTGAGATTGTGAAAATGAAATTAGTCCTGCAAAACCTATAATTAGATGTATGAAGAACCGTTTCACTTTTATTTATTTATACCTTGTGAAGACAGATACCTTTGGTATTCTCTAGCATTTACATTGTGCTGACTCAAAGTTTTAGCAAACTTATGAAACCCTAGGCGCTGTGCATCTGCAGCAAAGTACAGATAGTCGTGTGTTTCATAATTCAAAACCGCATCTATGGCAGATATATCAGGCATTGCAATTAAACCTGGTGGTAATCCTGCATACATATAAGTATTGTATGGTGAATCAATGGTTTTATGAATATTTAGCACTCTTTTTATTATGGTGTTTTCATATTGAGGTAATTGATATGCCGCAAATTTTAACGTTGGATCGGCTTGTAAAGGCATTCCTATTTTTAATCTATTTATGTATACTCCTGCAATTCGGGGTTGTTCACTAGCTTGCTTGGATTCCTCATGAACTATGGATGCCAAGGACATTACTTGAGATTTTGTCAAGTTTAAATCAGCAGCTTTTTTTGTTCTGCCTTCGTTCCAAAACCGATTATATTCTTTTAGCATGCGGTCTCTAAACTGATCTGCAGATGTATTCCAGAAAAATTCATAACTATTAGGTATATACATTCCGAGTGCGGTTTGTTTAGAGAATCCATTTGCTTTTAAAAATGTTTCGTCTTCCATAGTTTTTAATATGTCAAGACTATCGGCTTCAATTTGCATTGCAATACGCCCAGCAAGCTTTTCTAAAGTCTCTTGATTATTAAAAGCTACGTTTATAGGAATGTTTTTACTTCTTATGGAATTGATAATATCATTATTATTCATTCCTTTTTTAATCAAATACTTACCTGCTTTTATATTTGAAGTATATTTTTTCTGTTTAGCCAAGGCATCAAACGACTCAATA
The DNA here is from genome assembly GCF_042654525.1 of Geojedonia litorea. NCBI lineage: Bacteria > Pseudomonadati > Bacteroidota > Flavobacteriia > Flavobacteriales > Flavobacteriaceae > Geojedonia > Geojedonia litorea. The sequence goes on from NZ_JBHSGP010000012.1 coordinate 288,729, forward strand.
TCTTTTAAAAGTGGTTCTAATTGAGATCGAACATCGGTATAGCTTGCATTGGTTGGTATATAGATATAGGCTTGTTCATTATTGAAAGCTGTATTTTCTTTAAACATTGCAGTATATACATAATACGCAAAATATGCTGCAATTGCTAGGCCTATTAGGGCAATGGCCCAAAGTAACTTTTTTAAATACATTTAATTAAAAATATGTTGTAATAAATATTCGTTTTTGAAAGTACCTTTAACTTTGTTCCAATCTTTTTTTAATCCAACAACTTCAAAACCTAGTTTTTTAAAAAGCTTCAAGCTAATTTCGTTGTCTTCAGACACATTACAATATAATTGATGTAAGCTTAAATGGGTTTTGCAGTAGTCCATTAATAACTGTAAAGCTTCACTTCCATATCCTTTTTGCCTATTGTTGATGCTTTTGACTAATATCCCCACACCTGCTCTTCGATTTATAAAATCGAAATCAAAAATATCTATAAGCCCCAAAGCGTCATTAGTTTGGGCTGTGATGACTAGACGTAATTGTTTAACTTCAAAAATGTCCTTATGTGAGTTTTCAAGGTATTGTTTAATGGTATATCGCGAAAAAGGGGCAATAGTATTACTAAATTCCCATATGGCTTCATCGTTTTCAATCTCATATACAAACTCTAAATCCTCTGGTTCTAATGCACGTAAATTTATATGTTTACCTTTAAGTGTTACCATGAGATTGTTCCCTTAAATACCAGAAGTGCTGGCCCTATAAGCCAAATATTTCGATATCCGTCATTAGATTTTTCAAATGAGACCTTAAGATCACCTCCTGGAGTTTTTAAAGTGACTTTATTCATATTAGTTTCTCCAGTATAGTTCATAGCTAAAGCCACTGCGGTTACACCAGTTCCACATGATAAAGTTTCATCCTCGACTCCTCTTTCATAAGTTCTGACTGAAAAAATGTCATTCGAAATTTTACTAACAAAATTAACATTGCTTCCAGAAGAATTATAAGGCTGGCCATATCGTATTTTAGCCCCTTGGGTTTTTACATCTAATACATCAAGTTGTTGTTCCATTTGAACATGGTGTGGTGAACCTGTATTAAGAAAAACATGTCCTGGATGATGTTGTACATCAGACACGTCCTGCATTTGAAGATGTACCAAATCGCCTTCAATTCTCGCGTGATGCAATCCATCAATGGCTTCAAATACTGCCTTATCTTGTATAATACCTAAATGTTTTGCGAATGCGGTTATGCATCTTCCGCCATTCCCACACATAGAGCTTTCATTCCCGTCAGCATTGAAATATACCATCTTAAAATCATAAGTGTCATGGCTTTCCAAGAGTATAAGACCGTCGGCTCCAATGCCAAAACGTCGGTCACAAAGGTGTGCTACGAGTTTGGTATTTTTTTTGTTGAAAATAGATTGACGATTATCTATCATCACAAAATCGTTTCCTGTTCCTTGATATTTATAAAAGGTATGTGTCATTATCTGGCAAATATAGGAATAATACCTTGGTTTTTGTAGTGTTAAATAGTCGTTAAAAGTGACGTTAAAAATCGTTAAACCAAAAACGCGATTTCAATAATTAATTAATTTTAGACGTTAGATAAAATAAATTCAAACCCAAAACTCAAGTATCAATGAAAAAGATTTTAACATTAGTTTTTGTTTCGGTATTAGGAGGAATCATAACACTTTCTGCCTACAAGCTTTTTGTAGAACCTGATTCTACTATAGCTTCAAACATCGAAAATACTTCTCCGTTTTTTGTTCCAACAGCAAATTATGACGCCAAAACCACTAATTTATTAAACACCGAAAGCCCAAATTTCATTAAGGCCGCAGATAAAACCATTCATGCCGTGGTACATGTTAAAAATACGGCCGTTATTTCGGGTCCAGTAACATTTGAGGATTTGTTCTTTGGAAGAAAATCTGAACGTGCACAAATTGGTACCGGAAGCGGTGTTATTATTTCACCTGATGGTTATATTATTACTAACAACCATGTGATTAATGGTGCTAAAGAGATTGGTATCACGCTAAATGATAACAGAATTTATGAAGCAGAGCTAATTGGTACTGATGAAAAAACAGATATGGCTCTTTTAAAAATTAAAGCTGATGACGATTTACCTTACATCACTTTTGGAGATTCTGATCAAGCACAAATTGGCGAATGGGTATTGGCTGTTGGGAACCCTTTTAATTTAACCTCTACGGTAACCGCAGGGATTATTAGTGCAAAATCTAGAGATTTATCAGGAAGAAATTCACAATCATTTATACAAACTGACGCTGCAGTTAATCCTGGGAATTCAGGTGGAGCGTTGGTAAATGTTAACGGCGATTTAATTGGGATTAATACGGCCATTACATCACAAACAGGTTCATACATTGGTTATTCCTTTGCAGTACCTAGTAACATTGCCAGAAAAGTAGTTGAAGACATCATGGAATATGGCGATGTACAAACGGGTATATTAGGTGTTACGGGTGGACCACTTAACAGCAAAGCAGCTGAACAATTTGGAGTAAAAGATACTCAAGGATTTTACATAAGTTCTGTCGAAGAAGATTCTGGTGCCGAAAAAGCTGGCATTCAAAGTGGTGATGTGATTAAACGAATTGATAATGTCGACATTTCTAAATTTTCAGATTTGAGTGGCTATTTAAGCACAAAACGACCTAATGATGTGGTTAATGTTACTATTACAAGAGATAATAAAACAAAAGTTTTGCCTGTTACATTAGTTAAAAATCTTACGGTAGATTTACCTATTCTAGGACGCGTTAAAGATGCCAAAACTTCTGATTTAAGAAAATTCAAAGTTAAAAATGGTGTGAAGATTGCACAGTTGGATGGTCGCTACGCCAGTAATTGGAAAGCGAATGGTATTGAAGAAGGCTGTATTTTAACCGCCATTAATGGAGTAGAAATAAATTCAATAGAAGAGGCTAAACGTGTTATAGATAATAAATCTTCAGATGAACCTCTAAAATTTGAAATCATTAATAAAAACGGTGAAAAAGAAAACTTCTATTGGAGATAAAGTGTGATTCCATAATTTTAAAAAACCCTTTGACCTTAAGAAATAGTTAAAGGGTTTTTTATTGTTAAAATACTTTACGAAAACGTTTGAAATATGTTACTTTTGCAAAAATTTTCAAAACACACAACATCTTAAAACCTTAAAAAACAATGCCTTTAAACGGAACTTACGAAAAAGAATTAGCATTTCAAGCAGATCGAAGACGCGCTACTGTTGAATTCATTAAAATTGTTAATGATCTTTGGTACGATAAATCTATTGAACTGGTCATTTTTAGAAATCAATTAATTGACAAAAATGTAAGTGAAATTTTAAACCTTCACGAATATGCTGGAGCATTTGTGCAAAAACCAATATCAATTTTTGATTCGGTTGAACTAGCACAGGCCATCAAAACACTAGATATTCCTCCTGCTAAATTAGATATTGGCAAACTCACTTATGAATATCATGTAGCCGATCAAAGACATAATAGCGCATTGGCTTTTGTTTCTGATAAACTAAAAGATGCTAGTAAAAATGATGCTATCAAACCTAAGGATGTTGTTCTGTATGGTTTTGGAAGGATCGGTAGATTAGTTGCTCGAGAATTAATGGCAAGAACAGGCAAAGGAAGTCAATTACGCTTAAGAGCTATTGTGACTAGAGGGGACATAAACGAAACCATATTAGAAAAAAGAGCATCGCTTTTGCGTAACGATTCGGTTCATGGCGATTTTTCAGGAACCGTAAGCGTTGATGTGAAAAACGAAGCGCTTATTATAAATGGGACGACAGTTAAAATTATATCGGCCAATGCTCCTGAAGATATTGATTACACATCGTATGGCATCAAAAATGCATTAGTCGTAGACAATACTGGAGTTTTTAGAGATAAAGAAGCACTAAACCGACATCTAAAATCAAAAGGGGTTGAAAAAGTATTGCTTACGGCACCGGGAAAAGGCATTCCTAATATTGTTCATGGTGTAAATCACAATGATTATAATCCCGACGAAGTGGATATTTTTTCAGCAGCCTCTTGTACTACAAATGCCATTACCCCTGTTTTAAAAGCAGTTGAAGACTCGTTTGGAATTGTTAGCGGGCATTTAGAAACTATTCATGCTTACACCAACGATCAAAACTTGGTTGATAATTTTCACAGTAAATACAGACGTGGTCGTGCAGCTGGATTAAATATGGTCATTACTGAAACTGGTGCAGGAAGCGCAGTGGCAAAAGCATTACCAGCTTTAGAAGGCAAATTAACTTCAAATGCTATTCGTGTTCCTGTTCCCAATGGTTCATTGGCGATTTTAAACTTAGAGCTAAAAACACCTACTTCGGTTGACAGTATGAATACTATTATTAAAAAATATGCATTAGAAGGACATCTAGTTGAGCAAATAAAATATGAGATGAGTGATGAGTTGGTATCGACTGATATCATAGGAAGCTCAGCACCATCTATTTATGATAGTAAAGCTACTATTGTGAGAGCCGACGGCAAAAATGTAGTATTATATGTTTGGTATGATAACGAATATGGCTATAGCCATCAAGTTATTCGTTTAGCAAAATACATTTCAAAAGTTAGACGATTTACCTATTATTAATCAACAAACATCCAAATTGGATTTTGAATCGTATATAGAATAGCCTCGCAATCGTGAGGCTATCTTTTTTAAATTCTACCCAATCATGGCTAAGAATTTATTATATTGTTCAACATAAAACCAATTAGAAAATCCTACCAAAAAATGAAAATCATTAAAACTGTATTTTTAACATCCCTAACCCTAGTACTTTCAGCATCTATAAACGCTCAAGATAACACAGACCAAGATGAAGAAAAACTGTCGCTTAATGAAGGTACTATCGATAATCAATTTGAATATGTTATCCAAAGATCAAACAACTATCAGGATTATAAAGTTGTAAAGAAAAATTGGCTCTATGCCTTAAAGGCACATACCATTGATTCTTTAAACGCGGTGAAGAATGAATTAACCGAAACGCAAAATACAGTAAACACCCAAGCCAGTGAAATTAATCAACTCAAAACAAATCTTGCCAATACAAAAACCAGTTTAGACAATACTATTAAGGAAAAGGACAGTATGGCTCTATTCGGAATGCAAATGAGCAAGGGCGGCTATAATGGATTAATGTGGACTATTATCGCAGGACTTTTGGCTTTACTATTATTCTTTATTTTTAAATTTAAAAATAGTAATGCAATTACTTCACAAGCGAAAAAGGCATTGGCAGAAACCGAAGAAGAATATGAGGAACATAGACGTACAGCACTTGAACGTGAGCAAAAAGTGCGACGACAGTTACAAGATGAAATAAACAAACAAAAAAAATCATAGGATAGTTTTCTTCCGCTAATAAAAAATCTGTATTTTTCCTTACAGATTTTTTTTATGTCCATAACCGAAGCAAATATCAGTCATTTACCAGAATTAGCGCCTTTATTTAATGCCTATAGAATATTTTATAAGCAACCCTCTAATTTAGAAGCTGCCGAACAATTTTTGAAGGAACGACTTCAAAATAAAGAATCCATTATCTATTTGGCTTTTGTAGATAACAATGCCGTCGGTTTCACACAGCTTTACCCTTTGTTTTCATCCGTTTCGATGAAACCCATGTATTTGCTAAATGATCTTTATGTAATGTCCAACTATCGTGGGCAAGGTATCGGTGAGGCATTAATTAATAAAGCAAAGTTACTTTGCATGGCCAAAAATTACAAAGGTTTAGCACTTCAAACTGCAAGTGATAATCCCGCTCAAAAACTGTATGAGCGACTTGGGTTTACAAAAGACAAGGATTTATTTTACAATTGGACTTTGGAGTAATTCAAATAGCACTTTAATACAAGACATTCAATAGCATATTTTTCGCATCTTTGCATAGCAAAACCATTATAAATGCGCATAGATATTATTACAGTATTACCTGAATTACTCCAAAGTCCATTTGAAGCTTCGATTTTAAAACGTGCCATTGAGGCCAATTTGGTAGAAGTACACTTTCACAACTTAAGGGATTATACTACCGATAATTACAAATCTGTAGATGATTACCAATTTGGAGGTGGTGCAGGAATGGTAATGATGATCGAACCCATTGATAAATGCATTTCAAAACTTCAATCTGAACGCTCATATGACGAGATTATTTATATGACACCCGATGGCGAACGCCTTAATCAAGGTATCGCTAATCAAGTCTCACTTAAAGAGAATATTATTATTCTATGCGGGCATTATAAGGGTGTAGACCAAAGAGTTAGAGATAAGTTTATTACAAGAGAAATTTCAATTGGAGACTATGTCTTATCTGGTGGCGAATTAGGTGCAGCAGTACTTTGTGATGCTGTTATAAGATTAATCCCTGGTGTATTAGGAAATGAAACTTCAGCCCTTACAGATTCCTTTCAAGATAATTTATTAGCACCTCCAATTTATACAAGGCCTCGTGATTACAAAGGGATGCAAGTCCCAGAAATTTTATTTAGTGGAAATTTTCCAAAAATTGAACAATGGCGAGAAGAACAAGCCTATTTAAGAACCAAGGAACGCCGACCAGATTTATTGGATGAATAAATGCAAACTTCAAATTTATTATAGCACTAATTTAAGATCAAAAATTTATTAATTATTAATTGTGCATTATTGATTATTAACTATCTTTGCATCCAATTTCAGATTAACCTCTGGCGAGATACGTGAATGTTGGTTTGAATCAACCATTTTAAATCATTAAAAGATGAATTCTTTAGTAAAATTTGTTCAAGACGAATTTGTAGCAAAAAAAGATATTCCAGAATTTGGAGCCGGTGACACAATTACCGTGTATTACGAAATTAGAGAAGGTGACAAAAAACGCACACAGTTTTTCAAAGGTGTGGTTTTACAACGTAAAGGATCTGGAGCTTCAGAAACATTTACAATCAGAAAAATGTCAGGAACTGTTGGTGTAGAGCGTATCTTCCCAATCAATCTTCCAGCGCTTCAAAAAATTGAAGTCAACAAAAGAGGTAAAGTTAGACGCGCTAGAATCTATTATTTCAGAGGTCTTACTGGTAAAAAAGCTAGAATTAAAGAAGTTAGAAATTAAACACTTCATAACCTTATACACTAAAGCCTTGATTTCTTCAAGGCTTTTTTTATTAACCATTGTTAATAACTCTGGTTCATAAAGCGTTGATATCTAATTGAGTGAAAAATTTGCAATTTTCGAATCTTGTTATATATTAGCTAAACGATTAAACAACAACATTCGTGTTGTTCGCAATGTAACAGTTGAGTTAATGTTGAAGTCGTATAAAGTAACGTTCTTTATTAAATTGTTTTTTGAGGTTTTGAAACGCCATGTGTATGCATGGGCAGCAGAAAAACCATGATACTTTAAAAAGTGTGACATGCGCAAGTAGGTCAAAACTAGGAAAGTTGAAAGTTTCTGAAAGTAACTCTAGTGAAAACAAAAGTTAACATAAGAAACAATGCTTTTGAAAGTGCATGACGCGCAAGCGAAATGTAAAATAAAAAGCATCAAGAAAAACAATAACTGAAACATTCAAGTAACAAGTCAATACATTTTGAAAGTTATGAGATGTTTCATTGAAATGGTGAACCTTGAATTGAAAAGGACGATTTTGGATGAAAATTCTAATCGGCTGATTTAGCAGAAATGTTAATTAGATCACGAAGTAACTGTTTCAAAGAAAGCCATGTCAAAGTAGTTTTGCTACCATGATATGGCTTTTGTTTTTTTATTACTTCTTTTTTAAACAATCCATAAAAGTGCATTGAAATCATTAAATACCATTGCTAACTAGACTATGTAAACTATATGTTTTTTGTATATTTGCAAGGCTTTAAAAATAAGCGCCCAATGTACTATTAATTAAATCGCATCAATGGCTAATACATCAACAATTGTATATACAAAAACTGACGAAGCACCAGCTTTAGCAACCCAATCATTTTTACCAATTGTTCAGGCATTTACGGCCTCATCAAATATCACTTTTAAAACTAAAGATATTTCACTGGCCGGTCGTATAATTTCCAGTTTTCCTGAATTTTTAAATGAGAATCAACGAATTCCTAATGCATTAGCTGAATTAGGAGAACTTGCAAAACAGCCCGATGCTAACATTATTAAATTGCCAAATATTAGTGCATCAGTACCACAATTAAAAGCAGCTATTTCAGAATTACAAAGTAAAGGCTATAATTTACCCAATTATCCTGATGAGCCTAAAAACGATTCTGAAAAAGACATAAAACAACGCTACGATAAAATTAAAGGAAGTGCTGTAAATCCAGTACTACGAGAAGGTAATTCAGACAGAAGAGCTCCAAAAGCCGTAAAAAATTACGCAAAAAAGAACCCACATTCTATGGGAGCATGGTCTAGCACATCTAAAACTCATGTTGCAACAATGGATCATGGCGATTTTGCACATAACGAAAAATCTCTGACTTTAAGTGAAGCTACGACCATTAAAATCCTTCATCTAGGCACTAATGGCCAACAAACAATTCTTAAGGACAGTTTTGCTATTCAAAAAGGCGAAATTATTGATGCCACAGTGATGAGTAAAACTGCATTACTTGAATTTCTAAAAGCCGAAATAAACGATGCTAAATCAAATGATGTGTTGCTTTCATTACATATGAAAGCCACAATGATGAAAGTATCTGACCCAATTATTTTTGGACATGCGGTGAAAATGTTTTTTGCTGATGTTTTCAATAAACATGATGAAACTTTTGAAAGTTTAGGTATAAACCCTAACAACGGGCTTGGAAACCTTCTTGATAAATTAGCAGAATTACCACAGGAAAAACACGATGAAATTAAAAAAGACATTTCAAAAGCGCTTGAAAATGGACCCGATTTAGCTATGGTGAATTCTGATCGTGGGATTACCAACCTTCATGTACCAAGTGATGTAATTATTGATGCCTCAATGCCGGCCATGATAAGAACTTCTGGACAAATGTGGAATGCCAAGGGTCAACTTCAAGATACGAAGGCCATAATTCCTGACAGCAGTTATGCGGGTGTTTATACGGCAACCATTGAATTCTGTAAAAAACATGGTGCATTTGATCCTACCACGATGGGAACAGTTCCAAACGTTGGATTAATGGCTCAAAAAGCAGAAGAATATGGTTCCCATGATAAAACTTTTGAAATTGAAGCTGAAGGAAAAGTTCAAGTTTTAGACCAAAATAATAAGGTTATATTAGAACATGAGGTTGAATCTGCAGATATTTGGAGAATGTGCCAAACCAAAGATGCGCCAATTCAAGATTGGATAAAATTAGCTGTTTCTAGAGCGCGAGCAACAAATACTCCTACCGTTTTCTGGTTAGATAAAAATAGAGCTCATGATGCAGAATTAATCAAAAAAGTTAATATCTATTTACCTAATCATGATACCACAGGGTTAGATATTAGAATACTTTCTTCAATTGAAGCAACACAATTTACGCTAGAACGCATTAAAGAAGGAAAAGATACTATTTCGGTTACAGGAAACGTATTGCGTGACTACTTAACCGATTTATTTCCAATTTTAGAAGTAGGAACCAGTGCTAAAATGCTTTCTATAGTTCCTTTAATGAATGGTGGGGGATTATTTGAAACTGGTGCAGGTGGATCTGCTCCTAAACATGTTGAACAACTATTACATGAAAATCATTTACGTTGGGATTCATTGGGAGAGTTTTTAGCATTAGCCGTGTCACTTGAACATCTTGGAGAGAAAATAAATAATCAGAGAGCTTTAGTTTTGTCCGAAACATTAGATGAAGCAACTGAAACTTTATTAGAAAGAGATAAAGGCCCTCAAAGAACCGTTGGCCAACTCGATAATAGAGGTAGTCATTTCTATTTAGCATTATATTGGGCACAAGCTCTTGCCAATCAAAATAAAGATGAAAATTTAAAGCAAGAATTTACTACAATTGCTAAAAAATTAGCGCAAAATGAAAATGAAATTTTGAACCAACTAAACAAAGTTCAAGGTCATTCAGTAGATATTGGCGGATATTATAAACCTGATTCGATTTTAGTTGATGAAATTATGAGACCTAGTAAAGTATTCAATTCAATTATAGCCGAACTTGCTTAAATTCAAAAAGTTAATTTAAAAAGCTCCTTTTTCTTTAGGAGCTTTTTTATTTTTACAAAAACTGCTAAATGAATAGACTACAATGCTTCATCATTTTATTATGTAGTCTAACTACAGGTCTATTAGCACAAGAAAAACACACATTGAGCGGGACGGTTAGTGATATTTTAAGTAATGAAACCTTAATTTCTGCCAATATTATTGTTGAAAATCTTCAAATTGGTACAACAACCAATGAATACGGTTTTTATTCAATTACATTACCTAAAGGCCTTTATGAAATCCAAATAACCTATATAGGCTTTCAAACTATTATTAAAACGGTCGATTTAAATTCAAATATTAACCTAGACATTAGATTATCAGAATCAAGCCTTAATTTGGAGGAAGTAGTTATAGAAACTAATGTCGAAACCCTGAATTTACGTAACCCACAAATGAGCATCAATGCACTATCGATAAAGACTATTAAACAAATACCTGTAGTTCTTGGCGAAGCAGATATCATTAAATCGATAACATTACTTCCTGGTGTAACCAATGCCGGAGAAGGTGCTTCTGGGTTTAATGTTAGAGGTGGGGCTGCTGATCAAAACTTAATTCTACTAGATGAAGCAACCATCTTTAACTCTTCACATTTATTTGGTTTATTCTCTGTATTTAATCCAGATGCCATAAAAGATATAAAATTGTACAAAGGGGGTATTCCTGCCAAATATGGAGGACGGGTCTCATCAGTTTTAGACATTTATCAAAAGGAAGGCAATAGCAAAGAATTTCATTTCAATGGAGGAATTGGTCTTGTATCGAGTAGACTACTTGCCGAAGGTCCAATTAAAAAAGAAAAAGGAGCTTTTCTATTAGGTGGACGAAGTAGTTATATCCACCTACTTTTACCTGTGTTTGATATTGATAATAAGGCCTATTTTTATGATCTCAATACTAAATTGAGCTATAGGCTGAATAAAAATAACAACATCTATTTATCTGGTTATTTTGGACGAGACGTCTTTGAGATCGCAGACAGTTTTGAAAACACCTATGGAAATTCAGTATTAAACTTTAGATGGAATCACCTGTTTTCAGATAAATTATTTTCTAATTTGTCTTTAATTTATTCAGATTATGACTATAATTTAAAACTAAATTTTGTAGATTTTTATTGGAATTCTGGTATTAAAAATTTCAATATTAAATATGACTTAAAGCATTATTTGAGTACTACCTTAAAATGGTTTTACGGTTTAAATAGTGTGTATTACAAATTTAATCCTGGAAAAATAGAACCAACATCCTCATCTTCTGGTATAAACCCTTTTAAACTTACAGATAAATATGCTTTAGAGAATGCTGTATACGTTGATCTTGAACACCAATTAAGCAATAAAGTAGCCATTAGTTATGGTATTAGATTAAGTTCTTTTTTGAGATTAGGGCAAAATGCTCTAAATATCTATAATGAAAATAATCCAGTTGTATTTAATGAAGACCTCCAAATCTATGAAAAGGCAGATCCTATAGGTGTAAATGCATATAAAAGAAGTGATATCATCACATCCTTTTTTAATTTCGAACCTCGCTTTTCTATTGCCTACCAAATAAATAATTATTCTTCATTGAAAGGAAGTTATAATAGAATGAGCCAATACCTTCATTTACTTTCAAATACTAGTTCGCCAACACCATTAGACGTTTGGGCACCTAGTGGTGACTATATTAAGCCGCAATTATTAGATCAGTTTGCCATAGGCTATTTTAGAACATTTAAAGATGAAAAATATACTTTAGAACTTGAAAGCTTTTATAAAACCATTAAAAACCGAATTGACTTTATTGATGGTGCCGATTTAATTGCCAATAATGCTATTGAGCAAGTTATTTTAAATGGTGAGGCCAGAGCCTATGGTTTAGAGGTACTCTTTAAAAAGAATGAAGGAAAACTAAAAGGATGGTTAGCCTATACCCTATCTAAATCAGAACAACAGACCAAAGGTCGCTCCCCAATTGAATCTGGCATAAACAACGGACAATGGTATAGAACGCCTTATGATAAAACACATGATGTTTCTATTACAGGAAGTTATTCAATTCATAAAAAATGGACAATAAATGCTAATTTAGTATTTCAAACAGGTCAACCATCCACATTTCCAAACGGGCAATACCATTACAACGGTATATCTATACCTACTTACGAAGCTAGAAACTCAAGTAGGTTACCAAATTATCACAGACTGGACATTTCTGGAATTTATAATCCTAATAAATCAACATCTAAACCTTGGCAAACAGAATGGGTGTTTAGTATTTACAATCTATACAACCGAAAAAATGCAGCCTCAATAACATTTAGAGAAAATAGAAATTCAGGTACTAATGAAGCTATTCGCTTAGCAATTTTTGGTATTATTCCCTCAATCTCGTATAATTTTAAGTTTTAAGATGAAGCATTATTTCAAACTAATAATTTTAAGTTTAATATTCACATCTTGTGAAGATGTTATTGATTTAAACCTTAACAATACAGAACCTAAACTTGTCATTGACGCTTCAATTAATTGGTTAAAAGGTACAAATGGTATGGAACAAGGTATTAAACTATCCCTTACGGCTCCCTATTTTGACAGTAATGTTGAACCTGCCAGTGGAGCAATTGTTTATGTTACTGATAGTTCAAATAATCAATTCAACTTTCTAGAAGACGAAAATACGGGAGTGTATAAAACTAGTGACTTTAGACCAGTTCTAAATGAAGTATATACCCTTTTCATTTCGTACAATAATCAAAATTATATGGCTGTTGAAACTTTAAAGTCTGTTGCCCCAATTGAATTTGTTGAACAAAAAAATGACGGAGGTTTTTCTGGTCAAGAAATTGAACTAAAAGCGTTCTATACAGACCCAGAAGATGAAGAAAACTATTATTTATTTGAATTTTTAAATCAACAAAATAGACCTACTCTCGAAGTATATAAAGATGAATTCACAAATGGTAATCAAATATTTGGATTTTATGCCGAAGAAGATCTTTCTACAGGAGACCAAATACTTATTAAAAATTATGGCATTTCTAAACGATACTATGAGTTTATGTTTATACTACTACAACAAAATAGTGACGAAGGTGGAGGACCCTTTGAAACTCAGCCTGCAACAGTACGAGGTAATTGTATTAATATCACCAACTCAGAAAACTTTCCATTAGGTTACTTTCGGCTCTCAGAGACAAGTGAGTACCATTATACCATTCAATAGTTCGAGTTAACTTCAATTTTATGGCAGAAATAGCCACATTTAATTTTATCCTTTGAGGCTAATGTGTTAATTTGTAAATTTGTACCAAATGAATTTCACTAAAACCACGGAACAAGATTCTAACCACGATCAACTCGAAAATATGAGTGTTGTAGAGTTACTTACCAATATCAATTCAGAAGACAAAAGTGTTCCAATTGCAGTAGAAAAGGCAATTCCTCAAATAGAAAAATTAGTACAACATATAGTTACTAAACTAAAAGATGGTGGAAGATTATTTTATATAGGTGCAGGAACTAGTGGAAGGCTTGGCATTGTTGATGCTTCAGAATGTCCACCTACTTTTGGTGTTTCGCATGATTTGGTAATTGGCATCATAGCAGGAGGAGACCACGCAATAAGAAATGCTGTTGAATTTGCCGAAGATTCAGTTACTCAAGCTTGGGAAGACTTAAAACAATATTTTATAACAGAAAAAGATGTTGTAATTGGAATAGCTGCATCGGGCACAACTCCTTATGTAATTGGAGGATTAAAGTCTTGTAATGAGCACGGTATTATTACTGGATGTATAACTTGTAATCGCAATAGCCCTTTATCAAATACTGCAAAATTCCCAGTAGAAGTTATTGTAGGGCCTGAATTTGTAACGGGAAGTTCAAGAATGAAAGCAGGAACGGCCCAAAAGCTGGTTTTAAATATGATTTCTACGGCTACTATGATTCAGCTTGGTCATATTAAAGGGAATAAAATGATTGATATGCAACTAAGTAACAATAAATTGGTTGATCGCGGAATTCGAATGATTATGAATGAACTCTTAATTTCACAAGAAGAAGCTAAAACGCTACTAAATAAATACCAAAACGTACGTTTGGCTGTTCAAAACTATGAAAATGGAAACCAATAAAACTAACAAGGAAGTACTATATAAAGGACTAAATACTATGGGGCTCTCATTGGTTTGCATGTTTGCTGGTCCTACGCTAGTTTATGTGGCTTTAGGTGACAAAGAAAACTCGTTGTTCTACCCTATTCTTATTTTGGGGTTTTTAATTTGTAGTCTTGCCATTTATTTGGGTTTTAAGGGAATTAAAACCATATTAGATAGTATGTTTAAAAAATAAAAGGGTACTTCTTCTTTTATTAATTTATTTTTTTATTATTAAAATTGATATAAAAAAAAAGCCCTTCATATTACTATGAAGGGCTTTTAAAAAAGGCGATGACCTACTCTCCCACAAATGCAGTACCATCGGCGCTAACGGGCTTAACTTCTCTGTTCGGAATGGTAAGAGGTGAGCCCCGTTGCTATAACCACCTTAAGTTATAGCTTTTTGCTATTGTCCTAAAAAGGAACTTTAGCATCCAGCGTCACGCTTTTAGCGTGACAAATATCTTAACATATTGAAAAAAGGACGGTAAACCGTCAACATAACATAAAAAATAAAACAAGTTTGTATACTGCTTATAAAGACATTCCATCCCCCTTCCCTAAAGAAGGGGGAGGCTCAATAAGCCTATGGGTTATTAGTACTACTCGGCTATGACATTACTGCCTTTACACCTATAGCCTAT
>NZ_JBHSGP010000013.1:0-167580 GCF_042654525.1 Geojedonia litorea
TAATACCGTCGCCATCGCTGTCTGCATTTAATGGGTCGGTGCCGTTGGTCGCTTCGTCCGTATCGGACACACCATCGTTATCATCATCGGTATCGGTAGCATCGCTGATGCCATCATTGTCGGTATCTTGTGGTACATCGTTACTATCTGATGGATTAGTTCCTGCTGCCGTTTCATCGGCGTTACCGTAACCATCACCATCGGTATCGTTATTTGGGTCTGTGTTGGCTTCATCCTGGGAATCTACAACGCCATCGTTATCGGCATCGGCAGTGTTGGATTCTAATGCATCAATCGTACCATCACCATCGGTATCGGTGGTGCCTTCTGCTCCATCGTTGATGCCGTCGCCATCGCTGTCTGCATTTAATGGGTCGGTGCCGTTGGTTGCTTCGTCCGTATCGGATACTCCATCGTTATCATCATCGGTATCGGTGGCATCGCTGATGCCATCATTGTCGGTATCCAAAGGTTTGGAATTTGCATCCATAGGGTCGCTACCGGCTGCCGTTTCATCGGCATTGGTATAACCATCACCATCAGAATCGTTATTCGGGTCACTNCCATCGCTGTCTGCATTTAATGGGTCGGTGCCGTTGGTTATTTCTTCAGAATATATCACACCATCATTATCGCAATCGGAGTTAGGTGCAGAGTCATCAATAATAACATTTACTTCTTTCAATGTTCCAGGAATGTTTTCACAACCAGAACTGTCGTTTTGCGTACTTACAAAATAACTAATAGGACTATTTGCTTCTGAAAGGCCATCAATAGTTAATACATTGTTAGCATCAATGGTGTAGGTTACCCCACTCACTGTTGAATTTGAAACTATAGGGCTTGTTTTATTCGCATCGAAATACCATGTAAAATTTGTACCAATACTACTACTTGGGGTAAGTACAATAGTTTCGGAAGTACAATGAGAAGTATCATTTCCTGCCAAATTTATATCGGATGCTGTTGGATTCGGGTTTGCTATAATTTCTATTGGTAGACGGATGGTTTCTGTTTGGCATCCATCTTCAGATGAAGCTATATAGAATGTTGTGTTTTCTGAAATTATTGGGGTTGTAAAGGCATCTCCAGAATTCAATTCTGCCAATAAATTCCCGTCTATTTCAGCATCATACCATCTAATTTTTATATTGGATGGCGAAACTGTTCCTATAAAATCAATGGTCTCACCTACACACCCATTTGCTGGTAAACTTTTATCTACTGTTGGAAACGGAGGCGTTTTTATTATATCATAGAGTCTAAACTCTGTGCCAGCATCAGCAGAAACTGTTTGTGTCATTCTTACTTCCACTCTATTTACAGCACCTGTTGCAGGTAAGGAAATAGTAAAAGGAGCACCACCATTTAAAGCGCCTCCTAATAAATCGAGGTTAAGTAAATCGGTTAAACCCGCACTAAAAACTTCGGTATCATTAAAATAACCAGTAATTTGCACATCGGGTATCACTTCAATTTCAGCAACATCAGCAGAAATAGCAAACCTTATTTTAAAATTCTCATTTGCGGTTGAAGGCTCTTCAAAATAAGCCGTTTGTTGGATAGAAGCTCCTGCTCCTGCGGTGCCTACACTTAACGTAGAGAAATTATTTAAATCAGTATCTATAATATGATGTGGATTAGAAACACCTGCGCCGTCTTGAAGTGCCTGTACGCTTAATCCTTGACCATCAAAAGAGGTAAAAGATGCAAAACCACAACTTTCACCAATAAGTGCATTATAAGATTCATATAAGCCCAAATATCTAGAAACACCAAATTGTACAACACTGTTACCGAGTCTATTGGTTAGCCTAAATCGGTTATAATCTGTAATAGATGGATTAATTAAATAAGGGTTAACAAGTATGTAGGTATCGTTATTTCCATCTAAAACGATACGTACACCAGATCGTGCAAAATCATTTTCAACTTGCGATTCTGCTGTAATTAATATATTGTTATCCTTTTTTACTTCAAATGTAAATTCTTGACCGCCATTAATTACGGAATTGGTAACCGCTCCCAATGCAGTTGCCAGACTACCTGCTGCTAATGTTGCCAAAAAATCTTCTTCAGCATCAATTTTAATGTAAGTAGTTTGGTCTGAATTTAATGGGTTAAGATATCCAACCTCTAAAAAGCCTTCATAGTCGTTAGCTCCTGTAATAAAATCACCTGAATAGGTTCGAATGGAAGCCTTTGTTGCAAAATTTTCATCAATAGAATAAGCAGAATCATCAGTTTCATATTCTGTTACAACTGATGACGTAAAGTACTTGTCTTGAGCATTAACAGTTAAATTATTTAAAAAAAGCACATAAAATAGGCCTCCAATACAAGTATATTTTAATTGCTTATAAAAAAATAGCTTACACATATTTATTTAATGTTACATATCCTTTATTAAGCAGATAATGCTGAAATAAAGTAGGATGATTAACATCAAAATTAAGTTTAGTATTAGCTTATTATTTAATAAATAAGACTAATACACAAATATGTATAGACGAATGAACAATAATGAACGATGAATCATATTATCTTTACTTTTTTAAATCATTGAGATTCTAAAACTTTAATTAATTATTTTATTTAGCATTAAACAAAACGGTCCAAAAGTATAATTAACAAATATGAGTTGGTGAATTTTTTATCTCAAAACAATTTAAAGAGTTTCATTGTCTATTAATAAAAGTTTAAGATACTTTTAAGTGAATGTTTTAATGCGATAATTTATTGGATTTAAAAATAGTTTGAAGATTATCTAGTAGTGCTAATGGTCATTCATTAGGGTAGTAAAATATTGAGTTTAATATAAAAACAATCTCGGTTTTTACTATTTTACTTCCGCCTCCTTATAAATACGAGTTACAATGGCATACACGTCTGGAATTACCCGACTCGCTAATTTTGAATTCATATTCATTAATACACAAATCCCTAAATCGGAATCTGGGAATACAGCAATTTCATTACGGTAATCGTTCACACTACCGCCATGATGCCACATGGTTTTTTCTTGACGCTGCTCTTCAAATGTATGTATACGCCATCCAAAACCGTAATACGAACGCATATGGCCTGGCCAACGTTGGTAGTATTTTCCGTGTCCCTTAATTTCTATAAATGGATTAAAGGCTTCTTGTAAAGCGGTTTTATCCATGATTTCGGGATGACGCCCTAGTAGCAACTGCATCCATTTGGCCATGTCTTCGGCACTGGCATTGATACCACCCGCTGCAATGGCATTATAATAATGGTCGTTAAGCTTTAAAGGATTCCAACCATAGCGACGTTTGGCGTGCGGCATGGCGACATTGGCTTCCTGTGCAAGGGTATCATAATCCATTGAGGTGTGATCCATTTGCAGAGGTTTAAAAAAGCGATCGTTTAATAAACTGCTAATATCTTGTCCGGCAACCTTATGCATGATCTCACCTGAAAGCGCAAACATGGCATTTTGGTAACTGTATAAGGCGCCAGGCGCACTTATTGGAGTAACGGCATTAAACCTGCTGGCAATGTCGGTTAAAGGCAGTCCTGCCTCTATTAAATTAGTATAACTATGGTAAGGTGCACCAGAGGTCTGTGATAAAATATGTGCTAGCGTGATGTGATGCGTCATGCGGCCATTGCCAAACTGAAATTCAGGGAGGTAATCACTCACCTTATCATTCCAATCTAACTGGTCGTCACACTTTAAATGTGCGGCCAATACGCCGGCAAAGCCTTTTGAAAGGGAACCTAATCGAAATACGGTTTGCCCGTCTACCCTATCCTGTTGTTTGACATGGCGCTTTCCAAAGCCATCAGACAGTAGGACCGAATCACCTTGTACAATACTTACCCCTGCTCCTACTAAATCTCCTGAAGCGATGGCGGCATCAAAATAACGCGTTAAGGCTTGCTTTAATTCGTGTTGGCGACCTCTATATAATCGTTGTGCAGTGTCATCAACAAGTGAAGTGCTTTGGGTTTGGACAGTCGTGGATGTGCTGTTGTTGGCAGCGTTAGCCGACTTGCTCACACTCGAGATCACCACATATAAGGTGATTAGAAGTAGTACTGGAATACCAAAACCTTTTAAGCGTTTCATAGGTCAATTAGGGTTTAGTTATGGGTTTGACGCTACTAATATAGGATGAAATACTTAAAAAACACGATGAACTACAGGTTTTTTTTGTTTAATGCCTAAAAATGTGGGGATTAGCTTACGTGTTTTTGTAGAGACCACTACCTATGTTATTATTTTAAGCGATTGTTTTGTCACTTCGAGTGTTCACGCTGCAAGCGAGAAAGTATCACGAAGTTGTGGTGGAATGACCAACTCTATGGAAATAGATATAGCATCATATTTTTTTCGTATCTTTTTACTCGTATATAGACCTATAAATCAAAACCTTATGAAACCTAAAGTAATTGTAGTACTCGGCTTAATGATCTTGTGTTGTGTAAGTGTATGTTTTGCACAAAGCAGCTATTATATTAAAATCGCAGATGTTAAAGGTGAATCTACCGATCGTGCGCATAAAGACTGGATTGTTATTGAAAGTTTTAGTCATGGCTTGGAGCAACAGACCTCGCCAACTGGAGCGACGCGTCAGCGGGCATCTATGGCATTTCATGATTTAACCATTAGTAAAGCCGTTGACAAATCTACACCCAAGTTAATGGAATTCTGTGCTAAAGGACAGGTAATTCCCGAGCTGGAATTGGACCTTGTTGCTAATGGTCGCGTGTATTACAAATTAACCTTAAAACGTGCCAGAATTAATGGGATTACTACAGGAACCGACCGCGGTCCTGACGGTAAATTATTAGATGAGATGACCATAAGCTATACGAGTGCCACTTGGGAGTATTGGGATAGTAGTGGTGCTAAAACATCGGCAAGTTATAATGCGCAAACTGGGAATTAATAACTGATAAGATAGTTCATCTTTAATAGGTAGTTATCGTTTTTTGTCACTTCGAGTGTTCGCGCTGCAAGCGGGAATGTATCGAGAAGTGGTGTTGGATGGTTTGTTTCTTAAGTTCATTTTGCCTTGATGCAAAACGAACCAAAAGATCAAGACGATTTTAGGACCTTCCACAGTCATTTTCGATGCCTGCGTAACGCTCGCGTTATTACTTTAATGATTTAGTTTTTATTGCTCTTCTAATGTTCCTATATGGCTTGTGACCTTGATTTTTTGATTGTCGCTCGCTAGGTCTGAAAATCGTCGGGTTTGGCGACCGTGTCGCCATGGCAAGTGGCTTGTGTCATTCCGAACGGAGTGAGGAATCTATTAAGCTCAGTGAAACTAATCTTATTCAATGTTTAACACTAAAGTGCATTAAACACAAATAGCAGCGATCTGCCGGTGTTCAGGGCAAATAACTGCTATATACTGTAAACGTATCCTGTTTAGTGAGCTAAACTCACTTTAACGGCCGATAGTCCTTTTTCTCCTTTTTCAACTTCAAAAGTGACTTTATCGTCCTCTCTGATGTCGTCAATTAAATTTGTTGAATGGACAAAAATTTCTTCGTCCGAATCATTCAGTTTTATAAAACCAAATCCTTTGGCATTATTAAAAAATTTCACTGTACCTTCTTTCATTGTTATTGTATTTAGTGTTGATTTATTTGTGTTCATTAAATTTTGTATCATTTTTTTAATCATGAGTTCTGTTTTTAGTATTAAACGGTATTCTTGTGGTCTTATACAGCGCCCACAGTCTGTTTTTGTCCTAACCAGCGCAGCATTTTAACGTGATCTAGTATGGCATGGTACACGCTTTTTTTAACGTGATAGGGCATCCCAAATTCTTTTGCAGTCTCCCCTACTATACCGGTAATGTTTTTATAATGGATATGGCACACATCGGGCAATAAATGGTGCTCTATTTGGTAGTTTAACCCACCAACTAACCAAAAAAGCAGTTTACTCTTTGGTCCGAAATTCGTGGTTGTTGCCAATTGATGTTGGTGCCAGTTGGCCTTAATCATTCCTTTTTCATTAGGCAACGGAAAACTATTGGTTGGCATAATATGCGCAATTTGAAACACAATGCTAACCAGCAAACCAGTTATAAAATGCATACTTATAAAGGCCAGAAGCACAACCCACCAGGCTTGAGGCACCATAAGCATTGGCAATACCAACGCATAGGTATAGTAAAGTAGTTTCCAACTTAACATGCTCAACAGTGTGGTTTGGTATTCGTATTTTTTATTGAAAAAGCCTATTGCTTTATAGCGTTTAATTCTAACAAAGTCTTTAGTGGTAATCCATGAAATGGTAGATATACCATAAAAGAACCAGATATAAATATGCTGAAATTGGTGCAGCCAATAGTGCTTGGCATGTGGTGAAAAGCGCAGAAAAAAGGGCGCATTAAGGTCATCATCGGCCTGATCGATATTGGTATACGTGTGATGCAACACATTGTGCTGAATTTTCCATACCGCCGCATTAGCGCCGATAAGATTAAAGGTATAACCCAAAAGGGTATTGATGTGTTTATGCTTGGAATACGACCCATGAATGGCATCGTGCATCACGCCCATGCCTATGCCCGACATACCCAGACCACTAATGATATAGAGCGTAAAAAGTAACCACACACTGCTAATCAGTCCTGTAGACAGGAGAATGATAGGAATAAAAAACAAGGCGAGCATGATGATGGTTTTGAACACCATTTGAGTATTGGCATTCCTGCTGATGTTATTCGATTTGAAATACTGATTCACTCGGCGCCTTAACGTTTTTGAAAAATCGTTATCCATTGTTCGAGAAAACGTTGGATGTTCCATACTGCTGTTCTTTTTTGTTCATAAGTCTTGTACCATAATAGCATAGCCTATACCAGGCTGTGTGTAACATGCGGTACAGTGTTAGACTACTAATAAAGGTGTTTTGAAAAGAGACGGCTGGGGACTCATCCAAAATAGTCTTGTGTCGTAAAAGCCTGATATATAGGGGCTTTTAAAGTAATGAAGAAAGCAAAGAATTAAATAATATTGGGGTACAAATTAGATAAAGAAAGGCTGTTCAACTCGCTAACGAGGTAAAGGTACGCTAAAATAATGATAGTTAGGGTTATTATATGTTAAAGGCTTGTTTGAAACAGTTTTGGTTTGGGAATGTGAGATCGCTATCATGAGATAACAAGGTTGTCACTTAAAGTGTTCGCGCTGTAGGCGAGAATGTATCGAGAAGTGGTGTAGGATTGCTTTTTTATACCTGCATGCATTGTTGTAAATAACTTACTCAAACGCTTATTTTCTGTTCATTTTGCCTTGATGCAAAACGAACCAAAAGATCAAGACGATTTTAGGACATTACTTCGTAACACTCGCGTATAAGCATTTATAATAGTGTTTCTTTTTAAATGTATCTAGTAGTTCTTGATGGTAACACCTTATGCTTATTGTGCGCTCGTTATGTCTGAAAATCGTCGGGTTTGGCGACAGTGTCGTCATAACAAGAGGGTTGTGTAATTCTGTGAGAAATCTCATTGTCACTTCGAGTGTTATCGCTGCAAGCGGAAAGGTATCGAGAAGTTGTGTTGGGTGTTGTATTGATAATTGATTATTGGTGGATTAATCTTCATGCGATACATTCAAAATCCAAAGCATTAAAGGCTTAATTTTGAATGTCTTTAACTTGATAATAAAATTCGGAATATTCAATTTATTACTTCAGAGGAAAGCTTTCAGTTAGATCTGTCCCACATATCCTACAATAATTGGAGTCCGTCACAAGATCTTCAGATTTGCATTTAGGACAAGACTTGTGTTCTGGATTCGTTTCTTTTGAAGCTTTAGAAACACCAGCGGCTATCAAACCTGTAGGGATTGCAATCACCGAATAACCCAAAACCATAATAACCATTGATATAAACTGCCCAACTGGTGTACTCGGAGAAATATCTCCATAACCTACAGTGGTTAAGGTGACCACTGCCCAATACACCCCATGCGGAATATTGCTAAATCCATTTTCTGGCCCTTCAACGACAAACATCACCGCGCCCATAATGGTACAGACAATAACTACAAAAAAAAGAAATACAAAGATTTTATTTGCATTGGCTTTAATGCCTCTGGCCAGAACATCGGCTTCAACGAGAAAACGCGCCAATTTTAACACCCTAAAGATTCTGAGCAGCCTTAATAATCGAATCGCTCCGAGAGAATAGGTGTTTACAAAGATCAACTCCAAAAATAAAGGAAGAATGGCCAACAGATCGATGATGCCAAAGGCACTCAACACATACTTCCTGGGCTTGATTGATGTCCAGATACGGAGAATATATTCTATCGTGAAAATAATGGTGATAATGAATTCGAGGGAAAACAATACGCCGCCCCAAAAAGGGGAAACGCCAACACTCTGAATCATGACGATGGCAACCGACAATATAATAAGCGTAAAAATGGTAATATCAAACAATATCCCTTCCAGATTATTGGTTTCAAAAATGACATTTCGAACATATTTTTTAAGGCCAATGTAGTCCTTGTTCTCCTTTAATTTTACGCCATCAGGGTTTCTGATGATCTGTATAACGGTTCGCAATCTTTTTGCAAATATCTTACTTTCCCTGGCAAAGATGGGTTTGACGCCAAGAGCACGTGTAGCCTTTAAAAAGAAACTTTTTACACGTTTTTTCAGTTCCAAATAATAGGGATGGTGAATGATGGGGT
This sequence comes from Geojedonia litorea, assembly GCF_042654525.1. Classification (NCBI taxonomy): domain Bacteria; kingdom Pseudomonadati; phylum Bacteroidota; class Flavobacteriia; order Flavobacteriales; family Flavobacteriaceae; genus Geojedonia; species Geojedonia litorea. The sequence continues at coordinate 8,701 of NZ_JBHSGP010000013.1, forward strand.
AGAGAATCTTAAATTTATAGAACACCGTTATTTTGATCACCAAGCGTTTTAGGACACTGGTGGAGGGATCTATTGAAACTGTATAAGCGGTGTCTTGTAATTTAGGCGTAATGGCCGAATTAGGACCGTATTCTTTCGAAATGCTATGGACAATGAGACCAACGGTCAAAAAGATGCCAGTGGCAATGATGATGAAGAGTAGAATACCAGGATCAAAAAGTTCAGTTTGAAAGGAAATGGGTATGGCGTAAAACAACAGAACCGTTATTAATCCCCTAGGTGCAATCCATACTTGCGGTGAAATATCCTTTCCAATAAATATGCGAAGCAGCAAAAAGCGAATGATGAAAATTGATCCTATGAGCGCTAGGCTGACCTTTAAAACTTCCAAGCTAAAAAGACTGGAGAACATGATGCTGGCTCCAAAAATCACAAAGAAGAAGGTGCGTACAATAAAAGCAGTCTCTGCCGTGAGATCATGAAGTCCATGCTCCATCTGTTTGAATTTTTCAGGATTCAACATCCGTTTGAAGGGACCTCTGAAAAATAGTGCAGAGTTACTAACGGCCAGACCAAAAATTAAAATGATAATTAATGGAGAAAGATGAAATTTTTTGGCAATGGAATAAAGTAAAATTAATACCGAAATCAACACAAAGAGCTTGGCCCCTGAATTGATCTTCTGAAACACAATGAGTATGAGGTAACTTGCAACCAGTGAAATGATTAGGGTTACAAAAAGGTTAATTACAAAAGCGCCTGTTGGATTGCCTGTGGCAAGACCGGCCGAAGCTGCCATTTCATTTTCGAAATAGCCTATCAGAAAGTAAAACAACATAATGCCAATAATGTCTGAAAATGTGCTCTCATAAATGTGAAATTCACGTTTCTTTTCATTAAGGTTGCTTACGCTTGGAATGATTATGGCACTAGAAAGTATCGATAAAGGGGTTGAATATAGTAAGGCCTGTGCCCAAGTCATACCAGGAACCATGTAATAAAGTATCAGTCCTGCAACTACAAAAGAGACGCCAAGACCAAGTGTGGCAATAAAAAAGGAACTGATTATAGTGCCAATCTTATCTCTTTTTAGCTTCAGATCTAATGCCGCTTCCAATACAATCATAATTAGTCCTAGTATCCCCAATACTTCCAGTACAGAAAAGAAATTGGGAGTTGCGATATTTAGATACTGCAATAAATATTGAATACCAACACCTAAACCTATCAATAACAATACCGACGGCACATTGGTACGTTTGGCAAAGGCTACGAAAAAGAAAGAAATCAAAACGATAACCGAGGCTGCTATGATTAAGGTATAAGCGTCAAATTGTTCCATGGATGTTTATATTATAAACCAAACAGACTTCTAGGTCAAATGAATTCTCTTTTTAATATGGCATAATTATATTTTTAAATTTAGTAATTAACCCATAACAAATGGGGTTTTTTAGTCTTTTTTATTAGTTCACCTTCTAGTTAAGTCATTTTTTAAACTTAAATAATCATAAACAAATGGAAGTGGTAGAACATATTCTTGACTATGAAATCTTCAGTATTGGAGATTATGGGATTAAGGTCTGTAAATTGGTGACGCTTCCTTTATAATCACTACGACCATTCTATTGGCTGGTTTGGCCGTTCTGCTCTTGAGGGATGGGTTGGGTTGGGCTTGCAAAAAATTCTTTTTGATGTATCATTTTTAATTCACCATAAATATCAGTCCGATATTTTTACTCCTACCATAGCCAATCGACCTATAGAAGGCGCACCCACAAATTCAATTTGTTTGGTATTGAAAATATTGGTCAAATTAAAATTAAGGGTGACGGTTTTACTCCAGCGATAGTCTGAACTCATCTCAAAGGTGCTAAATCCTCCTAATGGTCCATAATTGAAGTTTTTTGGTGGGGTTCTGGTCCCTGCTCCTTCTGCGCTGCCTACTTGACTGCCACTATAAAAGTCGTATTTCTGCACTACACGAGAACCAAAAGTGAGCGCCAAGCGTTGCTTGCAAAGGTTTTGAACAGTTAACAAGGCCACAGCTCTGTGGTTTGGTGCATTGATACTTTTCTCATCGCTTGAAATGACCCCGTCTCTATTGGCATCGTTTTCATCAAATTCAGCGTTCATCCAAGAGTATTTAAGAGCCATTTGAACAGAGGGTGAAATGGTATAATTAACACCGAGATCCAAGCCATAAACTTTGGCCTTACCATAATTGAAAAAGGTAAAAAACGTTGCGCCTTGAAGGGTGCCATTGTTTTCGGTGCCTGCAAACATAGGGTTGTGGGTGACGCTTATACCATTCACCGAAAGGGCTCTACCTCCTACTGGCAAAGAGGGCGTAATAAAGTTTTTGCTGGTGCCATAATAGGCGTTGGCATCGATCCAAAGTTTTTGGAGAGGCTGACCTTTATATCCAATTTCCCAGGTATCCACTTCTTCAGGTTTTAAAGGCTGTGTTGAAACGACCGAGTTGGGATCATTCACCTGCGAATTGTTGGGAATATAAGCTACACCTGTACCGCCATTACCAAAAAAGAAATCCCTTATACTGGCATATTGACTTTGTATGGATGGCAATGCATAAGCTTTAGCCCATCCAAAGCGAATTGAACCTTGATCAAAATCCTTCACTAAAGTGAGTTTAGGTGCTGCTAAATCCTTAAAATTGTCATTGCTATCATACCGAAGGGCACCAATAAGCCGCATGTTGGTGCTAAGCTTTTTCTCTAATTGAAGAACGGCTCCTAGTTGCGATACCGAAATAGCGTTGGGCTCCCCTACCAAGGTCGTCCCATCAGTAGTATTAGGACGTGAATTTTCAAAGTCCAATCCTGCCACCAGAAACAATCCTGCTTCTGAAAAATGAGTATTATATTGCACATCGGCATTAAAGCGTCTGCTTTTCTCTTTAAAACGTGTACTGTTTAAAGCAAATTGTTCGGCTTCATCTGGTGGTAACATAGCAGGACCTGGTTGTGTTCGCGTCCAGAACACCTGCGTGTAAGCTGGAATATTATAGCTTTTACCTAGATCGCCCCAAGTGTTATACACATTAGCATAGAAATGCGGACTTCTGAATTTGGCCTGGAGAAAGGTATAAGTGACGCCCCTCATTTGATTGCGCCCGTTTGTGGTCACCTGTAAAAAGTTATTGTTGCTTGCCCCACTGGAGACGACTATTTCGGTTTTGGGGTTAATGTTGTAATACACATGGGCTTCACCACGGATGTGCCTGAAATCATAATCAACATTTCGCTCTTTGATACTTTTAGAAGGCATGCCAACATACACACTATCTATAAAATCAAATTCCTGTCCGGTAGCATACTCTCCTGTGACTTTCCACGCCCAGTGGTTATCAATTTTCTGGGCATGCCGAAACCTGCCACTAAATTGGTATTGACTGCCTGCACTTAAGGATACGGAGGTTCCAGGATAGCGTCGCGGATCTTTTGTAATTGTATTAAACACACCATTGTGCGCATTGGGTCCATGCAGTGCGGTTTGGGGACCAAGCACAATTTCTAGTTGGTGTATGTCATCTTTTATAGTTGTGCCATTATTGAACACCGGCAAGTTACCACTTAAGGCGGCGGTGCTAATACGACCGTCAACCATCTGCAGTACTTTATAGTTAAAGGCACTGTTGAGGCCTCTGGCATTAAATGTGGTGCCATCAACACCATAGCGTGTAAATTCAACACCTTGAAGTCTTGAGAGCAGCTCTCCAACGTTAGAGCCTGCAAAGTGTTCAACGTCAGCTATAGTTACCGCCTGTATTGCAGCAGGCGCACGCGTTATTTTTTCTGGTCGTAAAAGGCTTGTGACGACAACTTCAGAGAGGGTATCGGTGGCAATAGTTTTATCCTCATTCTCGGTTTGTGCTTTAACACCTTGCATAAAAAGAATGGTGGTCAGGCTTATCAGGACTGATGCTTTCATACTATTCGATTTTAATAAAACTTTATTTAAGTCAAGCATCTTATAATTGCACAAGATGCCATGTCATATCAAAAACCAACATTTTATAAGGCCTATTAGCTATAACAATCCCCAAATTGAATAGTGCTATAAAATACATAATAACCATATTCAATTTGGGGATTGTTCCTTACCGTTTCACCAATTTTAGCATTAAGCCAATTTGTAATCAAGGACATACTAAATGTATGCTTTTTTTTAATACAAAATACAGGACTGTCAATAATTGAATCTGCCATTTCTATTTTATTTGACCCGCATAATTTGATGTTGTGGCTCAGTGCTAATCCACTTATCACCAATACACTATTTTTATATCTGGTGTATCAAGGGTATCAGAACCAAAATAGGAAATGTATAGGCTTCCATTAGTATACATTCCTGCGCCATCGGGAAGCCTTCGCTCAATAAAATAATCATATAAAGTGTTTTGTGTACTTGACATACTCCATCCAGGTACATCTTCCCAATTTGAACTACCATCTCGCCTTACAAAAATTCTAAACAATGATTCCCTTGGGATAAGGCCATAGAAATCGGTGATAGGCAATGTAGCATACCATGGAAACGTCCAGCTCACATTCTCGATTATTAGTTCTTTGGCATTTTGAGGAATTATACTAACATCGTAAAGATTTACATTTACCGTGTCTTTACTAACCGACCCATTGAGGTAGTTAGCCGTTAGCTCATATTGATGATGGCCCTCTACTAGGTTATATAGCACTGTATATGCGGAGTTTGAATAGGATACATTGTAACTTCCAGGGCCACTAATCTTTTTCCATGACATTCCTGTGATATTGGACGAAGATCCTGAAGGGGTATTATTCAATACGACCCAATCTATAGGCAACATTAAATTAATAGCGCTACTTGAACCGTATATCGCCGTACTATTCTGGATAACCGATACCGAGACGACACCCCTTGCCGAATCGCCCAAGGTATTAGTAATGGTTAACTGGAATTGATAAAGGCCTTCAACTAAATTTGTTACTGGCGTTTGTGCTGCATTGGCATTTGTAAAGTTGTATTCATCGGGGCCCAATAGTTTTGACCAAGAATAACTGACAATAGCATTTTTTAAATCGGATGATGCGCTACCATCAAGATTCACAAAGTTAGTAGGGAGTATTATAGTTTGATTTGCACCGGCATTGGCAATAAGAGGGCTGCTATCAATAGGAGATTCATTCTCCACAGGAAATTCATCACCAATAATTTCTAAATCTTCGCTTTTAGTACAAGCAATGACCAGCAGTAGCGAACTAACTAAAATTAGCAAATTACAATATATCCTAGTTTGAGATACAGCTGTAAACATCTTTGCATTTTGGGTTGCCACCCGTTTTGTGTTCATAACAATAAACTTTTAACATCAATAATATTCATACACAATTTTGGTATTACCATTTGTTCTTTCAATGACCCTTCCACTGCTGTCATATTTGTATACATATGTTTCATAGAAATCGTATCCTGACGACGTAAAGTGCTTAAATTCTTTCGAACCAGGAAATTGGTGAAGTTCGCTTTGTCCTGGAATAATTTCTAAATCCATAAACAGATTTCTCGACGTTATATAATTGTCAAAATTTGTCGTGGTATAAAGTTCAAAAACTCCGCTTTCATTATAATCTCCATAGTCCTCAATTGATTTTAGGTTGCCGTCAATGAAGTAGGTGAAATTCAGTTTTTGTAAAGAAATTGGAGTAGTATCATGATACTTTACTAATTTTTGAATGACTTGCCCTTGATCGTTGTAGTCATAGAACATATCATACCTTCCATGCCACGCCGCATTATACCCTTTCACCATTATGATACGTCCATTCTCCCAATAAAAATCAAACTCATCCCAGCCTTCCAATCGCACGATTTTACCTTCATTGTCATAATAGTAATAATTTGAAAATATGGACGATGTGCTCGAGTATCCATAATTTACCTTAAGTAGATTTCCATCGGATCTGAAATAGTAATGAGCCCAAGAGTCAATCCTCCCATTTGAAAACTTTATAATTTTTTTTGGATACCCTGTTATAGCAACCGCGCCGATACTGGCAAGTGATTCCATAGGGGTTTGAGGTGTCACACTAATAGAAGTGTTGTTATCCTGTACGTTCGGTGTCTCGATTTCTGATGGTAAGTCATCCTTTGAACAATTGGTAAGAATTAAAGAAATCGAGAGGGAAAAGAATAGTTTTGATACAGCTTTCATGACCTAAACATTTAAATTTAGTATTAAATCTAGTTCATATCTCTATGCAGTATTTAAAATAGCGACAGAGAGTAAAACAAAGGCGATAAAAACATAAAAATGGGCGACCAATGTTTTTTAGTTAATACTCGTACTATAAGAAATGGAAAGAGAAAACGCCTCAATTTATTTCTAAATTAGGATAGCAGCCCTAGATTGTTAATAAGTTAAGACTGCTATCCATTATAATTGTTAGTTCTTTTCCTTGAGTGCATTCTCGAATACATAATCGCCATAACTTTTACCCAAAACCTCTCCTATTTCTATGCCTTGTCTAAAATGAAAACCACTGTAAATACTAGATAAAGAATTCTCTTTAACAGCATCTGAAATGGATGAAAATGAACGCACCACTCCGGGTACAAATCCACTTGTCTGGTTTATTACATAATTATCTCTATCACCAAAGTGTCTAAAGACAAATTGACCAACGGCTGCACCAGAAAAAGATAGAACTGATGGGTATTCAGGAATTGGGGGTGTTGGCAGCAAGGGTTTCCATATAGGGTCAGCAACCGTTAGATCATTACCATCAGAATCTGCTAGATGGATAGCACTTTCTGGACGCCAGGTATAATATTGAATCTTACTGATAGTTGTAGAAATATAAGCATCCATTATGGCCCCATGAACCACTGCAAAATACCGAGCAGCTTTCCAGGCATTTTGTGATTGAGGATTATAGGATTCCATTACCTGTCGTGCGACAAAGTTCCAGCTGCGATTTGAATTCTCACTCCAAAACACTCCTATTTCAGTTTGGTCAGCTGTGCGCACTTGGCTGTTTATTGCGCCATAAGTTTTCGCTTCATTAAAATCTGAAGCATATTCCGGTGAATTAACTGCATAAGGTGGTCCGGGTATATACATATCATCTTTTGACATGAAGAATGGTTGAAGCTTTCCAAAGTCTGGAAATGCAAATCCTTTTCCACCGGGTGCTGGAGGAAGAAATATATAGCGAAATTCTCCTGGCTGTGTGCCATCAGGAGGTGTATTTGGTGATATCAGAAACAAATGTGGCAAATCACTAGCCCGCTTTGCCATAAGAGCTTGTGCTACCGCATGGCCTAAAGCAATACCTTTTGTTTTGGCATCTCCATCAGGGATAGCATTTAATGAGGTTTCTAATAATGAATGAATACTCGTTAAATTTTGAGGTACAAATGCTGGTGCAAAAGGAATCTTATTGATTGTCAGGATCACGTCGTATGCCGCTTGAGCCACTGCAGCATCGGGGTCAGCATCTTTGTCTACAGCAACTCTTGCGTATGTTTCATATCGCGGTGTTATGCTGTTGAGTGCATCGTGCATGGCTAAATGCACCAATGTCCAGGTGTAAGCACTGGAAATAGGCGGTGTACCTACGCCTCTTGGAAAGGTGTAGAGGTCTTGCATGGCTTTATTCCAAGTCAATACCATATCAGCAGAATGTGATTTTGTTGACTTTTTTGAAGCAATAAGCAATGCATTATCAATAGGTTCAACATCGTCATCTTTTGCACAAGAAATAACTAAAAATATAGCACTAATGAGAAGAAGCACACCCTTTTGGATGATGAATTGAGATACCTTCTTCAATGGTCTTGCATGTAGGGTTGCCACCCGTTTTGGATTCATAAATTAAAGTTTAAGGGTTAATAATACTCGTACACAATTTTGGTGTCACCGTATGTTCTTTCGATAACTCTTCCATTATCGTCGTATTTATAATTATAAGTTGTGTAATTGTAATTTGGGTATGTAGTATCTCTAAAACCTGTAGAACTAGGAAACTGCTGTAGTTCTCTTTGTCCTGGAATGATTTGTAAGTCTAAAAACAGATTTCGAGACTCAATGTAATTGACAAAATTAAATTTGTAAGAATAATCGATAATACCACTTCCATCATAACCCGTCTCGTAAACAATGGATTCTAAATTACCATCATCATAGTAGGAATAATTGGATTTTTCAACATAGATGGGATTATAGCTAGTATATTTTACAGATTTTTGAGTCAATTGCTCCTTATCGTTGTAATCATATATGATATCAAAACTTCCATACCAATGATTATAATATTCAGCCTTAATGATTCTACCATTATCCCAGTATTGGTTTAATGAACCATCACCAATAAACTTCACCATTTTCCCTTCATCATCGTATTGGTAGATATAGGCACTTAATTCTGATATAGAATTTGAGAAACCAAAGTTTACTTTAAGCATATTTCCATCAGGTCTAAAGTAATAGTGGGCCCAATAACTAAGAATACCATTTTCGAATCTTTTAAGTATTTTAGGATACCCTGATATAGCTATAGCACCGATATCGGTTAAGGTTTCCATTGATATGTCATAATCAATTGGTGTATTATCCTGTGGTTTTTGGTTTTCTATTATTGGTATTGGGTTTTCTATTATTGGTTGTTGGTTTTCATCATCACTTGAGCAGTTTATAAGAATTATTGAAAGTATAAGGACTAATAAAAGTGGCAGTGTTTTCATGTTTAATACCTTTTAAGATTACATTTTGTGCTAGTTGTTCTAAAGTTTTGTTTTGGCTGTGTGATCTTCTGGTATCCAATCGTTTACAGTCAAAAAATATGATTAAATGTAGTGCTAACTATGCTGCTAAAAGTTGCATAGCGGCAGAACGGTAACCAACAGCGATAGAGACTAAATATGAGCGGATTAAACTCATTCGTCGTGGTTTATTGGTTGTCTGTCGTACAATGATTTATTTTTGTAGTTAAAGATTCTAGCGTGGCGTTTATTTGTATACATTTATTAAAAAATCAAGAGATGTATGTCAATAAGGGAATTCATACTATCGGATAGAAAATGGTACCGTATTGGTAGGCATTTGTTTTTTTGGTTTTTTTGGGGAGGTTATTTTACCATGACACGCTTTCTTAACCCTGCTTCCTATATGGCTACTGGACAATTTCCAGACTTTTGGAAATCGGTGGTAGAAAACTTCTTTTTACTATTTCCACAAATATTTGTGGTTTACCCGGCTTTATATTTTATTCTTCCAAAATTTGTGTTCAAGCAAAAGTATTTTTTGGCTATAATTTGGTTTGCTATTTTCTATTTCGTTGCAATGACTATCCACGCCATTTTTCTGATTTATATTCCTTGGTCAAGATTTGGCTGGATTCCGAACGCTCAATTGTTCTTAACGACCAGTAGCTTCCCTGAAATAGTATCCATGGCCTATAGAGGGAGTATATTTGGTTCGCTTACCGCACTCTCGTTGTCTTCTAGTTTTAAAATGTTTAAGCATTACTATTTGAAATCCTTACGTAATCAACAACTGCAAAAAGAAAATTCAGAAGCCCAACTTCGTCTTCTTATGGCTCAAGTACAACCTCATTTTATGTTTAATACCTTAAATAATATTTATTCACAGGCACAAGAAGAGTCTCCTAAAAGCGCTAAAATGATATTGGAGTTATCGTATATCATCCGTTATATTTTGGACGAAGGCAATAAAAGCTGGGTATATCTTGAAAATGAACTGCAATTGTTAGTGGATTACCTCAATCTTGAAAAAATAAGGTATGATGACAGGTTAGATCTGCATTATTCGTTTCCAAATGACACTAAAGAAATGACTATTGCACCATTGCTTCTACTTCCCTTAGTAGAAAATTGTTTTAAACATGGGGCTAGCAAAATGATAGATAATCCGTGGATCAATATAAAGTCAGAACTGCATGACCATAGTTTTTCAATCAAATTAATGAACGGGAAGAAAAGTAAAGTGTTATCGAGTCAACGCCGTAAAGGGACTGGTATTGATAATGTGCGACGACGATTAGAATTGATTTATCCTGAGAGGCATACTCTAGAAATTGAAGAAAGTGCAGATGCTTTTGTTGTTAATCTTACCGTAGAATTAGAAACTAAAGAGGCCATAGAGACTAAATTAGAAATGGAGTCTAGGCAAGCTTATGAAACCATATGATAACATAAAACCAAGATGTCTCATTGTTGACGATGAACCTTTGGCCAGAGATGTACTGCGTCGGTATCTTTTAAAATTACCGGTATTGGAACTGGTAGGTGAATGTAGCAATGCCATAGATGCCTTCGTATTTCTTCAAGCCAATGAAGTAGATATTCTGTTTTTGGATATTAGAATGCCGGAACTATTGGGTACAGAATTAATACAATCTATTAAAAACCCACCAAAAGTAATTTTTACTACTGCCTATAAGGAATATGCTTTAGATGGTTTTGAGTTAGATGCTATAGATTATTTGTTAAAACCCATACGCTTTGAACGTTTCTTAAAAGCCGTGAATAAAGCCTTGCCAGGGTATGAAAATGCTCTGCTTAGCAATGAACCATTTGATTTGGAAAAAAAATCTGGGATTGATTCCATTTATCTTCGCATAGATAGAAAACAAGTTAGAATAGTTTTAGATGAGATTCTATACATTGAAAGTGATAAAGATTATATTAAAATATTCACTAATGATAAGATGCATGTATGCAGACAGACGATATCTTCTCTCGAAGCGATGATCGACAAGCACAAATTTGTTCGAATTCATAGGTCGTTTATAGTTCCTATCGATAAAATTAAATCATATACACACGAATTGGTAGAAATCAATAAAAAAGAATTACCAATTGGAAAACTTTACTTAAACCAATTTTTAAAAATGGTAAAATCTTAAACTTCTTAAGAAAGTAAGACCTGTTTAGAATATGATTTAAAGTATAATTTATGTGAGCAAATTAAGATTCCTTTTAAAAACCCATTACTGCTTTCAGTCAGCAATTTTAATCACATCGAAAAATGGTCGCACATTTGATTGCGTTTCTATTAGGCATTAAATACGATTTAAACGTTTAGGGTGCTTGGCCATCTTTTTACTACTAAATTAGTAACAATTAATATTTAAAATAGTGAACAAGGCAAAACAGATGAAACAACAGTTTTTAGTTTAATGAGGTTTTTGGTTTAGTGCCCCTTAAGTTGTAACTTCCTAATCAGTAGTGTTAAACACCGTTATTCGTAATTCAATGGTTTAATACCTAATGTTGCAGCGATCTGTAGGGCTAATGAAATCAACTAAAAAACCACATAAGTTTGGAACCTTTTTGGGAGTGTATACGCCAAGTATACTTACCATACTTGGGTTGATCATGTATTTAAGGTTTGGGTGGGTCGTTGGTAATGTTGGATTTTTAAAGACCGCCTTAATTGTGTTAATGGCAAGTTCTATTACCTTTATAACTGGTTTAAGTGCCTCGGCCATTGCCACGAACATTAAAGTTGGTGTTGGTGGTGAGTATTACATGATTTCTAGAAGTTTAGGTCTAGAACCCGGAGGTGCTATTGGGATTCCGTTGTATTTATGCCGCACCTTAAGCGTCACTTTTTATTGCTATGGCTTATCTGAAGCTATATTGGTGCTTTGGCCAGAAAGTCGAGGACTTTTACCGGCTAATGCCCTACAGGGCTTAACCATCTTTTTTATCATATTGGTAACCGCCCTATCTGGTAAGAGTGCTAAACTGGTATTGAAATCACAAATCCCGATTATGATAATTGTAGGGGCATCTATTCTAGCCTTAATTATTGGGATATTGAGCAAGGACCTTCACGCCCCAGTTATAGAAGCCACCTATCAAACTGCACCTGAAGGATTTTGGTATGTATTTGCTGTATTTTTTCCTGCGGTAACCGGATTTACAGCAGGTATAGGCTTAAGTGGGGATCTGAAAAATCCTCAAAAATCCATTCCTAAAGGGACACTAGGAGCGGTACTTACAGGAGCCATCATTTATCTTATCATTCCATTACTTTTAGCAATTACAGGAGCACTTACTATAGAACAAATGGCCGATCCAGAGGCCGGTGTTACCATTTGGACGCGTCTTGCAGTTTTTGGCCCATGGATTGTATACCCTGCTGTTTGGGGAGCGGTATTATCATCGGCATTTGGAAGTATTTTAGGTGGTCCAAGAATTCTTCAGGCCTTATCCATGGATGGTCTTATGCCTAAATTCTTTTCTAAACTTTCTAAATCAGGTCAGCCCACTATTGCAACTTGGATAAGTGGTGCTATTGCGATAGCGGCAGTGTTTCTGGGTGGATTAAATACTATAGCTCAATATGTTTCTGTTTTATTTTTAACCCTTTATGTGGCCGTAAATGTTAGTGCTGCCACAGAACAACTCATAAAAGAACCTTCGTATCGTCCTAAAATACATGTGCCATGGTATGTTTCCCTAGTAGGTGCTTTAGCGGCCATGGTTGTGATGTGGCTTATTAATCCATGGGCATTTTTATTCGCTCTAGGTTTGGAGGCTGTTATTTTCATGTATTTAATTAGTAAAAAATTAGAACAACAATGGGGCGATGCTTCCACAGGGATTTGGATGCATTTAAGTCGGTATGCTTTATTGCGCTTGAACACAAAAAAAGTGCATGTAAGAAATTGGCGTCCAATAATCATCCTCTTTATTCGTGACCTCAAAGAGCATATACATTTGGTTAAATTCACAGAAATGTTAGGACAAAATAGTGGCTTACTAAGCATTTCTAAACTCGTTACTTTAGAGGACACCCCAGAATTGGCACGTAGAAATGAGATTGCTTTTGAAATGCAAAAGGATTTAGCTGCCGAAGGCTTGCAAGCACTAACCGAGGTTAACGTCGTAAATGACTTAAAGTTAGGTATGTATCAGGTAGCAGCTTCTCATGGTGTTGCAGGAATAAAAACCAACACTGTGGTTTTTGGTTGGTCTAGTACACCTCAAGGAAAGATTCAGGAATTAGAAATTATTAATGACTTGGCTTTAACTGGTAAAAATATTGTTATGGCACATATCACTAAGGCATTTACTAACCTTATGAATAAACGTATTGATATCTGGTGGCGAGGTCGAGATAATAATGCCGATTTGATGTTGTTATTGTCTTATTTGATTCGATTAAACGAAAAGTGGAAAAAAGCAGTTGTAAATATCTATTCGGTGGTACATACAGAAGCCGAAAAACAGACCATGGAAGCACATATACGTAACTCAATAAATGAAGCACGGATTGATGCCGAGATCCATGTATTGTTAAAAGAGTCTCATGATGTTGTAGAGTTGCTCTTAAAACACAGTAGTAAGGCTGATCTTGTGTTTTCAGGATTGGCGAGAGGTGCAACACATTTGGAAGAACGGGTTCAAACATTAGAGCATATAGCAAAACACTTAAAGGCGGTTGCCTTTGTTCAAAATAATGGAATGGCTGGGGAAATACCCACTATTTTTAATGCATAATGTATTGATTTTTAAATCTACGGGATTAAACATTTCATCAATTCAAAGTAAAAAAAAGAACCTGTGCTACACAGGTTCTTCATAATTATAGTTAATTATAAGGGGGATAATTCTACTACTTTAAGTTATTCGCTTTTTGTATAAGTAAATACGACTAAAGTTGTGATTGTAAATCCATCAACATTATTGAAACGAACAGTAGCTTCCTGACTGAACGTTGTTTTATTCTCACCAAATTCAATTTCTGTATTTTGAGTGGAGCAACCAACTACCAAGTTTAAATTAATATTTGATAAGCGCCATGTTCCCTGCAACGTTTGTTTATTTTGACAGTTTGTTGCGGTTAAACCTTGTTCAACTTTATATTTTCTATCATTACCAAAGGTGTACACTAAATCTCTTTGGCATGCAGAGTATTGGGAGTAAATATCGGTACTTGGGTTGCTTACCTGGTCATTTGTTAAATCTACAGCATCTTCAGCAACAATAGCAGATAATACCCATTCTCCTACCAAATCGGTTTCAGTCGAGGTAAGAGCACCTGTAAGAGGACTTGGACATTGTACATCGTCTCCAATATCACAACCTGTAAGCAATAAGGTTAAAACTAGAATGCAACTCGTTTGAATAAGTAATTTTTTCATATGTAAAGTTTTTTTAGAATTTTAATATTAGATGGGTGAATGCTAAAATAGTTGCGTCAAAACTAACATTTTTTTTAAAGACTTAAGACGCATTGGTCACTAGATGTCTTGCTATATTAAAAAAGCTCCCCAAAAAGGGAGCTTTTAAAACTATAATGGGTATTGAATGTTTCTTTTTAATGGCTTAAAACCAATTACTTTATGTTTCATTCAATATTGACTTTTCAAAAATAAAGTCTTAATACCATTTATAAAACATCAGTTTTAGCATATTAATATACTATTTTAACAATAGGTTTTCTATCCTAGTTGTGCGATTAAGTTTAGAGCTTTATCAATTTCAGTTTTAGAATTATAAATATGGACAGAATGACGCAACAGGTTCTCTCCTACCGATCTCGGTTGCAATCGTTCACGCTCCCACATTGTTTTTTGAAGATCGGGCCCAGAAATGCCTTTTACAGCATAGGTGGTTATTCCGGCTGCCATAGATTCATTTGTTGAAGAATGTATCGTGACATGAGGCAATTGCTTTAAACCATTTCGGAGATAACTACCAAGTTCGTGAATTCGTGCCAACCAGCGCTCTTCCCCTATGGTATTGTAAAAATCAACTGCTGCTTCATAACCTGTCATCTGATATGGGCTTCCTGTACCATGTTGCATTAAGCGAAAGCCATGATCGTCTTGGTTATCCCAGTTATAACTCGCAATAGTTGACCATATATTTCCTACCACATTCTTATTGATATACAATAAACCACTGCCAGGTGGTGCCAACAGCCATTTATGAAGGCTCGAATAATAGGCATCACAACCAATAGTCTTTACATCTACCTTAACGTGGCCCACACATTGTGCGCCGTCTAGTACGGTAAAAATACCTCGTCGTTTGGCTTCAGTGCAAATAGCCTTAACGGGCATTACTGTACCATATCCCGAAATAATGTGAGGAACCGCTATGACTTTGGTTTTCGGTGTAACTTGTTTAAAAATGGCGTCAATTATGGCCTGCGGATCATTGGCAGGTTCAGGCATTATGGCTTGCTTGTAAATGCAGCCTTTGCGCTTGGCCAACAATTGCCAAACACCAAATCCACCACCATGCTCTTGATTGGTATTGATGAGTTCATCACCAGCCTTAAGATCTAGACCTTGCCCAACAAGATTCATGCCTATAGTCGCATTTTGAGTAAGTGAGAGTTCTTTATAATCACAGTTAACAATACGGCCTAGTTTTTCACGGAGCTCGACATAGGGGAAATAACCACTTAACAGTTCAGGTCCTGAACCATCTTTATAATCAATGGTTGCGGCCTCTGTATTGTAATGTATCATGTGATGAATCATCTTATCTAAAACATAACCTGGTGTTGGCCCCATGGTGCCATTATTGAAATAGGTTTGCCCTTCTTTAAGAGGAAACTGTTTGCGTACTTGTGCCCAATAGGCATCTCCTTCTGCCGAACTGTACTTAAGAGAACGTATAGACCAATCTTTTGAACTGTCAAATTGAATAAAGGGCAACGCCAAGGCGGCCAACCCCGTGTTTTTTAAAAAATGCCTTCGACTTGTCATCATGTGTTCGAATTAGTTGCTAGAATACAATTAATTTTTAGTCTTTATTAAACCTTTTGCGGTACGGTCTTCCATGGCAGGTGGTGGCGTAACTCTGTTGGTATTACTATTAACATCCTTTAAGACTTCAGTCACTATACGCTCAAGTTGTGGATCGCGGCCCGCCATAAGAAGGTTGGGATCGTCCCAAACATAAATATCGGGTCGTACGCCTACGCCTTCATCAAACCACGTTCCATTGTTCAAATATAGGCGCGCACCTGGTACTGTAATACCACCACCGTCAATGAGGTTATGTCCTGTAGCAGGACCTACTAAAATACCTAACGTGCGTTCTCCAACAATAGGTCCGGCATTTAATTCTCTAAATGCCCAAGGTAGCGCATCACCACCAGAACCAGCCCAGCCATTAATTAGCATACCCATTGGTCCTGTATTTGTTTTAGATGGTGCCCTCATGGCTTCACCATGACGCCAATAGAGATTATAGATAGAAGGTCTTGTCATGAGCTCCATAAAACGGTCTGCTAATTGCCCACCACCATTGAAGCGCTCGTCAATAACAAACCCTTTTTTATCTAGTTGACCATAGAACATCTTAACTAGCTCTAACTGGCCTTGTCCACCAGTATTACTCATATAAATATAACCCAAAGCACCACCAGAAAGCTCATCTACTTTTTTACGGTTAGATTCAATCCAAGCCAGATATCTTAATTGCTGTTCATCACCTTGATGGAGTAATTCAACAATATGGTTTTTAGCATCAGATATATTGCCTGTTGAGCTAATTTGTAAGGCGACTGTTTGTCCTGCCAGACCATCAAATGCCGCATAGGGATCTTGATTTAGCCGCAATGGAATACCATTAACGCTATGAATGTAATTGCCTTTGTTAACGCTACTACCTGGACGGTCAAATGGCGATCTGATTTCGGTATCCCAAACTGCGGGAGTAATGATATCTGCAATAAAATAGCCTTTAGTATCTTTAGCCCAGTCAATGCCCAGAAAACCCGTTTCTATACGCTCTACTCGTTCAGTATCTCCGCCTCCTGTATAGGTATGACCGGCGCTTAATTCAGCCTGCATTTCAGATTGTATGGTGCTTACATCCCAGCGTGTGCGGGCATCTGTTATTAATGCTCCGTAACGTTTTCTCAAATCATTCCAATCAACCTTCTGCATGTCTTTATCATAAAAGAAATCGCGATAACGACGCCAGGTGTCGTCAAATATTTGTTGCCATTCTTCTTTGGCTACATACTGCATTTGAAGATGAGAGGTTGGAATAGGTTCCTCTAATTTTTGTTTTTCATTAGGTGATATAATGCCCCATTTACCTCTTGACCCTATTAATAAGGATTTGCCATCTCCTGTTTTTTCAACGGCGAACACACCTTCTATAATGGATTTGACTTCTCGTTTATCAAAGTCGTAATAGTTAAGACTTGGCACTCCATCCTGGTCTCCTGTAATAGGATATTGATGCATCACTAATTTATCTGATAGACTAATTAATTGTCTGTAGTTGCCTGCAGGTACGGGAAGAATGCTAATACGACTTTCAGTGTTTAGCAGATCTATAACTGTATGGGCTACGTCGCCTTCATCTAGTTTTTCTTTGTCTTTAGTAGCACTATTAGTTTTTGAGTTTTTTTTCGCTGTTGTAGTTAAAGTATCATTTTTTGGGAATAAGGGATAGGTTACGTTTTTGGTCAGTGCCATTGCAGCAATTTGAGTGTTATTAGGATAAATCCAAGTCCCATCACCTAATCCACTATAAGCAGGATTGAAAGCCCTATCAGTTAAATAATAGATAAACTTATCATTAACATCAAATATCGGGTTGTAATCACCGTAATACCCGCTTGTGATTTGACTTACTTGTTTTGTGTCCACATTGTATACAAAAATGGCTGGATTCATGGTGTCTATCAATTTATGATAAGTAATCCATTTTGAATCTGGTGACCAATTAATACTGTAATTATAGCGTCCAGGATGTCCCATATGGTATTTGCTGTTATCTGCTTTTGAGATTTTACCCGTTGCGACTTCTATCAAATTGATATCATTCTTTTCATTAATATACGCCAAGAATTTACTGTCTGGTGACCAATAGAGTTGGTATCCAAACCCAGATTTAAAATTAGTAAGTTGTTTTGCTTTTGCCTGGGTTTTGGAAGGTTGCAAATAGATTTGGTTTTCCCCGTCTTTATCACTCCAATAGGCGATAGTAGTACCATCGGGCGACCAGGAAGGTTCACGATCGTATGCACCACTTGAATGGGTTAAATTTAAGGTTACCCCTTCTTTAACCGGAGCATCAAAGAGCTCGCCTCTAGCTTCAATAACTACACGTTTCCCATCTGGTGAAGCCGAAACTGATCTCAATTGAGCTGAAACATTTTTAAGCATAGGGATCTCCAAGGATAAATCACTTGTGACTAGCACATTAACCTTTTGTGGATTCTCCTGCCCTCTATTTAAAAGATATAAGTTGCCACCAGATTCAAACACCAAATCACCATTATGAGCAGCGAAATAGGTGATATCGAAGTCAACAATTTTAGTCAGAGCTTTTGAAACTTTAGTCTCTGTATTATAAGACCAAATATTTCGTCTTAAATTAATATCATTATCAGAAAGGTAATAAATGGTGTTTCCAGACCAAGTAGGTTTACCATCATTTGCCTCATCAGTAGTAATTCGCTCTACTTTTTTCAGTTGCATATCATAAATGAGAATATCCGATGTTAATCCACCTCGATAGCGTTTAAACGGATAATTTTCGGTAATCTTGGTAATATAAACCAGTTTCTTGCCATCAGGATTAAATTTAGCTAGTTCGCCATAGGGAAGGTCCAATTTTTCGGGAAGTCCTCCTTCAGCATTTATTAAAAACAACTCATTAACTCGGGGTGTATGTGCCTCTCGTCGCGAGGCAATTAATAATTTTTTACCATCGGGGGTCCAATCTAACATGCGATCATAGAATGAGGCGTAAGTAACACGGTGCGGAACTCCGCCCTTAATTGGCATCGTGTAGACATCAACATTGCCATTATAACTTGCTGAAAATGCAATTTTAGTACCGTCAGGTGAAAATCGAGGAAATGACTCCTCTCCAGGAGAATGCGTTAGTTGTATCGCTTGACCTCCACTTCGTGCTAAAATCCAGATATCCCCACCATACACAAAAGCAATATGCTCTTTGGACATATCGATGTGGGTCATTAATCTGGCATCAATTTGGCTTTCGACGTTGAAAATAAAACAAATAGATAGGATGCAATAAAGAATACTTGTTCTCATTATTGAAATTGGTTTAAGAAAGTGGTTAGTTGATTGTGTAGAATGGACTTAAATATACAAAATTTAAAATGGCATTTTTGCATGTTAATTACTATTTAATCTCTAATCTGAATGCACGTAAATAATTAGGCTAGAATCCGGCTGCTTTAGACATAGAGATTTAAAGCTGTGCATAATAAATGGCATGTAATACCTTGTTTATTATATAAAAAAAAGGGTAAACTAAATTTCTAGTCTACCCTTTTTAAAGCGAACTTTAATTTGATTGGTTAAGCTTTAAAATGAACTGTCTTTGATTTTTTACCTTTTTTAAGTACCACTTGATAGTCAATTTTAGAATTGGTGTTTTGTTGATAAGATATGCTACACTGTACATTATTAAATTCCCATCCTGGATATGTTTTGGCGAGATCTATACTCAAATTTACAGGTAATCGAATATCGTTATACTTTTCTAAACAACTAATAAGTTGTCCATCCCTGTTATAGATTGCCTTAATATAATTAGCGCCTTCTTTAAATTCAACAGTATAAGTAGTTTGTAATTCGGCATTATACACTTGTTCATTTTTAATATCATAGCTAGCGACCACGTTTTGAAGTTTTTGAACTTTTATAGCATGATTGTTTGTATGAATTGCGTTTAAATACGCTGTGTTTTTAAACAATTTAGTTTTGGTTGTAAGCTTGTGACTTGGTGTAGACAAAGCGGCAATGTCGTTTTGAGAATACAAGAGGCTAGAAACCCCTAATAAAATGATACCTAGAATACGAGTTTTCATGATTTTGATTTTTTTGGTTGTTGATCTAATATAGTGGCATTGCGCTAAATATCAGAATATTAGCAATAGACAAATAATGAACAAAAACTGTGATATTAGCTTAAATAGCTATGAAATCAAGAAATGGAGTAGTTTATAAATTTTGAATAAAGTCATCAAGATCAACATCTTTTGAAAGCTTGAGTTTCTTTCTTAATCGATATCTGCTCGTATTTAAAGATGACAAAGTGATGTTTTGAAGTGTGGCAATTTCATGACTATCAATTTTCAATCGAATTAAAGAACATAATCGTTTTTCAGTTTTACTAAGGTTTGGGTATTTAGCATGTAATACGCTATAAAACGCGTCACTTAACTTATCGAGTTTTTGATAAAAGGCTTTGGTATCTACATCGAAAGTGATTTTATTTTGTACGTCTTTCTCAAAGGCCTCAAACAGCTTTTTACGTTCTCTGCCTTTTGTTGTTTTTAATTGTGATAACTTCTCGGCTAGTTCTCTAGCCCATTCCTGATTTTGCGTGAGGTTTATTGCGAAATCGGATAAATCACGTTGTTTAGATTCAATCTCTGAATTGAGTTTTTCGTTTTGCAGTACAGCAATTTGTTGTTGGTTTCGTGCAATAATTAGTTGCTGCTTTCTACGAACAAAAAGGGATAAAATAAACCCTAATATTGAAATGGATGAAATTGTTATAATCCATAGTTTCAGTCGTTGGTTTTTTATTTGGTTTTCTTTTTGTTGTTTTTCAATGAGGTGTTTTGATTTTAACCGTTGAAAAGTGATTTCGCTAATAGAGTTCTTAATTGCATTTTTATTCGCATTATCAATTTGAGTGAGACTATCTGAAAGTTGTTTTACCTTTTTCGATATTTCATAAGCCTTTTGGGGTTCATTTTGAGCCATTAGTACGCGCTCCTTTATTTGTAAATAATGCAATCTAGAAATAGGATAATGTCGTTTTGTAAGGGTTGTATCCTTGAGTATCTTTTGCATCTGATTAAGTATAGATTCGATATTATCGAGTTGACCAAGATCAATGGAGGTTCTAATAAATTGCACTCCTGCACTGATTAAACGTCGCGAATCAATTCCTTCATATACATCGGTTTTTGAGTTCTTGTAGAATTCAAAATTAAGTTGATAAAGTGAATTAGCTGATTCTAATTTACCTAACTCTACATGAACATCAGCAATATTATCTCGTATGCTGCCCACTAAATGGTCATCAGGAAAGGCGCCATTAGCCACATCATATGCTTTTGTAAAATAGATTAAAGCCGAATCTAGTTCTTTCTTAGTCCAATAAAAAAATAAACCATAATTATTAAGCGCAGAGGCATAACGAATATCCTGATGATGCTCTGTAAGTTTTATATTCTTTTTATGGGTAATGCTTGCACTATCCAAATACAAGGCTTTTGCATAAACATCTGCCAAATACCCATAAGCACCTGATCTATAGTATAAAAAATCTGACTTTTGAGAATCGGTTAAAAATTGTTCATTGTTTTTATAAAACTTGAAAAAGCGATTATATTCATTAATAGATTCCTTTAATAGACCTAAATGTCTAAAATTAAAACCCATATTTCTGTAAAATTCTAATACTAATACAGGGTCGTCAGTAACTTTTTGAATTAAATCTGTAAGTTGAAAGTAATACTGCCAATAATCTTCATCAGAAAATGTTAAGTTTTTAGATTTAATGACTTGTTTGAGTTCATTATATTTTACTTTAGCTTCTTTACTCGAGAGTTTTTGTTGAGCATGCATAATGAATGCAGAACATAGAATACATATAATGAAAATTTTGAATCTTTTCAATGAGATTAGCGCTAGAATTTCAAATATACAAGAATTAAATGGTTTGGGGAGGTTGAGTGACTTATGCAAAACAGTTACAAAACATGTCTAACATTGCATTGTTTACTTACACTTTTGCTAGTATGATAAAAAGCATTATGATAAGCATTAAAAAACTTAATCCAAAAAATTTTATGGAATTATGGACACTTTGAAACTTACCCGTGATAATTTTGCTTTCTGCATGAATTTGTTCACTCAATTGTTGAAATAATTCATCCTTATTGCCGCAAACTTTCATTAATTGCTTGGTATAGTCTTCTGTGTTCCCAAATTTTGATACGGCGTCACCAAAGAAGAAAACATTTTTATTATACTTAAATTCCATCTGTGGTCTAAAGCATTTAAAACAATAAAATATTGAAGTCAAGACTAAAACCAGCCAAATCCCAGCTAAAATCATTAAAAGTTGACTGTCCACAAAATAAGATTTAAAGTTTTGTATTCTATCGGCTAATAGACCTAAAATTAAACTATGAAAGGAGAATAAAACCCCAGCTTTTAGTTCAGATGCCCGTATTAATTTTTCCAAGCGCTCTAACTGTTCCCAATAGTTATTTGGATCTTGATTGTGCATATGGTTGAATGTTTAGGTGGTTGTAATATGGTTATTCACAAAGTACATTTTTAATTGTCCTCTATTTTTAACCTCAATGTTTCCCCTAAAGTTACAATTAAATTTGTCTTTTACCAGTAAATAGGTATGCTCCGATATATTTATTTTTCCAGGTTCGGAACAGGATTCCATACGAGAAGCGATATTTACAGTATCTCCCCAAATATCATATGCAAATTTCTTACTACCTACCACACCTGCAACCACAGGTCCTGTATTGATCCCCACCCGAATATCAAATCGGGTTTCGGAATCTTTGGTATTGTTTTTTTCAATATGGACAAAATCTATAATCTCTTGGGCGGCCATGACCATTTTAACAGCATGATCTTTGGTTGGGAATGGTAAACCACCGGCACACATATAAGCGTCGCCAACAGTCTTTATTTTTTCAAGTCCATACTTTTCAATAATGGCGTCAAATTTTGAAAAATAAAAATCTACGGTAGCTACCAATTTTTCTGGAGAAAGATGCTCTGCATAGTGTGTAAACCCCTTAAAATCTGTAAATAGTACGGTAACCGACTCAAAACGTTTGGCCTCTACGCGACCATTATCCTTAAGTTCTTGGGCCGTTTCTTCAGGTAAAATATTTAGTAAGAGCTTATCCGAACGTTGCTTTTCGGCCGCAATAATTTTATTGGTAGCTCTAACAAATCTATTGCGTTTGAAAAGTCCTAAAGCCAACAAACCAATTAAAAATAAAGCTAATAATGTTGCATATACTATGATGCGTTGGGTTTTTCGTTTTTGAGTAAGTAAATCTACTTCAGCTTGTTTTTGAGAGACCTCACTATCTGTGCGTAAATCGGCGATTTTTTGGACTGTTTCTAGATTCTTTACACTATCTCGATAAACTATATACGCTTTATAATAGTCTAAAGCGGCAGCTTTGTTCTTTGCCAAGTCGTAAAGTTCTGAAAGTTTTAGATTGGCCTCACTAATTTGTTGTTTTAGCTTATATTTTTCAGCTAATTCCAGACTTTGGTGCGCATATTCGAATGCTTTGGGTAAATTTCCCTTGCTGACATAGATATCGGCTATGTAGGTAAGATATACAGATATAGGATAATAGTCTTTTTGTGATTCTAAAATGTCTATTGCTTCATTAATATTCGCTTCAGCAACATCATCAATTCCTTTTACTGCATAGACCATCCCTGCATTACCTAAATTATAGGCAATTCCTGGTAAATAATTAATTTTTTTGAATATGAGTTCAGATTCGGTGAAATAGTCTAAAGCTTGGTCATACTTTTTATTATTAAAATGTGCATCTCCTGCGTTTAAAAGAGCACTTGCTAATGCAATTGAATCTTGGGTTTCCCTTAATAGTTTTATGGCTCTGTCATAATAAATCTCTGCATTATTAAAGGTGTACAATGCGGCGTAAGCATCGGCCACAGCCATATTCGCAGTTCCAAGATCTGGAACATCTTTAGAAACTGTTGCTATTTCGATACACTTGAAATAATTTTCAAGTGCATTTTCAATATTGCCTAAACTCAAGTACTTACTTCCCCTTTGTAAATACCCACTGTACAAATAAGCGAGATTATTTTCTGAAGTTGCAAGTTGAATTAATTCATCGGCATATTTTAGAGATAATTGTTGATCCTTTAACTCATTAAACGCTAAATTTTTTAATAACTCCATTTTTGCCTGACCTTGGAGGTCATTTTCTTGATAAGTTTTTGCCAATGAATCAGCTATGCGCTGATCCTGACCAAGGCAATAAAAGAAACTAAAATAAAAGAAGCCTATTAAGAAATAATAGGCTTTTCTCTTTAACGACATAGTTTTAAATCATTGATTAACACTAATTCGAGGGTCATATGTATGACTGTTCCCTGATGAATCTGTCCACTGAATATAATAATCTTCAAATGCAGGCACGGCCAGGTTTGGATTAATTGTTCCTTGCCAATTCCTAGAATTACCTCCTACAGGAGCAGGATCTGGGTCGAATACATCGCTAGAGTTCGTATCATGATTAATTGCAGTAATACTGCTTACTCCAGAGTTTGGACCAATAATCCAAGTAACAATTTGACCTCGATTTGCGACCGTTGACCCGTTGTCTGACAATGTTAAAGTCCCTGTGGACGAATTACTTGCTGTGATTGTGATAGCTGGCATAATTTAAACTTTTTGTTGGTTAATAAATAAACGATATGCATATAATTATTAATGCCGTGTTATGCCATAACAAAAAGTGCGATAAAAGGTAAATTCTGGGTAATCTTGCTATTAATCTACGCTTTTAAAAAGTGAATATTTAAATATAATGATTTTTAATGAGTTACACCAATTTATTTGTTGCAGGCATTAAAGCTTTTTGGACTGTTTTCCTTTATAGATTACATTTAGTACTAGACCAGAAATGATAAGTGTTATTCCAATTAAACTCCATATGGTATAAATTTCATCAAACCATAATAGCCCAAATATTAAGGTGAAAATAACTTCAATATATTTTAGTGGTGCGACCTGATTAGTGGCAGCATTTTGAAATGCCTTGGTCATATACAACTGTCCAAAATAGCCAAAAACACCCAAACTTATTAGAAATAACCATTCTAAACCTTCGGGAGTTTTCCAATTGAATATAGAAAGCGTACCTCCAACTACAGTAGCGATAACCATAAAATAATTGACTACTACTACTGGATGGTCATTCGTGCCAATTTTATTAATAAGCGTATAGACCAGTCCACTAAACACAGCGGCAATAAGTACTAGTAGCAGGCCATAAGAATCGATTTGTGTATCAAATCCTTTTAAAACAATAACACCTGAAAAAGCCATAATAAAAAATAGCCATTGTAAAGGCTTTATCCTTTCCTTTAAAAATAGAACGGCAAAAACGGCAGCGAATATAGGCGCGATATAGCGTAAAGACACGGCAGTGGCCACCGGTAGGTATTTAATAGACATAAAAAAGAACGTCATGGATGTGACTCCGGCTATGCCACGATACACCAATAATTTTCTTTTGTTCCCTAGAATTGGAATGTTATTCTTTAAAAGAAAACCAAAAGTGAACACCAACGAGCTTATCGATCTAAAAAACACAATTTGAAAAGCACTGATATCCGAAAGATACTTTACGGTAACATTCATACACGCAAAGGCAAGTGTACTGAAGATCATGAACTTGATAGTGTGTGATGTACTCATGATCTTCAGCTAAGATTTATAGTATAGGCTATTTTAAATGTCACAGTACCTATACTAGAAATTGCCATTTGTTAGTTTTTTGATGTGTCAAGAAGTTCGTATCCCTGATTAATTCCTTTTTCAACTGCAGGAACACCACGATCCATCCAAACAGGCATTGGCTCTCCCTTTAAATAATGATCAAAAAACTGCGCCATTCTAATATTGAAATCTTTCCTGTTAGGATATTTTAAAGGCCAATGTGGTTCGCCATTATAATTTAAAAACCAAGAGGGTTTGCCTAAACGTCGTAAACTCGTAAAGAATTCAATCCCTTGATACCATGGCACATGACCATCGGCATCGTTATGCATAATCAGTAAAGGCGTGTTGATTTTATCGATGTTGAAAATAGGTGAATTCTCTATGTAGCGCTGCGGATATTCCCAAGGCGTACCTCCTATTCTACTTTGCGTATGCTCATACTGAAACTGACGACTTAAGCCTGTCCACCAACGAATACCACCATATGCACTAATCATGTTGGGTACAGGTGCACCAGATTCAGCGGCTTTGAAAATATCTGTTTTGGTGACCAAATATGCAATTTGATAACCACCCCAACTATGACCCTGAACACCGATATTATCTTTATCAACAAAACCTTTAGCAATTAAGGCTGTAACTCCCGAAACTACACAATTTAATGCGCTTTCACCCGGATAACCCACACGATATTCTACATCGGGATTAAAAATGAGATAACCTCTGCTTGCATAAAAGCTGTAATTTATGGTTGAACGACCATAGGACGGCTCGCGATGGTTGTGGAGACCATCAGAGCTACGCTCGTAAAAGTTGACGATCATTGGATATTTTTTATTAGGATCAAAATTTTCAGGCTTTACTAACATACCTGATAGCTCCTTGCCATCTAAAGAGATCCAATTAACCAACTCAATAGTTCCCCAGTTATAGTCACTTTGCTGTGGATTGGCATTGCTTAAAACCGTTTGCTGTTTAAAACTTAAATCCGTTAGGCGTAATTCTGGAAATTCAGAAAACGATTCACGTGTAAATAATAGCGCATCGCTTAATTCGGCCTTTATAGGTCTGGAATATTGATATGGACCCTGTTCCAATACTTTAATGTTATTATTTTTTGGATTAAAAGAAGCATAACCAGCATCTTTGCTCGTTTCATTAAAAGTAGATAACAACCAATTTTTATTCGAATCAATATAGTGCTCTTCACGGTCTAATTTAAGGTAACGATAAACGGTTTTACTGGATCTTCCATTGGTGAGATTGGTAGACTGACCAGTTTCAGGATTCACCTTCCAAATGTCGTAGCGGTCGTAGATTAGCAAGTGCTTATCATCTTCTGTCCATCCTGCAAGCCCATAGGCATAAGGATAGTTAGGCGAATCATTTAATTCATCATAAAAGATTTTACCTTTAGTGAGCGTATTATATTTTCCTGTAGCTACATTATATGAAAACCATGTACTATCCACAATTCTATAACCGTAAACGTACTTTCCTTTAGGGCTTAAATTTGCCGAAGCGACTTTTGTTAAAATGTGTTTGGTAGCACCTGTATTGGTATTGACTAATGCGTAATCTTCAAAGCGCTGGCCTGTCCATTGACTTTCTAATTCGTATGGGGTGCTGTTTCTTATTAAAGCGACATTTGCATTACCTTCATCAGTAATATCAATATCTTCAAAATCGGCATTTCCGAGCTGTACTAGTGTATTAGTTTTAAAATTGAAAACCGTTTGAAATGATTTGATTGTGTCACTTTTTACCTGAAGCTCTTGTACTGTATATAAACGCGGCTCGTTGTATGTCCATACTTCTACATTTGAAATCTCATCTTTTAATAAGGTGGTATCCTTCACAATTGGAGGTAAACGTAAACCAAAATAGAGTTTAGATTCGTCTTTAGAGAAACTTATTTTACCATCAGATGACACCAAATAGCCTTTTGGAGCGGTGCTATTATCTAAACGTTTTTGAGCACTAGAAGCACCTTCAGCCCAAGTGTATAGTTCATTTGGTCTAACTTGTACTTTGGTTGTATCTTGATCTACGATGAAGCCTAGTCGTTTACCTGTTTCACTAAACTTAAGTTGGTCATAATTGGCCTTATCTGATTTGTGGATATGAGAAATTTGTGATGTTTTTAAATCTTTAACAAATACACCAGAATTTTCATTAGAGACATCGCCAGTAGTTATAAAAGCTAATTTTTCTCCACGTTCAGCAAAGGTATGATGCGTCACATATGTAAAGGTATCTTGTGCTTTTGTGGTTAATTGATGAAGTACTAAATGGTAACCATTTTTCTTACTCACCTTTTTGGTCTTCTTTTTAGCTTCCTTCTTTGTTGCAGTAGTATCATCATCTTTAGTAGCTTTCTTTTCTTCTTTGATATCTTCTAAATAATAAGCCACATAACCCGACCATTTTTCTGGAAGGTCGAAAGATTTCACATTCGGAATTTTAATCAACTCCCTTGTAGATAAATTATAAATTGCCAAGGTGTCTTTTGGTAATTTATCCTTTTTAACTTTTCGACGTTGCATGTCATCAATGCTATCTTTAAAGGGTTTTATTATAAAGTTCAAAAACTTTGAGTCATATGAAAACTGACCTTTGGTGCCTCGTTCATAATCGAGAATGAGCGTACCATTGGCACTTTTTAGATACAGATGACTGTCTGAATTATCACGTTCAAGATCATAAGTAACATAATTACCGTCTGGAGAAATTGCTCGTGAACTAATGGTTTTCCAAAGTTCAACATCGCTGTGATTGAGAACTTTTTTTTGGGCTGAAATAGAAATAGAAAAAATAATAAGGAGGGAACTGCAAATTAGTTTCATTATTAAAATGAGTTAAGTGAATATTTTTGAATCCTGTAAAAATAATTATAATTAAATTAAAAGTTGACCTCTAAAACCAAATCAAAGTGTTAAAATTATGGATTGTAAATGAAGATGATTTACACATAGAATCGCTCCGATCTGCTCTGACTAAAAAAGGGTATTAAGTTCGTCATAAATAACTTCATCAGAACTTTGTTCAACATTGCCCGCATATTCTTTACCACGTAATTTAGCTACCGTATGCGAGCTTAATTCTTCTTCTGGATAGGAAGTTATTAGACGCTCAATAATTTGCTTGTCGTGTTCATCTAATATCGGCATTAGCCACTTATCTGCCAACTCATCTGATAGTATTAAAGGCATACGCGGTCCTTCCAATTTTGGATTATTATGAATTTTAGCCATCAAATTATTTCCTTGTGTTGTAACAATTGAAAACGTGTTCATGCTACTTCCATTCTCATTGGTCCATTTAGACCATAATCCGGCAAGTACCATTGGCGAATTGTCTTTTTTGCTTATAAAATAGGGATATGTGTTTTTTTGAAAATGATGATGCTCATAAAACCCATCAACATAAATGATACACCTTTGATGTTCTGCTGCATGTTTAAACGAGGGTTTTTCAAAAATAGTTTCACCTCTAGCATTTAGGGTGCTGTTCCAAATTTTTTTTAATCCTTCATCGTCTTTAACCCAATATGGTACCAAACCCCAGGTTGCAACTTTTGGAAAATAGGGATCTTCATCAGTATAAATCAAAAGTTCAGGATGACTAAAACCAGAAGCATGGTAAAGCGGCAAATCAGTATAGGGTAATAATTTTTCAGTTATTTCCTCTATAGCTTTTAAATCACCACGTTGTTTAGCTCTTTTAAGTTGCGTTTCGTAAGTTGCCTTAATATCATAACACATGCTATAAAAATAAAAGTTTTTTATATAACATGAGTATTGATTATTAATAGTTGAAAATGACTACACCTATTTTTTAGAAAATCTTGAAAACATTACAAACTTCTTTTTAGAGTTTATAAAGTATACACTTGTTAATAAGAATGCAGCTGCGATGATAGATTGAAGACTTATAAATTCGTCTAGCACATACCAACCAAGTAATAATGCAATTACAGGATTTACATAAGCCGAAGTTGATACTTTTTCGGTAGAGACTACTTTAAGTAAATAGTTGAATGCCGTAAACGCCACTATACTTCCAAATATAATTAACAAAATCATAGACCATTGCGCCGATGAACTCCAATTTAAAGGGGAATTCCATGTTTCACCAATAATCCAACTTGAGCCAAGTAGAATAATTCCAGCACTCAACATTTGATAAGCAGTACTTACAAAGAAACTTGAAGGTAAATCGGCTTTAGACACGAAGATGCTAGCATAGCTCCAGCTTAATACGCAAAATAAAATCATAATCATGCCTATGGCACTATGCTCATTTACGATTAATCCATCCTGACTAACCAAAAGATACATTCCTATAATCCCTAATACCACACCAAATAAGGACTTTGCCTTAATTTTTGTACCATGTAGTATTCGCATTAAAAAAATAACGAATAAAGGTTGTGTGGCAGCTTCTAAAGCTGCAAATCCACTATCAACATACTTTAATGCCCATACAAAAACGCCGTTTCCAAATGCTAAAAACAAAAAACCTGCAATGATACAATTGGTTAACTGTCGTCTTGATATTTTTAAATTCAGTTTGAGAAATGCTGCGAGAACCACCATTAATATTCCCGCACAAATAAATCGAATAGAAGCTAACATCAATGGAGAAACTTCTGTAACAACAATCTTATTAAGTAAATATGTTGATCCCCAGATCACATAAATTGCAAAGAATGATAAAATTATTAGAAGTTTACTTCGTGATATTGCCATTGAGGTTGATTAAAGGAGGTAAAATTAAGGATTAATATTTAGCTTTAATCAACTTCCTATACAACTTTTAACAATAATTTACCTTGCTTATCCCCAGAGAATAATTTCAAAAACGAGTTGTGAAAATTATCTATGCCTTCAATAATGGTTTCTTCACTTTTAAGCTGACCAGACTGAATCCAACCTGCCATATGTTGTGCTGCTTCTAGGTACTTGTCTGCAAAATCAAAAACAACCATCCCTTGCATGGTTGCCCTATTTACCAGTAATGATAAGTAGTTCCCTGGGCCTTTGATTCTGGTTTTGGTATTGTACTGTGAAATTGCTCCGCAGATTACTACGCGTGCATGACGTCTTAATTTGGTCAAGGCTAAATCTAAAATTTCCCCACCAACGTTGTCAAAGAACACATCGATACCTTTTGGACAAGCCTGCTTTAAGTCATTAACAAAGCTGTCTGATTTATAATCTAAAGCAGCATCGAATCCAAGAGTTTCAGTTAAATAACGACATTTCTCTTGTCCTCCAGCAATTCCGATAACAGTACAGCCTTTAAGTTTGGCAATTTGTCCTACTACACTACCAACAGCTCCTGCAGCACCTGAAACTAAAACAATGTCACCAGTTGAAATTTTACCGACTTCAAGGATTCCGAAATAGGCGGTCATACCCGTCATCCCTAAAACTCCTAAATACATGGGTAAGGGTGCTAATTTAGCATCTATTTTATGCCAACCTTTTCCGTTGGTTACGGTATAATTTTGAACACCTCCCCAACCTGTGATGAATTCACCTACCTTAATATTAGGATGTTTTGAAGCTTCCACAATGCCAACTGTTCCAGCACGCATAACGTCTCCAAGATTTACTGGTTCTATGTATGATTTTCCTTCGTTCATCCAACCTCTCATGGCCGGGTCTAAAGAGATATAATGGTGCTTGATTAATACTTCGCCTTCCGATATTTGTGGAATAGGTTCCGTTTGACGTTCCCAAATATCAGCCTCAGGAATGCCAAACGGACGTTTTTTCAATACATATTTAATATTCATCAATTTAATTTTTTGGTTCCATTCCTCGTCCTGGGGTATATGGTGCTCCAGCTTTTACTAATTTTTCTTCTAACTGTTTTACATCTTGATTATAGAGCACTTCTAGTTGTTGTTTGATGACATCTATTTCGGCTTTGGCAATTGCATAGCTATCTTGATGCGTTTTAGTGGGAGCGGATGTAGAATATTTTTGCTCGTAAACAATATTCCCTAATCTTCCCATCGGACTCTGTGGCTGATCAATATCTAATTGTGCTTTTACGGGGTCTCCGTATAGGGCTTCTCTCGCCGCTTTTAATTTTTTCTCAATTGATAATACTTCACCTGAAAGTTGTTCAATTGGTAGGTTTGAAAGTTTGATGGCTTCTTTAATATATTTTAGTTTATTGCTCATGTCACCCATGAGGTTTTGACATATACCCGCTTTGGCCTCAAGACTTGCAACTTCTTGTTGGAAAGCCACTTTAGCCGCTCTATCTTGTGCCGGCATCACAGTATTGTTGAGCGCTTTTACTTGAAATGAAACAGGACTTACTAAAGCGGTTATTTTACCATCTTGGTAAAGTGACAGTTCAACAGTATAAGTTCCTGGTTCAACTAAAGTGCCTTCATTCCTACTTGAGAACGGATTGTAAAAAGAAGGTGATCTAAAATTAATTGCTGCTTTCGACGAAAAACGTAAATCCCAATGAAAGCGTTGCAGCCCTTTTTTTGGAGCTTTTAATTCTTTTTTCATAACCTCGCCACTAGCATTTTTTATAGTAAACACTAATTGTGGTTCGCTCTCATCATATTCTGCTTTTAATTCCGAATAATTTGGATAGGGCGTGTCATTTTTATCCTTAATTAATGCTTTTTCAGCTTTTGAACGTTTGTCTTTTAAGGATTGATAGCTCTCATCATAATAATAGGTAATCATGACCTCCGGACCAAGATTAGGTGCCGTAAAGAAATTATCGCCTTGAAAAGCTTTACCAGGAAGTCCTAAAGGTTGACTTTGTTCCCACATTAAGGCATCTCTTATAGGGTAAATCTTGGCGGTTTTTGAAGGCACCGTGTTTTCAATTGATCGTAAAGAAGAATAATCATCCAGTACATAAAACCCTCTTCCAAAGGTGCCTAATACTAAATCATTTTCACGCTTTTGAATGGCCATATCCCTTACGGCAATAGTTGGTAATCCGGCCGATAATTGTTTCCATCGCTTACCACCGTCTGGTGAAAAGAAAGCTCCAAACTCTGTTCCACAGAAAATTAAATTAGTATCAATATGATCTTCTTCTAAAGCGTAAACACTCCCTCGTTCTGGTAAATTAGAACTGATACTAATCCAAGTTTTACCTTTATCACTTGATTTAAAAACATAAGGCTTAAAGTCGCCATATTTATGATGGTTAAACGCCACATAAATCACATTAGCGTTGTGTTGTGATAAATACACACTGTTCACATAAGATTGCTTTGGTGCTCCAGGAATATTATCAATTTTTCGCCATGTTTCGCCCCCATTTTCAGTAATTTGAATTAATCCGTCGTCAGTTCCAACAATCAATAAGTTTTCATCAATAGGTGACTCTGATAATGCTACAATGGCTCCATATTTAGATGTTGAACCATTTTTAGCAACCGCATCAATACTCACAATACGATCATAGACTTTTAATTTATTTCTGTCGAGTTTACGCGTTAGGTCATCACTGATGACTTCCCAACTGTTTCCATAATCATCAGATCGAAATAATTTATTAGCCGCAAAATAGATACGGCCTGAAGCATGATGACTAACTGCTAATGGTGAATCCCAATTCCATATATATTCATCTTCTCCTTTTCGTTCTTTAGGTTGAATTCCCACTTCTTCTCCACTCTTTCTATCATATCTCACCAAATAACCATGCTGTGATTGCGCATACACAATATCTGGATTATTAGGGTCAACTTGAGATTCAAATCCATCACCACCATGGGTTATAAACCAATCAAAATTTGTAATGCCGTGGTTCGTTATGACTCTTGAAGGTCCGCCTATACTAAAATTATCTTGCGTACCGCCGTAAACATTATAGAAAGGGAAGTCGTTATCAACAGCTACTTTGTAAAATTGAGTAACCGGTAGATTTTCTTTAAAATCCCAAGTTTTAGCTGCGTCAAAAGTTTCATATATTCCGCCATCTGAACCTACCAGCCAGTGTTGTGTGTTATTGGGATCTATCCACATACTGTGATTGTCAATATGTTTAAAATCTTCGCCTACTATATTAAAGGTTTTACCACCATCGTGGCTCACAGTCATCCATGTATCCATAGAATATATAGTATTTACATTTACAGGATCTGCAATAATTTCCTGGTAATAATTTCCACTAGTAACATGGTCACTGCGTTTTTCCCAACTTGCACCCCTATCGGTCGAACGATAAAATCCACCTTTGCTATCTGCTGCTTCAACAATTGCATATAGATATTCTGGATCTGCAGGAGAAATTGCTAATCCAATTCTACCTAACTCTACACTAGGTAAGCCATTATTGATGACCGACCAAGTTGTTCCGCCATCAGTGCTTTTATGTAATCCAGAACCAGGTCCACCTCCTACATAGGTGTAAACATGACGTCTGCGCTGTAAGGTAGAAGCATATAAAACAGCGGGATTTCGAGGATCCATGACAACATCGTTTACTCCAGTATGCTCATCAACAGTTAATACAGCTTCCCAAGTTTCTCCTCCATCAGTTGTTTTGTACAACCCACGTTCACCTCCTTTACTCCATAATGGACCTATAGCTGCTACATAAACAACATTCGAATTATCAGGATGTACAATAATCTTTCCAATATGTTCAGACGTTTTTAAGCCCATATTTTTCCAGCTTTTACCACCATCAATAGACTTATATACACCGTCACCATAGGCGACCGAACGCTGGTTGTTATTTTCACCCGAACCAATCCAAATCACATTGGAATTATTGGGATCCATGGTCACGCAGCCTATGGAATATGATCCTTCTTTATCAAATATAGGGGTGTACTCTATACCAGCATTAATGGTTTTCCAAACACCACCCGAAGAAGTGGCAACATAATATTCATATGGATTATTAGGGTTAACTGCAATGTCAGAAATTCGCCCTGAAGTTAATGCCGGCCCAATATTTCGCCATTTGAGACCATCTATTTTAATGGTATCTAATGCTTGTTTGTCGTCTTTTTTTGATTTTTGGGCATACGAAAATTGTAGCATTATTAATAACGCTACAACAAAAATAACATGTACTTGTTTCATGAAGTAAATTGAATAAGGATTACGAATAAGTGCGTAAGTTATAAATTATATATCAAAAATAGATAATGCCTTATTGAATTTATGACCGGAAAAAATTTAATTAAATCGAGCTAGATTAAGGTTACTTTCACAGCATTCATACCCTTCATACCACGTTCTAACTCAAACGATACTTTGTCATTTTCGGCAATTTGGTCAATCAAGCCACTAACGTGACAAAAATATTTTTCCTGATTTTCAGAATCGATAATAAAACCAAATCCTTTTGAATTATCAAAAAAGGAGACCTTTCCTTTTCTTACAGGATCAACTTCTTCAATATCGCTATCTTCTTTTTTAGGAATACCAATTTCAATACTGCTGGCATCTACCTTAATTTTATCTTCTGGATTTGGAGGTGTATCTGTTAAATTGCCGTAAGCATCTACATATGCGAATTGAATGCCTTTTGAACTTGATTTTTGTTCGGCTTTACGTGCTTCTTTCTTTTTTTGTTTTTCCTCGCGTTTTTTTAAACGTGCTTTTTCTTTTTCAATTTTGTTGAAGGTCTGTTGTGATCTTGCCATTCCTGTGTTGTAACTATTTTGTTTTAAAAAGACAACCTTTTACTTGGAACTGCAATATGAAGAATTGAATACCTAGAAGTGTGTTAATCTTTGATTATTGTGAATGACAAAGTTAAGCTATAGTTTTTAATTAAACTTATAATGAAGACTTTTTTATTAAGAAAACCAACGAGTTATTCTTCCTTGGTTACAATAATAGTGGCCTTTACCCCTGTTAAAAGATTCCATTTTTTGGAAGAAACTAAAACGCCATTATCATCATAAACCTGAAATTCTGCAGTATTAGGACCAGACTCACCCTGATTTAAAGCTAAAAAAACTATTTTGTTAAAACCGATGGTAAGTGGCACATCAAATGATTTATAACCACCCGTTAGCAGTAAACTTGGAATATAAACTTCATCATTAACAAAAACTCTAACTAAATCGCCATCAGGAAATTCATGATCTCGACATCTAATATTAACAGATTTGCCGTTACTTCTAAAATCACCTAAAAACTGATCTGGCATTGCTTCGAGCTTAAGACCTTGTTCAACAGCCTTTTTCTCCCAACGTTTTGCAAATAGTTCGCCTGGGTCTCTTAAGGTACTATTATCAAACATTGAAAACTCTTCTTCCTTTTTGATTAAGGGTAATGGTTTAGTTACTAAGAGACCTTGAGTATTGGAATTATTTTTGTTCTCTTCTGGTTTAATAGGAAATTTGGCGGCTATTGAATCTGTCTCATTACTTTTTTCGACAGGGATTTTGATTGATTTTTTTTGTGTGTCAGGTTGTTGTGCAAAGCTGATAAGGCTACACAAAAGTAAAAGCAAAATTGTGATCTTGGTTTTCATAGGATGTTTTCTGGGCGATCTAATTCAAAAATCATACCTCAATTGTCGAAAATAACGCCTTTTCCTAAAATAAATTTTTAAATATTCGTTAAAACTTTCCGTTGAAGCTTAAACGCAGCTTTCGGTTATATTCTTCAAAGAGCCAATCCTTGTAGTTTTGTGTACTATTCATAATACAATATGAATACTGTTTGATGCGATAAGAAATATCGTCTTGTAGTAATTGTGCAAGTGCTCGGGCTTCAAAAACGTCTTCGCTATTTTCTATACATAGTTGTGAATGATGCTCAATTGAACGTTCAATAGCGACTATTGACTTATGACCCTCACCTAATACTTCATGATAAACAGATTTAATATCGAACTCGGTAGATTTAGACGCTTTAAAGCGTTCTCTTAATGAATCAGGCATCACATAAACAAAGTCACGCTCTATCTCTTCGTCATTTCTTAAGTTTTCTAAATAAAGATCAGGATATTTAAAAATATGTTGCCAATCAACAGATTGATCCCATGGACCAAAACGAATTATATTATTTCCCAAATCTAGGACTAAAAAGGAGTTTTTGTTATCCAAAACGCGAGAACCTCTTCCTATCATTTGAAAATATAATGTTAGCGATCGTGTGGCTCTATTTAAAATAACCGTTTCAACAGTGGGTTCATCAAACCCCGTAGTTAGTATACTTACCGAGGTCAAGATGCCGTCTGGCGTATGTTTAAACCATTTTAAAATATCCTTTCGTTCTTGCTTGGAACAGGTATTGTCTAAATGTCTAATATTATAACCAGCTTTTTTAAAAGTATAATACACTTCTTTCGAAGTATTAATACCATTATTAAAAATTAAGGTTTTCTTTCCCTTCGACATTTCTTCATAAGCATGCATTAACTTGCCTTGCATATGAGTATTAGTATATAAAGCTTCTGACGATTTTACCGTATAATCACCATTAATTCCAATTTTGAGCGTATTTAAAGAAACGTCAAAATTGTAAATTTCAGCTTTGGATAAAAAACCGTTTTTGATTAACGTAGCAATATCATCGCCCACAATAAGTTCTTGATAATTATCCTTCATCGGTAATTTGATGTTAGAACTTAATGGGGTGGCCGTAACTCCAAGAATGAAGCAATCTTTAAAAAACTTAAATAGTTTCCTGAAGGAATTATAATGTGCCTCATCAATAATAACCAGACCAATATCTTCGAGCTTTAGTTTATCATCATTGAGACGATTGTTTAAGGTTTCAACCATTGCCACAAAACATTTATATTGATCCTGATCTGGCAACTCTTTAACCTTGCTATTAATAACCTTGTTATTTACTTCAAATCCAGATAGCATTTTGGATGTTTGTTTACAAAGCTCCACACGATGCGTAAGAATTACAACCTTCTTGTTATATTTTTGGATATAACGCCTGACGATTTCTGAAAAAATCACTGTTTTGCCACCACCCGTTGGTAACTGATAGAGTAAGTTATAATTACTTGGTGCGTTCTCCAAGACATCAAAAATGCGTTTTAAGTCTGCAATTTGATAATCGTACAGACTTTTCTTGGTTTCAGGTGTCTCTTGTAGTTGGGTGGATGTTGACATATATAGTATGGTCCTCAAAAAAAAATTCTTACAAAATTACTATTTTATAAGGTTGTTTGAGCGAATTGTTAAAAACATTTGAAAAAAAAAGGGGAAACAATTTGTTTCCCCTATTGCGAATTGCCTTTAATTATGAAATTTGTATGCGTTTTGGAGGCTTCTGTTTTGCCTCTTCACGTTTAGGCAAGGTTACCATTAAAATTCCGTCTTTGTAAGTCGCCTTTACTTTATCTGATTCTACCGAATCTGGTAAAGTGAACGTACGTTTAAAGGATGAGTAACCAAACTCTCTTCGAGTGTAATTTTCCTCCTTTTGTTCATTTTCATGTTTGACTTCGGAGGCAATTGAAAGGGTTTTATTATCCACATCAATTGAAAAATCGGATTTTTTCATGCCTGGAATAGCAAGTTCTAGCACGTAATCTTCATTTGTTTCTTTAATATTAACAGCTGGAAGGGTTATTCCAGTATTAAAATTAGAAAGAAACTCGGTGCCTAAACTATTTTCAAAAAAATTATCAAACCAAGATGAAAAACTTGGTAACGATGTAAGGTTATTTCTTTTTGAAACGTCACTGCCATTTTTAGGCATGGTTACTAATGTACTCATGGTTTTAAATTTTTAGGTTAAACTTTAATTTTTCACCTTATCTAAAACAAAAAAAATACCAAACCTATTTAAACCCATTTCGCTGACATTTTTTCGATGTCACTCGTCAAAATGTCATATAAAAATACTTATAAACTGTTATAATGTAAACCTTTAGTGTTAAAAACTGTTAATTTGTTACTCTGTTAAGCATAGTACTGTAACAAATGTTTTTGTTTGTCGTCTTTCTTATAAATCAAATCAAAAAACATTCAATTATGAGAACTTTAAACAACAATCAAATGACAAGATCTTTTGAGCAATCAAAAAGCAACTCTTGGAACAGTAAAAGACGTTTTAGATAATAAACGTTTTTAAGAAAACATCATCAATCAAAAAATCAAAAAACCATGAAATCATTATCTAAAATCACAAATACATCGCATTCCATCAATGACGATTTAAGCACTATCAGATAAGCGATGTATGGACAAAACAATCATCAATCAAATCAATTAGAAAACCAGCATACCTAAAATATGCTGGTTTTTTTAGTTATGGTACTGTTTTTGTGACAGTTTTTAAAACTACTAACACCAAATAAAATGAGATCACAGCGTCTATTTTCTCCAAAAGTTAATGCAGGCTCCATGGCCGATATTGCATTTTTATTACTCATCTTTTTTCTAGTTACAACAACTATTTCAGTTGATGCTGGCATTAACCGTAAGTTGCCAAGCCCTTGCCCACCAAGTATGGATTGCACTGATACTAGTAATGATCGAAATATTTTTAGGGTTATTTTGGGTCGAAATGATCAAATTTTTGTTGGTGATCAGTTGATAGAACTTGAAGAGCTCAAAGCGTTGACAAAATCCTTTTTAGATAATAATGGTGATGGTTCTTGCAATTATTGTAATGGAAAACAACTCACATCACTTTCAGATCATCCAACAATGGCTGTGGTATCATTGCAAACTGATAAACTAACCACATATGATTTTTATATAAAAGTGCAAGATGAGTTAACCAAAGCTTACTTCGAATTGCGTGAAGAATATGCACTTAAAGTCTATGGTAAAAAACCAGAAGCGTTGACGAGGCAAGAATTAGAAAACGTAAGGGCAGCGTATCCATTTTTACTATCGGAAGCCGAAACAAAATAAAAAGGTTAAGTAAAAAAGGGAATCAAATTACTGATTCCCTTTTTATATATAATTAAATGATTTTAACTTCTATGTTCTAAATCTAATAAAAAAGCATAAATCAATGCTGTACGCTTGTAACGTTCAAAACGCCCCGATGCACCGCCGTGTCCAGTTTCCATGTTACAATCCATTAATAAGAGATTATTATCTGTTTTTAATTCACGAAGTTTAGCTACCCATTTTGCGGGTTCCCAATATTGTACTTGACTGTCCCAGTAGCCCGTAGTTACCAAAATGTTTGGATAATCTTTTGCTTCAACATTGTCATAGGGTGAATACGACTTCATATAATCATAATACTCTTTGTTTTTTGGATTACCCCATTCGTCAAATTCAAAAGTAGTTAAAGGAATAGTCTCATCTAACATGGTTGAAACAACATCCACAAAAGGAACAGCAGCCACTACTCCATTCCATAGTTCGGGTTTCATATTTAAGACAGCTCCCATTAACAATCCTCCAGCCGATCCTCCATAAGCGTACAGATGCCCTGGACTAGTATAACCTTTAGATACTAAATACGCTCCACAATCTATAAAGTCTGTAAAGGTATTTTTCTTTTTCAATAGCTTTCCGTTTTCGTACCAATCACGACCCATTTCCTGTCCGCCTCTAATATGTGCAATGGCATAAATAAACCCTCTATCTAATAGACTTAATCGTGAAGCATCAAAGGAGGCTTCAGAACTACTTCCATATGACCCGTAAGAATACAGTAATAATGGCGTAGATTCACTTTTGTCAGTTCCGTTTTTATAAACTAATGATATAGGAATTTTGGTGCCATCTTTTGCAGTAGCAAATA
Organism: Geojedonia litorea; assembly: GCF_042654525.1. Classification (NCBI taxonomy): domain Bacteria; kingdom Pseudomonadati; phylum Bacteroidota; class Flavobacteriia; order Flavobacteriales; family Flavobacteriaceae; genus Geojedonia; species Geojedonia litorea. Next base: position 48,942 of record NZ_JBHSGP010000013.1, read on the forward strand.
AGCGTTCTGATTTATAATTTTCTGCTGAAAACCCACCTACAACCTCTTCCTGTTTTAATAAGGTTTTGGCTTTGGTGTCCATATTGATTTCATAGGTGCTGTTTGGCGTAGTTAAAGAGGTGTAACCGTAACGCAATATATTAGAATTGAAATCAATGTTAGATGTTGTATAGACTAAATAACTGGGGTCATTTAATTCCAAATAATAGTCTTCCGAATTATCCCATTTCATAATTCTAACCTCACGTAAACCTTTTTTTCGTTCGGTCAAAACCAAATGGTTTTGGAATAAATCAAAATCTTGAAAGAACACATCTTCTCTGTGCGGAATCACATCTTCCCAATTTTCTATTGAGGGTTTCTTTACAGGTGTTTTAACTAACTTGAAATTTTTTGCATCCCTATTAGTTCGTATATAAAAATGATCTCCAAAATGGTCGACACCATATTCTAAATTAGTTTCTCTTGGTTGAATAATTTTAAACTTACCATTTGGTGTATTGGCATCTAAAAACCTGTACTCTTGAGATAAAGTTTGAGAACTTCCTATAATAATATATGCTTTAGATTTAGTTTTATAAACAAACGAATTAAAGGTTTCGTCTTTCTCTTCAAAAACTAGCACATCACTGGATTGATCGGTACCTAAAGTATGTCTGTAAATTTTATTTTGTCTTAAGGTCTGCGGATCTTTTGTGGTATAAAAAACGGTTTTATTATCATTGGCCCAAACCGCACTTCCACCGGTATTACTCAATTGGTCTTTTAATAACTCTCCGGTCTCCAAATTTTTAAAATACAAGGTGTATTTACGTCTAGAAACGGTGTCGATCCCATAAACCAAAAGTTTATTGTCTGGGCTTATTGATTGACCACCAATTCCATAATAAGTGTACCCTTTGGCCATTTGGGGGCCATTTAAAATAATTTCTTCAACATCAGATCCTAATTTTTTTCTACAATACAAAGGATAATCATTACCTTCTTCATACTTAGTGTAATAGGCATAACCGTTATCATTTACCGGAACAGATTGATCATCTTGTTTTATGCGACCAACGATTTCTTCGTATAAAGTGCTTTGAAGTTCCTCGGTAGGCTTCATAACTTTGTCTAAATATGCATTTTCGGCATTTAAATACTCTAATACATCTTGTGTTTGGGCATCTGGAGTTGCGGCATTTTTTTGTTCATCACTCAAACGCATCCAAAAGTAATTATCAATACGGGTGTCACCATGAATGGTTAATTCCTCTGGAACAATTTTAGCTTTAGGGGTAGGAATATCAGCATAATGTGATTTAGACTTCTGCTCAGATTTGCAAGAAATAAATAACAAACCAACTAACAGAAACGCATATAATTGTGTTTTCATAGAATGATTAAGATTAAATTTGAGTAAAGCTAATGAAATTTAATATGAGTAAAGAATTATTTTTCGAAGGGAACTCTAAAATGAACGGTAACTTTTTTTCTGCCCCATTGTTTCGCTGCTTTGATATCTGTTCCCATGTAAATGTCAATTTTATTTTTCCAACGTTCGTGCATTCTGTCTTTAACAAGGTAAATTCCTTTTAGACCTTCAATAGTTACATAGGTATCCTGTTTAAATCCTAGCCGATATAAATCATTGGAAACAGCAATATATTTTAACCCTGGTTTCAAGCTGTCGCCAAAAGCCGTAATATGAGGATCCCCATCGGTTTGATATTCTACCGAATTGTAAGCCGTGGCTGTAACACGTAGCGATTTCCATTCGTATTTAGGAACTGTTTTTTCTTCACAACAATAAAAAGCAAGCACTAGTGGAAGAATGAGATATCTAAAATCCATTTTTAAATATACATTATTATTGTTTAAGTTGAATTTGCTTTTTGTAAATTCACATTTTTAAAAAATTAACATTCTACCTATGAAATTACTTATTATTACTTTTTGTTTAGCAACAACACTTATGTCCTGTAAAAACGATTCAAGAACATCTGAAACTAATGATCGCGCTAAAGATTCCATTGCACTTATTGAAAAAGCCAAAGCTATTCACGAACGAGTGATTACTCTAGACACCCATTGTGATATCAATGTCAAAAATTTCACCGATTCTATTAATTATACCCAAGATTTAGATTCACAAGTAAATTTACCTAAAATGAAAGCAGGCGGTTTAGATGTCGCTTGGTTTATTGTGTACACTGGTCAAGACACTTTAACAGATGAAGGCTACAAGAAAGCTTATGATAATGCGATGTCAAAATTTGATGCCATCCATAAATTAGTGAACGAAATTGCTCCCGATGAAATAGAATTAGCAACCACATCTGACGATGTAAGACGGATTGTAAAATCTGGTAAAAAGGTGGCCATGATAGGTATTGAAAACGGTTATCCCGTTGGAACAGATATTAAAAACGTAGAAAAATTCTACAATCTTGGAGGCCGCTATATGTCATTGGCGCATAATGGCCATAGTCAATTGAGTGATAGCAATACTGGAGAAGCTGATGGTATTTGGTTGAATAATGGTTTGAGCGAATTAGGAAAAGAGGTTGTAAAGGAAATGAATCGTCTTGGTATGATGATCGATATCTCTCACCCATCTAAAGAAGCAATAAAACAAATGTTTGAGTTAAGTAAGGCCCCTATTATTGCATCACATTCTTCTGCAAGAGCATTGTGCGATCACAGTAGAAATCTTGATGATGAGCAGCTGGAATGGTTGAAAAAAAACGGTGGCGTTGTGCAAACGGTTGCTTTTCAAGCCTATGTCAGCAAAGAAAAAGATGATGCCAGAAATGAGGCCTTAAAAGTGCTTGAAAAAGAAGTTATGGATTCCCTAGGAAAACCTTGGATGGCTAGAAAGGATATCATGGCATTGCCAAACACTGAAAGAGATGCGTACATTGAAACCTATATTGCAATGAGAAGTATTGTAAAAGAAAAAGCAAAATCAATGCCCCAACTTCCACCTGCAGTGAATGTTCAAGATTTTGTTGATCATATTGATTATTTAGTTGAAAAAATAGGTTTAGAGCATGTTGGTATTAGCAGTGATTTTGATGGTGGCGGTGGTGTACAAGGCTGGAGTGATGCTTCTGAAACCTTTAATGTCACTTTAGAACTTGTAAAACGCGGTTATACTGAAGAACAAATTGCCATGCTTTGGAGCGGTAATTTATTAAGGGTATTAGATGAAGTTGAGGCCGTAGCCAAGCAAATTCAATCGCAATAATAGTTAGAATTAAATCATAAAAAAAACCGATAACTTAAAGTTGTCGGTTTTTTTTAAGTGTTTACCTCTAATTGTCAATTAGTCCTTGTCCTTCAATCCACGGAGCTCCAGCAGCTTTTAAAGCTTTTTCAATTTCAGGTAACATTGAACTGGTTACCGATTTTAATTTTGATTTAATATCTGATAATTGCTTACTTGCTCGATTTAACGATGCCTTATGTGTCCCAGTTGGCCCATAAGTACTAAAAGCAACAGAGAAAGCGATACGAGAAACATTATTAGGTGTTGGATTAGAAGACTCTCCTATTTCCCCTTTTATTGGATGGCCAAACAATTCTTTTTGAATTTCTAATAATTTCACTCGTGCGTCATTAATTTGCTTAAGTATTTCGGTATTAGATTGTGTTGTTTTGTTCGCGGCTCTTGTCATAGCATCAATTTGATCCAGGCTTTTTGACATCACCATATTGGTGGCCTTAAGATCTTGTTGAAAATCGACAATGGTTTCTCTATATGCATTAATTTCATCATACGATTTTCTCGGTAAAGCGCCTTCATATAAAGGCACTACGTTAAATGATTTAGGTCCTTGCAGGGTGGTTGTTAAACCATTTATACGTTTGACTAGAGTGACAGTATAGCTTCCTGGAGTGGCCTTAATAAAGCCACCACTAAAGGTGTCTCTATTAGTGCTTAATTCTTCACCACCTTTATTCGGGTAATTTAATTCCCAATTAACCCTATTAAATCCTTTTTTATTAGTCCCTTTTACCGTATTTACGATATTACCATCTGCGTCCTTAATAATTAGTAGTACTAATGGACCATCTTCATTTTTTTCAGCTTCAAGAGCATCCCAACCAGGAAAATCAGTGTTGGTCTTTTCTCTAGATTTTCGTTCATCCTTTAAGCTGTTAATCTTGTCGGACATAAAATAGGTGAAATTAGCACCATATGGAGGATTATCAGCGACGTAACGATCATCACCTTGTCCTTCTGCTTTATCATTAGATGGTATATACCAATAGGCGTCTTTTACATCAAATAAAGTAGCTTCTGTATTCAACATTGAACTGTCAAAATTTCTTAAAGGTGATATGTCATCTAGGATAAAGAATCCCCGTCCAAATGATGCGCCTACAAGGTCATTCTCGCGTCTCTGAATAGTAATGTCTCTGAACGCTATGGTTGGTATTTCACCTTTTAATTGAATCCAATTTTTACCGCCATTAGATGTGAAATAGATACCATATTCAGTTGCCGCAAATAATAAATCTTTCTTTATATGATCTTGAACTAAACGCCAAGTTAAAAGCGTATTTGGTAAATCACCATTAATTAATGTCCATGATTTACCTTTATCTGTACTTTTAATTAAATAGGGCTTATAATCACCATATTTATGATTGTCTAATGCTGCATAAACCACATTTGCATCAAATAAATCTGCTCTCACATCATTGACAAAAGGTGTTTGTGGCAATCCTTTTATAGAATTTAAACTGACTTTTCGCCAATTTGTTCCACCATCTTCGGTTATTTGAATAATTCCATCATCCGTTCCGGCGTAAATAAGGCCTTCTTGTTTTGGTGATTCAGCCAAAGACGTAATGGTGTTATAATTAGACATAGCGCCAACATCCCATGCGTTGTCCCAGCTCTGTTGTTTCCCAAACATTGGAAGTGTAATTCGGTCTTGATTAAGAGTTAAATCTTTTGAGATAGGCGTCCAATCATCTCCTCTATTATCAGATTTCCATACGCGTTGCGATGCAAAATAAAGACGTGAAGGTTTGTGCGGACTCACCAAAATAGGGGCATCCCAATTAAATCGTTCAGATGGTTCTCCTTCTCTCGACTGTGGTTGAATAAACACTGTTTCTTTGGTTGTTTGATCGATTCTCCACAGTGCACCTTCTTGAAATTCTCCATAAGTAATATTGGGATTCCCCGGCTCTATTGCTGATTGGTGACCGTCTGCTCCTAGAGTTTTCCACCAATCGGCGCTAACAATTCCAATTCGACTCATGGTTTGTGATGGTCCTCCATGAGACCCATTATCTTGCGTCCCACCATATATATTATAAAAGGGTTTAGAATCGTCAACGGCTAACTTATAATACTGTGTAATAGGTAAATTACTAATGAACTTCCATGATTTTGTTAGATCGAAACTTTCATAAAGCCCTCCATCAGTGCCAAAAAGCACATAATTAGGATCTGAAGCTTTAAAGGCCATGGCATGACTATCAACATGCTTATTTTTTTCATTCATCTGCTTAAAAGTTTTTCCATGATCTTGAGATATCAAAACATAATTATTCATAAGAAAAAGTTGCCCTTCATGATGAGGCGAAGCATACAATTCTTGATAATAATGAGGTCCAGTTCCACCTGATACAGTATCAGATTGTTTGCTCCAAGATTGGCCTTTATTTGTAGATATATATATTCCTCCTGTTTTACGATCCAACTCAATGGCAGCATAAATAACGTCAGAATTAAACGGAGAAATAGCAAGGCCAATTTTTCCTAAATTAGATTTTGGAATACCATTTTTTAATTCTGTCCATGTATCACCACCATCTGTGCTTTTAAAAATTCCAGTGCCAGGACCTCCGCCTAAATAAGCAGCGACAGTTCTTTGTCGTTGCCACGTAGCTGCATATAAAACGTCTGGATTTTTAGGGTCAATCACTATATCAGTAGCTCCTACCCATTCAGCATCACCCAAGGTTCTATTCCATGTTTTACCACCATCTGATGTTTTATAGACACCTCGTTCACCACCTGAAGTCCATAACGGTCCTTGTGAAGCCACCCAAACCACATTTGAATTTTCTGGATGGACGATAATTGTTGACAAATGTTCAGATGATTTTAAACCCATGTTTTTCCATGTCGCACCATCATCGTGGCTCACATAAATACCGTCCCCAAAGGCAACGTGTCGACCCCCTACGTTTTCGCCGGTCCCTACCCATATGGTATGCGGGTTATTTGGGTCAATTGCAATGCTTCCAGTAGAATAACTTTTCTCCTTGTCGAAAAGTGGCGTCCATGTAGTCCCAGAATTTTCGGTTTTCCATACACCGCCCGAACCAACGGCAACATACCACACGTTTTCATTATTTGGATGAATTGCAATATCAGCAATGCGACCAGACGTAAAAGCAGGTCCGATATTTCTGAATTTTAATCCACTAAAAATATTCTCATCAATTTTTTGAGAAAACATTAAAAAAGTAGAAAATAAAAGGATTAGGGAGAGGCAAGTGATTTTAAAATGTTTCATTGAAATTATAAATTAACTTTCTAGAAAGAAATGGTTAGGAATAGCAAGTTAAAGTATTTTTTTGGGGAATTATAAAATGGGTTAGAAATTATTTGAACTAATAAGCTATAAGATTTTTTAATTCTTCTTCAAATCGTCCTTTCGCCAAATATTGCTGTTCCAATTGATTTATAAACGGAATAGGAGTTTCCATACTTGCAACACGTTTTACAGGAGCATCTAAAAATTCAAAACAGTCTTCCATAATCAACGCTGAAATATCACTGGCTATACCTCCAAATAAAGAATCTTCCTGTACTATTATGGCTCTCCCTGTTTTTTTAACTGAATTATAAATTGATTCTGTGTCTAATGGTTGAAGCGTTCTTAAATCAATTAAATCGGCCTTAATATCTTCATTATTTGCAAGTGTTTCCAGTGCCCAATGAACTCCAGAACCGTAGGTGATAATTGTAACATCTTTGCCTTCCTTGATAAGCGAAGCCTTTCCAAATGGAATAGTAAAATAATCTATTGGTACTTCTTGCCTAATACTTCTATAAAGTGCTTTGTGTTCAAAATATAGTACAGGATTTGGATCGTTAATGGCTGTGGCCAATAAACCTTTGGCATCATACGGAAAAGCGGGATATACCACTTTTAATCCTGGTGTTTTAGTAAACCAGGCTTCATTAGTTTGGGAATGAAAAGGGCCTGCTGCCACCCCACCTCCGCATGGCATTCGAACAACAACATCTGCATTTTGATTCCAGCGGTAATGGGATTTTGCTAAATAATTAACAATAGGATTAAAACCAGAACTAACAAAATCAGCAAATTGCATTTCAACAACAGATTTTATACCTGCTATGGACAAACCCATAGCAGCTTCAACAATTGCTGATTCACAAATAGGTGTATTTCGAACACGTTCTTTGCCAAACTCCTTTACAAAACCTTCTGTAATTTTGAAAACACCCCCATATTCCGCGATATCCTGCCCCATAATCACAAGGTTTTTGTGTTGTTGCATAGATTGTTTTAGGCCTTGTGAAATGGCATCAATAAAACGTATTTCTTCGGCTTTAGAATTAGATTCAATGTGCTGATATTCAAATGTTTTATAAACATCACTTAATTCTACGCTTCTATCAGGAATTATAGGCTGTTCGGCATTAGCTTGCTCCAAGGCAACATCAATTTCTTCCTTAATTTTTATAGTCAGCGCTTGATCTTTTTCAGGAGTTAAAACCTTCTCTTTTAGCAAATAGTTTTTAAAACTTATTAAAGGATCTTTAAGTTCCCATTCAGCCATCAGTTTTTCTGGCACGTATTTGGTGCCACTTGCTTCCTCATGACCTCGCATTCTGAAAGTTTTAAATTCAATTAGAATTGGTCTGGGACGTTTTCTTATACTTTCAGCTAGTTTTTTGACTTTAGTGTACACTTCAATAATATCATTACCATCTAGTACAAATGCTTCCATACCGTAGCCTTTACCACGATCAGCTAAATCTTTACAATGATATTGTTCACTTGTGGGTGTAGAAAGACCATATCCGTTATTTTCAATACAAAAGATTACTGGTAATTGCCAAACAGAAGCAACATTTAAAGCTTCATGAAAATCACCTTCACTGGTTCCTCCTTCACCAGTAAATACTGCAGTAACTTCATTTTTATTGTTTAAAATATTAGCCAAAGCAATTCCATCGGCAACGCCAAGCTGTGGACCTAAATGTGAAATCATACCTACTATATGGTAGTCTTGAGTACCAAAATGAAATGAACGATCACGACCTTTGGTGAAGCCGCTTGCTTTGCCTTGCCATTGACCAAATAATCTATTTAAAGGAATATCTCTGGTTGTAAACACACCTAAATTACGATGCATAGGTAAAATATATTCATCGTTTTTAAGTGCCATAGTAACACCAACAGAAATTGCTTCTTGACCAATCCCAGAAAACCATTTAGAAACTTTACCTTGACGTAACAATATCAACATTTTTTCCTCTATCAACCGCGGTTTTAGCATGTTGGAATAGAGGTTCAAAAGTGTTTGATTATCTAGCCCTTTTTTATCGAATAGCATATGTTTTTTGATTGAAGTCAACATTATATCTAATTTATGAAGATAGTTCAAATGTAAATAAAATTGATATACTATTACCTACTCTAAACTTTTTTTAGACCAAATGAACTTTCAGATTTTAACAATGTTTTTCCCTACATTTGTATATTCAACCTCGATTTAAAAGTTAAACAAAATGAATATAATACCAAGTGTGAATCTTCATGATTTTATTTCTGGAGATCCAATTAAGAAGCAAAAATTTATAGATGAGATTGGCAAGGCCTATGAAGAAATAGGTTTTGTGGCCTTAAAGGGGCATTTTTTAGATGATCAGCTTGTAGATGATCTCTATAGTGAAGTTAAAAATTTTTTTAATTTACCTGTTGAGGTAAAACAAAAATATGAAATACCAGGTATAGGAGGGCAACGCGGTTATGTGTCTTTTGGAAAAGAAAGTGCTAAAGGCAAAAAAGAAGGCGACCTGAAAGAGTTTTGGCATTTTGGGCAATACGTAGAAAACAATCCAAAATTAGAAGCCGAGTATCCAGCTAATGTTATTGTTGAGGAACTCCCTGAATTTAATGAAGTTGGAAAAGAGGCGTATCGTATGTTGGAAAAAACGGCTAAATACGTATTAAGGGCACTCGCATTACACTTAAATCTTGAAGAAACCTATTTTGATAAATATATCCACAATGGAAATTCAATATTAAGACCTATCCATTATCCGCCTATTTTGGAAGAACCCAAAGAAGCTGTACGAGCAGCAGCTCATGGTGATATTAACCTCATTACTTTATTAATGGGTGCACAAGGGCGAGGCTTACAAGTTCAAAACCATAAAGGAGAATGGATAGATGCGATTGCTGATCCAGATGAATTAATGATCAACGTTGGCGACATGCTATCTAGACACACCAATAACAAGCTAAAATCGACTATTCATAGAGTAATAAACCCTCCAAGAGAACTCTGGGGAACATCACGCTATTCTATACCGTTTTTCATGCATCCAATTAGTGAAATGAAATTAAATGTGTTAGAAAGTTGCATTGATGAAGAAAACCCAAAGCAATATGAAGATATAACTGCTGGTGAATTTTTGCATGAACGACTGGTTGATTTAGGATTAATTAAAAAATAATACCCATGGATTTGCAGGATCAGCTTAAAAAATTGTTCCCCGACTATATTTCTGAAGAGGCAGAAGAAGTAAACGAAGAAAAAGATGCCATTTGGATGCAGGATGACCCCATTATTTGTAAATATGAAAAGCGCAAAGGAAAACCAATCACCATTTTGGAAGGTTATACTGGAGCCACAGATGACTTTAAAGCTTTAGCTAAAGAACTTAAGCAAACTTTAAGTGTAGGCGGAAGCTTTAAAGATGATAAGATTATTATTCAAGGGGATTACAGAGACAAGATCATGCAATTATTAAAAGCAAAAGGGTTTAATGTTAAGCGTGTAGGAGGTTAATATTATGGCAGAAAAGTCGCTTCATATCACTAATGGCAATAGCCTCACCAAATATCTTAAAGAATTGAATATTGAAGGCGGCTTTTTAACATGGCAGGAAATGTTGTGTGAAGGTCCCACTGAAGCCAATATAGATAGCGATTCATTTATTAATAAACGTAAAACCTTCCTAAACGATTATTACGATATCGAAATTAACGAGTCTGAATACATCACTGAAATAAGAGATTTAGACAACTTAAGTGGTTATTCCGAAGTTGTTTTATGGTTTGAATATGATTTATTTTGCCATATCAATCTTGTTGCCGTTATTAGTTTGCTTCAACAAAAGAAAGTTCAACTTCCTCTATATTTGGTGTGTAGTGGCCGAATAACCGGAGAAAAAAACTTAAAAGGATTATCAGAATTAAGTTCAAGCCAATTATTTCATCATTATCGTAAAAAAATAAAGCTGAAGCCAGAAGATATTGATTTAGCAGAAACCATCTGGAAAACTTATTGTGGTAAAGATCACAACCTTTTTAAACATTACATAACTAAAAAATCATCCTTTAAGTATTTGTCAAATTGCTTGAAAGCTCATTTGGAGCGGTTTCCTGATCAAAAAAGTGGACTTAATATTTTAGAAGGAAATATTTTAAAGATCATTAAAGATAATCATATTAAATCGAAACATCATTTATTAGGATATGCGCTTAATTATCAAGGCTATTATGGCTTTGGAGATGTGCAGTTATCCCGAATCATTGATAAATTGTCTATATTTTATAATGAGGAAAACGAAAAAATCACATTAAACAGAGAAGGTCATGAAGCTTTAATCGCACAGCATAATTTTGCTGTTGAAATTGGTGACAACATGCCTTTTGGTGGTGTTAACCGACTCGATTTCCAATTTAGTAAAGAAAAAAATAGACTTGTAAAAACAGTAATTAATGCCCATTAAAGCTTCAGAACTTATACTAAATCCTGACGGAAGTATTTATCACCTCAATTTACGACCCGAGCACCTAGCTAAAACAATTATAACTGTAGGTGATCCAGATAGAGTTGAACAAGTAACCCAACATTTTGACAAAATCGAATTTAGACTTCAAAAACGCGAATTTCATACTCAAACAGGAACGTATAAAGGTCATCGTATTACGGTAATTTCAACAGGAATAGGTACTGATAATATCGATATCGTTCTGAATGAACTTGATGCTCTGATAAATATTGATTTTGAAAGCAGAGAGCTTAAAAGTAGCCTTACGTCATTGGATATTATTAGAATTGGTACATCAGGATCTATTCAAACTAATGTCCCTGTAGACTCTTTTTTAATTAGTGAAATGGCCGTAGGCTTTGATAGTTTATTGCATTTTTATGACAGTGAAGGCATTCAGATTTCAAATATTTCTGAGGCCTTGATTAAACATACTAATTGGTCTAGGTCAAAGTCAAAACCTTATGTGGTTTCCTGCAATCAGGAACTCAATGAAAAATTTCATTCAAATCAGACTTTAAAAGGTTTTACGGCAACCAATGTGGGGTTTTATGGTCCTCAAGGTCGGGTTTTGCGTCTTGCTATTCAAGACAATCAGCTTAATGAGAAACTCGCAAGTTTTGATTACTATGGTCACAGGATCACAAATCTTGAAATGGAAACAGCTGGTATTTATGGACTTTCTCAACTTTTAGGGCATAGAGCAATTTCTTTGAATGCCATAATAGCGAATAGATCAACAGGTGAATTTAGTTCAAACCCACAAAAAGTGGTTAATGATTTGATTGACTATACTCTTAAAAAAATTGTAGGACAATGAAAATAGTGAATATTGGAGGTGTACCAGAACATTTTAATTTGGCTTGGTATCTTACTTTAAAAGATGGTGCTTATAAAAGGGAAGGAATTAATTTAAGATGGCGTGATTATCACGGCGGTACTGGCGATATGTGTCAAGCTTTGAGAGATGAAAGTATCGATATGGCTGTAATACTTACAGAAGGGATTGTTAAAGATATCATTGAAGGAAATCCTAGCACCATTGTACAAACCTTTGTGAAGTCACCATTAATTTGGGGAATCCATGTCGCAAAAAATTCAGAGTATCAGTCTATTGAAGAATTAAAAGGAACAAAAGCTGCGATAAGCCGTTTTGGATCAGGTTCACACCTCATGGCATATATCAATGCTCAAAATCATGATTGGAACTTAAATAGAGACTTAAAATTTGAAGTTATTAATAATCTCGATGGCGCTGTAGATGGGTTAACAAATGCAACTGCCGATTATTTTATGTGGGAAAAATTCACCACTAAACCTTTAGTTGATTCTGGGACTTTTAGAAGAATTGGCAATTGCCCTACTCCGTGGCCTTGTTTTGTTATTGCAGTAAGAAATGATTTTTTAAACGAACATGCCGATGATGTTAAGACTATTTTAAATATTATTAATAACACAACTTTAGAATTTAAAGAAATCCCAAGTATCGACAAAACCATTGCTAATAGATACAATCAAAAACTCGAAGATGTACAAGAATGGCTATCTCTAACTGAATGGTCGCAATCTAATATCAACAAAAACACACTTGAAAATGTACAGCAAAAACTTCTTGATCTCGACATTATTTCACAAAAAATAGCTTATGAAAGTTTAGTTTTAAACTTGTAAATCATTGTGTTTAAATGTGTTATTTTATCGATGAAATGAATATTTTTAAGATTTTTTTAAGGATTTTTAAATAAAATTATTATTTTTGGCCTAACCCAAACGCCAAAAGTATTGGCATAAATTTAGTTTTATGATTTTGACCATTACCCTGATTCTTACTGTTTTAATTGCGCTTAACTTTATTTTATTATTCACTAGTTGTAACAAAACCCCTAAAAGAAAGGTTACCCAACGACCACACATTGTAAAAAAAGATATGGGTGTTGTTATGACCAATCAACTACCTCCATCCCAGCTTGCTGCAACAGGAAGTTAGTTTTACTAAAGTGTTTATTTCCAAACCAATAACCTCTATTGGCACTTAATGGCGATGGATGTCCAGAAGTAAGTAGATGGTGTTTTTGACTATTAATTAATTTTGCTTTTTGTTTTGCGAAGCCTCCCCAAAGCAAGAATACTACACTATTTTTTTGATCGCTAATTGTTTTTATAACCTGATCTGTAAAACGTTCCCAACCCTTATTTTGATGACTTCCTGCACTATTAGCTTTAACTGTTAATGTTGCATTGAGTAGTAAAACTCCTTGTTTGGCCCATCGTTCTAAATTACCTGATTGTGGATAAGGTAAGTCCATATCACTTTGTATTTCTTTAAAAATATTGATTAATGAAGGTGGATGCGATAGGCCATCATTAACCGAAAAACACAAACCGTTAGCTTGTCCTTCTCCATGATAAGGATCTTGACCAATAATTACAACCTTTAAATCATCAAATGAGCACCAATCAAAAGCAGCAAAAATTTGTTTCCCATTTGGGTAGCACTTGTGTTTTGAGTATTCTTCCTTTACAAATTTTGCTAATTGTACAAAGTACGGTTTCTCAAACTCACCTTTCAATTTAGATTTCCAATTGTCGTTTATGTTTACCTCCATATAATTTCTAGAAACTATTGCATGAATTGCAAAATAGTACATTCTATTTTATCTTCAGCCATCATTAAAAGTAAAAATCATTATTTACCTTTGTCATTAAGGTTTCAGGAGATTTCTAAATGATAAATATTCACGAGAAAACATTACAGGATATAGAGTTTTATGACGTTCTAGATCAAATTGCGGAGTATTGCATAACCGATCTGGGAAAAACTGAAGTTCAAAATATTCGACCGATAAAACTAAAAGAGCAGTTATTTAATGATTTGCAACTAACCAATGAATATTTATCTTCTTTTGATAATGATAATCGAATTCCGAACCATGGTTTTGAACCTATCACAAAAGAATTAAAGCTTTTAAAGATTGAAAATTCAAGTTTAGAAACCCACAGTTTTAAAAAGATAGTTTCTATTTCAGTTACTGTTAATGAAATCTTGAAAAGCTTAAAATCTTTTGAAGAGTATTATCCAAATTTACTGCTTTTTACAGGTGATTTAAATGTAACAACAGTCCTAATCGATGAAATTAATTTAATTGTAGATAGATTTGGAGATGTAAAGGATAGTGCTTCACAAGAATTGACTAATATTCGTCAGACCATCAATATAACCAAAGGAAAAATCAATCAGAGCTTTGCTACGGCTTTGCATAGTTATATTGGACTCGATTATTTAGACGATATAAGAGAGTCAGTGTTAGAGAACAAACGTGTTCTTGCAGTGAAGGCCATGTATCGTCGTAAAGTGAAAGGAAACATTCTTGGTAGCAGTAAAACAGGTAGCATTGTTTACATACAGCCTGAAACTACATTTAAATATTCTAGGGAGCTCAACAATTTGGAATTTGAGGAACAAGAAGAGGTTTCAAAAATTCTGAAGTCTTTGACAGAATTTACACGACCGTATTTAAACTTGCTAAAACACTATCAATCATTTTTAACCCAACTCGATGTTATTTATGCGAAATCAAAATATGCGCAAGCCATTAATGGCCTTTTGCCTAATATTAATGATGACAAACACTATGAAGTAAAGGATGCCTATCATCCACTTCTATTAACTTCCAACCTAAAGCAAAAATTAAAAACCTATCCGCAGTCTATCACTCTACATCCAGAACAACGCATTATTGTGATTTCTGGACCCAATGCAGGCGGTAAAAGTATTACTTTAAAAACTATTGGTCTGCTACAGGTGATGCTACAAAGCGGCATATTAATTCCTGTACATGAGCGAAGTACAGTTTGTTTATTCGATCGAATTATAAGTGATATAGGTGATAATCAATCTATTGAAAATCATTTAAGCACATATAGTTATAGGTTAAAACAAATGAACTACTTTTTGAAAAAGTGTAATAAAAACACGTTGTTTCTTATAGATGAATTTGGAACAGGAAGTGATCCAGAACTCGGTGGGGCTTTGGCGGAAACCTTTTTGGAAGAATTTTATCATCGTGAAGCCTATGGTATTATTACCACACATTATTCTAACTTAAAGATTTTAGCAAATGAACTGCCATATATGCAAAACGCTAATATGATGTTTGATGAAAAGAGTCTTGAACCAATTTACAAATTGGTATTAGGGCAAGCAGGTAGTTCGTTCACTTTTGAAGTTGCCCAAAAAAATGGAATTCCATATAGTTTAATAAATAGAGCCAAAAAGAAAATTGAACGTGGCAAAGTTAGATTTGATGCAACTATAGCCAAATTACAAAAGGAACGTTCAAAACTTGAAAAAACAGAGCAATCCTTAAAATTAAACGAACGTAAAAAGCAGTCAGAAGCTGATAAACTTGAAGAAATCAATGCTAAAATTCAAAAGAAATTAGAAAGTTATCAGGAGTTGTACGACAGCAATCAGCGATTAATTTATTTAGGGCAAAAGATTAATGATTTGGCAGAAAGCTATTTTGAAAACAAACAAAAGCGTGAATTGTTAAATGAATTCTTTAAAATAGTTCAAATAGAAAACTCTAAACGTAAAAAAGTTTCAGCTAAACAAAAAAAGGCAACAAAAGCTCATGAAACAAAGGTAAAACGTGAAGCCGATAAAAAGGTAGAAGTTATACGGAAAAACAAAAAAGCCGCTAAAATTAAAGCGATAGAGCCTATAAAACCTAAACCAACTTTAAAGGTTGGGGACCGTGTGCGTTTGGAGGATGGACGCGCTGTTGGCAATATTGATAAAATTGAAAAAAATAAAGCTGTTGTTAATTATGGAATGTTTACGACTAATGTAAGTATAGATCAGTTAGAATTGGTGGAATCAAAAAAATGATAAATCTTCCAAAATATAAACAACTTATTTTATTCGATGGTGTTTGCAATTTGTGCAATGCTTCTGTGCAGTACATAATTAAGCACGATAAAAAGGATGCATTCAGGTTTGCGGCACTGCAAAGTACTATTGGACAGCAACTTATTAAGGAATTCAAAATAGATCAAACAAAAACAGACTCGATACTTCTTATGTCAAATAAAATGGACTTAAGTTATAAATCTACCGCAGCATTAAAAATTGCCTCAAAATTGGGCTACCCAAGAAATTTAATGGCGTTTTTTCTAATCGTTCCGCCATTCCTTAGAAATTGGGTATATGATTATATTGCCAAAAACAGATATAAATGGTATGGCAGGCGTGATGAATGTATGATACCAACACCGGAAATACAATCAAAATTCTTGAATTAAAAAAGCCCTTGGACAGGGCTTTTATAAATTAACAACTAATTAAAAACTAATTTAACTCTAAAAAAATCACTTATGATTATAAGTGCATTTATATTGATTAATAGCAAATTATTTTATATAGTAAAGATAGTTAAACGGCAAAGCCTTATTTAATAATATCGATGTATGGCTGTAAATATTTGTTAAACTCAAACGAATTGTAAAAATACTCCGTGTAATACATTATTTAACATACTGATAAATAAGTAGTTGTAATAATATAATAAGGAGTATTAAAGTGAAATAAACTATTTATTTTCCAGAATTCAGCAATCGTTCTAAGCCTCTATACATGTTTTGTTCTAAAAGATCGAATTCGCCATCAGCAAAGAATAATAGCTTGATATCTGCAAATAATAGGCTTAAATCATCCTTTGAATAGTTGTAAGTATCAAGGCCTTTTATAATTTTTTGAATACTTTGATAATCGTTATCCCCTTCAAATTCGTGATGGATTTTTTGAAAGGATTGCATATCAACTTTAGAAATGATAACATTCTTTTCGTGATTAGATTCGGTGAAATTTGAATGCGCTGCAAATAACAGAATATATGCCACTAACTCATCTTTTGTCCACTTAACTTGTTCCATAGTTATGCTTCTACTAAAGTCCCCCATTCTGTCCATGAACCATCATACACAGAAATATTATTATATCCAGTTAACTCTGCGCCCAAAGCCAAAACGCAAGCAGTAATTCCAGAGCCACATGAAAAGGTAATGTGATCAGAAGTTTTAGCCACAGTATTAAAAATGTTCAGTAATTCAGCTTCTGATTTAAATATTCCGTTATTGAGTAATTCTTCAAAAGGAAGATTTTTTGAATTCGGAATGGTTCCGCTTCGCAGTCCTTTTCGAGGTTCTGGTTCTGTACCATTAAAACGGCCTCTAGATCGTGCATCAACTATGATGTGTTTAGCATCAACCGATTCTTTTTTAACATCATCAAAAAACTTCATCAAGTTAGGTTGTAATTTAGCAGTAAAATCACCTTTTGTTGTAGGTGAATCATGTTTAGCTTCAACCGGATATTTTGCAGTGGTCCAAGCAGGTAAACCACCATCAAGAACAGCTACATTGTGATGCCCAAACGCCTTGAATAACCACCATACTCTTGGACTAGAATAAATGCCTTTATCATCATAAATAACAATTGCGCTGTTACTATAGACGCCAAGTTTTCTGGCTTCATTTTGAAACTGGTCTAATGAAGGAAAGGTTGTTGGAAAGGGCGCACTGTTATCACTAAATTTATTTTTTAAATCAAAAAAACGTGCGTTTGGAATTTGAACCTCATTGGCGTCATTTGTATCATCACCTGTTACTTTAGGTATTGATGCATCTAAAATGACAAGATTCGAAGCATCTAAATGTTGCTCTAACCATGTAACCGATACCAGTGGTTTGTTAATTGTAGTATTCATTGTTTAAGAATCCAATTCAAACGTCTCTGTAGGATCTTTTGCTTCTTGATAATTAAGCATCTTCTCACCATCAGCAATAATCGTACATACTGTTGCATCTCCTGTAACATTAACTACCGTTCTAAACATGTCTAAAATTCGGTCAACAGGAAATATAATGGCAATCCATGCTGGATTCAATCCTACCGAATCCAAAACGATAATAAGCATTACCAATCCGGCACTAGGAACTGCTGCAGAACCTATTGATGCTAAAGTTGTAGTTAAAACTACCGTTAATTGTTGTCCAATAGTTAAATCGATCATGTGTAATTGAGCAAGAAAAACAACGGCTATAGCTTGATATAAACTTGTACCATCCATATTGACGGTAGCCCCAATTGGCAATACAAAACTGCTAATTTTTTTATCTACACCAAGATTATGTTCAACACATTCCATGGTTACTGGTAATGTAGCTGCACTGCTCGATGTTGAAAACGCCAAAGTTTGTGCTGGCCCCATAGCTTTGAAAAAACCTACATAAGGAATTTTCTTAACAAAGGCCTTTAAAATGGAAGGATAAGCTAAAAATATCATTAATAATAATCCAGCTAAAACCGTTAACGAATACCAACTTAATCCTTTAAATATTTCGACCACTTTTCCAATGTCATTTCCAGCCATTTTACTTACAACACCAGCTAAAAGAGCGAACACGAAGAATGGAGCAGCCTGCATGACTAAATCAACCATTTTAAGAAAGACTTCATTTATACTATCTACTAAAGTCACTACTGGTTGAGATTTGTCATTTGGTATAAAAAGTAAACAGACTCCAAAAAATATAGCAAAAAATATAATTTGTAACATTAGACCATTACTAGATAGTGCGAAAAAGAAATTATCAGGTACAATATCCACTAAAGGCTGCAGCGGAGTGGTTTCTTTTTGTTTATTGGCCTTATCGAGTTTATCGGCAACAGACACCTCTTTTAAATCATTTTTAGTTAGCTCTGTTATTTCTTGAGCACGTTTCATGTAAGCAGGGTCCTTAAGGTAATTGATACCATCCTTAATCTCGTAACCTTGCGAAGACGCCCATATTTCGTAGTTAATACGATTATCTATTCGACTTTGTTTATCTATGAGTTTGCCTGGCTTTACGGTGTTTACCAAAAGCAATCCTAATGAAATCGCCATTACCGTAGTGAGTAAGTAAATCAGTAAGGTCTTTCCCCCCATTCTACCCAAACTTTTAGGGTCCCCAATATTTGCTACACCACTAATAATCGAGAACAACACCAATGGTACGGCAATAAGTTTTAAAAGGTTAATGAAAATAGTGCCGAATGGGTCTATCCAATTGATGGTAAATGAACTCCATCCCATAAAGCTAGAAAGAAGAGCCCAAATGATACCCAGTACCATTCCAATGATAATTTTCCAGTGTAATGCTAGTTTTTTCATATGTTTAATATATATCCCTTTTAAAACAGGAGTTTTTAATGTATAATAGCCCCGATTGTAGCGGCATCCTTTTTACAAGGTAAAAAGATACAGCGAAAAGCGGGAAATAGCTACTGATATATTTTATTCTGCAAATAGTAATCTGCAATGACCAACGCTGCCATAGCCTCAACTATTGGCACGGCTCTTGGCACAACGCATGGATCATGGCGTCCTTTACCTTGCATCTCCACAATGGCTCCTGAAGCATCTAAAGCATCTTGCTTTTGAATAATAGTAGCAACTGGTTTAAAGGCTACCCGAAAGTAAATATCCATGCCATTTGAAATTCCGCCTTGGATTCCACCTGAAAGGTTAGTTTTTGTTGAGCCATCTTCATTAAACAAGTCGTTATGCTCACTTCCTTTCATCATGGCGCCGCAAAAACCACTCCCGTACTCAAAGCCTTTTACGGCATTAATAGATAGCATAGCTTTACCAAGTTCGGCGTGTAATTTGTCAAAAACAGGTTCTCCAAGTCCGATTGGTACATTCTGGATAACACAGGTTACTGTACCTCCAATAGTTTCACCCTGTTTTCTAATTTCCTTTATCTTATCTATCATTTTGTTAGCGAGCTCATCATCTGGGCAACGCACAGTATTAGCTTCGGTTTTAGTAAAATCTAATTCTTGATAGGGTTTATCCAGAAAAATATCACCAACTGAAGACGTAAATGCATTGATTTTAATAGAGTTTATAAGTTGTTTTGCTATTGCTCCGGCCACTACTCTACTAGCTGTTTCGCGAGCAGAGCTACGTCCGCCACCACGATAATCGCGAAGGCCATATTTTTTTTGATAGGTATAATCGGCATGACTAGGTCGGTAAACGTCCTTAATATGCGAATAATCCTTTGACTTTTGGTTGGTATTATGAATAGTGAAGCCAATTGGAGTTCCGGTTGTTTTTCCTTCGAATATACCCGATAAAAACTCTACGGTATCAGGTTCTTTACGTTGTGTTACGATTTCGGACTGCCCTGGTTTTCTTCTATTTAATTCATTTTGAATGGCTTCAAAATCCAATTCTAAACCTGCTGGGCAACCGTCAATTATACCTCCTATTGCTATACCATGAGACTCACCAAATGTGGTGAGTTTAAATAATTTTCCAAAGGAATTTCCTGCCATACTTGAATATTTTGTGCTAAAGTAATTTTATTATTAGAGAAACAAAAATTGAATTCAACAAAGACTATAGAATTTTGTTAATATATGCTGTATTCATAAGAAGTCGAATCCAATAAAGAAGATCACTTATTTTCTAGTATGTCAATGTTTAAAACGAGCTTTTTCAACTTAAAAATTAACTGAAACATCCAATTCATACAAATCATTCGTAAATATGACTGAAAAGTAACAATTTTATTTAAATTTAAATTATTAATCCAATTTTAACATAACATTTACGTTATAGTCTGTAGTAAAATTAGTGTTAATTGTAATTTTGTTAAAATTCTAAAAACTTAAAAATTTATGAAAAATTTATTTCTATTAGCTATTACTTTATTTGGCTTTACAGCTTTTACTCATGCGCAAGATATTTCGCCTAACGCACTAGGTTTGAGACTTGGTGATAGTGATGGTTTTGGAGCAGAAGTTTCCTACCAAAGAGGTTTAGGAGATAACAATCGTTTAGAGTTTGATTTAGGTTGGAGAAGCGGGAATTATTATGATGGATTTAAATTAGCCGGATTATACCAATGGGTTTGGAATATTGATGGTGGATTTAATTGGTACGCTGGTGTTGGTGGCGGTGTTGGTTCATACAGTTTTGACAATAATTTTAATCATGATGACGAAACTTTTGTATTTGCCGCTGGAGATATAGGAATTGAATATGATTTTGATATTCCGTTATTAATATCTTTAGACTTTAGACCAGAATTAGGTTTTGGAAGCTATAGAGATGATGTTGATTTTGACATTGCTTTAGGTATACGATACCAATTTTAATCCTATTAAAATAAAACTAAAAAAGCACCTTAATAAGGTGCTTTTTTTATACATACTATTCTTCTATTCTATCTTTTACGTATTCTACAGTTGTTTTGCCATGAGGTTTTGGCTTTCCATCATCACCTAAATTAACCATAATTATATTATCAACGGTTAGAATCGTTTCTCTAGTCATTTTATTACGAGCTTCGCATTTTAAAGTTAAGGAGGATTTACCAAATTTTATCACCTCAATACCAATTTCAATAATATCACCTTGCTTCGCTGAACTCATAAAGTTGATTTCAGAAATATATTTGGTTACTATTCTTGTGTTTTCTAATTGGATAATGGTATATAAAGCGGCTTCTTCATCAATCCAAGCTAATAAACGTCCCCCAAAGAGAGTTTGATTAGGATTTAAGTCTTCTGGTTTAACCCATTTTCTGGTATGGAATCTCATAAATATATTTTTTTCAAAGATTATCATTTAAAAGATACTTTAAAAATCCTGTTAATATTTTTCTAAACTTTTCTTAAACACTACAATGCGAAAGTATAATTGTAATATCTTAAGACTTTATTTAATTGTCATTATGGTTAGACCTTTATACTTAAGTTTATTAATTCTGTTGTTTTGTTCTTGTGCTGAAAGCCAAACCAAGCTTATAGGTGGTCCTTGTGAAGGTTGCGAGGCCATTTATGAATATGGTACTAAAGCTTTAAAAGCAATTGATACTATTCCAGGATTTAAAGAAAGTTCGAATAAAATCAAGATTAGTGGTACTGTATATAAAGTTGATGGTAAAACACCTGCTAAAGACGTGATTTTGTATATTTATCACACCAATAGCAAAGGTATTTACCCTTCCAATAGCGGTTCAAAAGGATGGGAAAGGCGCCATGGTTATATGCGCACCTGGTTAAAAACAGATGCTCAAGGAAGTTATACATTTTACACAAGCCGTCCAGCATCTTACCCTAATGCTACCATCCCACAACATATTCATATAACAGTTAAAGAGCCAGATAAAAATGAATATTATATTGAAGATATCTATTTTTCAGATGATCCATATTTAACTTCCAATATTAAAAATCGGGCGCAACCAAGAGGTGGTAAAGGTGTTGTTTCATTATCTGGGTCGGGAAAAATTAAAGAAGCACAAAGAAACATTGTTTTAGGGTTACACATACCTAATTATTAATAAAAACGGCTTCAATTATTCGTAAAGTTTTGTCGATTTTCAAAAGCTACTTAATTTGAATTTTATCTCCTATTTGTACTGGAATAATTGAAACATTCGTCAAAATTTTAGTTTAAATGTTAATAACCCGGTTAACAACATATAAAAGCATGGCTTTATAGGCTATACTTAATTTTTATTTTTAGTAAAATTTAAGCCATGACTGATCGAACTACAAACCTCAATCACATTCGTCCTGTAATCACTTCTGCTTTAATTTATGATACTATGAGTGATGACGAACGTTTTCAAAATGCTACTTTACGTCCAGTAATCAAGTTTCAAAACGAATTATTAATTTCTGTTTTCAAAAATTATATTGCAAAGCATAAAAATGTGTTTTATGAACTATCTTTGCCAAAACAATTGGACTATATTGAAAATGCCATTCATAAAGACATGAAGTTCAGAAACTCACTAAAAGGAATGGTCATAGGTCAATTTACAATTGAAGAATATGAGATCTACATCAAAAACTCTTCTGCTCTAAATAAACGTATGATGAGTCTTGTAAAAGATCGATTAATTGATCACATTCAACTTATAGTGCCTAAAGTGGCATAGCTTTATGAGTATAAAACAAGAACTTCTACAGGTTTGTTTAGACCATGTAAACAAACGTATTTACAATTATAAACAAGAAATAGAAACTATAAAAGAGTCCATTGAAAGTAATGACAAAAGTACCGATGAAGATGATGATTCTGGTCATGGTAAACTTTTAAATGATCTCGAGAAAAATATGATTCACCTTGCTGATGCTAACAAAATGTTGGATATGTTGAGCCTCATTAACCCAAAACTTAAGAATGATAAGGCCGTACTTGGTAGTTTGATATCTACCCAAAGCACTGCCTTTTTTTTATCAGTAAGTGTTGGTAAAATAGATTTGGAGCATGGAACCTATTTTGCAATTTCATTGCAATCCCCAATAGGTGCATTATTAAAAAACAAAGAAGTTGGTGAGCATATTAATTTTAATGGAACCGATTATACCATCAATTCAATTATATAGTTGATTCTCCATTTAAATTTGTAGTGAGTACAGCACTCATATAATCAAAAAAGGGTCTGATAGCTTTAAAAGAATTATTAACGTCTTCTAAAAAGGTATCAGAAAGCACTTCTAAATCAGAATATTTTTTAGTAAAAATGTATTGCTTCTTCCTGATGAGATCAATTGCAGGATGATTTTTATCAAAATCTCTTGGTGCTGTTTTAAGTTCGTCACCAACAAACTCGCCCCAAACCGATTTAAAGGATTTATCATTGACAATAGTTCTAATTTCGGAATCATCAATTTCAAATTCTTTTCTAATTCGGTATAAATCATCACTATTGGGTTCCCAAAAACCTGTTGCAATAAAAGACTCATTATTAGGAGCAATATGCAAATAATAACCACCTCTTAATTCTGGCTTTTTTCTATGATATGATCCGCCAAAATGAGTTTTATAGGGTAATTTGTTTTTAGAAAATCTAACGTCTCTATAAATCCTGAACATTTTAAATTGATCAACATCATCGTGAGCTTTTAGCATTTCAAACAAATGTTTATAAGCCATTTTTACTTCGGCCTCAATGGTTTTGAATTCTTTTTTGTGTTCATTAAACCAATCTCGATCATTATTTTTTTCTAGCCGATTAAAAAAATCTAAAACATTTTTTGAGATTTTAATACTCATTTTTTCAATTTTTGGTTGACTCTAAAATACAAAAAAGCCCTAAAGATTTAGGGCTTTTATATAAACATTATGATTTATTATTCAGAATCTGATGAAGAAAAGGTTTTGATAACAATTTTGCCTTTTTCTTTGTCATAATATTCATAAACAAAATTTCCTTCTGCATCAAAATATAACTTTTTGAACCTTAAAAAAGATCAAAGATTTTTTTGCCTAAAACATTACAGTGAAAGTTTCTTAATTTTTGATAATAGATATGGTAATTGGCCATTAATTTATTAAGTTCGACTACTACTGGCAACAGTTTTTCATCTTGCATGTCCAAAGAGCTCATTGTTTAAGTATATAGTTTGTTATTAGGTTTGTATACAATATAGCCTATGGACTACAAGGCAAATGTCAAGTGATTTAACATGCTTTAATAACTTAAATTATGTTAAAGCCATTTCTTTCTTCTAAAATAAATTAACATAAAAATGAAGAGAACTATCATTACACCCCAAAGAATAAAATAGCTGTATTCATAATGTAGTTCAGGGATATGGTCAAAATTCATCCCGTAAATCCCGGCAATAAACGTTAGTGGAATAAAGATAGTTGCAATAATGGTAAGTACTTTCATTACTTCATTCATTTTATTGCTTATTATGGTCATATGCATATCCATTAAACTCCATACCATTTCACGATATAAATCAACCGATTCACTAACTTGAACGATGTGATCATATAAGTCTCTAATAAAGCTGTGGGTTTTTTGATGAATTATATGACCTTCAATTTTTTCCAATTTATTAACTACTTCTCTAAAAGGCAGTATTGATCTTCTAATTTTTAAGATTTCCGATTTTAACTCTTGAATTTGAATCGGCGTATTTTGATTATCTGAATTTCCATTGAATATTCCGGCTTCTAGATCTTCAATACGGTCACCACTGGCCTCAATGACTGAAAAATATTGGTCCACAACGGCATCAAGTATTGTGTACATTAAATAGTCTGAAGCTAATGACCTTATTCTACCTTTTCCATGTGAAATCCGTTCTCTTAAATCATCAAAAACGTCGCCATCAGCTTCTTGAAATGTTAGAACATAATTTTTTCCAACCACCATACTAACGTGTTCATAGTTTAAAGATTCATCCTGTTTAAAAAAAACCATTTTAAAAACAATAAAAAGGTAGTTTTCAAACTCTTCTATTTTTGGCCTTTGATTGGTGTTTACAATATCTTCTAAAGTTAAGGGGTGCAAATTATAGTGTGTCCCCAATGTTTCAATCTCTTGCAGATTATTAAGTCCATTAATATTAATCCAAGTGATATGGCTAGTGATATCAAAGTTAAAAGCATCAGCAACACTTTTAGATTCAAATTTTTTATAGTCTTCTTTATTATAAGAGATAACTTCAACAAAAGTTTCTTCTGATTGCTTCTTTCCTCGGTAAGCCATTGTACCTGGAGAAAGGTTTTTGGTTTTATATGACTTTTTTTTCTTTTTAGATTTCATTTATAGTTGCTTTTATGAAATAATTCGAAATTATATGGGTTTTCATAAAAATATAAACTTTTTATATAGTAAGGCTCAATTATACCATAAGATTTTATAATTGTAGAGTACATCAAATTGTAAAATGAATGTATATATTTGCGCAAAATTATTTAGGACTTGCATTTTGAATATATTTTCAGTAATATGCAAGTTTAATTCTTCAATACAACTATTCATGGGAAGACCTCCAACAAGACCGATAAAATTTAGAGACGGATTTTATATAGAGATTCGAAATAAAGGTAAGGCTACAGGTATAAAAATTCACAGAGACACTAAAGATCAAATGTTGAGGACTATTAAAGAGTACGAGCAAACAAAAGATGTCATTATATTAGGTGAATCCAAAAATGGAAAATGGGTGAATAAGACCCCGGTTTTACATGTTGTGGAAGATTAATCGTTTTTTTGTAGAATATTCTTTTTCTTTAAGTTTATTGAACCATTAGTTTTAATTTTCATAAATTGTTGTGTTTTTACTAACTAACTTACAATTTATGACTTCAATTTCTTCTTCAAAACCACCTTTTTGGTATTGGATTGTATGTGCAATAGCACTGATCTGGAATGGTATGGGTGTTATGCAATATTTAGGACAAGCTTACAATACCGATGCTTTTCGTGGGCAATATACAACAGAGCAATTAGAACTTTTAGCTGACACACCTGCTTGGGTAACTGCCGCTTTTGCTTTGGCAGTTTTTGCAGGAGTTACTGGTGCGTTGGCTCTACTTTTAAGAAAAAAACTGGCCTACCATTTATTATTGATTTCTCTTTTAGCAGTAATGGCACAAATGGTTTACAATTTATTCATAATTGATTCTATAGCTATTTATGGACCAGGAGCTGCTACGATGACTGCTATGGTTATATTGTTTGCAATCTTATTACTTTGGTTTTCTAAAAAAGCTATTGCAAAAGGTTGGATTTCGTAAGCGACAAATTCCAATTGAACTTATAAATCTTTAGTATGATATGAGACAAGACCTTCAATTGGGCGCCGTTCAAAATTACCGGTTGCAAACTTAAATTCTTGAGCTATTTCCTTAATTTCATTTTGGGCAAAAAAGGCTATTGAACCTGCAAAATGTACAGGAACAGTTTTTAGTTCTTCGGCATATTGAAGAATCATATTCTTAGAAAAGAGTCGTATGCCCTTTTTTATTAATTCTTTTATATAGTTAGAATCCTTGTATAAAAACATAAATTCAGCAAAAGTTGCCAAATAAGCATTTGGATTGGGTTGCTTATAAAGATTATATTTTATAAAATCAGGTTCTAAATTATAGCGATCTGCAAAAGCCACTTTAATCTCTTCTGGCATATGGTTGAAGTAATAATCCCTGATTAGCTCTTTGCCATAATAATTTCCACTAGCCTCATCCATTAAGGTATAACCTAATGACTTAACCCTTTGATGTAACTTTTCACCGTCATAGTAGCTACAATTAGATCCTGTACCCATTATACAAACTACTGCAGCTTCGTCATCATGGTTAAGCGTCGCACGTACAGCAGCCATAGTGTCTTCTGTGACTTCTATGTGAGCATTTAAGAAAATAGATTGAAGTACTTCGGCAAGCATAAGCCGTGGCTTTTCGGTTCCGCAACCTGCACCGTAAAAAAACAAGTGAGTGACTTCAGATTTAATTTGCATTAATTCTTCACTCTTGCTAATTATTTTATTCAGCTTTTTTTCTTTAAGAATGGCAGGATTAAGACCTTGAGTTCTTATTTTTTCGAGAAGCTGTTTACCATTACTATCTACAGCCATCCAATCACATTTGGTGGAGCCGCTATCTACAATTAATATCATAAAATTCAGAGATAATGTTCAGTGGCCATATAATATTCCACAACCACTGAACATTTAATTGTTGTTATAAAGAATGTACTTTTTGAGCAAGGTCCACTAATTTATTGGAATAGCCAAACTCGTTATCATACCAAGATACTACCTTAAAGAATCTAGAATTCAATTCAATTGCAGCTTCGGCATCAAAAATACTTGTACGTGCATCACTTACAAAATCTTGAGATACAACAAGTTCATCAGTATAGCCTAATACACCTTTCATTTTTCCTTCTGAAGCAGTCTTAAATGCCTTTTTAATTTCTTCTAATGAAGTTTCTTTTTTAGTTCTAAAAGTTAAATCTACAACCGATACATCAGCCGTAGGTACTCTAAAAGCCATACCTGTAAGCTTTCCATTTAATTCTGGAATAACTTTACCTACAGCTTTTGCTGCTCCAGTAGATGCTGGAATAATGTTCAACAAGGCACTTCTACCACCTCTCCAGTCTTTTTTTGATGGACCATCAACCGTTAATTGAGTGGCAGTTGTTGCATGAACAGTTGTCATTAATCCTTCTTCAATCCCGAAGTTATCCTCTAATACTTTTGCTAAAGGTGCTAAACAGTTGGTAGTACATGAAGCGTTTGACACAATGGTGTCTGTTGATTTAAGTTTGTCATCATTAACACCCATCACAAACATTGGAGCGTTTGCACTTGGCGCTGAAATAACTACTTTTTTTGCACCAGCTTGAATATGATAATCTGCAGTTTCTAAAGTTGTGAAAATACCAGTACACTCTGCTACAATATCTGCTCCAGCTTCATCCCATTTTAAATTTTTAGGATCTCTTTCTGCCGTAATTCTCACTTTTTTACCATTCACTATAAGATGCCCATCTTTTACTTCAATGGTTCCATTGAATCTTCCATGTACTGAATCATATTCTAATAGGTATGCTAAATGCTCAACATCTAATAGGTCGTTAATTGCTACAACGTCTACATCTGGTCTGTCTAATGTTGCTCTAAAAACAATTCTTCCTATTCTTCCAAATCCGTTAATTCCTAACTTTAATTTTGTCATGATTTTTTATTTAATGTTATGTGGTCATAATATCTGACACACGTAGTAATTCTTTATCTATTTTTGACTGGCCTTTAATAGCCTGATCTAATGGCGTTAAAGCCATTTTGTCATTTAATAATCCTACCATATAATTGGTTTGTCCTTCCAGAAGGCTTTCTACAGCTTTCACTCCCATTCTACTAGCCAATACACGATCAAAACAAGATGGTGATCCTCCTCGTTGCATATGACCAAGTACTGAAACTCGCACTTCATATTCGGTCATGTTTTCTTCAACGTAATCTTTAAGTTCAAATACATTTTTACCAATTTTGTCGCCTTCTGCAACAACAACAATACTTGAAGACTTCCCTGAACGTTTACTACGTCTTAAAGACTCGAGTAATCGATCTAAACCTAAATTCTCTTCAGGTATAAGGATTTCCTCTGCTCCTGCTCCAACACCAACATTTAATGCAATATGACCAACATCACGCCCCATAACCTCGACGAAAAACAATCGATTATGCGAACTCGCCGTATCTCTGATTTTATCAATAACTTCAACAACAGTATTTAGTGCCGTGTCATAACCTAAAGTATGGGTAGTTCCAAAGATATCATTATCAATTGTACCCGGAATTCCCATTACTGGAAAACCAAATTCTTGATTAAAAATCATGGCTCCCGTGAACGATCCATCTCCACCAATAACAACTAATGCGTCAATATTTTGTTCCTTTAATTTTTCGTAGGCAATTTTACGGCCTTCAGCTGTTCTAAATTCTTTTGATCTGGCCGATTTTAGTATAGTTCCTCCTTTATTGATAATGCCTTTCACACTTCGAGCATTCATTTCTTTAAAATCACCTTCGATCATACCTTCATATCCGCGATAAATTCCAACACAATCAACATGGTAATAAGCACATGTTCGTACAACAGAACGTATGGCAGCATTCATTCCTGGAGAGTCACCACCAGAGGTCATCACACCTATTTTTTTAATGCTTTTTGACATAGTTTTTCAATTTGAAAAAGTAAAACTAATAAACTAAAACTAGATTTAGAGCAGTATTTATGAATAATTTAGATGCTAACAAAACTTCAAACGTTTTCGTTAATAAAAACCTTAATTTTTAGAAGAATATTCAAGGATTATTGTTCCTTATTTTTGTTTTTTGCCTTCCAATTGATGTAATTCGGCAAGTTTTCATCAGTGGAATTTTGAGCATTAACATCTGGATTTTGTTGTTTGATTTTCTTTCGGTTTTTACCAGAAAAAATGATCTGTAGAAATTCCTTGAAAGTATCAAATTCTACATTATATGAAAGTCCAACACCTTGCGTGTACCCAATTTCTTCACCAAAATTTCTAATATTATTTTCGCGATTGAAAAATTTAGCCGTTAATGTGCCATCTTCGTTTAAAAGAATGGCTATTTCGGCATCTCCAGCAATAACAGTTTCATTTACCCCACCAATAGGGACACCTACTTTACCATTAAATAAAACCCTATCACTGATCTTAGTGCTCAAGGTTAATCCTAAACGGTCGTCTGTTTGATATTCTGGTGTTTTTTCTCCAGCTTCGAGATTTAAACTGTATTGAACTTTATCGTTACCGCTGGAAAGAATACTATTAAAAAGGCTATTTACTCTATCTGCAATAGTACCATAGGCTTGCTGACCTAAACTAATTTCACTAGCAAATGAACCTGTTGCCAATAAATAAAGGGCCTGGTTTTCCCTGCTTTCTTTAGTTTCAAGGCGATAATCCAACTCCGATTTTATAGTTGAACTTACATTAGGAAACTTAAAGGTGAAATCTGGTTCGGGCTGTTCTAGTTGGCCTGTAAGATTTATTTCCACATCAACACGAATGCTCCTATTTATTGGATTATCTAAAAGCACAGATGGATTTGCTTGGGTTTCATATATGGCCTTTAAGTCGATTTGGGCTCTCAAAGGATCGCCTTCCCAACGTATGCTTCCTCCAGGCTCTACAGTAAGTTGCTTTTCAACTAAACCTCCATATTTAAAATTGTACGTGCCTTTAGTAACCGCAAAATCACCAAACATTCTGAATTTTCCGTTTGTGTTGATCTCAAACAGTAAGTTACCATTACCAGAACCCTGTATTGTACTACCTGAATTTCGGTCTATTACAATTTCTATATCTGCATAAGGATTTATAATAAGGTCAAAATTGAGCTCTAAACCCTTAACATCGGTTTCAATGATCTGTTCACCTCGCAATCTTGCCTGTTTTTCTTCTGGACTTAAAAAATGAATATAGGAGTTGTCCCCATAGGATTCAAAATCATTTAACGGAATTTTAAACACAGTACCTTGTGCAGTACTGCCATCAACAGATATGACCAACTCATCTGTAGGACCTTTTAGTGAAGCCGTGCCGTTCATGAAGGCAGTACCGTAGTATAAGGCTTCTTCATTATCTTCAGTATTTAATACCAGTAACCTATTTGTATCAATATCTAAATTAAGTTTCCAGTCAGAAAAATTTTTATGCTCTATATATCCATTTAGTTCTGCCTTTGAAAAGAATTCTGAATCTGTTATTTGTGCCCTATTAAATATGAATCGTTGTTGTTCCAAAATCACTTCAGAATCAAAATCAAAACTATAATCTACGTTAAGATATGGTATTGTTAATCCTGCATTATCCAAAAGCAAATCACCATTGAACTGCGGGTTTTTCAAGCTTCCGGTAACACTGGCTTTACCCGTAACCAATCCTCGTATATTGGTAATTACACCTTCACCAAAAGGATTAAGTGGATTGAGTAGGAACTCCTCAAATGTGATATCAACATCAATACTTGGGTTGCTAGATCCAACATCTACATTTCCTTTTGCAATTAAGGATTTTAGGTTATTGTTTTCTAGCAAGACATCAACCTTATAATTTGTCAAAGACTGGTTTCCTGTTACATTTGCCTGTAAGAGACCAAGTTCATAATCATTTACCTTAAAGTCACTAATACTAACGTTGGAAGCAGGTAAATACACACCGTTTTGCTGAAGAATATCCAATTTACCATTGACCCTTCCTGCCAAGGAGAGACTATCTATTCTGGGTGTGATTTTTTCAAGGTCAACATCCTTAAAATCGAGTTCTATTTTTTTATAGGTTGAATCCCTGATGATTCCCGAAAGTTCAATTTCTTCTTCATAATGATTCATGACTATATTGCTAATGTCAAATTCTTTAAAGGATCTATCAAAAACAACTTTGTTGGATTTATTTCGCTCTTCATTAATAAACCATTTATTTTCCTTGAATGTAATGTCTGATTTTCTGAACCCAACCACAGATTTGTTATTCTCATCAATGGTATAATACATGCTCAAGTTAAAATCATCCTTATTCTTGCTTCCTGCTTTAAATTCAGATTTTATAAATAAAGTATCTCTTAATGTAACATTGATGAGATTAAATTTTGAAACATTATAGTATTTGGTGGTTAAACTATCTATTTGAATGTAGGTGTTAAATAACGGATTTGAGTTATCAATGCTAATTTGGATGTCATCAGCGAAATAATCAAATAACTTAATTTGTGGTGAGTTAAATGTGAGTTTAAATCCTTTTTCATCACTTTCCACTCTACCTTTAATAAATGTATTAGCTCCGAGTTCTATATCAGGATAAAACACTTCTACGATTTTATTGTAAATTCTAAAGTTGAAATCTAGGTATTGATCACCATCAATTTTGTTAGGAATATAATTGGTATATATGCTGCCCACCGAATTTTCAATAAGCTTCCCAATATCTTTAAATTTAAAATTACCACTTACCGTACCTTGAACAATATCAGGAGAGTTAATTTCCATTACTCTTTTACTATCTATAAAATTTGAGCTTATGGCAAAATCTTCAAAATAATATTCATCATTTTCATTAATATACGTTGTATTTTTAAAATTCAAGCTGCCAAAGGCATCATCAACCCCCGAACCTTTTAAAGATGTGGTCACTATTCCTTTAAACACAGAAATACTATCGTTTTTTACAAAGTTAAGTGCTCTTAAATTGGCATATTCAACATTTGCGGTAAAATCAAGTGCCTTTACATCTTTGGATAAATCTGCTAATCCATCAAACTTAAATTTAAAATTCTCGTCATTTGAAATCAGTAAACCATTAAAGATATTATTTCCTAATGTTCCGGAAACTTCTAAATTTTTATAGTCGTAATTATTATAATTAATCAAATAAACCTCACCGCTTACTTTTGTTTTCAGATTTTTCAAGGTAAATCCACGACCGTTTACATCTAAATTGAATGATGTAGCTTTTATGTCTGAGTTGTCTATTAAGCGGCCAAGATCAAAATCGGTAAAAACGACGTTACCAATATAATCGGCATTATCAACATCATCAACATGGGTCAGTTTGAGGTTTGATTTGATTTTGCCTAAATCTGACATGATATTTAAGTCGGCATCAATAGTTGTTGCCGTAATAAAAGAAGTTCCGTCAATGATGAAATTTCCAAATTTTGAAAATACTGTTGGGATTGATTCTCCTAAAATATTGGGCAAGAGCGCTTTTAGGTCATAATAATTTGATGATAGGCTATTAATCTTACCATCCATTGAAAAGTTATTAGGTTCAGGGCTAAAAAGATTTTTAAAATTAATATCTCCATATACTCGTGTTGCCGTGCTTGTTGTTAAGGCTAAATTTCTTGCATTTAAATCATTTAACGTCCCAGTTAAGTCTACACTCATTTTAGCCACCTGGCCAACGCCAAATTCATTATAAAACACATTAAGGTCATCTAATAACACACTCGCTTGATTGAAGCTAGCCGTGACTTTTACTTTATCTTCAAAATCTTTTAAATCTTCTCTCTTAAAATCAAACCTTACTGCACCATTTAATGTTGAGTTTGGTGTTTGAATATTTAAATTATTGAAACTCATATGATCCAGCGTATACTCAAAATCTGTAATCATATTTTTAACAGTTATGCCCCGAGTGTCCTGAAAAGCCAAAGTATTAATACGGGCACTTACATCTGGTCCTGAAATTAAAAAGTTAGTGGCATTAATATTTAGGTTATCAAATTCTAAAATACCTTGATTTTCTTTATTTTCATCAATTAACCTAAACTTGCTATCATAGATTGATACATCGCTTGAAGAAAGTAAAAATCCACTTTTTTCTTTGCTAGGATTATCTTCATCAAACTTTGCCACAAACACATCCAAGTTGGTTTGGTTTTCACCTTCGTGGGTCTTGACATTAAAAAATAACTCTATTACATCAATGTCTCCAAAAGCTAATTTGCCATAATACACATTTCTAAAACTTAAAATAGATGTATTAAGCTCTTGAATACTGATTAAAGTATCTTTTTTGTAATCTTCAATAAAGATATTCTTAAGTTCTACATCACCATTTAATTGCAATCCAACTTTCCCAATGTTTATACGCGTTCCAAATTCTTCATTAAGGCGTTTAGTTGCTTTTTTTCCTAGATGAGTTTGAACCGCAGGGATAGAAAGTACAAGTACCAAAATGACAAATAATAGCAAAAGTATTGCTAGAATCTTGGATGTTATTTTTAAAAATTTTTTGATACGTATTAAAGTTATAACTTTGAACCCAAAATTAACAATTATTGTGCCCAATTTACGCTAATGGCTTCACAAAATATTTATATTCTTGGTATTGAATCTTCATGTGATGATACTGCTGCCTCTGTAATGCTAAACGGTAAGATTTTAAGTAATGTTGTTGCAGGGCAAAAGATCCACGCTGAATATGGTGGAGTTGTGCCTGAATTGGCTTCCCGAGCCCACCAGCAAAATATAGTTCCAGTAGTACATCAAGCCTTAAAAATGGCTAATGTTAATAAGGAACAGCTTAAAGCTATCGCCTTTACGAGAGGACCAGGTTTAATGGGATCTTTGCTTGTAGGAACCTCATTTGCTAAATCATTAGCTTATGGTTTAAATATTCCACTGATTGATGTCAATCATATGCAAGCTCATATTTTGGCACATTTTATTGAAGAAGATGGATTTAATAAACCTCCATTTCCTTTTTTAGCCATGACAATTTCTGGTGGACATACACAAATAGTTAAAGTAAAAAGCTATTTTGAGATGGAAGTTATTGGTGAAACTATAGATGATGCCGTTGGCGAAGCTTATGATAAAAGCGGAAAAGTTTTGGGTTTAGGCTATCCTGCTGGACCAGAAATAGACAAGCGTGCCCAATTAGGAAACCCTAAAGCATTTAAATTCACTAAACCCAAAGTTGATGGCCTAAACTTTAGTTTTTCGGGATTAAAAACAGCTATTTTATATTTTATTCAAAATGAAGTTAAAACTAATCCTAATTTCATTGAAGAGCGTCTGAACGACATTTGTGCTTCCATTCAATATACAATAATTGGAATATTGATGGACAAATTAAAAAAGGCAAGTAAAGAAACGGGCATTAAACATATTGCTATTGGAGGTGGAGTTTCAGCAAATTCTGGAATAAGAAAAGCGCTCAAAGATGGTGAATCAAAATTTGGATGGACAACTTACATTCCAAAGTTTGAATACACCACAGATAATGCTGCGATGATAGCTATTGTAGGTTATTTGAAATATTTAGAAGGGGATTATGCAAATCAAAGCATTGCTGCTTCTGCTAGATTGAAACTATAAAGCCAATTATATAGAATCAATTTTTAAGTTTTTCAGCAACACTATCATAATAATCTTGAGAAAGAACTTCAGTCCAAATGGTAGGCTGATCTCCACCATATATTGCTAAATAAGTTACCAAACTATCTTTGGTAGATGAATGCCAGTGTTCAGTATCCTTATTACACTTTATAACATCACCAGTTTTAAGAATTATTGGCGCTTTCCCCCGTTCTTGATAGTATCCTTCGCCTTCTACAATGATTAATATTTGTGGTGTTGGATGCTTATGCCAGTCTAAAGTTGAATTTGCCTTAAATGTGGCTTTAGTAATGTTATAGTTTAAGTCGTCATCAGCCCGTAAGAGCGGATTTAACCAAGCTTCACCAATGTAATGCGTGTTTGGCGCTTTTATGCCCTCTTCTAAATAGGAGGAAATAGCGTAATTTGAATCTTGAGCAAACAGATAAAACGGTACTATGATAAATAGACTACAAAATAAATTTTTCATAAATATGTTTTTTTAAATATAAGAATTGGATGGTACTTATTCAAATCAAATCTTTTAAGGTATAAAACAAAAAGTGAAATATTACTTTTAAACCAATTGGAATAAAAAAACCCTAATCAACATTTAGGAGTTAATTAGAGTTTAAAATGTGATCGCGACAGGATTCGAACTCATCCTGTATAACCCTTGTAATAGAGGCTTTTCACTATATCCTGCAAACCATGTTGACCGATTTGTGAACGGTAACAAAAGATTGATTTTAGTTGTATTTAACTGAACGTCTTAATAGTAAATATACAATTTTAACTTGGTTAAAACCAGATAAATTAGTGCAATTTTTATGATATAGGAAAGCCGCTTAAAACTAATTAATATACTGGTAAATTACCTCCAGTTCTATGCCAGAGAACTCTGAAAATTCATAAACCGTAACAAGTTGATGAGGTTTCTTGCCAAGGTCTTCCTTGATAGTTTTAATTACCTTACGGCCATAGCGCTCGCTCTTTCCTGTGATGAGCTGGATATCTTTTGGGTAGATACATATTCGTTTTGGATTCATGATACTTTATCTATGCTTTATATAGGCAGTATCTATACTTAAAACACCTTTAAGTCCATAATTGGAATTGTTGGCAAAATCGGTATATGGTGTTTTAAGTGACACTTGCTTTTTTATTTCTTAATATGAAGTTAGTTGTTTTGTTTCATTAATCAAAAAATGAATTATTATGGCAAGACAATCCGGAATTATTAAACTGAAAGGAACTATCGGGGATATTTCCTTTTACAAAACTACCGATGGACATTTGGCCCGTGAAAAAGGTGGCGTGGATGCCAATCGCATCGCAAATGATCCTGCATTCATTAGAACTCGTGAAAATGGATCTGAATTTGGGCGTGCTGGCAAAGGTGGCAAACTATTGCGCAATGCGCTGCGTGTCTTGATGCAAAATGCATCGGATAAGCGTGTGACCAGTAGGTTGACCAAAGACCTTCTTTACATTATCAAGACCGATGGTGTCAATGAAAGAGGGCTTCGGACCTT
The DNA here is from genome assembly GCF_042654525.1 of Geojedonia litorea. Classification (NCBI taxonomy): domain Bacteria; kingdom Pseudomonadati; phylum Bacteroidota; class Flavobacteriia; order Flavobacteriales; family Flavobacteriaceae; genus Geojedonia; species Geojedonia litorea. The sequence continues at coordinate 85,763 of NZ_JBHSGP010000013.1, forward strand.
GGTTGATGGCGACTTGAACCTATTGTCTGGGTTTGAATTCAACCTCAACGGTAAATTGGGCACTACCTTATTTGCGCCTTATGTGAACGCTTTTGACCGTGTGTCTGGCGATGCCACATTGGATCTTGCTCCCTTCTCTCCTATCTTAAGAATAGCAGCGCCTTCGGGAACTACACATTACAAGATCGTGATGGGTGCATCGGAATTGGATTTTGAGAACGAAGTGTCCACTTTTGAAAGTGATGCCACTGCTATTCTTCCTTACACTGTTGCAGATACGCTGGCCATTGCCCTATCGGTGACGGTAACGGCCAACTCCTTGCTTCCAGTGGTCCAAGTGGTTGGTGTGGAGTTTTACCAAGAGGTGAACGGACAGATGTACACGCTTAAAAACGGTGCCTACAACGCTTTGGCAGTTGTGACCGTAGATACGCCGTAGTCATGGAACTCGTGCTTGAGAGAGCTTATTTTAAAGAGGGTACCAATGGTACTCTCTTTTGCTCTTATGGTCTTTTTAATGCTCCTCTAGGTAGATTTTTGTGCCATACGATTGAGTTGCCGTGGAAGGACAACAAGAGAACGGTATCATGTATCCCTGAAGGAATTTATGAGATCGTCCCAAGGTTTTCCACAAAGTTTAGCCATCATTTACTTGTGAAAGGTGTGCCAGACAGAAGTTTGATTCTTATCCATCCTGCCAATGATGCCCTAAAAGAGTTGGAAGGCTGTATTGCACCTGTCACCTATTTGAGTGGATTGGGTACTGGGACACAATCGAAAACGGCACTCCAGAAATTGCTATCCTTGGTGCATCAGGCCCAAGAGCGACATGAACCTATTTCATTAACTATTAAATCTGTAAATCATGAATATTATAGAACGTTACAAACAACCGACCCCAAAATTCTTTAGGACCTTGCGAAACATTGGTATTGCCATGGCTACTGCAGGTGGTGCTATTGTTGCTGCACCCATCAGTCTGCCTGCCATTGTGATCTCCATTGGCATTTATATGACCGTTGCTGGTACTGTGGCTACGGCAGTTAGTCAGGCCGTTGTTGAGGGTGACGATACGGTTTAAAATTAGTATTTGAGCCTATGCAGTTCAATTTTGATGATAGGATGAGCATTGCGGGTGGGACTATTTTCGGCATTCTGCCAAATATCCCTCCGGATGACCTCTTTGTAACGGTCATTATGGCTTTTACAGGTGCGCTGGTCAGTTTTATTGCTTCCCTGTTGTTCAAGTCGGTTGCAAGACTCTTTAAAAAATTCAGGTAGTCGTTAAGACAAAGCCCAGGAATATCCTGGGCTTTTTTAATGCCTATACTGTTGGACCTAAAAGTTCCTGTTTCCGCTTTCCTTTGACTTTTTATTTTGTTGGAACCTTTGTTGGTATACCACAATACACCATTTATAAAGATTGGTAAGCGCGTACCTATAATTGCTGGTCCTTGGTGTTAGTTCAAGGTATAATAATTGATTATAGAGCATATCCATGTTTGCTTTAAAGGTTTGCTGATCCATTTTTAGGAACATTGATTTAATGACTGCGGGGTTTGTTTTCTTGAAATCTATTTTAGACAGTATTTGGCATTTATAAACCATAGGCCACCAAAAACGCTGGAGCAATTGTATCTAGCAAACTTGCTTTGCTTTACAATTGCGAGGCGTAATTTGCCAAATGGTTTATAAAGTGTGAAGACTATTTTCTAAACTTAAAGAGTATAGCCCTTTATAGCCTTTTGCGGTGGGCAGTGGAGCCAGCTAATTTGCTTTCCTTTTTTATTTTTTCACCAAAATCTTTGAAAGATAAACTTTAAAAATAATAACATTACAGGAATTAAAATAGAATAATTATTGTTAATATTTTGTGATAACTTAATATAAAAAAGAAATATTTTGATACCATTTTGTGCTTATTTTAGTAATAAATAGTTTAAAAAATGATATATAAAGAATTTCTAATTGAGAATTTTAAAGGAATAGATAAAATTCACATAAATCTGGTTAAAGATGAATTAATACTGCTTCTAGGTTTAAATGAGTCTGGGAAAACAACCATACTAAAAGCCATAGAAACATTTGATCATAGAAATGACATTGCAGATAATTTTAAAGATAATTTTTTTAGAACTATTAGAAAAAAATCAGATGTAAACTCAAATCTTGCGGCTAGGATTACTGCAACAATTGAAATAGATAACCCATTGGAAATAAATGAATATGGGAATATATTTGATAGAGGAACGACCGGTAAAGATAAAAGGCAGAATGTCGAAGCTTTTTTTCATCACATAAATCATGAGAAAAAGTTATTGATAAGAAGAGTGATTCCTTTTAAAAATGGTAATCCACAGCAGTATTATTATGAATTTGTTTGTGACCATCCGTTTGCAAATGATCAATTTGCCAAAGTTTTAGCAAAAGAAATGGTATTGCGTTGCCCATTTATTATATATTTTGAAGATTTTAAAGACAGAATACCTGAAAAGATTTTTACTTCTAAATCAAATGACGCTTTTAATATAGATTGGTATGATATTATCGATGGGTTATTTTACAATACAAATAAGGAGTTCTCAATTCAAAATTTTAAAAAATTATATTCTAGAAATAATAAGCGAGAGAAGGATGCAAACACCGTACTAAAGCGAGTAAACAAGACTCTAAACAGCTCTTTTTCTGATAAATGGAAAGAGTTATCAGGTGTTAAAGACATTGAAGAGACAGAATTAACTTACCATGTTGCTAAAAGTTATTTCGAAATATCGATTACTGATACTGATGGAACAACTTATGGAGTAGATGAGAGAAGTAAAGGTGCATTATGGTATCTATCATTTTTAATGAAAACAGAATTTCGTAGAAAAAAATTAAGAAAAAAATCAGGAAAGCCTGTATTTTTAATTGATGAGCCAGCGTCTAACTTACATTCTACCGCACAACAAAATATGATAACTGACTTCAAGAAGCTTGTTGAAGATACTTCAGTAATTTACAGTACGCATAGCCAATATTTAATTGCTCTAGATAATATAAAAACCACCTATATTATTGAAAGAAATAAAGGTTCTGTAAAAAGTACTTTGTGGTCTGAATATATTAAAAGAGATCAATCAAATGAAACCTACTATCAACCTTTAGCCAATGTTTTAAATATTATACCAAACTCATTGGTTATACCATGGAATAAAGCATTAATTACGGAAGGGCCCTCTGACAGGAAAGTACTGTTAGTAATGTATAAGGTTTTACATTCTGACAAAGAGCAAAATTTTGTAATTTACCCAGGGACTTCAGCACAAAATTTAAAAACACTGTTATCATTTAATATAGGTTGGTGCTCAAATTTCAAGGTATTGTTAGATTCAGACAAGGAAGGAAAAATGGCAAGAGACAAGTATATTGATGAATTAGATTTAAATGAAAGTATAGTACAAATATTGCCAATTGATAATAAAAAAATAGAGGGATATTTCACCGAAACCGAAAAAAAAGATTTGTATAAAATAGTATTTGAAAAAAATAAGGATGAAAGAATAAATAAAAAAGAATTTTCTAGTATCTTTTCAATACTGAATTCAGATAAGGAGAAATTAAATATTGCTAAAACAGTTTTGACTGAACCAACAATTGAAAAGTTTAAAATCTTGTTTGAGAAATTACAAATTTAATTTTTTATAGACTATATAGATTGCCTAATTGTTTAAGGGTTTGTTTTTTATCTATAAATAGACTTAAGCAAAGCGACATAGGTGGAGGGAATTATGGATGTGGCGCCAGGAACAGATAATGAAAGTGTAATGGAACATTACGCTTTGATTATGCGCAGTGGCGAGGTGGGTAGACCGAACTGAACGATCGCCTGAAAGGATGTGAGGGCATGAGGGCTACCTACCGCAGACACATGGAGACAAAAGAGGATATCGTTTTATTGTTCAGAATAAAAAGATCTTATCTTTCTAGCTGTTAATTAGTATACTTTTGGTCATAACTTTCCCATTGATAGCCCATTTGGACTCTCCTAAAGGAATATATTTTTTCGCCATTTGTGCGCACATTGATAATACCTGGAAGGAGTTTTTTGAATCTCTGTCTTGCTTCGCGATTTGCTGAAGATGTTGAAAAATCCAGTCCAGCTATTGTAGTGTTTGTATTATTTGAATGATTCACCGCATCTGGGTCACCTGCATCGACAAATAAGGCTGACAACTCTGTTGAAAATATTAATGGTGCTGAACCTCTTCCTGCTTTACCCAAGCCTCCTAAAAATATTGCTCTAGGATGACCATGATCGGGCACTTCTCCTGACGATATTACTGATACCATTGGGTTAACAGCATTTAAAAGATCTTGAGAGAATTCATGGCTACCGTGATGTGGTGCTTTAAAAATATGAGCATTAACCTTTAATTGATTTCCAGGGATATTAAGTATATGACCGCTGCCTTCTATGTTAAGGTCTCCAGAGAAAAACGCACGTACATGATTGTAATCTATTCTGAAAATCAATGAATGACCGTTAATAGTATGGGATTTTCCTTTGAACCATTTTAAGGATCCATCTGAATCTAATACCGGACCTAACACCTCAAGGCTGATACTATTGTCCCCTATATTAATGAAACCATCACTGGCATCCAATCTCATATAATTTGCTCCAGATGCTTTTACAGCGTCTATCCAAACTTTATAATTGTCATTTAAAACTGAATTATCCAAATCGGTAAGGGAACTGTGTAATGTAACTAATTTTTCATTGGTCACCGTACCCAATTCTTCATTGTGACCACTCTTATATATCGCAATACCATTATGATATATATTGTTTACCTGAATTTGAGGATGCTCTAAAACAGGGATTAGACCGTCTACATGATCACCATCTGAATGGCTCAAAAAAAGATGGTCTATAACAACATTGTTGTTTGGTTGGTCTAGTCTATACTTCCAAATTAGAAAACCGAGAGCCTTGTCCTGAAGACCTCCGTCGACTAAAATCTTGATATCATTAGGGGTTGTAATGAAAGCTGCATCGCCCTGCCCTATATCTAAAAAATAAAATTCAAGTTCTTTATGATTGGTGAAGATGGTATTGGATCGTATTTTTCCTTGTCTGCCTCTATAGATAGCATCTCTGTCTTGGGAAGCTGTATTATCCTGGGCAGGGTCGAGTTCAAATTCATCACCAAATATTGCAACATAGCTTGTCTGTTCTTGGCCGTTATGGAAAGAAAATCTTTTCGTTTTATGTCCTAAATAGCTTTTAACCATTCTATTAAATTAATGTTTTTATTTGCTATACAATTTAATCAATATTCTTATCAACCAGAAATTTTCCTGATTAAACGAATGTCACTTTTTTATTAATGAGAATTAACTCTGTCTTTTTTGGGGCAAAGTGATGTAGGTGGAGGGAATTATGGATGTGGAGCCAGGAACAGATAATGAAAGTGTAATGGAACATTACGCTTTGATTATGCGCAGTGGCGAGGTGGGTAGACCGAACTGAACGATCTCCTGAAAGGATGTAAGGGAATGAAGGCTACCTACCGCAGACACATGGACACATTTGATAATTGCCGGAGGCTACGTGCTTGACCCTTTTACAAGAATTTAATAGTGCTAGGCTATTTTCAAACTCCCCGTCCGACTTTGCCTTCCCGCCATCTGGCCCCTGCGCTAAAAAGGTATACTATACCTTTTTTTTACGCTTGCTCCCCCTCTTTATCTAAAGAAGGGAGCTTTTGTGATTTTCGAACTCATTCTACAATTATTAATTCTAGTTACAATTTGAGCACGTGGCTAGCCGCTATTTAGCTTGTGGCATTCTTATCTTAAATTATTGTACTCATGAATATCTGCCTTTATGTTTTGAGTTATGATTTGAGCGCAGAGGCAGGCAGATATTTTACATAATGGAGTTATAAGTACAGCTTTGGTGATGTGGTGGGTAATGCGGCTGTATTATAACTACCCGTTATGTTAACATAGCTTTGGGATAGCGTTTAAATTAATAGCTTTTTGCTTGGGTGCAGCTTATTGCTTTTTTATTTAACCCTTTAATTCCATAAAAAACTCTAAATAAAACAAGAAATGTGCTGCAAGTGTTTTGGAATTTAAACGCTATATAAGTGTGGAGCGGGCAGGCTTGCTCAATGCGGCACATTTTTTATTACGCTACGCTTTGACTTCGACAAGCTCTGTCTGACAGCTCGCAGTGACATTGTGGTGATTTATTGAAAGATTACTCATTGATATACATTTTATTTAGTAGTATTAGTGAATGCTTCGCATTTGCTGGCTTCGACTTCGACGAGCTCCATCTGACAGCTCCCAATGGCAGAAATAATGATTTTATGAGTTTTCTACAATCTAACCCTGTTCTTGGGTAAGACCATAGAGGTTGTATACCATGGTTTCTATTGTTTTTTCTGTTTAGGTAATTTGGGCTTTTTGCTTGTTGTCCTCAAAGCGTTCCAATCACTCAAACTCGTCTTTTTTAGTGAGTGATGTGCCACCTGCTTTTTTAATAGCTTTCTAATTTCATCCTGGTTATGTGAATCAATGGGAACTACTTTACATCTACAAGCTTCATACTTTATGGCAGTAGGTAGACAAATGACCTGCATCCATAAAAAATCGATCTCTAAAAGGTCATGTCATGTCGATTGGATCGAAATTAAAAAATTCAGAATATAAAATGTGCATAAAATCCGCACCTTCCATGGGGCCACCTGGGTGTCCTGAATTTGCCTTTTCTACCATAACAACAGCCAAGGCTCTAATATTATCTGCCGATTGTTGATCAATTTTTTTGTTCATTTTTTTCGCATTTATAAATTAACCCAATTGCAAAAATTAGATTTGATTGGGATATTTTATTTTTTAAAGGGTGTAATTAAACTATTTCTTTTTCCAAATGCTTTCCATTTCTTCTAAAGTTTTCCCTTTGGTTTCAGGAACACATTTCCAAACGAATATCGCAGAGATTATACTCATTACTCCATAGAAAAGGTAAGTTCCTCCATTACTAATTTCCATCATAGGTGGGTAAGTAGATGAGATAAAGAAATTTGCAGCCCATTGAGCTGCCACTGCAATTGCTACCGCCTGACTTCTAATTTTATTTGGAAATATCTCTGAAATCAATACCCAACAGATGGGTCCCCAACTCATCATGAAAGATGCGGTATAAACAATTATAAATACTAAGGTTGTTATTCCTATAATATCCATAAAAGCTAGAGTAGAAATGGCAATCATGCCTATCGCCATTCCGATAGAGCCAATAATTAACAAGGGTTTTCTTCCCCATTTATCTACCGTCATAATAGCTACTACAGTAAATACAACATTAACCAAGCCCATAATAATGGTTTGTAACATTGACGCGTCTTTGGCTGCTCCCATACTTTCAAAAATACGAGGGGCATAATACAATGCTACATTAATACCTACAAATTGCTGAAAAACTGATAATAAAACGCCAATAACTATAACCGCTTTTCCATAAGAAAACAGTTTAGCTTTATTTACATCTACAGTTAGTTTAATATCACTTAATATTTTAGTAGCTTTCTCTAAACCGTTGAATTTAGATAAGATAGACAAGGCTTTATCATCTTCTTGTTTTAAAGCTAAATACCTTGGAGATTCTGGAACAAAAAACAATAAAACAACAAATACAGAAGCAGGAATTGCCTCTGATAAGAACATTCTTCTCCAACCAATTTCATTAATCCATTCTATAGTTTGACCATCAGCAATACCCCAGTTTACAAAATACACTACAAGCATTCCAAAAATGATAGCAAATTGATTTAAAGAAACCAATCTTCCTCTAATTTTGGCAGGTGCAATTTCTCCAATATACATAGGGCAAACTGCAGATGCTAAACCAACTCCAATACCACCTATAATTCTGTAAAAATTAAACATCCAAAGTAAACCCATTGAAGCTTCTCCTTTATTGAAGAATAAAAACTCGGGGTTTGCAGAACCTAAAGCTGATAATAAGAATAGAATACCTGCAATTATTAACGCTTTTTTTCTTCCATAAGAAGAAACAAAACCAGATATAGCCCCTCCAATAATACAGCCTATTAATGCCGATGAAACTGTAATTCCGTGTAAAAAGGAACTTAAACCTTGACTCTCTATTAAAAAGGCTTGAATTGATTTTTCTGCTCCCGAAATTACTGCGGTGTCATAACCAAAAAGTAACCCTCCTAATGTTGCAACGATGGTTACCACATAAATATATGCTGTATTTTGCTTCATAATTTAGATATATTGATTAATAATGTTTTCAAACAACTCTTGTTTACCACTTTTTAATTGTAGTTCGCCGTTTTCATGAGCGATTTTATATAAATCTTGTAAACTTAGTTTTCCATTCTCAAAATCTTTTCCTTTTCCTGAATCGAAAGAACTATAACGTTCTTTTCTTAATTTTTCATAAGGTGAAGAGGTGATTATTTTATCTGCAATTAATAAAGCTCTCGCAAAGGTATCTGCACCACCAATGTGTGCATAGAATACATCGTCTAGGTCTGTTGAGTTTCTTCTAATTTTAGCATCAAAATTAACACCACCTCCTTGCAAGCCTCCAGCTTTTAGGAAAACCAACATAGCTTCAGTAGTTTCTTGAATATTGTTAGGGAATTGATCGGTATCCCATCCGTTTTGGTAGTCACCTCTGTTGGCATCTAAACTCCCTAACATACCTGCTTTTGCAGCTGTTTCAATTTCGTGTTGGAAAGTGTGTTGCGCTAAAGTGGCATGGTTGACTTCGATATTTATTTTAAAATCTTTGTCTAATCCGTATTCTCTTAAGAACCCTATAGCTGTTGCTGTATCAAAATCATATTGGTGTTTTGAAGGCTCCATAGGTTTAGGCTCAATAAAGAAATTTCCTTTAAACCCTTGGCTTCGCGCATAGTCTCTACACATGGACAAAAACTGCCCCATATGATCAAGCTCACGCCCCATATCTGTATTTAGCAACGACATATAACCTTCTCGACCACCCCAAAACACGTAATTTTCACCACCTAATTTAATAGTAGCATCTAAAGCTAATTTTATCTGACCTCCAGCTCTTGCAACCACATCAAACTCTGGATTGGTAGCAGCTCCATTCATGTATCGTGGATTTGAAAAACAGTTTGCTGTTCCCCATAATAATTTAACGCCACTATCTGCTTGTTTCTCTTTAATATAATCTGTAATTATAGCTAATCTTTGTTCTGATTCTGAAAATGTTGTACCTTCTTGTATTAAATCGAAATCGTGAAAACAGAAATAATCAAAACCCATTTTACCAATAAATTCGAAAGCAGCATCTGCTTTATCTTTTGCAGCTTGAATAGGGTCAGCTGATTGATCCCAAGCAAATTTTTGAGTTCCTGGACCAAATGGGTCGGAACCTTGTCCACAGAAGGTGTGCCAGTAAGCTATAGAAAACTTAAACCAATCTCTCATGGTTTTACCTGCGACTACCTGGTCTGGGTTGTAATATTTAAACGCTAATGGATTATCTGATTCTTTTCCTTCAAATTTGATTTTGTTAATTCCTTTAAAGTATTCTTTAGTTGCCATGATGAAATATGATTATTCGTTTATTCGTTTATTCGCTTTAAGTTCTACACACGCGTTAGAGATTGTAGAAGATGTTCTTTTTGTTAAGTACGATCTAAAAAGATTGGAACGTAAGGTCCGACCCTTGTAGTAGCGCCCAGCTATTATTTATTTAATATGAGTTCTAATTCCTTTTTCCAATTGTTATATGCTTTTATATAAGGTTCCTTATCTTTAAAAGGCATGAATGTCATAACATGGTCATTATCCATAATTACCTTTCCGAAGGTTTTAAAATCGCCCTTGTGTAAATTTGCAGCTCGAGCTGCTCCTATAGCCCCAGTGGTGTTGTAAATTTCTATTTCTTGCTCGATTAAAGTAGCCACCGTGTTTGCAAAAATTACTGAACGGAATAAATTATCGTTTCCCGCACGAATTACGTTTGGTTTAATGCCATCTGATTTTAGAATTTCCATGCCATACACAAATGAAAAGGCGATACCTTCAAGCGCTGCACGACATATGTGCCCTTTGTGGTGATTGTTTAAGTTCATATTAACGATTCGCGTACCAATCTCTTGATTGTTGAGCATACGTTCTGCACCATTACCAAACGGAATTAAACACACACCATCTGACCCTATTGGGATTTCTGAAGCCAAATTATTCATCTCTTCATAAGAGGATACCGCCAAATTATTAAGTAACCAGCGGTATTGAATGCCTGCGCCATTTATATTAAGTAGTTTGCCTATACTTGGGTTCGATTTTGTGTAATTTACATGTGCAAAATTATTGACTCGGGTACTTTCTTTACCAGATAGATTATCGGTAACCGCATATACCACACCGGAGGTTCCACCTGTTGCAGCGACTTCTCCTGGGTTGAATACGTTTAATGATAAGGCATTATTTGGTTGATCACCAGCTCTGTAATAGATTGGTGTTCCTGCTGCTATACCAGTTTCGGCTTCACCTTTTTCACTCACCAGAGATTGCACTCCGAACGTATCAACAATATCTGGAACGAATGCTTTATCGATGCCATAATATTCTAATAGGAAATCTGCAACTTTATCGTTTTTAAAGTCCCAAAAAACCCCTTCTGATAATCCTGAAATTGTGGTGTTTATTTTGTCTGAAAATTTATAAGCGATATAATCACCTGGAAGCATAAACTTATACATTTGGTTATAAATGTCAGGTTCATTTTCTTTAACCCACTTTAGTTTTGAAGCTGTAAAGTTTGCCGGAGAATTTAATAAATTTGAACTGCATTTTTCTGTACCAAGTTCATCAAAAGCTTTATGTCCAATTTGAACGGCTCTACTATCGCACCAAATGATACTTTTTCGTAATGGAATACCCTGTCTGTTTACAACAACTAAACCGTGCATTTGGTAAGAAATACCAATACCTTTAATTTGCGATCTACTTATGTTATATTTCTTTTTTAAAGACTTTATAGCATTACAGATATGTTTCCACCAATCGTTAGGATTTTGTTCTGCCCAACCATTTTTTATAGCGAGCATCGCCATTTCTTCTTTAGGTTCTTGTAGAACGCCTAAACTTTTACCAGATTTAACTTCTACTAATGCTGCTTTAATAGATGAACTTCCTATGTCTAATCCTAAGTAATAATTCATTTTAGTGCATATCTTAAAAATAGTATATCTTCGTTTAAATACTTTTAATTACAAAATAATCTGTGGAAGTAGTAATAACAATAAGTTATGAGTTTATTTCAAAAATCGTAATTTCAATAAAAAATCATCTATTACTTTTGAAACTTTTTACTAAATATTAAGAATAGAATTCCACATAATAACCAAGCAGGAAGTGTTACAAACGATAAGAACACATCGAACTGAACTGATATAAAATAGAACAATCCGAAACTAATTGCCCAAGCCCAAAACACAGATTTATTAAACGATAAATTAGCTGCTTCAGCATAATTTTTTACGATACCTGCCTTTTTATGGAAAAAGTGCTCAAATACAATAATGGCTCCAAAAGGTGCTAGTATAAATCCGTAAAGTGCTACGAAACCTAAAAGTTTCATTGCAAAAGCAGGGAATAGTCCTGCTATAGTAGCGATCGTACCCGCTAAAATAGTCACTTTTGCGGTTGATAATTTTGGTAAAATCGCTTGGAATGCTAAACCTGCTCTATAAATTGTAGGATTAGCAGTTGTCCATCCCGCTAATACAACGGCAACAATACCAAATATACCAATCGCATTATTTGCTAATGGTCCAGGAGCAACAGGTGGTGCATCGCCATTAGTTAAAAATGCTTGAGCCTCTGGAGACTTTAAATAAACCGCATATAATAATGCTGCGGCTATCCAGGCCATATAATGACCTACGTACATTCCTGCAGCAGTTGTCCATCCGGCATTGGGTTTTTTAGCAAATCTAAATACTGATAAATCAGACATCCCAACGTGCATCGCTGCATTAGCAAACCATGACCAAATAACTACATGCCAAAACGTAAATTTTATTTGTCCAGGAAAAGGCTCTCCACCTTCACCCCAAATATTCCAGAATTCAGAAAAACTATTAACATTTAATTGACCTAATGCAACTATACCTGCAGCAATAAAGGCCAAAACAATTACTGGAGACATCCAGTTGGCAGCTTTTGTAACAGTATCATAACCTCTTGCAGCTATGATTGAGATTACAGCCCCAATCAATATTACTATGATGACCCAAGTCATACCATTAGGCATGGTATCAGTTAATTTTGGCATAGGCATATCAAATGGAATCCCCACCGCAGTTGCTGAAACTGTTATCATGGCCCCTGCTAGGAAGCAAAATAACACACCATTTGCTAAATTATATCCAGTTACTAATTTCTTACCACAAATTTTTTCTAATTGATAATAAAGGGTAAGTCTGTTTTTTACAGCTATTTCTGCTGTTAAAAAACGCCAGCTTAAAACAGCTAAAAGGTTTCCAAGTAATAAACCAATAATCAAATCAAATGCACTTACTCCTGCAGTTAAAAATAAAGGACCTATCATAAATTCTGTTCCTGCTGCGTGTTCTCCAGCATACATCCCAATAAAACTTTTCCATCCTTTTAATTTTGATGTTGGTACTGGAGTTCTTTCAAATTCTCCTCCTGCAATTTCTTCAATAATATCCTCTTCAATACTTATTTGGCTCATATAGTTAGTTATTATGATTATTGGTAACCCTAATTTAATTCAAAAAGTTAAGTTAAATTTTCAATGATTAAATCAAAAATATGGTCTCACCCTAACAATTCCGTCCTGTACTGTCTGGTAGAACTACTTAATTAGATGATTAGGAAAATCGGTTGTTTTTTCACAGCATAACTGCTCCATAACTTGCTGTAATTCTGTCTTTAGCAATGATATTGTATGATTTCCTCCTTTTTTTCCAAGTGCGGATACACCATACATGAACGATCTCCCCATAAAGGTAAACTTAGCTCCGCTTGCCATAGCTCTTGCAACATCGGGTCCTGAACGAATACCACTGTCCATCATTACTTCAATTTTATCACCATATTTTTCTGCAATTATTGAAAGAGGCTTTACAGTTGATTGTCCTGCATCTAATTGTCGGCCACCATGATTAGATACTATTATACCATCTATTCCAAGTCGTATGGCTTCTTCTGTGTCATATTCTGAAGCCACACCTTTTAAAACTAATTTCCCTTCCCACATGTCTCGAATAGGCTTTATTTTTTCTTCATTCAATCTCCCACTAAACGTTTGATCCATAAACTTACCCAATTGCTTTAAATCTAATCCTTTAGGCATGTAAGGTTTTAAAGTTGCAAAATTTGGCTGTCCATATTTTAATGTTTCCAGCGCCCAATGAGGTCTGCCGAATATTTGTAAAATATTACTCAATGTCATTTTAGGCGGCATTGCTAAACCATTTCTAATATCTCTAGGTCTAAATCCAAAAGTAGGCACATCACACAGAATAACTAATACCGGGCATTCTGCAGCTGCAGCTCTATTAATGATTTCATTGCGTAATATATCTTCAGTGGGATGGTATAACTGAAACCATGCTTTACCTTCGGTTAATTCACTGGCACGCTCTATACTTGTTGTAGTTACTGTACTTAATATAAAAGGAATATTATGTTCAAATGCCGCTTTAGCTAAAATTTCTGGTGAATTAGGCCACATTAATCCTTGTAAGCCAACTGGAGCAATTCCAAATGGTGCGTCATACTCAACACCAAATAGCGTTGTTTTTAGTGAAGAGCCGTGATGTTTTCTTAAATAATTTGGTTTTAACTGTACTTCTCTTAATTCTGATGTATTTCTAGTCAAATTTACATCTTCATTACACCCACCATCTAAATATTCAAAAGCAAACTTCGGAATCTTTTTTTGAGCTTTTGTTCTTAAATCGTCAATTGAAGGATATCTGGTGTCAAATTTCATAACAATAGTATTTTTACGATAGCTTTTTTTTAAGAAATATAGTAATTAGTAAAAACTACCATTTAATCATTCTCAATTTTTCAATTGTATATTTTATCCACTAATAATAAATGGGACATGTTTCTTAAGTGCATAATTTCTTTTCAAAAATTTTGAATTAAGTTTTGTGTCAGATATTGAAATTGCAGCACCTAAAGCAGAACCTAATGATGCACTTGTAGTTCTTAATTTTTTATCTCTAAAGTGATGTGATAATAATTTAATATAAACATCATTATCGCTAAACCCTCCATCAACATAAAGTCTTGTAATCTCATCCTCTCCCATAGCTTTTTTTATACATTTTATTTGCAATAAGACTAGCTCTATCATTAAATGATGATATGCATGCTCAAATTTGTGATACGATATATGGGTGCGCTCAGGCATATCCTTATCTTCTATGCTATCCCATTTAAAACAATAATTAAAATCTTGAATAATTTCAAAATAAGTATCATAATCAAAATTAACTGTACGATGGTAATCCTTATCTACATTAAATAATTTATTTAGTTTGTCAACCTGTATTTTATACTCATTTCCTAGAAAAATTCGTGATGCTTTTACTGGCTTTCCATTTATCCTCAAATAGTTTATTGCATTCTTATCATTCATGTCTTTAGAAATAGGTTTTTTTGTAAAGGGATTAAAAGCTATACTCCAAGTGCCGGTAGAAATAAGCACAAATTTCTTCTTAATACTTCTTACATATGGTAGTAATGCTGCTGAACTATCATGAATACCGACTCCAATTTTTATACGATTTCCATTATAATTCATATTTATACTTGTTTCGGTTGAAACAATAGGAGGCAAAATTTTATCAATACCTTCTTTATAAACCCAAGTATGATAATCCTTTTTTCTATAATCCCATAAGGCAGTGTGACAACCAATACTTGTATATTCACTTATAGGAATTCCAGTAAATATGTAACTTAAATATTGTGGTAAGTGTAAGGAATATTTTATTTTACTATAAACCTCTGGTTTAGATTTTTTTATCCAATACAGTTGAAGACCAGAATTTAACATACTTAAATCTGCACATCCTGTTGTTTTTAAAAATTTTTCCTTTGGACCGTACTCTTTAAAAAAGGAGTCAATGATTTTTTTATCTAAAGTCTTTGTGTAGTTATAAAGTGGCGTAACTGGATTTCCATTTTCATCTATATGAACTAAACTTGCCCCATAAGTTGAAAAGTTAATGGCTTTTACCGCGTACTCTTTGGCTTCAAGAATTCGGTTAAAAACATCTTTCAACCATTTATGCAAAGCTTGAAGGTTTTCAGTTGGGTGTCCATCCTCATCAACTACTTCATCAAAGGCAATATATTCTTTATGAACTTCTTTAAAATCCTTATCAAATAAAAAAAACTTTTTGTTAGTCTTACCAATATCAAAAACAGCAGTTACTTTTTGTTTCATACTACATAATTTACAATCCTGTAGCTACAGTGTTTTTACCTCTTTCTTTAATTAATTGGCCTCTAATATCTAATGTTCTGTACGTGTTTAAGGGACTTATAGCACCTCCACTGTTTAATCTGGCATTTTCTAATAATGGTCTAACATCGGTTCTGTAAGCGCCTTGAATAATTTCTTGACACTTTACAACATCATTATTTAATTGAGCAGCTTTTAATTCATCTTGATTAACAAGTAATGCTTTAGCATATGCTTCTTGAATAGCTTCTAGGGATTGTATTAGATCTTCTAAAGGATCTTTAACATTATGGCTAGCATCAATCATCCACGCTAAATCTGGATTTTGTGGATTATTTGCCATACCATAAACCAATTCATTAAAGATTAAAAATAGAGCGTATGGTTTAATACTTCCTACGGTCAAATCATCATCACCATATTTGCTATCGTTAAAATGAAATCCACCTAATTTACCTTTTAATTGTAAAATTGAAACAATTTGCTCAATATTACTATTTGGTAAATGGTGTCCTAAATCTACTAAGGTATATGCTTTGTCTCCACAACCATTAGCTAGCATTAATGAGGCGCCCCAATCTTGTATTACTGTACTATAAAAATTAGGTTCATACGGTTTGTATTCAACCAACATTTTCCAATCATCTGGAAGACCTTTATAGATATCTATCAAGCTATCTTGCGTGTTTTGAAATGCGGTTTGAAAGTTATTTTGTCCTGGAAAACAAGATCCATCAGCCAACCAAACCGTTAGAGCTTTAGACCCTAATTTATCACCAATTTTAATAACCTCTAAATTGTGTTGTATAGCTTGTTCTCTAACAGCTTTACTTGTATTACTTAAAGATCCATATTTATAGGTTTCCTTTGCGTTTTTTTGATCTTGAAACGTATTTGAATTTACAGCATCAAATTTTATGTTTAATATATTTGCTTGTTCTTTAATTGCATTGTAATCAGAAGGTATATCCCAAGGAATATGTAAAGATACTCCACCTGCTGTTTGGGTTAAACTATGAAGAACACCAATATCTTCAATTTTTTGCTCAAGACTTGAAGGTTCTCCAAAAAAAGAAAAGCGTCCGAAACGAGTTCCACCAGCACCTAATGCCCAACTTGGAATAGCTACCTGAAAATCGGCCAACATAGTTAATATACTATTAACATCATGGCCTTGCTTATTTAATTTATGAGATAAAAAATCAAAATTTTCTTTATGATTCTCTATTTCTGATTTATTGCAACCTAATATTTGATCTTTTTGTATTTTCATGATAAATTTCTCCAAATGCAAAGAAACTTCCATAAACCATAATTTCTATGGAAGTTTTCTTCTACTAAACTAACTAATAATACCAAATAATTCTATTATCTTACAAATGCATTAGCCATACCGCCATCAACATTTATAATATTTCCTGTTGACTTATCGAGTATACCTACGAATGAAAATACACCATTCGCAATATCTTCTGGAGTGATGATTTCATGTAATAAATTCCTTTTTGCATAAAATACGGGTAATTCTTCAACTGTAATACCATTAGCTTTTGCTCTTCCTTCAGCCCAAGCACCTTCCCATATTTTACTACCTACAATAACACCATCTGGGTTAACGGTATTTACTCTTACTTTGTCTTTAGCTAATTCGGCAGCTAACAAACGTACCATATGTTGTTGCGCCGCTTTTGCTGTTCCGTAAGCTACATTATTAGGTCCTGCTACTAAACCATTTTTACTTGCAATGGCTATATAATCACCTCCTAATCTTTGTTTGCGAATAATTGCTGCAAATTGTTTTGCTAAATCGAACTGCCCTTTAACTAATATATTCTGTAATATATTCCAGTCTTTATCTGTTGTGTCTTCTAATGGTTTTGAAATGGCCAATCCTGCACTGTGTACAATAATATCAACTCCTCCAAATTCAAGAATTGCTTTCTTGTAGGCACTCTCAATGGATGCAGTACTTGTTACATCACAAACGGCATAAGTAGACACATCTCTTTTGTATGTTGCATTAGCTTCTATTAAAGCTTCTTCATTAATATCTGTTAAAACTACA
This sequence comes from Geojedonia litorea, assembly GCF_042654525.1. Taxonomy (NCBI): domain Bacteria; kingdom Pseudomonadati; phylum Bacteroidota; class Flavobacteriia; order Flavobacteriales; family Flavobacteriaceae; genus Geojedonia; species Geojedonia litorea. The sequence goes on from NZ_JBHSGP010000013.1 coordinate 103,354, forward strand.
TTGGCTCCTTCTGCCGCCAGTTTATCAGCAATTGCTTTACCAATTCCTCCACCTGCTCCAGTAACAAAAGCTACCTTTCTAGACAATGGCTTTTCTTTTGGCATACGTTGTAACTTTGCCTCTTCTAATAACCAATATTCAATATCAAAAGCCTCCTGTCTCGGTAATGATGTGTATGCAGAAATTGCTTCAGCACCTCGCATAACGTTAATGGCATTTATATAAAATTCGCTTGCGACACGTGTAGTTTGCTTGTCTTTTGAAAAACTAAACATACCAACTCCTGGATAAATAATAATGACAGGGTTTGCATCACGAATGGATGGACTATTAACTTTTTTACATGTGTTATAATAATCTATATATTCTTGACGATAGGCTTCAAATGCTGGCTCTAATTTCTTTAAAATAGCATCAGCGTCTGATAAATCTTCATTTTTATCTAATTTTAATACTAGAGGTTGAATTTTGGTTCTTAAGAAATGATCTGGACAAGATGTACCCATAGGTGCCAATCTTTCTAAATCATTACTATTTATGTATTCCATAACAACGTCGGTGTCTGAAAAATGACCAATCATGCGTTTTTCAGAAGAACATAAGCCTCTTAATAATGGCATTAACTGCGTTGCTTTTTCTAAACGTTTTTCTTTTGGTAAACTTTCAACTTTTTGACCACCAAAAATAGATCCTCTTTCTTTGATTTTTTTGGCAATATACTTCGATGCCATTTCAATAACCTCTAGACTGTTGATATAACACTCATAAGAAGTGTCACCCCACGTAAATAAACCGTGACTTCCTAACACAATACCGCGTATACCTGGGTTATCAGCTAAACATTTTTCTAATTGTAACCCCAAATCGAAACCTGGCTTTTGCCAAGGCACCCATCCCATAGTATCTCCCCAAATTTCTTTTGTAACTAGTTCACTATCTTTGGCCGCAGCTACTGCAATTAATGCATCTGGGTGTAAATGATCTATATGTGCAAACGGTAACAGTCCGTGTAAGGGTGTATCAATAGAAGGTGCTTTACTATTTAAATCATAAATACAATGGTTAAAAAGCCCAACCATTCTATCCTCATCATGTAGCCCTTGATACACATTTTTTAAGTCTCTCAACCTTTTTGTATATAAACCCGCTATTCCAGAACGTGTTAAAGTACCAATATCCCCACCAGAACCTTTCACCCACATTACTTCAACCTCTTCGTTGGTTAAAGGGTCTGTTTCTATAGTTTTACAACTTGTATTACCCCCACCATAATTTGTAATTCTTAAATCTGCTCCTAAAATATTTGAACGATATAGAAATAATTCAACTTGATTGTCACCTAAGCTATCTGCTTTTTTATCATCCCAAAGATAATCTACGTATTTAAAATTTCTGGTTATGTTATCCATATTTCTGTTTAAAATAATTATTAATACCAAAATTAAGTAAGGGATAAATATTCTCTATCCTGTACTATACTGCTAAATCTGATATTGCTTTTAAAAATAGAAATTTTATTAAGTTCTATTGAAATATATTATTGTTAATCAAATACTTATTACCCTTATTATTACTATTTTTATACTACAAATAAGACTTTAAATTAAAGCATTATGACAGATAATTTATTATAAATGATAATAAGATTTGAATACTCGTCGAATGGACTTGTAATAGTATTTCTAAATGACTGAATATCAATATAGCTAATAATGAAGTTATATAGCTTTATTATTAGATGTTTTTATTAGTTCTGGCGAAATAAACATACAGAGTGGAGCACTAAAAAAATCAAATATTAATACAAATGAGATATTTACATTTAGCCCTTCGAGTCTTAAGGTAAGTTGCCTTCTTTTAAGGACGCCATCCAGTAGCATTTCTTACTATACAGGATAAAGTAAAGCAAGTGATAAATTTATTAAAATTATGGAATTACATAAATTTATTAAAATTGATGAAGATTCAAGAATCCCTAAGTATCAGCAAATTGTTGATTCTGTAATACAAAATATTTCTTTAGGTATTTATAAAATTGATCATAAAATACCTTCTATAAATTGCCTTAGTGAAGATTTGTACCTTTCAAGAGATACTGTTGAAAAAGCGTATAGCATACTCAAGAATCGCAAAATCATAGCATCCATTAGAGGTAAGGGATTTTACATTTCCCGAACTAAACTAATCAAGAAATTAAACATTTTGTTCCTTATTAATAAATTGAGTTGGTACAAAATGGAAATTTATCATTCGTTTTTAAATAGCATTGGTCCAAACGCATATATAGACTTACACATATATCATTGCGATGAATCTTTATTTTTAAATATACTGAATAAGCATGTGAAAGCGTTCGACTATTATGTAATTATGCCTCATTTTAAAACTGAAAATCTTCAGCATACATATGTTACAGAAGCTGTAACTGAAGCTCTAAATAAAATTCCAAAAACGAAGCTTGTTTTATTAGACCATGACCAAATTCCAATCGGAGATACTAATATTACTGTTTATCAAGATTTTGAAAAAGATATATATAATGCCCTGAAAAACGGTAGGAAAAAGATTATGAAGTACAAAAAAATAATTCTTATCTACCCGGAAAAAACTATTTATCCTTACCCCAAACAAATTAAACAGGGATTTATAAAATTTTGCGTTGAGAATCATTTAGACTTTGATGTTTTAAATCAGGTTTATAACGATATGGTTCTTTTAAAAGGCGATTTGTTTATTACAATTTTAGAGGATGATTTAGTCAATTTGATTGAGCAAATAAGACATAAAGAGTATGTTTTAGGAAGTGATATCGGTATTATTTCCTATAATGATACACCTTTAAAAGCTCTGCTTGGTATTACCGTTATTTCAACAGATTTTAGAATAATGGGCAAAACAGCATCTCACATGATTTTAAATAATGAAAAAGGCAAGTATAAAGTACCATTCAATTTTATTGAACGAAATTCAACATAACTAAACAATTAAACTAATTCCTATATATTAAAGTTAAATAGTAAATGGCATTTTAGCTTTTCTGATTTTAAATAAAAAAGTTTATATTCATGGATTAAATTAAACAAGCAACATGAATGTATTTAAATACATAAAGATTGATGAAAATTCTAGGGTTCCAAAATACCAGCAAATCATAGATTCCATAATTAACAATATTTCTTTAGGGAATTTAACCATGGATCAAAAAATTCCTTCAATTAATATGTTTAGTGAAGAGTTTTATTTATCAAGAGATACCGTTGAGAAGGCCTATAGTATTTTAAAGGAGCGAAACATTATTACATCTACTCGAGGTAAAGGCTACTATATTTCTAGAACCAAGTTAATTTCTAAAGTCAATATTTTATTTTTAATTAATAAATTAAGTTCTTATAAGTTGAGAACTTACAATCATTTTATAGATACTATTGGCGCAAATTCGCACACCGATTTACATATATATCATTGTGATGAAAGCTTGTTTTTAAATTTGTTAGATAAGAACAAATCAGCCTACGATTATTTTATTATTATGCCCCATTTTAAAACAGAAGAACTCAAACATGTGAGCTTTACAGATAATGTAATTAAAGCGATAAAAAAGATACCAAAAGATAAATTGGTTATTTTAGATAATATTAAACCAGAAGTTGAAGGGGATTTGATAGAAGTTTACCAAGATTTTGAAAACGACATCTATTTTGCCTTGAAAGAAGGATTACCAAAAATAAAAAAATATAAAAAAATCATGTTAATTTATCCTGAAAAAGCGGTATATCCATATCCTAGAAGGATTTTGCATGGCTTTAGAAAATTTTGTGTTGAACATAAACTGGATTTTGAAATTCTTGATAAAGTTTATGACGACATGATACTAAAAAAGGGAGATTTATTTATTACAATTGAAGAAGCAGACTTGGTTAATTTAGTAAAACAAGTAAGAGAAGATGAACATAAATTAGGAAGTGATATTGGCATTATTTCTTATAATGATACACCTCTAAAAGAGTTATTGGGTATAACCGTTATATCCACTGATTTTAAAGTGATGGGAGAAACAGCAGCACAAATGATTCTAAATAAATCAAAGGGCAAATTTAAAGTCCCTTTTAATTTTATTGAAAGAGAATCACTTTAAGCTACCCATTTACAATACATTATTCATCTTTATATGTTGCTATTTGAATACTAGCGGGCTGATTTACTAATATTTCCTTTGGGAGTTTTATTAATTTACCAGTATTAACCACTCTTTTAAAAATGGAAATATTATTAGAAAATTGGTTAGCAACGAATATAAAATTACCATCCCCCGATATAACAAAATTTCTTGGGTGTTTGCCATAAGTAGGTTCATAACCTACTAAATTTAACTTGCCATTATCTTCATTTATTGAAAAAATAGCAATACTATCTTCTTCTGGTCCACGATTAGAGGCATACAAAAATTTACCATCAGGCGAAATATGTATATCTGCTGCTCTGTAAATATCTTGTTTTTGCTCATACGACTGATAATCTTCGATAAATGTTAAATTACCATTACTGTATGCATATGCAGTAATTTTACCACTTAACTCTGCAATTCCGAAACCTAATTTTCCATTAGGATGAAAAGTGAAATGCCTTGGACCACTACCTGATTTAACCTTAATTTCATTTTTATTTTTAAGTATTGAATCCTTTTGGATTCTATTGAAGCTGAAACTTCTTATTTTATCCGAACCTAAGTCTTGGGCAAATAGAAACTTACCATCAGGTGAGAAGTTTGAGGAATGGATATGTGCACTTTCTTGCCTGCTTTCAATAATGCTACTATCCTTAAAACGAATAACTTGATTGTAAGAATTTAAATAGCCATTTTTATTAATTTTGAAAACACTTAAGCTTGGGTCTGAATAATTCGAATTCACAAGAAATTCACCTGTTTTATCTAATTCTAAATGTGCTGGGTTTCTTCCCCCAGAATCCTGTACATTTAGAAGTTTCAATTTATAATTCACAGAGTCTACCTCGAAAGCTGCAATCTTTCCATGGTAATCCATTTGACTATCAACTACCGAATATAGATACTTATTTTTTGGTGATAATTTAAGAAATGAGGTATTGATAATGCTGTCAAAAGTGAATTTTAATTGTGCCTCACCAGTTTGATTATTAAAATCATAAACATGAATGCCTTCACCTAGTTTTTTGTCGGTAAAACTCCCCACAAACAAAAGTGTTTTACTGCCCTGTTTGGCACAACTTAAAAAGAATCCTATAGAAAAAATAAGTGTTAAAAACCAAAACATGTATTTCTGTATGGATCTAACCAAAAAAGCATATTTGTTTAAATTAATGGATAAAAGATTGGTAAAAGGCTTTGTCTTCATTTGTATTTATAATTTTATCCCTAAAAACTAATGTTTGACCATTCACATTATTGGTAATCACCAAAAACAAAAAAACAAGCTTTAAAAGTTTAAATGTCATATTATAGTCTGGATATAGTTTAATCACTTAAACCATGCTGTGTTGTATATATTCCGCAGTCGTTCTAAATCATCTTTAAATTTAGGGTCAGTCGTAAAATGTGTCATCTCAAAAGGGTCTAGCTTCAAGTTTAACAACTGTTCTTCCACGCCTTCTAAATCGTAGCGCATATATTTTAAACCATTTTTATCAACAACCATTTTACCGATTTCACTTTCAACTCCAAGCGTTTCTCGCCATTCTACATCTTCGCCTTCAAAAAGCGGTTTTAAGCTTTTCCCTCGCACATCTGAAACTCCATCTATATTGGCATAATCGCACACTGTAGGAAGTAAGTCCAGTCCATTAGAAATCAAATCCACTTCGTTAACTCGACCTGCCGGAATATGGCCTTTCCACATCGCCATAAACGGAATGTTTGCAGATTCTTCATATAATGTTGATTTGTGCTCCATGCGATGACTCGCACTCATATCGCCATGATCGCTTGAAAAGATTACAAGTGTATTTTCTTCCTGACCGCTTGATTTTAAGGCATCCAAAAGCACCTGTACTTCGTTGTCCATGACCTCGGTCAAACGGTGGTAGGCATATCTATGATGCTTCCAATCATTTTCTGTGAAATGCTCTCTGGCGTTTTTACGAAAGGGTCTGGCATTTATTAATGCCTTAACCGCTAAAGGTTCATCAATTTGAGGTTCAAAATTTTTTGGTAACGGTGGACAATAATTCATATAAAAATCTTCTTCACTAACACCTTCAGGAATTTGCATGGCTTCGTCTAAAGTTGCAAGTTCTACTTTTGCTCGCTTTAGAAGTATGGAATCATTTTCGCTGGTAGCTTTTTTTCGCAAAGCCATATAGCAAATATCATGTGGATTTATTAATGAAACCACCATAAAATAAGGCTTTTCATGCTTTTCTTTAATGATATCTGCCGCTTTATTTACCAACTCGCTTCTTTCATCATCACTAAAATTATTAAAACCAAGTGCTTTAGGTGTTAATGACTCTGGTAAATGTTCTTTACCACCAAAGTACAACTCATAATTTGCTTTTTTTAGGTAAGATGCTATTGTCGTGTTTGTAACCTCTTGAGAAACTATGGGGATTTTCATTGACGCCATATTTTCCCGAACTTCTTTCCCTTTGTCATCCTTAAAATAACTTGGAAAGCGCCCTGTCATCATACTGACTCTTGCCGGCGAACATACAGGATTTGTAGTATAGGCTCTTGTAAAACGAATGCCGTTATTGGCAATATAATCCAATGCAGGTGTTTTTAAATAGGTATTACCAGCGCAACTCATCATATTAGCGCTCATTTGGTCTACATATATATAAATAATGTTAGGTTGGGTTTCTTTTTGGTCTACTTTATTTGTTTTATTCTGGCAACTTGTTGTTCCTAAAAAAAGGAATAAAAACACTGTAAGTAATTTGTAATTTGGATTTGTGAAAATTTTCATGGCTTAAACTTTTATTTTAAAAAATCCTTACCCCATTTTACACGAAGTTCTTTTGAAAGTGCTTCTACGGTATTTTTATAATCAGGTTTTTCAGCTAAATTATCAAGTTCCAACGGGTCAGTTTTATGATCAAACAACATACGAGCATAGGCCACCCCATTATCGTCTGTCCATTCTGTGTAAAATAAATTACCTTTAATTAAGGTTACCGCATCTTTGAATTTACTAACCGCCCAGTCTTTTTCTATTGTTTCACCATTTAAAAGAGGCACAAAACTTTGGCCTTCAAGGGCTTTTGGAGCTTCAACGCCTACAAGTTCTGCTATACTTGGGTAAATATCAATATATTCAGTAACTACATTTGTTATTTCTCCATTTGTTTTTCCTGGTACTTTTATTATTAATGGCGTTCTCAAAGCCGTTTCAAAAGTGGAATGCTTACACCATAACTGATGGTCGCCTAAATTCCAACCGTGGTCGCCCCATAAAACAACTATGGTATCGTCCTCTAGTTCTAATCGATTTAATTCCTCTAAAACCAAACCAATTTGCGCATCTACATAACTCACACAGGCGTAGTAACCATGAATGAGCTCTTTAGATAATTCGTCAGGTATATCGCCTTTTTTAGGGATATTCCCATAATTTCTTAACTCGCCAAAATTATGAAAAGCTTGTTTAGGTGTGCTTTCGGGCTGCAGATAACTTTTAGGAAGCTCAATTTTAGATCTGTCGTACAAATCCCAATATTTTTTGGGGGCATTGAATGGTAAATGCGGTTTCATAAATCCAATAGCTAAAAAGAAAGGTGTGTTTTTGTTTTTTAGCTTTTGTAAATCTGCTATTCCTTTTTGCGCTATTTTACCATCAAAGTATGCAGTATCATTAACCTCTGCCATTTCAAAAGCAGTAGCACCTGCAACCGCCAAATTAGCATTACCATTCTCTTTTATATTTTTTTCTAATTGATAATTTCGAATATTCCCTTCTGGAAACCAAATAGAATTCCAAGAAGAAGCATCATCCTCCACATTATGATAAATTTTACCATCAGCAATTGTGGTATAACCGTTTTGTTTTAAAAGTCTTGGTAAAGAAATGGCATCAGGAACATCCACATCGGCCCTGGTACTATAATCTATAAAACGATGTCTTGTGGGTCGCATTCCCGTTAATAGACTTGCCCTTGAAGCACCGCAAACTGGGATGTTGCAATACGCTCGATTAAAAATTAAACTCTCTCCAGCCAATTTATCGAGATTGGGTGATTGAATATGATTAGCACCATAAAAGTTGAGTTCAGGACGCAAATCGTCAACTGCAATAAACAATATGTTCATTGGTTTTTGTTCTAGTGAGTCTGTAGTTTTATCTTTTTCATTTTTACATGACATAAAAATGAAGGACAAACCAAATGCGCATGTGAAGAATTTATTCATTTTAATACGTTTTACCAATGTTCAATTACAATATAATCGCCCTTTTTTAATGTATTTTTTATCGAATCTGGGATTTTTCGTCTTGGTGTGTCTTGATCTAACTTAAATCCTTTATTCCCTTTTGGAGTGATAATGGGCATGTTACCCTGATCTTCATTTAAAATATCGCCTTGATCTTTCATCCAGATAAACATATCTTCAGCTAATTTTTCTTTTATAGTTTTATACTCTGGGTTTTTAGCTAAATTATGTTGTTCAAAAGGGTCGTTTTGCAAATCGTATAATTCCTCGAAAGGTTCGTCCTTAAATGCATTTGCTCCCCGTTTTATAAAATAATCGACATTAGGTTTACCTGTTAAATTATTTTCAACAACTTCCAGTGAATTAAAATTTCTAATATACTTATAGCGATTGTCGCGAATCATCCTTGAAGGAAATATTTCTGAATTCAAGATGTTTTGATTGGTTCTAACACCATAAACATAATCATGAATTGGAATATCCTTTCCTTTAAGCAATGGCAAAAAACTTTCACCATCCATATCATCTGTGGTATGTCCGCCGGCAATATCCATAAAAGTGGGAAGCACATCGGTGTAATGAATTAATTGACTCGATTTAGTATCCGGTTTTATTATTTTTGGCCAGCGTACCACAAATGGTACTTTTAAACTAACATCTTTAACATCAAACTTTCCAGAAACTCCATGATCGGCACTGTAAATAAACAGGGTGTTATGCGTATCTAAATGCAAATCAATTAAATTTAATACGTCTTCTAATTGTTTGTTATCTTCCTCAATACTTCTGTAGTAACCTGCTTTACTTTTAATGAAAACCGTGTCACCTTTTTTAACTGAATTGAATGGATAGGTCTTTATGTCCTCTGCTTTAGGGTTATCAACTTTAAAATATTCAGCATGTGGATAATACGACGCTATTAGCATCACAAATGGTTTTTTGGCGGTTTTAAAATAATTTTCAATACTGTCTAATGGAATATAAGGTCGAGGGCCATCTTCTTTTTCTACTGCATGCCATTCTTTATCCCATGGAAATACTTTTGAAGGATTCACATGACTTTTGCCAGCAAGTACCACTTCATAACCTAACTTTTGCATATGCCGTACCATGCTTTGGATATCAGGTTTTACACTTGTATGATTTGCAAAACAGCCATTTTTCAATGGGTATTTCCCCGTAAGTAATTGCGACCTGCTTGGAGCACAAATAGCTTGACCTGTAAATGCATTTTGAAACAACATACCTTCTTTTGCTAAACGGTCAACTGCTGGTGTTTTTACCTTTTCATTGCCGTAGCAGCCATAATCATATACATCTTGGTCGTCTGCCAAATAGAAAATGATATTGGGCTTTGGCTTTTCTTCTTTTTTTAATTGAGAGCAAGCTAAAAAAGGGGTCATTAACAAACTGAATATTGCAATTTTTGAAAATATCTTCATATGGATTTCATTTTATTATATTTTTTTTCTGAAACATAAATTTATCTTTCAGCACCAATTATTTTTACAGCCTTGACAGCTTCGCCGTTTACACGAGCTTTCTGCTCTACAAAATAAGGTTGAAAGGTATAGTTTGATTCTGAATCCCATTTTGAGTTTACTTTTGGCAAGTATTCTTTCAGCTCCTTTATTTTTTCTTTATACTTAGGGTTATGGGCTTCGTTATACCATTCATTCGGGTCTGAGGTATGGTCGTAAAATTCTTCTGTACCATCTTCATATTGAATGTATCTGTAGCCATCAACTTTAACGGCATGATTATTCATTCCAAAAGTAGTTATGGCAAGGGCATTTTTTACACCTTCATTATTTTGCATCATTCCAACTAAACTATTCCCTTCATTTCGGATATAAGCAGGCAATCCACTTAATTCCAAAAGTGTTGGGTAAATGGACAACATTTCAACGGGCGTATCTATTTTTTTACCTTTTGGCAAATTTGGGCCAGCAAACATTAAAGGTGCTTTGGTGGCTGTTTCCCAAAGGGCATGTTTGGCAAATGTGCCTTTTTCTCCTAAACGATATCCATGGTCTGACCATAAAACTATGATCGTATTATTGGCATACTTACTATTTTCCAAGGCATCCAACACGCGCCCTAATTCGTAATCTACAAAACTCATGCAAGCCAAATACGCTTGAACTATTTTTTTCCACTCGCCATTTTCTATCGCCCATTCTGTAGAAGGCATCATAGGCAAATCGTTTATTTGCTTACCGACAGACGGAATATCATTTAAATCATCAGCTAAATACGGTGGTGTTTGTATGCTATCCAACGGATGCATATCAAACCATTTTTGCGGTACATACAACGGTACGTGAACTCGTAAAAATCCAAGTCCCATAAAAAATGGTTTATCATAATCTCTATTTAAGCGCTCAACCACCCAATTCACCGATTGGTGATCGGGCATTAAGGAAACGTCTTCGGGAAAAGGGCCCCAGTCAGTGCTTGTTCTTCCATGTTTTTCTTTTACCCCTTTTCCAAAACCATCCCAAACAAAACGTTTTTCCGGATAAGGCCCAAAGCCTATTACTCGACCTCCAGACTCATCAAACATACCTTCTGGTACATGAATATGAAACAGTTTGCCAATACCCATTGTATGATACCCATTTTCCTTAAAATACTCTGGTAAAAATGTAATGTCTTTGGTAGCAGGGTTGTCTTCTCTACGAATTTTATTATCGGGCGTCATTCCATAGATTCCTGTTGTTGAAGGGCGCAATCCCGACATTATAGAAGCTCTAGATGGTCCACATAAAGGTGCTTGCACATGGGCATTTGTAAACGTTACGCCCATAGCAGCTAATCTATCAAAATTAGGTGTTTTTGCGTTTGAAAACCCATCAATGGGTGTTATCCAATTGTTTAAATCATCAACTGCAATAAATAAGATATTGGGTTTAGTTGCATCTTCTATATAATCAACCGTTTTTCCATTTTTACATGAAAAAATAAATGGCACTAATATTATGAAAAGAATATATTTCATAATTCTTATTTGCTACTCTGCTCTGAATGCATTGATTTTTTCCTTCAATTTTTCAACTATTTTAAGGTTGCTTTCTGCAATATTGTTTTCCTCAAAAGGGTCTTTATCTATGTTGAATAATTGGATGTTTTCTTCCGCCTTTCTAACTGGGTCTGGGACAATCAACTTATAAGGTGGTGCAATGACGATATTGTAAAACATGCTAGATTCTACAGTATCAAAATCGTGCGCATAAATCTCACCGAAAATAGCATCACGACCCTCTAAAGCAATTTCATTTAAAACACTTATTCCTGGCAAGTTTTTAGGTTTATCGATATCTAAAACATCTAAAACTGTCGGTAACATATCGATACTGCTTACCACGGTTGTTGTATCCATTTTGGGTTTTATTTGTCCTATCCATTTGTACATAATTGGTGTGCGCATCCCTAAATCGTAAGGTGATCGTTTTGATATTTTATCGTAACTGGAGTCGTTTAAATTTTGTACCCACCCATTGTCGCATACGTAAACAAATAAAGTGTTTTCTGTTTGACCTCTTTCTTCAATAATATCAAATAACTCACCGCAGGTTTCATCAAACCATTCACACATCGCCCAATATTTAGCTACATGTTCTGTTGGTGCTTTGGGCAAATATTTATTCAACAAACGTTGTGGCGGATTATGAGGTGCATGTGGTAAAAACGGCGCATACCATAAAAAGAATGGTTTTTTTTCTTTAATTGCTAAATCTACATAGCTTGATAAGGTATCCATACCTTTTCGGCCAATTTCCAACCCATAATCGCCGTGGCGACCACCACGTTTGGGGTCTCCATGTGTCATTCCATAATCAAAACCGCCATTTTCATGATTTCCTATCCACCATTTTCCTGTTTGGAAGGATAAATAGCCTTTATCTCTTAACATGTCTGGTAAGGTCTTTAAACCCTTAAAATGTTCGATAACAGACTCGTAATTTTTTGCCCTCCACTCCTTTTTATTTTCTCTTTTATCGCCGGGAAGCACTCTATCATTCCCTAAAACTTTATGGTCTTTGGGGTACAGCCCTGTAATGATGGTTGCTAATGAAGGCGAGCATAAGGAAGTTGGCACATAGCCTCTGGTAAAGGTTAAACTTTCTGAAGCAAACTGGTCTAACCGTGGGGTTTCAATATTTTTATCTCCCATAAAACCATAATCGGTCCATGACTGATCATCAGATAATATGAATACAATATTTGGTTGCGGTTCTACTACCTTATCATCTTCTATTTTAGCTTGAGCTTTATTTGATTTATTTCCACAAGAAAAGCAAATAGCTATAAGCATTATTAAATAGCTTATTTTGTTTAATTTCTTCATTGCTCTTAATTTATTTGATTTATAATTTATTATTCGATATCATTCTTCATGTTTTAGCACCTGTGCTTCATTTTTATTACGCATCACTGCACCATTATCTCCCAAAAGATACATTTTTCTAAAATCAGAGCCTTCTTCTTTTTCGCCCACAATCATTCTAGCATCTGGGTGCGGAATATCAATGAGTGAGGAAATGACAAATCCAGAATTTTTTCGACTCAAAAAAACGTTGTTCTTTTTAAACGTTTTTCCGCCATCAAAACTATCCCATCGGCTTATTTCTCCTACATCTTCTTGAGTTTGACTTTCTAAATATAAACTTACTTCAGTATCAGATTTTACCTCAACATCTGCATCACCTTTAGGTAGATTAGAAGTATCACTTTTTAACCATTCTTCCCCATTCCAACTAAAATGCTGTAAGCGTTTAGGGCCACTTCTGTTTGCTCCTACGTCTGGACCAACCATAACACCAACATGCGGATTCCCATTTGGACTTACATCTGCTATAGCTTGAAATGTCCAATCATCAGCTATTTGGCTTACCAAGGTTTTTTCGTCTGCCAATTCCTTGGTTAAAGGCATTTCTAACGGTTCATTTTTAACATTTTTCCACACTTTTGTTTTGGTATTAAACACCATATAATACACATTGTGTCTTTCTGGTATGTGACCTCGAGCGTCTTGAGCGTTTTTGTTGTCTCTACAGATATGGTAATCGAACGCTACAATAATATCGTCTCCATTACCTTTGCTTATCCAAGGATACCAAGAATCTTCAGCCAATATATCTGTTCTGCGTTTGTGTTTTAAAAATGAAATAGGCTCACCAAAAGTAACACCATTGTCGGTTGATTTTTGATACACCCAATTACTTCTATGTGCTCCGTGACGATAAAATAAATACATATCGCCATTATCCATTTTTACAAACTGACTGTAGGTGCCAAATACTGAAATATTATCGAGTGTTTCCCATTCAGAAATATCTAAAGGTTTTTTAGAAACTGCATGCAAGTTTTTACCATAATGGTGATTGCCCAAAGGATTATTACCATCTAAAGGTGTCCCACCATGACCTCCAAAAGCAATATGAATATAGTCAGCATCATCAATAAGAATGGCCGGCTTACCGTGATTGTCTATCCGTCTTTTACGGTTTGGGTCTTTACCCATTGTACTAACACCCGCTTTAAATGGGCCTTTCCATTCTTTAGTTTTATGATTATATGAAGCTACATAAGGGTCTTCTAAAGCACCTTGGTAAGCCACATAAGTAATGCCTTTGTGGTAAATACCAGATGGATGTTGCACAATTGCCACCGCATTTCCAAAGCCATTATTGGCAAAATAGTCAACCATTTCATTTTCTTCTGAGGTTGCTTTGGCATCTCTGGTTTTTGATGCACATCCTAAAAAACAAAAACAAATCAAAAATATTTTTAAAAAGTATTTATTCAATTCCATTTTTAAAGTTTGATATTTTTATAAAATTGAATCTTTACAGGCCCCAAAAGTCCGGAAGTTTTGAGTTCATCATCTTCGTTCCAATGTTTCCATGATGTGAACGTAGTTCTTTCGCTTGGTCGCTTGGTATTATTTACCAACCATTCAGGTAGATTATTTATTTTATCGCCCGTACGTTCAAAATCCAATGGCAATTGTTCGTCACCTATTAATCTGTTTGGCCATAGGTTGGTTACTTTTACTTCAAGGGTGTTTTTACCAGATTTCACATATTTTGTAATATCCAATCTAAAAGGGGATTTCCAGAGCGTACCCACATGTTTTCCATTTATTATCACAACAGCGATAACAGCTACGCTACCTAAATCGAGTTCTAATTTGTTATCAGACTTCAATAGTTTTTTGGATAACTGAAAGGTTTTATGATAGCTCGCTGTTCCTGAAAAATGCCGAATACCCTCATTTTCAACTGTTGTCCAAGAACTTAATTTATTAAACGTGACTTTATTTTGCGCAACTAAATCTGACGGAAATTTTACATCCCAAGCTCCCGAAAGCAAGATAGGTTGAGGCATAGATTTGAATGTGGTTGTCATAATTTTTCCCGATGCATTTTTATAAGTAAGCTCTCCAGGATATGGGGTTACCCACTGTGCTTCTCCATCGTTTAAAACAATTTCTGGTTTGCTAGTATCTTTTGAAAGATTTAACAGTCTCCCATTGGGAACAAAAAGTGTTTGTGCTTCACCATCGGTGGTAAATGTTATTTTTATCGTGGTGTTATCGCCTTCAGGAGTCTTTCCTCCTATCAATTGATTGTTTACTGAAATCACGAAATTACCTGATGCTATTTCCTGTTTGATTTTTTCGGTAACATCATGAACGGGATAATGTTTAGGTACTCCTTTGGTTTCTGGTTTAAATTTTCCAAAAACCGCTTTTAACACTGTTAACTTTTTGTCGCCTGCATTAATATTTATAAACTCTTTTTCCTGTACAGATAGTGTCTTTATCTCTTCGCCAATTTGGTATTCCATTCTAAATTCCTTTACATAGCCCATGGCTGGGTCGCAATCGCAAAAATGTCGACTGGCTTGAAAATACAATTGATTATCTTTTACCTCGGCAGCAACTTTATCTGTAATATCGACCAAACCTTCTTGAAGGAAAGTTCCATACTCTGCTTTAATAATTTTTAAATTTGAGAGCGGCTCTGGTTTTGGGTTTTCCACCGATATTAGAGCAGAAACCAACTGAGTTTGTTCTTTGGTAGTCCTTTTAAAAACTACAAAAATGGCTTCTTCCATGCCTAATTGCAGCGGTAAACTTGTGGTGCCATCTGCATAATTTTCCCAAACGGCAGGCATTTTAATAGTACCCGTTTCTGCTTGCCATATTTCAGGTTGCTTATCGGATACTCTAAAACGAACTTTTATTTGACGACTTTCTTTTCTGGCATTAGCGATGAAATAAATATCGGCTTCGTCGCTTTTTCTGTGGATAAAGCTGATATCGGAAACATCTTCACTTTCAATTTTAAAATCAGCAGTCATACCTTTATCCTTTAAATAATCAACTATCGAAACATCCTTCACCAAGCCTTTATTCCAAAGGGAATCACTCATTCTTTTCACGTCCTCATCACAAGATGGATAATGTTTTAAACTCGGCGACTTTTTAGGTTTGGCGCCAATTACTTTAGCCCCTCCTTTTACCAATTCTTCAATTTTAATAAGTGTTTCTGGTTTTATCCAATCCGATTCCGGTAACATTAACACTTCGTATTGTCCGCCCACAGGGGTACATATTTTTCCATTTTTCACAAATAAATCTGACAATTTATTCGACCCAATTAAATCGTAATCATATCCTAAATGTTTTATTTCGGGCAACAAAAAAGCGGTATTGGGTGAAGACTCGCCAGTAAACACCAACACATCGGCAACGTTCTTACCTTGCTGAAGCATAAACTGCGAACGTGCGATGTAATCCATAAAAGTTTTTCCTTGACCCCACCACGTATTGAGGCGATTAAAATCGGTACCATGATAGCTCAAAGCTAAACCTGGAGCCACATCCCACGGTTGGTGCACGTAGGTGTGAAAAATAAATCGGGTAATGCCTTCGGCCCATGCTCTATCGCCAATAGATTTAAGTTGCGCAGGATGCTCATCCCAACCGCCAATACCCGTAAAGGATTCGGCCCCTACGATGGAACTTCCATTTAAATGCGCGATAGAAGACACAAATTTAGGCGAATCGAAAAACGGATAACCACCGCTCCAAAACTCACACATAACAATATCGCCTGTAGCCCCTACTTGCATATTATCAAAAGGGCCCCAATAGGGTTCAACTGAAAATTTTAAGCCGTTTTTATGGCATAAATCCCTAAAATGAGCATAATAGTTTTTTGCCATTAAATCGCCTATGGTTCTACGGAAATCCCAAAGGAATCGCTCTGAAACTTCACCACTTTCCACATAATAACCCGCTAAAGTTGGCAAATATGGGAACAAACTGTAGTCTCTTAATTTTTCAAATTCAGTGTCAAATCCTGTTGTCCAATTGGCTGTTCCAACTTCATAACTATCTATTAAACAATTATTAACCGTAGTACCGACTAAATCACCTAACTTGTTAAGAATGGGTTGAATACCACCTTCCCAATATACATCCACAGCTTTTGTACTCATTTTATCCACTTCCAATCCATGGCCACCTTCCGGTGAAGGATGATTTTTTTTACCTGTTGGGGTATGACCTAATCTAAGAATCACCCATTCGCCTTTGGGTGCTTTCCATTCAAGTAGTCCTTCTTCATTTAAATTTGATGTGATGTCAATAATTTCATGTTTATGAAGGACGGCTTCAGAAGGAATATTTTTTGTATCTGGCAATAAATGATTACGAATACGACCAGATAAACTTTTAAAATCTAAATCGTCAACTTTTACCATTTGCTTTGGTTTGGGGAACGCCACAACTGCGATATCTTTGTAATAGTTTAATTTGGATTCGGGTTGTGGCAACTGTTTTTTAATAGTTTTACCACCTTCAACTATGGTTTCGCTAAACACAACGGTTTGCATCGCATATTCAGGGCTTATCCAAGGCCCTCCAGACGAGGACCAACCGGCTGTGTTATGGAATGTAAGCTCTAAACCTAAACGCTCCGCTTCCTGCGCAGAGAAGTAAAATAAATCCAACCATTCTTCACTTAAATATTCTACTGGGCCAGCCGGAAAACCTAAATCGACATTAAACAATTGCGCCTCTTGAATGCCCACTTGTTTCATGGCTTCTAAATCTTTGGTAATTCCAGTCCTAGTAACGTTTCCACTAATCCAATGCCACCAAGTTCTTGCTTTGGCTTCGTTTGGTGGTGTATTGAAACCAGATTCCAACGTATTTTTAACCACTGCTTGATTTTGAGCAAAAGTTGAAATAGTGATAAGGTATAAACCTACTATATATTTTAATAATTTACTCATTTTTTTATTCGGTGGTTTATTCAAAGTCTATTCTGGTTTTTATACAGTTCCTTAACACTTCTAAATGATATCGGTTAATCTTTGTTACAACTAAACATTATTAACAAAATATTTATTACTAGTAAAACGCCTATTGTAATAACTATGGTAATCATATCAACTAATTCTATTTCTTATTAATTAATCCACAAACATTTCATCAATAAAAGAACCACTTTTACCAGTGGTCTCTATCTTAATATTATTTGCTCCTGCTTTAAGTCTTATTATTGTAGGCACGAATTTCCATTCCTTTTCCCAACCTCCTGTTGATGGAAATTCGAGTATTGTCACAAACTCATCATTTACATATAATTTCATTGGGTGCAATTCCCCCTTATTATTATGCATATATCTAAACCGTATACTATAATCGCCTCCTTCACCATCATTTTCTTGAAAGAATGTTATAGCACCTTCTTTACCATCAAATTTTACAAAACCAGTGCCTTTATACCGATATGCATCCACACTTGTTATTGCTCCACCTTCAAGAATAGCATCTTCTGCGGAAATGTTAACCCCGCGGCCTTTCCACATATCTGCTGAATGTTCATCGCCCCAAAAAAGACCTTCGCTAGGACCAAAAGTTTCTTCCATGTTCAATACCAATTTCCCATTGTGTTTTACTATGGCTTTGATTGTGGTATGGTCTTTTACTTCGAAAGGTTTCGTATAAATTACACCTTCTTTTAAAGGATCTGCACCATTAGTTGTGTATAATATTTCGAAATTTGATTGTGAAGTTTTCCCAATTACAGCTACTTCTTGTACATCAATAGTAATTTTATTCGAAAGAAATAAGGCTTTGTCTCCAATAATAGAAGCTGTGATAACCGATGCTTTTTTGGCATTGTCCTTATCTCTCAAGAATAGGCGCCCTTTTCCAAAAAACAAGGTTCTAAAATCAGATTTTGTGCGACTGATTGAATCGATTGGATTTCCGTTTTCCATAGAAACTTTTTCCACATCACCATTAATAGCATAATAGACTCTGTTCTCTCCATAAGGATAAGGCGAGTTGTTGGCATCCAAGGCTTCAGAAGTTAAAATGTAACTGGCACTAAACGCATCTTCAGCATCCAACTTTGTAAGACTATTTTTTAATTGTGAAGGTGCTTTGCTAGTTACCATAGCAGTTCGTTTTACTTCTATTCCGTTTTTATATGCTACGGCCTCTAATTTCCCTTCTTCGTAAGGCACCATCCATTCGCATTGCATCTCGTTCCAAACGGTACCGGGTTTGTCTTTCCCTAAGGATTTTCCGTTTAAAAACAATTCTACTTCATCGGCATTTGAATAGACCCACACCGGAATAACGGTTCCTTTTTTCATTCGAGGATGCGTCCAATGTGGTAAGATGTGAACCATGGGTTCATTAGTCCATTGACTTTGATAGAAGTAGTACAAATCTTTTTCAAAACCCGCCACATCTAGCGCACCACCCATAAACAAGTTAAATGGAAGTCCGCCGTGAACCAATCTGGCTTCGCCATAATAATCGAAACCTGTCCAACGAAAATGCCCGCTATGCCAAGGCGTATCGCGCATCACTTCCCAATTTTTTCTAGCTGAAATTCTTACCGTGGCATTATCATACGATGAATTAAAACGCTGTTTTCTATTGTTCCATTTTTTAGGATCTAAACCTTCATAAAAAAAGATTTCTTTTTCGGTTAAATTGGGTAATTCATAAGTACCCTGTAATTCGTTATCGCGCCACCAAGTATGAGTTCTGTAATAACCCCTTGTTTGCCAAGTATGTGGTGCTTCGGTTGAAACAAAAGGCTTGTCAAAACGAGCCGATTCTAAAAACGATTGGGTTTCTGAACCGCCATTAATGCCTGTAATTTCCATATCATCAGGATTTCCTGCCCCTGAAGAAAATAATCGTGTTGGGTCTAAACTTTTACCAAATTTTACCAATTCGGGTGCAATGTCGCTGTGTGTTTCATTACCCAAACTCCAAACAAAAACACTTGGATGGTTGCGGTCTCTGGTAATCCATTCTTGCATATCGCGTTGCCACCAAGCATCAAAAGCTTGTTTTCCGTAATCTTCGGGTGCTTTTTTGTGCCAACCATCAAAAATTTCATCCATCACCAACAACCCAATTTCATCACAGATATCATAAAACATAGGTGGTGTTGGATTGTGCGACGGACGAATGGCATTGATACCCATATCTTTTAACAATTGCAATTTCCAACGTAACATAGGTTTTGTCCATGCGCCTCCAACAGGGCCGCCTTCCCAATGTTCACAAACGCCCTTTAATTTTACATTTTCGCCATTCAACCAAAAGCCTGTTTCGGTTTTCCATGCTACGGTTCTAAAACCAAAGGTGGTTTCTACTTCGTCTAATACCTGCTTATTTTTTATAATTTGAGTGCGTAATTGGTACAACACAGGTGTTTCTGGACTCCATAATTTGGGTTTTTCTACTTGAAGACTTATGATACTTTTAGTTTCGTTTATGTTTTGAGAGGTTGTTTTTAAAACCTTTCCTTCAGGAGATAATACACTGACTTTACATTCCAGATTTTCAGAAATATTTACATAATCAACATTGACTTTTACAGTAGCTTGGGACGCGTCAAATTCTGGCGTTGTGATAAACACTCCATTGGGCGCAATATGCGATTTGCTTACTTCAATCAAGCTAACGGGCGCATAAATGCCACACGGATGGTACCAACGTGCAGAAGGTTCTAAACTATTATCAACCCGAACTGCTATCGTATTTGTACCTTCTTTTAAAAATTTTGAAATATCGTAACGAAAGCTAATATAACCATAAGGTCGTTTACCTAAATACTGGCCATTTACCCAAACTTCGCTATTCATATAAACGCCATCAAAATTGATATAGGTTGTTTTTGAAAGACTATTTTTATTTACGTTGAACGATTTTCGATACCAGCCAATACCACCATCATGATAGCCACCACCCTGACCTTGGTCGCCACCTTTTCGAACGCCTTTTTCAAAAGACCAATCGTGTGGAATGTTTAAGTTATCCCATGAATTATCATTAAAAATTTCATTGGAATATGCTGCTTTATCATCTAATATAAAGCGCCAATTATTGTTGAAATTCGTTGAAATTCGTTGTGAAAAACAGGATACAGAAATCAACAAAAAAGCAATACTTTTTACTATTTTAAAATGAAAGTGATATGTTTTATTCAGCATAATTAATCAGTTCAATTTTTTCTTGGTTCGTCATTTTGTAAAAAAGGCTTGGTATTTCTAGGAAACTGCGATTCTAATAGTTTTTTCATATGGGCTTCTTCCTTTTTGTATTCTGGATTTCCAGAAACGTTTTCAAATGACAACAGGCTGTTTTTATGTTCGTATAATTCTGCCGCTAACACCTCATGTGTTTTAGCATCTCGCCATTCGGTGTAACGCCATTGGCCATCTGTGGCGGTACAACCCATAATGTTAGTTCCTCTAGGATATACACTTGTAGCAACAGCATCCCAAGCCATATTGGGGTTATCAATTACGGGCACTAGACTTTTCCCATCGGAAGGTGGACCGTCTAAACCACAAATCTCTACCAATGTTGAAAATATATCCACGTTTTCTACCAAAGCATCAGAGGTAACACCCGCCTTTCTTCCTTTATGACTCGTTTCCCTACTTATTATTAAAGGTACGCGAACATCAATCTCTACATTAGAATGTTTACACCAAGCTCCATACTCGCCGATTTTATAACCATGGTCGCTCATAAAAACAATGATGGTATTTTTGCGTAAATCTAAATCCTCCAAAGTCTTCATTACTTTTCCAACTTGCGCATCTATATAACTAACAGAAGCGTGATAACCATGGATTAAAGTACGTGTTAAATCATCATCTAAATCGCCTTCTTGAGGAATGCCATGATAGCCTTTTAGTTCACCCCAATTGGTTAATGCCAATCGATACGCGTCTTGTGGTTTTTCCCTGGAAGGGATTGCAAACTTATTTTTATCATACAAATCCCAGTATTTTTTAGGCGCGTTAAAAGGCAGGTGTGGTTTGCTTAAACCTACAAACATTAAAAATTTATCATCCTTAACTTTATGCAAGGTTTCGATAGCATTTTTTGCAACACGACCATCTTTATACGCTTCATCTTCTACATCGGCATCTTCAAAAGCAGGACCATTAAGATTTTTATTGCCTTCTTTTTTAAGTCTTTCCAGTAACGCCATGTTTTCTGGTTTTAAATAGCTATTATTATCTTTTTCAAATTGGGTTGTCCAGCTTTCTTTATCATCAAATGAATGGTGGTAAACTTTACCTAAACTTATCGTTTTGTATCCGTTTTCTTTAAAAAGTTGTGGCATAGTAACCACATCTTTATGCACTTTACGCAGCGGTGTGAATATGCTATAAATACCAAGCGTTTCTGGGCGCAATCCTGTCATTACACTCATTCGGGATGGTGCACAAATAGCTTGTTGAGCGTAAGCCTTATTAAACAAAACACCTTCATTTGCTAGCTTATCAATATTTGGTGTAATTGCTGTTTCACTTCCGTAACAACCTAATTCTACTCTTAAGTCATCAACATAAAACACTAACACATTCGGCTGTCCTATAGGGCTGTTTGCCTTTAATTGTTGAGCGTTACCATATAAAAAACTAAATATTACTAGTATGATAATTATGCTATTTCTCATTTACTATTATTGCTTTATTTAATTATGGTTTGAAATTTATATGACCCAGGTTGAGCAAATAGCTTATAAAAAGCTTTTCCTTTTTCCTTTAGCTTTAGGTTCTCATTTTCTTTAAATGCCTTACCATTAACAAAGAATTGTTCTGAAGTATTTGCTGGAATTTCAATTATGGCTGAAGTATTTGGAGGAACAGTAACGTCTAAGAAAAATGAGTTGCCTTTAATTTCCCAAGAAGAAGACACTTTTCCATAAGGCGTGTTTAATGTTGCTGATGCGTTTGTTAATGGTCCACCTGGAACTGGTGCTATTCTAATGGTTTTATATCCCACTTCTAAAGGTGCAATTCCTGCAACACGCTCGTATATCCATTCGCCAATAGCGCCATAAGCATAATGGTTTAAACTGTTCATTCTTTGAGGATTGAAACCTTCTGCTTTGCTATAACTATTCCAACGTTCCCAAATGGTGGTAGCACCTTGATTAATAGAATAGAACCAAGAAGGATATGTTTCATTAAATAACAACTTATACATTAAATCTATTTCTCCCGTAGCATCTAAAACTTCAGATAATAGAGGTGTTCCTAAAAAACCTGTACGTAAATGATTATCTACGTCAGCTATTTTTTCTAGCAAGTGCTTTTTGGCATTTTCCCTATTTTCTTCAGATAATAAACCGAATGCTAAAGCCAGTAAATATGAGGTTTGGGTAGCAGTAACCTCTTTAACTTCTCCATTATTAAAAAACTCTTTTTCGAATGCATTTGCAACCGTTTTATATAAAGCGTTATACTTTTCAAATTCTTCTGTTTTGCCTAATACTTTAGCAGTTTTTGCTGTAAGTTTTGCTGAATGCGCAAAAAAGGCAGTTCCTATTAATGCGTGGGACGTATCTCCCTTATTATCACCGTTTGCTGGATAAGGTTGTAACCAATCTGCAAAAGAATTCATGTACGAAATATAGTTTTTGGAAGTTTCTTGATGGTGCCGTACCCATTTTTTCATCATCTCATAATTCTCTTCCAAAATGCTTATATCGCCTGTTCTATAATATATTTTCCAAGGAATAATCGTACATACATCTCCCCAACCTGAACTTACTTTACCGTTATTTAAAACATCTGGCACCACAAACGGGATACCTCCATTTTCGTATTGAGACTCGCGTACACTTTGCAACCAACTTGCCCAAAATTTATGCACATCGGCATTAAAAAGCGATGTTGGTCCAAAAACTTGAGCATCGCCTGTCCACCCCATTCGTTCATCACGTTGCGGACAATCAGTTGGGATATCGAAAAAGTTTCCTCTTAAACCCCAAACAATATTACTTTGTAACTGATTTAATTTTTCATGTGAAGATGTAAACGTACCATTTTCATCAAAATCCGAATATTGTACAATCCCAGTTACCCAGTCTTTTGAAGGCTCTTTTGAAGTATCAAAGCCACTTAACTCCACATATCGAAAACCGTGAAATGTAAATTTTGGAGTGTATTCTATCATTCCATCTTTTGAGGCAATATAATAATCTGTAGACTGTGCCGAACGGTAGTTTTTAGTGTAAAACGAACCGTCTGGGGATAACATTTCTGCAAACCTAACTTTTAGCGTATCGCCTTTTATTATTGGCACTTTTATGAAAGGAACGCCCACCATATTTTGTTTTAAATCGAAAATTATTGCTTCATTCTTTTTAATAATTTCTTTAGTTTCTAAAGTAATTTTCGCCTTGACTGTACTATGTCTTTTTGGTTCTAACTTAACATTGTCATCCATTGATGTTACATCAACTTTCGTCCAGTTTTTATCATCAAAGTTATTAGTTGTCCAATTGGGCATTTCAAAATTAGCATCATAGATTTCTCCATCATAGATATCTGCAAATCTTATAGGACCTTTTGTGGTTCCTTTCCATGTTTCATCAGATATAATCACTTCTTTCGAACCATCTTTCATTGTTATTTCTAATTGTAATAAAAGTTTAGGAGACTCTGTATTATTCCAGTAGGATTTTTGCCATCCTAACCTACCTGAATGCCATCCAGCAGCCAACTCTACTCCAATTGTGTTTTGTCCTGATTCTATGAGATCAGTAACGTCATAAGTTAATGTTTCGATTCTTTTTTGGTACGGTGTCCATCCTGGAGGCATTACATCGTCACTAAGATCTTCTCCATTTATGGCGACATCAAAAACGCCTTTTGCCGTTATGTATAATCTTGCTGAAGCCACATCGTTAGATAACTCAAAACCTTTTCTTAAATATTGTGGTCTGTGGATAATGTTGTCTTGACTACCTAAAACACCTTCTTCTTTTGTAGGCAAACCTATCCATTGCGCCTGCCAATCGCTATTATTCAATAAACCCAATTCGAAGTTTTGAACTGCACTCCAATTTGAGGCCTCATCATTTTGATTATAATATTTAACTTGCCAAAAAACTTTTTGACGCGATTTTAAAGCTTCTCCTTCATATTTTACCCATGCAGATTGCCCTGAAATTTGTTTTTGAGTATCCCATAAGTCGGCATTATGAGACAACATTTCTGGACTACTAGCGACTACAATTCGATACGCCGATTGACTAATAATGTTTTCAGAAACAGGTAATTGCCATGAAAAGGTAGGTATACTGTCATAAAATCCTATTGGATTTACAAAACCTTCGGAAACTTTTAAAGATTTAGGTTGTTCAATTAATTCATCATTACAAGAAAAATACAAAATGCCTGCAAAAACACTTACAAACAAATAAAAATTGTTTTTAAATCCCATGGTAAAGTTCATTTCTATATGATTATTAGATTATAAAAATTTAAACAACAATATGTTGCTTTTTTTAGATAAAACTATCCTGTACTGTCCAGAAAAAAAGGCCAGAAGTTGCATTACTCCTGACCTTTATTTATAATTTTTTGCTTTACATCAGCGAATTACAAGTTTTTTATGATACACGCGTTGATATTCATCAACTACTTTTATAAGGTATATTCCTGATTTAAAACGATTGTTGTTTTGCACTTCCATTCTATTGGAGTACATAGTGTTTTTATAAATTACTTTACCTAACATATCGTTAATAACAATTTCAGCTTTATAAAAACCATCTAGTACAATATTAAAATTCCCGTTAGCAGGGTTTGGATATACTTTTACAGCATAGGATGCTAACTCCTTATCGTCAATGCTAAGCGGTGCGCTACTGGCTAATTCCACTTTCCATTTACTACGGGCATCGGTAATATCAGCAGGTAGGTTATAAAACTGTCCGTCATCTTGATGATATAGGTATGAATTACTATCTTTAACCCCAAACCTAAATGTTTGGTCAGTGGCAGTATAGTAGGCAGTCCATATTTTATCAACATCGTTTGATGGAGAGACTTTAGTGGTGCTAAATATGGCATTACCCGCGCCTGATCCTGCACCTCTTAATATCCCTCTTACTTCACTGTCAATATTATAATATTCGGTACCTTCAAAAGTAGTATTTACAAACGTCCAGTTTAAAGCATTATCACCTTGAACATAATCGCTCTCATATACATCAGTGTTTGTTGTTGATGATTTTAAATATTTTCCAGTAGCCACATTTTTCAATCTATACACCTCCCCTGTTAAATCGTTTGGATCAAAAATTGTAGCATTAACTGTTATTTCCGTTGAATTTACGGTTTCGTTGCTGACATTATATGCTACCGCCTGAATGGTGTAGGCTCCTTCCGAAGTAGGCGTCCAATCTACCGAATAAGGCTCTGTACTATCTTCACCAAAATAGGATCCATTAACCAAAAACTCAACTTTAGAGATACTGCCATTTTCATCTACGGCATCGGCAGAAATTGATACTGTATCACCAACATTATAAGTTTCACCATCAAATGGTGAGGACAAGGACACTCTAAACGGATCTAAAATGATGCCTAAATCGATCACTTGAAGATACAGAGGCAGGGCATTACCAGAGCCATTTTCCATCAAATAATAATACAATTTACCATTATCTATATATACCTGACCGTGGTCAAAAGTTCTTCCAGAAGTAGCCTGATATACTGTTGTAAAATTATTGGTGCCTCCTTCAGTTTTTTGAACTTTGACTCTTCCATTTACTAATCCAATAATAAATACATCATCTCCGGCAGTATAGATAGCTTCTGCTCCAGCAAAATCTTCTGAAGTAATAAAATCTGGTGCGCCCGCAGGTTTATAAGTATGCAAATACTTGGTAACGTTAAATTGATTGTCTTTTACCCTACTTATAATGTGAACATCCTCATTTTCAGTAACCGTCCAATCAAAATCTTGAACAATATTTATCGAATTTACATCTGTACCTTGAACATAATCTCCTGGTTCCATCACTTTTATAAATTCGGCATCATATAAGGGTAAACTAAATCCTTGTCCCTGATGGTTCTTCCAGCCTGTAAATCCGTTTTGATCATCGGAGTAAGCGTAATACACCCCGTTTTGATATTCGTACTTATCGCTATTGTTGGAAGATCTTTTCTGAAAACCAATACGCATTTTTCCATTAACGTATTTAATATCTCCATAAAGCCCCCAATTATAAGTTATCCCTGATTGATTCTTGGCATTTAAAACATTAAAGTGTGTAAAACTAGACCATATGGACGTACTGGCTTCATATTTAGAAAATTTATAGGCACCATTATTATTGCCACCTTCTCGCATGTACATAAATAAATCTCCAGAAGAGTTCAAGAAAAATTTGGGGTAAGTTAAGGCCGAAAAATTATTATAATCTTCTCCACCGTTAAGACTTAAGTGCTTATATCCTCCAGTAGAATTTTGCACAAACTTATCCAGCGTGAAGTCAACATCAGGGAGTGCTGCAGCATTTGCTACAGAAAAGGAATACCTAAAATAATCATCACTCAAACTACCATCAGAAGGTCTTGTATTGCTGTAGGAATGCATATCATACAATAAATGGATAGTTCCATTTAATGGGCTTACACCTACGGCAATTGTGTTGTGTGATTCGCCTATCCACCATTTGTTTTGATAACCAGTATGCCTATGCGGGAACTCGATAGTTGCCATGGTTCCTGTAATGGTATTGTAACGTGTGAGCATCACATTGCGCTCTGCTTTACCCCCTTTGTACCACGTCATAAAAACATATTCATTGTAAGTTGCTATACAGTCGCCATGGGCTGAAATATTTCTACCAAAAAAATAATCATAAGGTGCATTTTCACCAGTATTTGCTGCATTACTTGACACTTGAGTGCCATCAAAATGCAAACCAAAATCAGTGATTTTAATTTCACTTTCTAAAACTACTTGTGCATAGTGAAGTTGAACAAAACACAGGGCAAATAAAAAACAGACGTGTTTTACTCGTAATAATTCTAAGTACTTTTTTTTCATAGCTATAATTTTTTGACTTAAATCCTAAATTCAGAAACAATAAAGCAAACAAAGTTCTCTTTTTTAGATAAAAAAAGTATCCTGCACTATACGGCTAGCTTTTGTTAATAGTTTATATGTTTAAGCCATGTGAAATACCTCTTCTAAAGGTATAGAAACAGGTGAGTTATCGGGGTTTACCTCCATGATATCCGCCATAAAATCCCACCATTTTTTTACGATATCGTTGTTGGCTAGATCTTGTGAACCTCCTTTACCTGACACTTTTTGAAATGCGAATAAGATACTTGTTTCTTCATCTAAAAAAATGGAGTACTCACTTATGCCACTATCCTTTAATAGTTTTTTAAGGTCAGGCCATAGTTCATCGTGGCGTTTTTTATAAATAGCTTTTTGACCTGGATTTAGCTTCATTTTAAAAGCTAATCTTTTTTGCAATGGTTTTGTATTTATAGCCTTTTTCATATTGCTTGTTTGTTTATAATGCATAAAAAAATCATCCTGCCTCTTTTGAAGGCAGAATGATTTTATCTCATTATTTTAATAAACCTAAAAGTTTATTCTTTAATAATTTTTTTGCTATAACTTCCGTTATCACCTACCATTTTTACAATGTATAAGCCACTTGTAAGGGTACTAACGTCCATATTTAAAGTTGACGATCCATCTACTTTAATTGACATAATTTGTTTACCAAGTATACTATAAATGTTCACATCTTTAACATTAGGAGTTAAACCTTTAATAGTCAACTCATCATTTACCGGATTTGATACAAAAATTGAGCTTTTATCAAAGTCTGCAGTACTTAATGTAGATACAAGAATGTAACGAAGATTGCTAATTGTACCTGAATTTTGAAACAGTACTTGATCACCTGCTGCCGTTGGTACTACACTATATCTTAAGTTTCCTTGCCCTGGAGGTTTAGCGAACAATGCATTGTTTCCAGTGCCGGTCCAACCGCTCGCTTTTCTTCTTTGAAACTGGTCATATTCGTAGTTTGGATCCATGGTATCACTTATCGGATCACCAGGTCTAGCATTAATTCTTACTTCAGGATCTAATCCGGTCCCATCATAAGTTGATTGATCTACAATCATTGTCCAGGGTCCAGCACCAAGAGAAGTAAGATCTGCTGTAATTTCCACATACCCTGCAGAAGCTGGCATTCTATGGTCTGTTACAGTCCAAAGTTGTGTAGCATCAGCGGGTGCTGTTGTTATTTCTGCAGCCCACTCTAACTGACCTGTACCGCCATTAATGGTCATATAAAGTTCACCTCCGGCCAAATTACATGTTGCAATCTTATAAACACCGGGCGCAAGCCATAGATCAGGACATTCTTGAGCGTGCACCTGAAGTACAAACATGGTTAAGCATAAAAATGCAGAAATTTTTAAAGTAATATTTTTCATAATAGATTAATTTTTAGCTTGTTAGTGGAAACTAACTGGATTAATAATGCTACAATTTAATTTGTATTACTTTAATTAGTATCCTGTGGTATCCTGTAAGAAATATTTATAACAAAAAAGGAGAGCAAATCGCCCCCCTTGTTTAGGCTATTATAAGCTGGATTTTATTTGACTGTCAGTGTCGTTTTTTTTAAATCCTTATCTAAAGAAGAAGTTCCTACCGATATTGTAAATGTTCCAGGTTCCACCACTTTTTTCATGTCTTGATTAAGGATATTTAATTCATCAAAACCTAATTTAAACGTTACGGTTTTAGTTTCACCTGGTTTTAAGGTCAAACGCTTAAATCCTTTTAACATTTTAAGATAACGTCCTACCGAAGCAAAATCGTCTCGTACATACATTTGTACCACTTCGTCTCCTGTTTTATCACCCGTATTAGTAACTTCAACTGACACGGTTGTAGTTCCATCTGGATTAATAGCATCGTTTGCCAATTTTGGATCACTGTACTTAAATGTAGTATAGCTTAAGCCATAACCAAACGGAAATAACGGTGATTTATCGGCATCTTTATACGCACCTTTACCCGAACCAATAAAATCTGGACGCTCTAGATACGTAACCGGAATTTGATTAGCAGAACGCGGAAATGAAACGGTTAGTTTGCCTCCAGGGTTTACATCACCAAAAATAGCATCTGAAATAGCATCGCCCGAACGCATACCTAAATACCAGGTTTCTAAAACTGAAGGTATATTTTCAGCAATGTAGTTAATGGATAATGGACGCCCATTTATTAAAACCACAATAACCGGCTTACCTGTTTTATGTATGGCTTCAACCAATTCGTTTTGAACACCAAATAAATCAATATCAGCGCGATCTACTCCTTCGCCACCAGTTCTACGCGAACCGCCAACAACCAAAATAACAGCATCTGAATTTTTAGCTGCAGCTACAGCTTCTGGGAAACCTGCTTTGGAATCGCTCATTAATTCACAACCTTGTGCGTAATTGATTTTTACTTTGTTTCCAACTTTGCTTTTCAATCCGTCCAAAACTGAAACATAATATGGAGGCAACCCAGAATATCCACCTAATAAAGAATAAGTTCCTTTTGCAGGCTTTTCTTCATGGGCATTGGGACCTATAACTGCCAACGATTTAATTTTTGATATATCAAGTGGTAATACGTTATTATCATTTTTCAATAAAATGATTGCTTTTTTAGCCATTTCATAAGCGTATTCTTGGTGTTCTTTTTTACTTACAATAGTATCTGTTTTGGCTTCTTTCAATTTTGAACCAAATAATCCCAATTTATATTTTGCCGTAAGGATTCTGGAAGTAGAGGCATCAATAAATTCTACCAATTCAGGATTTTTGGTAAGTGTATCTTTTAAAACGGTAGTATGGTATGTGTATAAATCCAATGGTTTTCCTAAAACCAAATCCATATCCACCCCTGCTTTTAAACCTAATATTGCTGCTTCAGCTCTTGTTTCTGTAATGTAATGCATGGTTTGCAACCTGCCAACATCATTATTATCGGATACGATAAAGCCATCAAAACCTAACTCACCACGTAACACATCGTTCAACAACCAAGTATTCATATGGCATGGTACCCCATTATAATCTTGATGCCCTGGCATAACACAGGCCACTTGCGCTTCTTTTACCGCGGCTTCAAAAGGAGGTAAATATATTTCACGTAAACGACGCTCGGACATATCACTAAAACCTCCATTAATACCACGACGGTTTTCAGGATAGCCCACAAAATGTTTCGCTGTAGTAATTACATGGTTTTTATCAAAGCGTTCACTTCCCATACCTTGCATACCTTGAATAAAAGCAACTCCCATACGAGAAACCAAATACGGATCTTCCCCATACGATTCTTCTACTCTACCATATCTAGGATCGCCAGATATCACATCCAAATTTGGGGAATATATATGTGTAATATTTAATGCGCGAGCCTCTAATGCTGTTTGCGAAGCCATTTTTTTAATTAATTCGGGATCCCAAGTAGAGCCACAAGCTATGGCTTGAGGATAAACTGTTACACCATCGTACCACAATCCATGTAATCCCTCGCCAAACTTCATAAAAGGAATTCCTAGCCTATCATTGGCAGGTGCATCTTGGGTCATTTCTTCTATTTTTTCTTCTAAAGTCATTTTACTTAAAAGAAGATCAACGTTCTTTTTTATTTCAGAATCACTTAAGGGTTTGGTTTGTGCAACAGTTTGTGATGAGTTACAACCAAATATTAGGGTAGCAAAAAAACTTATTAATACTATTTTTCTCATTATTTAATTCTTTACAATTAATTAAAATTCCTAATTCCAGGAACAATTTTTAAATCTATAATTTGTTTGTCCTTTGGCCATTTTAAAACAATAAGTTTTTGGCTGTGCATATCCCAAATGAAATTTGATGGATCCACCTCTTTTGGGCTTTTGTATATTTCCAGTCCTACATTTTTTAATGGGTTGTAGTACATTACTAAATCATCTCCAATTAAAACCGAAAAACCATCCGGATAATGCCTATTGGCGCCAATAAAAATTTTGGAAGCCCCTTTACTATTATCTGTTTTTAAATTAACATCTAAAGTTCTGGTCGCATGATTAAATAAAAATGATTGGATATCTCCTGCTATGGTTTGAGGAAAAGGTCGTGCTATAACATCTGTAATATATTTTCGTTCTACAGTTCCGGCATCGGTTTTATCGCTAAAAATGGACCATGTTGAAGGCCCTCCGGGAAGAAAATTTTGCATACTTCTATTTCCCAAAAACCATGCTTTTATAGAGCCCACGCCCATGCTATCAAAAACTTCAGCTGTTCTTATATACAGTTCTCTGTACTTGAGTTGCCCTAAATTCCCTTCAATAATGGTATCAGTGGTTGCAAAGGTTGGAAAACCCCATTCCCCAATTAAAATGGGTGCCTCCAGCATTTCAGATTCTCTATCGAAACGATCCATAACCGGTTTAATAAAATCAATTTTATTTTGATAAATATGAGGTGCAAAAATGATATTCTTTCGGTTTATTGGTGCTGTAATTTCAGCATATTGGTTGTTATCAATACCTTCTCCCTTGTTCATGAAAATAGACTGAAGAAGAATCATTTTATTAGCATTTATTTTATGGCTTTCATCTATAATTTTTTGATAAAGAGGAATAAGATATTTATCCGTAAGGTCTTTATACGATATTTTCATAGTTAATTTCCTGGGTTCGTTAACTACATCGTACCCCAAA
Source organism: Geojedonia litorea (assembly GCF_042654525.1). NCBI lineage: Bacteria > Pseudomonadati > Bacteroidota > Flavobacteriia > Flavobacteriales > Flavobacteriaceae > Geojedonia > Geojedonia litorea. Next base: position 135,886 of record NZ_JBHSGP010000013.1, read on the forward strand.
ACAGATGTTTCATCAGCATATCGGTTCCAAATAACTTTCCAGGCATCCAAATAGGTTTCGTACTCGTTCTTTTTATTTTGCCAGAATTCTTCCCAAACAAATTTATCTACCCCATAAACCGTCATTTTAAAAACGGTCTTTATTCCTACATGTTTGCCCATAGCAATCAAAGAGTCTAATTTCAAAAGATAATTAGGTTCTAGTTTTCCTCCTGGAAAATCACTTAATTTACCTAATTCCAAACGAATAACTTGTGTATTCGCTCCCATTCTAACCATACGAACATAATCATCACTATTGAAAAAGACTTCACCACCATGATCATTTGTATTAATAACAAATCCACGGGGTATGACATGGCGACCTACTTCATCTCTCAAACCATGTTTAATCTGGGAAAAAGCCATAATTGAGGTCGAAAAACAAACCCAAAAAACAAATAGAATTTTCATACAAATAAATAATAATTGCTGCAAGATAATTTTAATAGAGTTAAAAAGTACCCTGTACTATACTGATTAAAAACTAACGAAACCTATGTTATCACCAAACACCAAAAAACCGAAACAATTTCTTATTCCGGTCTCTTATTTAAAAAACTAACTCTAACTCAAATTTTTATCTATACCCATTATTTGTTGGATCGGACTCCAATAAATTTGGATTTAATAGTATTTCATTTAAAGGAATAGGTAACAATACATGATGATCCTGTATATTTAAATTCGGAGTATACGTTTTGAATTCTGCATTACGAACAACATCTAAATAAATACCCCATCTTATTAAATCGTATCGCCTTGTACACTCACCAGCCAATTCCCACTTACGCTCATCGTAAATGGCTTGTCTAAATTGTGCTTGAGACAATCCCTTTATTGCTTCCGCTTCAGCAATGGTGGCATAAGCTCTTTCTCTTATTTTCCTAATATATTGGTAAGCATTCCCTGGGCCATTTAACTCATTTTCACATTCAGCAGCCATTAATGCCACATCAGCCAACCTAAATACCAACCTATTATCACCGTGATTAAATCTTGGAGAAGTCTCAAAATTTAAATTCATAAACTTTGGCATGTATGTATGATTCAATTGAAAGCCCTCGTAAGATTCCATAATATTTAATGGTCGTCGCAAATCATTCAAAGGAAACTTATTGACAAAGTCTTTCGATGCTATTTGAAGTCCAGTACCATTAAATTCTTGTCCATTAGCTTTCAATGCCGCTCTTAAAGGTTGATTATCTGCGGCATTAGCCGGTTCATCTCTAATGCGAGGATTAAAAAGACTTGGTCTCCAATAATTATTTCCTGCAAAGGCTGCGCCTGGAAATGCCTCTTCAAATTGACCTGTAATATCCTTGGCAAAATCTAAAGACCAAATAATTTCAGCATTATATTCGTTTCCAGGATCAAACACTTCAGCATAGGTTGGTAGTATCACATGAGGTGATTGGTTTATAATCTCCAAACATTTATCCAATCCAGCTTGCCAGTTTTTAGCTTTCATATGTATTTTTGCTTCTATAACAGCTGCTGCCCATTTAGAAGCTCTACCCCTTTCTTCAATTGGATAAACAGATTGTAGGTTATTTTGAGCAAACTCTAAATCATCCAATACAGAAGCTAATATAACATCCTTATCGGTTCTCCCTAGTTGTCTGATTTCATTTAAACTTATATTTTCAGTATAAAACGGTGCGTCACCCCAAAGGTTGGTAATATGCCAATAAGCCAATGCACGCATAAATCTAGCCTCTGCAATAACATTGGTCTGTACATCTTCAGAGATGGCTCCATTTCCAGAAACCCTATCAATAATGACATTGGCATTTAAGATAACTCTATACAGATTCTGCCATGTATCTGATACACTCATTAGTTGGTTTGAGGCGTCGGCAGTGAACTCACTTAAAGTGTAATTTCCCATCACCTCAAAAATTGGATGTGGACGATTTGGCTCAATAATATCAACCCCGTTGTCATACCAATTATCCAACCCAGCTTGGCCGTAGATGGAGTTATTTTTAATTATTGCATATAAGCCTGTAATAGCTTGTCTTGCATCCGCATCAGTAGAAAAGAAATTTTCTGGAGCGATAATATCTCGTGGTTCTTCCTCTAAAAATGAATCACAACCAAAACATGTGATTATAATTAAGGAGATACAAAAAAATAATTTATTTGTTTTCATAGTAATATTTTTAAAAAGTTACATTAAGTCCCAAACTTAAAACACTGGCGTTGGGATACTCTCCTCCTGCAAATCCTTGAGCTATATTTCCTAAACCTGTTCTCCCGTATTGGCTTGTTTCAGGATCAATTAATCTAAAATCCGATAGTATTAGCAAATTAGTTCCAGAGGCGTAAATTGACATGTCCTTTACTCCCTTCCATCCCATTTTATCAACTGGTAAATTATAAGTAAATCTTACATTTTTTAACCGTAAATGTGAACCATCTTCTACATCAACAGAATTGGGAACATATGCACCTTCAACAAACCCTGGTCGAGGAATGTCAGAAGTTGGGTTCTGAGGTGACCAATAATTAGCAACTTCGGCATATTTTGGAAGTTCCCCTCGAATGAAATAACTATTGCGCGTTCTCGTATTAAAAACCTCATTACCTACGGTTCCTTGTATATAAATACTTAAGTCAAAGTTTTTATAAGAAAAATTGTTTTCAAATCCATAAATTAAATCTGGGAACGGACTACCTAGTACCACATAATCCTCGGGGGTAATATCACCGCTTCCATCTAAATCGGCATATCTAGGACCTCCAACAGATTGCGTTCCAGGATTAAAACCTGAGGCATCAATTTCTTGTTGACTTTTCCAGGTCCCTAAATACTGTGCTCCGGTAAATACTGGCACCGTTTCACCAACAATTATTCTTAAGTTTCCTGCCCCTAAAATTGGATCAGTAATCACATCTATAAATTCTTGACCACCAAGATCCAATACCTTATTTTTATTTGATGAAAGTGTTAAGGTGGAATTCCAATTAAAATTATCATTTCTAATATTGGTAGAATTTAATAAAAATTCCCAGCCTTTATTCTCCAAAGAACCTACATTTTGTAATTGACTCGTATAACCTGTTTGCCTTGGTATGGTCACATCTAGTAATAAATCTTCTGTTTTTTTAGAATAATAGTTAAATTCTGTAAATATCCTTCCTCCAAATAAAGAAGCTTCTAAAGCAATATCGAAAGACGTTGTTGTTTCCCATTTTAAATCTGGATTTGCTGGTCTTCCCAAGACAGCTCCAGGAACTTCAGTACCGTTAAAGGTAGTATTTCCCTCAACTAAAACACCTAATGTGTTATAGGGAGAGATAGCCTGATTCCCAGATTTACCATAACTAGCTCTTAATTTTAAATTTTGAAAGGTGTTTTGATTTTGCATAAAAGGCTCCTCTGTAATCTTCCAAGCCCCTGCAATTGAAGGATAAAATTCATACTTATTGCCAGGAGCAAAAACAGAACTTCCATCTGTTCTGCCAACTATGGTTAAAAGATATTTATCTTTATAGGCATAATTAACCCTTCCAAAAAAGGAAGCTATTTGAATTCCACTGTAACCAGAGCCTACTACATTTCGTAACGGATCCGTCCCCAAACCCAAGTTATTGAATGTAGTGGCATCAGTAGTAAATCCAAAAGATTGAGCGAGAAGTGTTTCAGTAGAAGTTTTTTGGAAAGAGGCACCACCTAAAACCGTATAGCTGTGATTCTCTTCAATGTTTCCAGAATATTGCACAGTATTTTCATTATTCCATCCAATAGAAGAGGTAGTTCTTACCCTGGCATTACTATCAGTCGTTGGCAAATCTGGTCTTTGGCTAGACGTAAATTCGTTCCTTTTAGAATTTGTAATATCTGGATTAAAAGTAGAACGAATAATTAAATTTTCAATAGGACTATATTCTAAATATAAAGTTCCTAACAGATTGCTAGTAGTGGTTTCATCTATGTCAAGTTTCGCAGTGGCAACAGGGTTGTTAAATGGATTACCAGTAACTTCATTGGAGCCATTATAAGAACCATCATCATTAAATATGGGCTGGGTTGGTAAAATAGCTAAGAGGCTTCCATACCCAACTACACCATTGTCCTGTTTAATTCTCGAATAATTGACCCTAAATCCCGCTTTAAATTTATCACTTAATTTAAAATCTATATTGGATCTAAAAATGTATTTTTCGATGCCAGAATTTTTAATCAGGCCATCTTGATCAAAGAAATTTAAAGAATTATAATAACTTACATTTCCGTTTTCAGAAGATCCTGCAATTGATACATTAGCACTATAAATAGGAGATGGATCTAACAATAAGTCAAAATAGTCATTATCTGGATAATCAGAAGGATTTCCTGGAAATGGTACGGCCACACCCCTAGCCATGGCATCTGCGTTGGTGTATTCTATTTGCTGTACTTGACTTAAGTAATTAGGCATTTCTGGTACTAATTGTGTGCTCGTATAAATACCTGCACTAACTTGCGGTTTACCACCACCTATATTAGCGCCGCTTTTGGTAGTTACTAAAATAACACCATTGGCACCCCTAGAACCATATATAGCAATGGATGAAGCATCTTTTAAAACTTCAATCGATTTAATATCATTGGCATTGATATTGTTTAAATTAAAATTTGTCCCAACAACAATACCGTCAATAACCCAAAGTGGTTCGTTACTGCCTGTTATAGAGTTACCACCTCTTACCCTGATAGAAGTCCCAGCTCCTGGTGCACCACTTACCTGGGTTACCTGAACACCCGCAGCCCTGCCTTGTAAAACTTGATCTACCCTAGAACTTGGTATGTTAGCGATATCTTCAGCACTAACCGTAGATACAGAACCTGTTAAGTCTGATTTGCGTTGTTGTCCATATCCAATAATAACAACTTCATCTAATTTATTATCTGCTACTAAATTAACGTTAATTTGAGTTTGATTACCCACTAGAATTTCTTGTGTAGCGTAACCAACATACGAAATTGATAGTGTACTTTGAGCGTCTGCTTCAATTGTGAAGTTTCCATCAAAATCTGAAGTCGTTCCTCTGCTGGTACCTTTAACAATAATCGTTGCACCAGGTAGTGGTTCTCCATCAGCTTTAACGGTACCCGAAACCGTTTGTGAGTTGGTTATTGCCATACTAGACAAGGCCAAAACTACACACATCCAAGTTTTATTAAAACTTGACAGAGTTTTGCATCTAATTTTTAAATTCATAAATATTTAGTTAATTGTTTGTTAATTATCAAATATATTCACTTGATTTTGTTGAACCATCCTGCACAATCCTGATTAAATCAGGATTTAAATTCTCTTTAAAACTTTAGTATTTAAAAACCGTTAAATAGACTTATTTTATTCATTTTATTGAAAAGCATAATTTCAATTTATATCAAAAAAAATAAATTTTTATTTTTTCTTATTTATGACTTGCACAGGATGGAGCAGGTTAGTTGAACAAACTTTATGTATTATTTTTAAAGGATTATAATTGTTGCTTCAAGACAATTTAAACTGTGAATAATTTATAAAATCTATGATAAAAAAGAGCCTGTTTTTTAAGATTCTTATTATTCTATTAATAACAAATATTGATTTAAACGCGCAAAAAAACAATCTCCATTTACCTATAATTGATGATAGTGTAATTTTTGAAGAGCAAGATGGCATTGTAGCAGTAGAAGCAGAGTTTTTTCATAAACAGTACTTAACAGAGAAAAGGCGATGGTATATAACATCAAAAAATGAAGCACCAAAAATAGGGCGGGATGATGATGCTCAGCACAGTTATGATGCTAGCAACAATGCATATCTTGAAATTTTACCAGATGAACGCGTTACGCACGACGACCAATTAATACATGGTGAAAATTTCAGCAATGAACCGGGAAAGATGGCTGTGTTAAATTATAAAATTAAGTTTAATACTCCGGGTCTTTATTATGTCTGGGTACGCGCATTTAGCACTGGTGGAGAGGATAATGGCATACATGTTGGCTTAAATGGCACATGGCCGGAACATGGCCAACGTATGCAATGGTGTCAAGGAAAAAACCAATGGACTTGGGAAAGTAAACAACGAACAAAAGAAATTCATTGTGGTGTAGCTCACGAAATATATTTAGACATACCTGATGCTAGAATTCATGATATTCAATTTAGTATGCGTGAAGATGGATTTGAGTTTGATAAATTTATTTTAACTAAAGATATCGACTACGTTCCAATTGAAAAAGGTCCGGAAGTCACTGTTACAGATGGAGTACTTCCAGATACGTTTACTGAAGTTAAGGTTCCGTCGTATTTTCAAACAATATGTAGTTTTTCAAAAGACATCAGATGTATTGCCGCCCAAGACTTCCCCATAAAAGGAACAAACTTTTACAAAAATGGAAAAAATTGGTTAGCAATTAACCCGAAAAAATATGAAGAAGCCAAAACAAGCACCCTCTTTAATTTTGAATCTGGAATTTATGATATTGTTTTTGTTGGTGTTGGAGAAAATGATGGTAAATCTACCTTCACTATTTCAATAAATAATAAAAAAATTGGAAGTTATTCACCTGAATTAACTCAACGACTCTTTGAAGAAGGCAAAAAATTTAATGCCCTTTGGAAAAATATTTCGATACAAAAAGGAGATAAGATTACGGTAACAGCTAAAATAGGTAGCGATGGTATAGAATGGACTCGAGGACGATGGGCAGGTATTGTTTTTTCGCCTGTTGGTAAAGGCGAATCTTTACAAAATGCTTCATCTACATATTATCAAAACTAAAAACATTTAACCATAGCCTTTACAATCTTTAAATAAAAGCGTTAAACATAATTTTAAAATGCATCACAAAATTTCATTATTTCTATTCGTTTTTTCAATGATTTCGATATCTGTTACTGCTCAAATAGTTAAACCACCCATAGGTCGTATTGCCATTGTAGCCGATGGAAACTCACCCGATCCTGATGATCTTGGAGGAACTGCCATATCTATTGCATTACTTAGAGCTGCAGGTTTAGAAAATCGACTAGTACACTACTCACATAGTTGTGATTTAGTAAGAGACGATAGAATTTCTGAAAAAGCTGAAAAAGAAAGACACCACTTGATGCAAGTAGCTTGCGACATGACGGCACGTCGCTGGGGCGGATTTGAACAGCTTACGTTTTACGATGCCATATGGCAAAAAGACGAAACCATTAACGATTTAGCTTGGGCTATAAATGCATCATCTGCAGAAGATCCTCTGTGGATTATTGAAGCAGGTGAACCTGATATTATTGGTATGGCCTTAAAAAAAACACCTAATGAAAAACACCAATATGTAAAAGTTGTGACGCATCACCCCGCCAATGATAACGCAGGCGATTTTTATACTTGGCAACAAATATTAGACTTTGGCATTGAGGAAGTTCGTATTCCAGACCAAAATATTAAGCTAAAAGTAGATATTGAACAATGGGATTGGGCAAAAAACCATGAAGACTCGCGAATAAGACTAATTTGGACGATAGGAAACATAGCAGAACTAGATAACATCGTTAACTTCCAAAAAGGGAAATGGGATTGCTCTGATGCCGGTATGATTTTATATTGGATTACTGGTGCGAATGTAAATGATGGATTAAAACAAGGAGGTATTGAAGATGTAAAAAACATGCTTTTAAAATATATTAATAAAAATCCAGAAATTAAACGCAAAAAATAATCTTCAACTTGAACTTTAAACTTTCTTTTATATTATTATTAGCATTTTTAAATACAAGTGTTTCATTTACTCAAGAAAAAAACTTAGATGTTTTAGTATTCTCAAAAACACAAGCTTTTAGGCATAAATCTATCCTGTACTTTTAAGTTATAAAAACACTTACTTAATTATATAAAATATTTGAATTCTTTTTAGAGTTGAATTAGTTTTTAGCTCTTTTCACATCGTTTATCTTAATCAACAGTTACCTTACTCTTCCACCAGTTTTCATTGGGTTTAAAATCTTTTGATAAAACTTCTAAACGTTTTTTTTCTATTAATGGCCACTTGTTATTTACAGTATTTAAATAACGTGCTTCAGCTTTGCTTTTGTTGTATTTTGTGTCTTCAACTGGGAATTTAGCGCCTACGTTTTTTAACCACGACATTAAATTATCATTGAGTGTTTTAGCTATTTCAGGATACTGAACAATCACATTTAAATCGTCGTTTTCTTGTGAAGGCAGTTTATACAATTCCTTATGATTATCTTCCCAATAATGAATTAACTTCCAGCCTTCTTGTTGTATCATAGAGGCTGGCTCTCCACCTTGATTTCCGTAATGTGGATAATGCCAATATAATGGTCTATTTACCTCCAATGGCATTCCTTCTAATAATGGTTTAAGGCTTATACCGTCTTTATGTTGTTTTGGATTTAATGGTACATTTGCAAAATCTAAAAGTGTTGGATAAAAATCAGTATTGATTACTGGAAATTCAGTTGTGACACCAGTATTTTTTAACCAAGGTACTTTTATAAAATAGGGTTCGCGAATACCACCTTCCCATTGGTAGCCTTTTCCGCCTCTTAACGGCAGGTTACTAGTAGCATAATGATCTCCTGATGCTACGCCACCATTATCAGAAGTAAATACTACAATGGTATTCTCTTCGAGACCATTGTCTTTTAAAGCTTTTAAAACTATACCCACGGCGTCATCCATAGTTTCAACTAATCCAGCGTAAATTGGATTATCTTGCACTTGACGGATAGGTAGCACACGCTCCATCTTATAACCTGAATCTGTAATACCTAAACTATCGGCCTTATCACGGTATTTTCGCCATTTTTTTTCTGTGGTTTGAATTGGTGCATGAACTGCGTAAAAGGATAAAAACGCAAAAAAAGCAGTGTCTCTATGTTTTGAAATAAATTCGGCTGTTTCATTAGCTAAACGCAAGGTTAAATTTTCACCATTTTGTTTATTTTTTAATTTAGGATTTTGCCAAGGCGCAAAGTACCCGCCTTTAGGTGAACCTGCTTCTGTTCCAGCAAGATTAATATCGAATCCATGATTTTCAGGATATGAGCCCTTGCCTCCTAAATGCCATTTCCCGGCAAAAAAAGTTTTGTAACCATTATTTTTTAAAGCTTCGGCAATGGTAATATCTTCATGTGGCAAGGATTGAACGTAATCTGCAGGTAATAATTTATCATGGTGTTTTGTTGTGCGCCACTCCATGCCTGATTTTGCTCCAATCCAATCGGTAATGCCATGACGAGCTGTAAATTTTCCTGTCATTATACTCGCGCGCGACGGACTGCATACTCTACTAGCTGCATAGCCATTTGTAAACATCATACCTTCGTTTGCTAATTTATCTACGTTAGGCGTTTCGTAAAAAGTGCTGCCTGTAACTCCTAAATCATGATACCCTAAATCATCAACCAATATAAATAGAATATTTGGCTTGTTTTTTTGATTGAATACTTCAGCTTTATTGTTTTCACATCCTAATAACCACAAGACCATAAAACAATAAAATAATTTATTTAGGATTTGCATAGTAAGCTTATTCTTACTTAACAGCTTTAGGACCATCATAATCATAGGTAAACCAATCGACATCGATGTATCCAGCATCTTCTTTAGTGTTCCATGAAAAGAACCCTAAACGGTCACCCGTCCATTTTCCAAATGCGATGGTAAACGTTGGCCCAAAATTTTTATAGCTTTCACCATCTAGACTATATTCATAAGTAGCTTGGTTGCTGTTATTTGATGTTCTAACATATAAATTGTTTCCAGTTAGTTCTGGCCCTAGGTTTTTTTGAGCCATAGGATCCATGTAAAACAGCTGTTTTTTTCCGTTTTCGTTTACTTCAACACCTAATAAATTAAACACACCACCATAGCGTACAAAGCCAGCTAATTGGTGTGGTTGCATACCTGAAATATCAAATTTTGCCACTGCAGTTCCTGTAGTGGTTCCCATAATTCGTTGACTCAATGTATTACAGGCCCTCCAAAAATCGGAATCGGAGCCATCGTTGTTAGTCCATTCATTGATGTTAGGGCCATAACCTTTTTCGTTTGGTAATATTTTACTTGCTTTAATGCGTAACCAACCTGGACGCTCGGTTAAAGACCAATGTGTGTTTCTTGGATTGTGGTTCCACTCCCATTGGAAACCTAATTTAGGCGATGAAAAATAGTCGTCTGAACTAGGCGCAGCAATTGGGTAACCGTTTATAGGTTTTTTGTATTGTTTTACAGGTTCGCCAATGCCATCGTTATCTTCATCTACACCTATAATTGGCCATCCGTCAACCCAATTTACAGGCTCTAAACATTGTGGACGCCCCTGAAACGGAATCGTATCGTTTTGAATGAGTTGATGTATATACCACCATGATTTATCTGGAGCTTGCATTAAAGCACCTTGACTTGCACTACGATTGTTAAATGCCTTACCTTTTTCTAAAACAGTTTTTACCTCATAAGGGCCATAAATGCTTTCTATTGAACGCAACACAATTTGTTTTCTATCATTCTTCGGGTTTTTAACCCCTGGTTTGGTTGACCTATCACCCATTGTCCATTGTGCTAAAAAAATATACCAAGTGCCATTAATTTTATAAATTTTAGCCGCCTCTGCACCCATGCCTGTATACACCAATTTACCTTCGTCTAGGATTTTTGTTCCGTCCCAACTCATTTCGTAAATTCTATTTTCATTGCCTTCAATGTTGTTTTCTGGACTTTTTTGCTTTCCTGCTGTATTTATAATCACGTAAGCTTTATGCGTTTCTTCATCCCAAAATACTGCAGGATCATCTAATACTTTTGATTTTGGAAGCATCATAATAGGCTTGCTCCATGGGCCTTTGATATCTTTTGCTGTTGCCACCATTAAACCATGTTGATAATCTATTTGGTAACAATACCAAGTACCTTCATGATAGGCCAAATCGCCTGCCCAAGTGCCGAAAGAATAACCATTCATTCTATCCCAATTGTATTCTGGTGCCCATGAAAGACTATCAAATACGTGTCCAACGTTGGTCCAGTTTACCATATCTTTCGATTCCAAAATCGGCATTCCTGGAGACATGTGCTGTTTAGAGGTTATCATGTAATAGGTGTCACCAACTTGCTCAATATCAGAATCTGGATAATCGGCATTTAATATTGGATTGATGTATGTACCGTCTCCTTGATCTCCAAAACTCCCTATTTTAGCTTGTTGTAGGTTTTCGGATTCTTTTGATTCATTAACTTTATTTTCTGAATTTGATTTGCAGTTTGAAAGAATGAGGATTGATACCAAAATGAATGCTTTAAAAGTACTTAAATAAGATATTTTCATGAGACGATTATTTAAATTTTAATAATTTTTTTTGTCAAACGGGTTGTATTATTCTTAATGGTAAAAAAATATATTCCGGATTGTAAATTACTTATATCGACGGATTGCTCGCTTGAAGTACTTTGCAGTGTTTTTATAATTGCGCCTTGCATATTAGAAATTATAAGCTCTGATTTAATAAGCAGATTATCAATATTTATTATACCATTTGTTGGGTTTGGATAAATTTTTATTTCTCTTCTGTTTACCTCATTTATAGATAGCACCTCATAACAGGAAGATTCTGGATTATTTAAATTAAAAGCAACACTATCTGAAACATCACTTCTTCTTAACACCATTTTATCCATAAAAAAGAAATTTGACCTTGCATCAACAATTACTGAGTAATTTCCCGCAGTATTAAAAGTTGCCCATATAAATCTAAAAGAATCCCCATCGTTGGTGTTTGTTACAAAACCCCAGCGTTGTTCAGGAGTGGAATTTATAGGATGTCTATTCATAAAAGCCTTGAAATAACCATCAACACTAGAGCCTACTGGACAATCTCTATTTGGATTACTATTGCAATTAGGTTTTGGTTCTAACGCTTGAGTAGAAGTTGAACTACTCTCTTTTGTAGCATAAAAGTCATCAGCCACTATACGAAGCCAAGCATCATTGTGCTCGCCTCCTGATGAACCTGCTCCTATACGACCACGCCAAGCAAACCTATAGGTGCCTGGATTATTAATTTTTATGTTATATGTTATTGGTGCACCAGAAAGTGCATTGAAAGACTCTATGCCATTCCAAAATATATAATTGATAGTTGATCCAGATAAATTAGGGTCTGATTCGCTTCCTGTTTGCCAATTTGACCCAGAAGGTAAGATACCCGATTCCATCTCTATTGTTAACAGACCATTTTGTTCCTCAAAAGGCAGGGTACCATCACATGCTGTTTGTGAAAAGGAACATACTGAAATTGTAAACAGAGTAATAAATATAGGGATTATTTTATTTTTCATTTTTAAAGATTCTATATTACCCGTATAGAAAGCAAATGAGTTCTACGGTTTTTCTAGTTTTTCTTGTATTCAATTTTATAACTGCCCGAACCTAAAACTACATTTGTATTTTCAATTAGTTCGGATTTATATTCCTTCTGAAAATCATAAAATGACAAACCGTTTATTATAAGGGATTCCTTTTCACTCTCATTTAAAACCAATTTAGCTTCAGTGTTGAAAGGCACTTCAAACGTCATAGATAATATCCCTGTTTCAAACGTCCAATCGTTTTTAATGTTCCCATAAGGGGTGGGCACACTAACTTTTGTTTGGGTAATTTGGCTTGGAAATTCTGGATTGACAGTAAATTGTTTATATCCAGTCTGTTTTTGGCTTGATTTAATGCCTCCAAAAGATTCGTAAAAATAAGCTGCAAAACCACTGTGCATTGGGTGATTTAATGAGTTTGTTGGACCTTCCATTTTCTCCCATTCAAACTGGCGCTCTGGCCATGTGGTAAAACCTGAATTCATCACATAGGTTTGACTTGGAAATTCTGGCGTTGTTAAAATATTATAGGCCAAATCTGCTTTTCCGTATTTAGATAGCACGGTATAAATATAACGGTTACCATGAATTCCTGTAGAATGGTGCCCTCCTTTTACTTTAACAATATCATATTCTAGACCATTAACCACATTATTTATTTCGGCTTCAGGAACCATATCAAATTGAAGTGCTTGCACCGTAGCCGTTTGGCTTTGGTACCATTTATGATTTGTATTTGGTATAGTAACCAAATATGCTTTATTAAAGGCATCTTTTAAAGCATCTTTTTCTGCCTTGATTTTTGCCTCATACGAAACGTCATTATTCATTTTGGCAAATCGTTCCATAATACCCAAAACATCATAAAAATAGGCGTTCGCTGAAATGATAGGGTCGCATTCCATGGCTTCAGGATTCAATCTTCTATCCCAACGTGGCGGACACCAATCGCCCATACCGTCTTGCATAATGCCGTTTTCACCTTTAAAATCGAGGTAAAAATTGGTTAAATCTTTCATTTCAGGATAATACTCCTTCACAATGGCATCATCGCCATAATATAAATAGTTGTACCAAGGTAAATACATGGTGGCCACACCCCAATCGATTTTTGCATACGTAGAGGTACGCTTTCCAGGGGCGATCATGGTAGGCACTTGAAATTTGATATCTGGATTATTATGCCCTTTGGTAGGACGCATTTGCGTGCGGATATCTTCCATATACTTTTTATAAAAATCGTACATGTCGTAATTATACAAGGCATACTCACAAAAAGCGTGGGCATCACCCAACCAACCACATTTTTCGCGATGCGGGCAATCTTCTGGAATACCGTGGATATTATCAACAATAGTCCATTTACTAATGCTGTGCATTTTATTGAACAAATCATCAGAACATTCAAAACTACCTGTTTCCTGGATATCGGTAGCTACTAAAACCGCTTTAATCATATCGGCATCCGGTTTTCTAGAAACGCCTTTAACTTTAGCATACCTGAAACCATGATAACTGAATTTAGGCTCCCAAGATTCAAGGCCATCACTTTTACAGATGTACTGATAAATTTGAGGCATACCGTTGGCACCACCGCCTGTAGACCCTTGAAAAATATCTTTTCCGTTGGTTAATAGTGCTTCGGTGGTGATGATTTCAATTAACTGGCCTTCTTTCTCCTTAACATTCAGTTTTACCCAACCTGCAATATTTTGTCCGAAATCGACAATCCACTCACCATCGGCACCTTTAAATACATGTTGCGGTTCAAATTCTTTTAACTTTTTAATTGCAGGGATTTGTTGTGCACTTATTTTATTTACTTTGGGAGCAGCTTCTTTGGCATGTCCCCAAGAGCTATCATCATAATCATCACTTGTCCAATTACCTAATTCGTAACGTGCATCATAGGTATCACCGCCATAAATGTTATTAAAAACAATGGGACCCGTAGATTCTTTCCATGTTTCATCAGTATAAAAATCTGATGATGTACCATCTGTATAGTTTAATTTTACCAAACATCGTACAGTTGGTGGACCATAGGACACCCCTTTTTTGTTAGATTCTGGATCGCCGTTCCAAGAAATATTTTGTCCATAAAACCCATTTCCCAGTATAATTCCGAAGGTATTTTTACCAGATTTCAATTGTTCTGTAATGTCATAATTTACATAATACGCTTGCTTATCATAATTAGATGGTGCAGGATCCAGCACATGATCGCCCACTTTTTCACCGTTTAAATACAATTCATAATAGCCTAATCCGCAAATATAAACTTGGGCATTTTCCACTTCTTTACTAAGGTTTATCCCTTTTCTAAAATAACCAGCAGCAAAACCCTCAACTGGCTTCCCTTTTTTCATATTACCGGTTATGTAATCTCTAAAACGATACGCGGAAGTTCGTGTATCTTTGTTAAGCGTTATCCATTTTGATGTTCCCCAATTAGCTTCATTCATCAGACCCATTTCAAACTTTTGAACTTCAGACCATATTGATGCATTACTACTTTCATCCCAAATTTTTACTTGCCAATAATAGGTTTTTAAAGCTTCTAAAGGTTCGCCTTCAAACTTTATAAAAGTGGATTTGTCGCTTTCTATCTTTTGTGAGTTCCACACATCAGCTTCTGATTCATTCAGTTTTTCTGGTGAAGATGCTACTAAAATGTGATATGCCGATTGCGATTTATTAAACCCTTCTGTATTGACAATCCATGAAAAAAGTGGTGCTTCACTTTCAATTGCGGAGGGGTTTATTTTTGAATTAAGTAATAACTTTTCAAAAGTCAATTTTGAATACATTGTACTTGATTCTTTTTGATTGCATGAAGTGCCTAGTAATGCAACGCACCAAAGTGTTAAAAGTATTTTGTTTTTAAACATTATAGAAATTTAAATTATTAGGGTAAATATTCAAAGCTAACATTAATAGTCTTAAGTATTATACTGTACTGTTATGGTAAATTATATTTATGATTTATACCCGTTCTAGTTTTATGGGATACGCTTTATTCGCATTCCATTGGCACACATATAGGTTTTCATCATTATCAACACATACATCATGGCAATGATTAAATATGGGCTGATCTTGAACCATTCGCTGTAATTTTCCTTTTTGGTATGTTGGCTCCGTACCTCCAGGATTTGACAGTGCTTTACCATGTTTATCTAAAATGGTGACAAAACCAGAATGAGGATTTATATTGTAAGGATGTGTATTCTTATCACCCTCAACATAATCTATCTTTGAAGACCAACAAACCCCTGAATACAAATTATCATTATGAATCACAGGGCGACAAACGAATGCTCCGGGAAGCACAATGGATTCTAAATATTGACCATCTAAAGTGAAGCGTTTAAAACAATTGGCTGCTCTTGAAGTAATTAATAATGTTGGATCGCCTTTACCCCTGTAATCAATGCAAACCCCATGTGCGGTTTGAAATTGATTTTCTCCAGTTCCTCTGCCTTCGCCTATTTTCCTTATAAACTCGCCATCTTTTGTGAATTGCAATATATAATTGGATCCATAACCGTCTGCTATATAAATATCGCCATTAGGTCCAATAGCGGATTCTGTGGGTTTAAAAAAAGCATCTTTTTCATAAGCGCCATATTCTGATGGATGACCAATCAGCATCAACTCCCTGCCATCCGTAGTGGTTTTTATCACACTTCCATTGGTATCACATATAAACAGAAAATCTTCAGAGCCATCATTCCATAACGAAAGACCGTGTCCTCCTCTGTAACGAATTCCCCAAGAGTCCAACAACTTTCCAGATTTATCATAAATCAATACATTATTATGAACGTCATCTCCAACCATAATAAGCCTTCCTTTAGAATCCATTACCATTTCATGACAGTTTTTTACGGGTGTTACTGTTCTATCCAGCTCTCCCCATGATTTATGTACTCTGTATTTGAAATCGCCATGACCAATGATATCATCATACATTTTAGGTTTAGATTTTAAAATATTAAAATGCGGTACAGCTACCATACCTAACGAGGCTTTTGATATGTTGTTAATGAACGTTCTTCGCTTCATGATCTTAATTTATGCT
Organism: Geojedonia litorea; assembly: GCF_042654525.1. Classification (NCBI taxonomy): domain Bacteria; kingdom Pseudomonadati; phylum Bacteroidota; class Flavobacteriia; order Flavobacteriales; family Flavobacteriaceae; genus Geojedonia; species Geojedonia litorea. Next base: position 152,380 of record NZ_JBHSGP010000013.1, read on the forward strand.
TTTTTTGATGTCATAGGCTTTCCAAACAAATCTAAAATGGGTTTCCCTTTTCCATCAGGAGTTGTGTAAAATGGCCTACTTTCTATTTCGTAATGGGTTTCTGGATGCATACCTAAAGCGTGATAAATAGACTGATGTACTTGGTCTATCACTACGGGATTTTCTATGGAAGAACACGGGCGTTCATCGGCAGTTTTCCCATAAACCAATCCTTTCTTTGTACCACCACCCCACATTAATATAGAACTTCCATCGGTGAAATGGCGATGCATACCGTAATGTTTTTCGTGTTCAATAATATCGGGCTGGTTTACTTGATCTTTTACTTTTTTACCCGGTCTACCTTCCATGATGGCATCGCGACTAAACTCGCTTGCTAAAATTATCAAGGTTCTATCGAGGTGCCCACTTTCATCTAAATCTTTAATTAATTGCGCCACAGGTCTATCGATAAGCGCTTTCATTTTTTTTAGTCTTGTATGTCCATTTTCATGTGTATCCCAGCCTAAAAAAGGTTCATATTCGGTAGAAACACTAATAAAACGCCCGCCATTCATAGCTAATCGTTTTGCCAATAAACAACCTAAACCAAAACGTCCTGTATTGTAGGTATCGTAAACTTCTTTAGGTTCTTCGGACAAATCGAAAACTTTAGCTTCTGGCGAATTCAATAAACGGTACGATCGTTCCATGGAACGCATTAACGACTCGCGCTGATAATCACTTGCTTGCTGCATCACCTCACTTTTATTAGCGAGTTCTTTGTACAATTTATAACGTGCCTCAAAACGTTTTAAAGACATGCCTTTTGGAGGGCGAACGCTTTCCAAACCACTAGATGGGTCTGGAATTAAAAACGGACCAAATTCAGTACCTAAAAAACCTGCAGAATGAAACGCTTTTAATTCTTCCGACTCTCCCATAGTGAAGCGTTGCCCCATGGCAATAAACGGAGGGATTACCGGATTGGCAGGTCCTAATTCTTTCGCTATCCATGCCCCAATATGAGGTGCCTGTACAGACTGTGGCGGTTCGTAACAGGTATGCCAATGGTATTGATGACGGGTGTGTAAAATATGCCCCAAATCGGCCGATTTGTATGAACGAATTATGGCGCCTTTATCCATGACACTGCCTATGGACTCTAACCCTTCTGAAAAATATAAATCGTCCACAATAGTTGGCTTTTTTGGGAACGTACTTAACACACGCTTGCTTTCCACGCCTTTTTCATAAGGCACATAGGCTTTAGGATCGAAGGTTTCGGTATGTGCCATACCACCAGCCATCCATAGTAGAATAACAGTATCTGCAGTAGATGCCATTTTTTGAACTTCGGGCGCACAAGAACTTAAAAAACTAAAACCAGGAATGGTAGTTGCGGCTGCTGATAAGCTAGCGGCACTCATCTTTTTTAGAAAATCTCTACGTGAACTATATTTATCCATGTTTTATAAGCTTTTTTTAATTAATGAACTGAAATTCTGGCGACATCAAAACCGCCCAAAACACATCTTGCAATTGTTCTTTTTTTGGTTTTGACCCTAAAACATCAAGCATTGCTGCTTTTTCTAGTTTAGAAGGTTGCCTTCCAAGCGCTTTGTTATACAAGTTATTGACAATTACATTTGGATCTTCGCCATAATTTTTTAGCCATACTTGTGCCCCTTCTTCCAAAATCTCATTAAAAAAGGCACCGTTAGTCAATTCTAAAGCTTGGAGTAATGTGGCTTGATCTTCCCTTGATGTAGTAACAATTTCTCTACTGGGTCTTCCTAAAGCTTTCATAAATGGATGTTGCTTTACCAAACTAGCACGTGCATATTTTTCGTTGTGCGGTTTAAAAGTAAAATCAAGAAGCTGTCCCCAATTTTTGAAATTTCCTGTACTATAATTTCTAACTTCTTGCCATGAACGATCGTCATAATTAACAGCAACCCAATTGCCCTGTGGAAGTTCTCGTGAACTTAACCATGAAGTATCTGATTTTAGTAATAGTGACTTGCCCGATTTATAATCTAATTTTAATGCAAATAAAATACCTGCAGGATTTGCAATAGCACCTCCATTTTTTCCAATAATTGCTAAGGTATTTTTTCCAGCATTTAAATGCTCGGTAACATCAATTTTATCAACTACTTTCCAATTTTTATTCTGTGCTATTTTTTTACCATTAAGATAAAGAACATAAGAATTATCAACTGAAATCAATACCTCCCCTTTCTTTATAGCTTCTTTTGAGACATTAAATGATTTTCTAAAATATCTTTTACCAGGTTCGGGTAATACTACCCTTCCTAACTCTTCTTCTAAATGCCAAATACGTTTAGCTTCAATATCATCGCCATTAGGATTGAATGCCACCTGTGAATACATAGGCGCAATAATTTGACTAACGGCATCTGAAAATTGTTCTGCACTTAATCGGCGCGTTACAGGGCCTTTAAAGACATACTTTATTTTTAAATCCTCTTCTTTTTTATAATTAACCATTGGTAATTGATACACTTTTGAGGTCATTATCCGTTTAATCAAATGTTTTAAATCTGAACCCGAATCAATAAAATCTACTGATAACCAATCAAGGACATTTGCATCCCATGGTGCATTATCCATTTCGTCTAAAGGTTCAATTATACCACGCCCCATTAATCGGTCCCAAATCCGATTGGTAATGGTACGGTACAACCTTCCGTTATCTCTTTGTACCATAACCTCTGCTAGCCTTAACAACCTATCTTTAACAGTTTCACCTTCTACGCTCCCAAGTTCAGGATATAAAAAATTAGGTTTCGCCATTATTCCTATTGGTTTATCACAACGATTCAATTCAAGAATAGTATCTGAAAAAACAGTTGCAAAACTGTAGGCTTGATCCAAGGTTAAATTACTCACAAAACTATTATGGCATGACGCACATTTTACATTAACCCCCATTAGAGACTGCCCAATATTTTGAGCTGCTTGCATCTCTGTTCTCTGGCTAGCATTAACAACACCCCGCCATTGAATCCCTTGAATAAAACCTTCTGAACCCCTGACAGGGTTTACCAATTCAGTTACCACTTGATCGTAGGACTTATTATTCATTAAAGATGCGAACAACCAATTTGTAATTGGTTTTTTACCTCCTACACTGTAATAGTCGTTTCGTAACAAATCATTCCAAAAACTTAACCAATGCTCTGTATAGTTTTTATTGTCATTTAATAAAGATTCAATTAATGCTTCGCGTTTATTAGGAGTTATGTCTTCTCTAAATTTTTGAATTGCTTCGGGTTCTGGAAGCAATCCAACAATGTCCATATATGCTCGTCTAATAAAAGTTCTATCATCTACCAATTCTGGCCAGTCAAGATTATTTTTATCAAAATAATTATTAATTAATTTATCTACTGGATGATCTAAATCATTTGCATTTGGAAGATTTGGTTTAACCAGAGCTAGTTCTGCTTCAGGGAAAACTTTAACCGCTTGATCCGACCAATGTGCCCCCTCGTCTATCCAAAGTTTCACAAGTGCAATTTCATTTGAGGTTAGCAATTTACCTTTTGTAGGCATGACGTCTTTATGACCTGCTGGTAATGAAATGCGTTTATAAATCTCACTTTCTTCAGATTTTCCTGTAACAATTGCTAACCCTGATTCCCCTCCTTTAAATACACCTGCTTTTGTGTCGAGGCTCAATCCTCCCTTTTGCTTGTTATCGCTATGACACTGATAACATTTGTGTGCAAATATTGCCCTTACTTCTAGGTTCAATTTATCTTTTTGTAATTCTGATAATGAGTCTGTCGTCTTGAATTCAGCAAGTAAAGTCCCAGATACCTTACTCGTATAATAGCCTTTATTTCCTGGTAAAATTGAAGAAAGGTAACCTTCTCCATGCGTTAAGTTTGCACCTAAATGCCCAGTTATTGTCAATACTATTACAGTTACAAAAAATACAATGCGATAGGCTTTTAAATTGACTGGTGAATTTTTTAAACTATATTTTAAAACTAAAGCAGTAGTTACAGCCAAAACTGCGGTTGCTATTCCTATGTATTGATGATTATCTGCCAAATTCCCTGAATAGTCTTCTTGATTTTTTAAAAACCAGCCAAATAGTGCAGAAAAAACAGCAAAACCGGCTCCAATATAAACCATATGATTTATACCATCCCTTAATCCTTTCCGCCTTCCGTTTATAGTCAGTAATTCTAAAATAAAACCAATTAGCAAAAGTCCAATTGGAAAATGAACTAATAATGGATGTAAACGCCCTAAAAATTGTAATATCCACTCTATATTTTCCATAAATCAATAATATTTAACTCATGAGTAATTCATATCCTGTACAATCCTGCTCTTCAACTAATTTTTAACTTACAATTATTGTTATAAGTAATTCTTTTTTATCCTCTTCAAAATATATTTCTAATGGTAATGCCTCAACACCCGGAACCATGTTAAAAGTTCTTTGACCTTCTATATCTTTCATAGTTATAGGTGCACTTGCCTTAATTGTCACCAAACCTTCAGGCTTTTGAATGGTTATTTCTTTATCACTAATTTTAGTAACCGTCTCATTATTTGGAGAAACAATTGGTAGAACAAATGCGGTTGGATTAGAGATCTTTCCATCTGATTTTACCTTAATTTGAAGACTTTCATTCGTAGATTTATAGGACAAATCAAATGCTGATGCATTTTCGGCAATAATTTCTCTTTTTTGATTTTTTAAAGACACTTTAGAATAAATAGTGATTTCTCCGTTTTTATCTTCTGATTCTGTTTTTGCTGACAAATCATAAAGATTTGTATACCAAACGTCATCCTTAAAAGTTTCTATTCTTGGTGTTAATGCAATATCCTTATTAGGTTGTGGTTGTTGATTGTATGGTTCTACCATATGATATTCTGCCATACTTGCAGCACATACCAGCCCAATTTGAGTGTGATATAAAACTCCTAAACTAGCACCCGTTGCTTGACGAAAATCTTCTTTAAAATGATACTCTGCGTCATACGCACTAACTGTTCCTCTCCAATTACCTCTTGCAAAAAGTGTAACATCTAAATCTTTAAAATATGTAATTCCGTCAGCCATTACTCTTGGTAATTGCGAGCTTGCATTTATCTCTGGCAGATGATTCCAATGATCTAGTAAAGCTGCTAATGGTTTTGAATGGGTAAAGGTATGATGCACGCAAGGTGGAATACCTGCCGATACATAATGTGGCCCACCGTGAATTAAACCATCTGATGTACATCGTTTTAATAATTCTGTATTTTTTACTGCGGCTGTACCAAAAACAGGATTGATATGTGCCATCATCGCAAAGGCTGGTTGACTTCCGTCACAAGTTCTGCTTCCCCAATAGCTCCACTTATACATTCGATTACCCCAGCTATTATCCCATGCCCCATCAGGAAGCATAAATTCTAAATGGCTATTTAGTGATTTGGTAACTAATTGTAATAATTCTTCATCTTTCTCTTTTAAGGCATACATTACAATACTGTTTAAAGATTCTTCGACATTATATCCTAAATCAACACCATGTAATCCCTTGTTACTTAATTTTTTAGAGCTTTTTTTACATTCACCAAATAGAAACCCTTCGTTTTCTGTAAAATATTCTTTAACTCCTTGCGCTAGTTCATTACTTTTTTCTTTAAAATCTTCTCTTTTTAAAAAGTCTCCAATTAAATTAAGTCCATAAATGGCTGTTGCTCCATAGTTGATATTCGTAAAATCGATGGTAAAAGTATCGTGAACATACTGACCAGCACGTGCTAAACGTTTGGTCCAAGATTCGCGGGTTTTTTCGTCTAAAACATGACCGTGATAATGTAAAGCTTCGGCTAGTGCAATAGCTCCAAAAATAGTAATGCCTTTCCATGATTTTGGATTAGGTACAACGGTCCAAGCACCATTTTCTTGAGATACGTTATTTTCGGCCCAAGTCATCACCATATGAGCTGCTACCATATATTTATCGTCTCCTGTAACGTCCGCCATGTACAAAAAAGGATACACCGCATCCATACAACGCCCATGAATATGTGAACAAGAAGGACAACCCAAAGCACCATGTTCTTCAAGATTAGATGGGTTGTTTATTTGAACTTTTATCATCCCATCGCACCAATCTTTTAACAAACTTGAAATCAAATTTTTGAATTCTAAAGAATGCTCAGGATGATTTATGCACGAGCTAAAAATTCCAGTAATAGGTAATGATAAACCTATTCCTGTTAGTGTTGACAATTGTACAAAGTTGCGTCTTTTCATGTGTTAAATTTTATTGTTTTTTATTGGCAAGATGTAATTCGCCTATAATCATTTCAGTTGTTATCAACTTTTTGTTATGGGTTATTTCAGAAATAATTGACCAGATAAATTTTGGCTTTTGAAAAATATTTAAAATTATTTGCTTATCTATCCTGTTTTGTCCTGTACAACGAAATTAAAAAGCCAGAAATATGCTTTCTGGCTTTTGTATGATTTCCTTGAATTTATTTTATTTAATTACAAGTTTGGTAAAGTTAATTGAATTTCTACCATCAATAACTTTAACAAGATAAACACCTGATTTAAATTGACCATTATTATTTATCTTAAGATATTTACCCTTGGATTTACTTTGGAAAACCGTATTACCTAAAATATCAAAAATTATAATATTAGCATTATTTAAGTTATTTAATGCTACAGTAAAAGTATCATTTGCAGGGTTAGGATAAATTTTCACTGAAGATGCGCGCAGCTCTGTGTCAGAAACACTTAAGGTGGCGCTTGTTGGTATAGCCTCCCATTTACTCCTGTCATCAGTCTCTGAAACTGAAGCATGCGTTACACTTCCATCTGCTTCATGATACAAAAATCTACTACTTCGAGATTCAAACCTATAGATATCTTGAGCATCGTCATAATGTATGGTCCATGTTTTATCTGAATCAGTTGAAGGAGGAGGGTTTCCAGTGCTTAAAACTACATAAGGACCTCCTGGACCACCTGAACCTGGTGCACGAAGTATTCCTATTCCATCAGCTTCATTATCAATATTAAAATATGCTCCACTCTCCACAAAAGTCCAATGTGTACTTGGATCTTCGCCAGAATCGGTCATAGTAACCGGTGTAGCACTGGAACCTACAGCTGTTAAAAATTTCCCTGTAGCTATATTTCTCAACCGGTAAACGTCACCTGTTGATGGTGGTGGGTTAGTATCCACAATTTCCACCTTTTGGTACGTGGTATTTGCCCATCTAATTTGAGCTCTACCACCTTTTACTCGGTATGCACCATATCTAATACCCGATTCTGTCCCTCTTTCTGGTTCTGGAATGTTCCAATTAAAAACGTCTCCTCCAATTACCGCGTCACAATAATGAATTTTTTTGGTGGCATCGTTTGGGTCTTCTCTAAAACCTACCTCCAGTTCAAAACTGATTTCTTCATCTTTGTTTACGTCCCTTAAGTGAACGATTTCTCTACCACTGCCTTCTCCACCACGATATAAGATACGCTCGGCATAAATTTTGAACCCTACCTGCTTGTCTGCATCAGCACCTGTACCATAAATAGGCTTTGCCAAATACAAACAAATGGCCGGATCTGCAGATCCACCGCCACCTGTGTGTTTTCCTTTGGCTTGTGCTATATAAGTACCATCCTGATTGGTTCCTGTGGTATCCCCTACTTCAAGGATCCTTACAGTTCCTGTGAATCTGGCATAACTTCCAACGCCTGTTTCTTGTGATCTGCTTAATGAACGTTCCATTCTAGGTTGCAAACCATTTGTATCTAAATGATTAGAGTTGTATGTTATGTTGTATACCCCCCAAGTTTTTCCATAAACATTGCTTTCTGAATAGTCTGAGTAACAAGTACGGTCATCAATAGTCCCTACATTAACAGGGTTAGGCAAATCTGATGATGTTCTAGAAGCATTTGCAAATTCACCTGAAACTGGACACGTAATGTTTGGATTAGTGTCTTCATCGGGTGCCGTTTGCGCCGATAAAAAAAGCGAAACGAGTGCAAAACCTAAAAATAATATTGCTTTAAGAGTAATTTTTTTCATAGCTATCATAAATTGTAGTCCTTAACCAATTTTATATATTATTTAAAATTCATTAAAATCCTGAAGATTACTATCCTGAACTATGCTGACTACAAGACAATCGGGCTATTTATTCGGCAAAGCACAAAACTTTAACAATTATTAGACTATTTTAATAATAATTAATCAATCACCTTTAAAACGACCGGTCCTATCAGCCCTGAATTTTCAAATTTAGTTTCATTGTTTTTAGGAGGATTAGTAGTCCACGTTTTTTTTTGGTCTTTTGGGCGCCTGTTATCATAAATTAATTGATTGTGCCATGTGTTTGTCACTTTAATTTCAAGATTGTTTTCTCCAATCTTTACAAAATCAGAAATATCAAAAACGAATGGAGGGGCCCATTTAACACCAACTTTTTTACTATTACACCACAATTCTGCGATATTGGCGACTTTACCTAAATCAATAATGCTAAACTTGCCTAATTCTTCTATGTTAATGGTTTTTGTATATGTCATAGTTCCTGAATAATGTTTTACAGCATCATCTTCTAAAAGTGTTAAAGATTTTAATATAGGAATATTTATTGAATCTGGTGTATCCCAGTCTTTTTCAAAAAATAACTTCCAATCAGCCTGAAGCGATAAATCTTCAACTGAGATATCTTTAGTCGATTTTCTTTCATCTTGATGAAAAGTATACTTGCCGGACATTGAAGGAATTAAACTATCTGCTATCCATGATACCATTGTTGTTAGGTTGTTGTTATGAACCCGATACCATCCAGACTTAGAGTTTAGAATTACCTCATTATTCGAAGTTATTTTTGTGGCAAATGGTTTTTCATTGCCTTTTGGGAAAACCAATATTGCACTACCATAAGGAGGTAATGAAACAGCAACATTGGTTCTATCATTTTCAGTGTCCCAAACCTTGGCATTATGTTGCTCTCCAGTAAAAGCATTCCATTTTAGTGGATAAACTCCATTCAATCTAAAACTTAAGGATACATCTACGTATTTATCCATCTTTGAAGCCACAAAATATATGTCTGCATCATTTGTTTTTCGATGAATCCAGTTGATATCCAAACCTTCTGGAACAATAACATCTTTGGCAATATCTTCCGCTTTTAAAACCTCATCCAGCGTTTTACCCCAATACACCTTACCTTTTCCAACCTGCTTAACACCACTTTCTGTATTGCCCCACAAAAGATTCGCGATCCCTGATAGTTCTTTTAAATCATTATCATCGTCCATTAAACTTGGAGAATCAACAGGTTTTTCACCAAGAATTACAGCACCTGCTTTAACCAACGTTTTCAATTTTTTAGCCGTAGAGAGTAACATTTCTTTAGAATCCCGTAATACGATAACACGATAATCTCCCCCATCTTTCACACGGATTTTACTATCAACTATGCTTAAATTTTCCTGTAAAATCTCTGCATTTAAATAATCAAATCGATAGCCTTTAGGAAAATAATCTAAATCAAAAGGGGGACGATCAAAATGATCTCCATAATACCATAGCACATCTGCAACATATTCTCCTTGCTGTAGCATATATTGGTTTCTAGTTATATAATCTGTCCAATCGGACATATATTTCCACCATGTTTGGTTTCTTACTAACGGAAATCCAATATTTCCTCCAAAACTTGAACCTGGAGATACTTCTTTTTGTGGTGTGTGCGAAAATGTGTGAAACACCAAGTGATTAACTCCTTTAGTAAAATTATAATCGATTAAATATTTTACACTAAATGGATGCTCATTCCATTTTACACCAACTTGTGTGCAGGCCTCTGCAGCCAGTATGGGCTTATTATACAAATGTGATGCAGATGCAGCATTGTATATAGGTTTAGCATATTCATTTTGGGCAGATGGTGCTGATGGGTACCAAAACTCGGTCATTGGAATATCGCTTACGCCATAGTACCGCATTGGGTCTATTGGCAAGACTTCGCCTCCGGCTCCTTCGGTATATACTTCGGCGCCCATGTCGTGTGCCACAGTTGCAAAATGTTTGAAGAAATTGTCGATATACACTTCATCCATAGTATGCCTCAAATCTCTCAAGAATTTAGTCGTAATTTCAGGACTTTCCACAATATAACCCATAGTGGCAGGTAAATACAACTTCATGCTATAACCCCTTCGCTGTTCAAATTCATTGAACATATCCTCAGAATTTATGGTCCAAGTAGGCACATGACTTTCCCAACTATCTATTAATAACCCGTGTAATTTTCCATCGCCTATAGGGCCACCAGGCTTAATTAAATTTCCAATCATACCATTTCGTAAATGGTTTTCTATGGCCATTTTATCTAATTTGCTCGACTCCCAACCTGTAGCTTCTGGAACTGCTGGTTTATTGGTTAATCGCATATTAATGTGACCAAAACGTACTATGGTCCAATTACCATTAGGTACATCCCAAATTAATTGGCCAGCGGCATTCATTTTGTTTGTAAGATTTACAATTGAATTTGCTTTTATAATCGTATTTTCTGAATAATTAATGTCCACATCTTTTTCCAAACGTCGCAAAACTTTTGCTGCTTTCGCTTCATGGTTGTGCAGTAAGGGTTTTGAACTTAACCTAATAAACTCTGGTGCTATACTATGTTCGCCTTCAAACGTAAATATAAATTCTTTAGATTTCGTTTCTGGGATACTGAGCGTTAAGTGCTTGCGCCTGTCGTTCCAATTGGCATCTGGAACTTTAATTGTTGTTATAGCTTTTAATTCGTTATTTACTAACGCCTCAACTTTAATGTTCACCTTTATTTGTGGGTATTCTGTACCCACTATCATATGCCTTGTTTGAGGAAAAGTAATTGAGCGTATTGTGACAGGGTTATTAAATGTTGCTTTCACCCAAGTATGATGTTCGTTTACCTTTGATATGCCTATGGCTCTATAGTCTTCTAAAGGTTTGCTCAATCGGGTTGTGGTTCGTGTCACCGTAAGTTTTGAACTGGGATTGAAGATGTCTTTCCAAGGCACTAGGGTATTATTTGTTTCAATCTTTGAAGGATTTAAAGGCTCTATATCATCCCCTTCAGGTGTTGGAAATGCCAATAGTTGAATGTCCTTATAATTATAATCTGGAGTATGATATAAGGAATCTAATTCTAAAACTTCATTAAATTTTTTGTTTCCTGTAATATGATATATAGTTTCTACCACTTCGCGTTGTGCTTCTTCAACTGGCACCCAAGGCCCTCCAGTCATTGACCAACCAGGGCAATTTTGCATGGTAAATTTTAATCCTAATCGTTTGCTTTCATCTGCGGCATGACGAATCATGTCTTCCCATTCAGGAGATAAAATTTTTATTGGTTTTACATTAGGGAATGGTCTTCCGTCTTTATTAAATAAGTGGATGCCTTGCAGACCTGCTTCTTTTATAGCTTCTAGATCTAAGGTTAAGCCTTCTTTGCTAATATTGTTTCCAATGATGTGAAACCAGGTTTCCGGACGAAAGTTACAAGCAGGGTTTTTAAAATTTTGGCTTAATTCTTCAAAAGTCATTAAAGGTGTAATATTTGTGGTTTCTACTTGCGATTTACAAGCCAAACATAAAAATGACAACAATAGAAAATAAATATATTTCATGAAAGCAACTTTTTATTATTATAAATAAAGAGATAATATTTCATCAATGTAACCTGTAGTATCCTGCACGAAAAACAGTCAACCACCGCGCTAGATTTTTATATAGGTTTAATTACCAATAGCAACTACTTGTTCATTAAACCGAAAACCTAAAAATGGTTTTTGTTCTATAAGTTTCGCTTGGACTCAAAATAATTGAAGAGCATAATTTCTGATTTGGTGCATCAGGAAAATGTTGAGTTTCCATAGCAAATGCTTCGCGATATCTAAGTGTTTTTTCCGATTTTCCGATATCGGAGCCATCAAAAAAAATCCCTCCGTAAAACTGAATTCCTGGTTCTTCGGTAAATATTTCCATTTGACGTCCACTTTGAGGGTCTATAACTGTCGCTGCTGGAATAATCTTATTATTTTTTTTATTCAGAACAAAATTATGATCATAACCTAAACCATTTTTAAGTTGTTGATTACTTTTTTGTTGGTTTAAGTCATGACCAATTTTTTTCGGTTTTCTAAAATCGAAAGGAGTTTTTCAACATTCAGGTTATCTCCTAAAGGGATTAATGTCTCATCTATCGCTGTAAATTTGTCGGTATTAATTGTTAAAATATGATTGTTTATTGTACCACTTCCCTCACCGCCAAGGTTAAAATAAGCGTGATTTGTAAGATTTACAGGCGTTTTTTTATCCGTGCTAGCTTTATAAGTTATTATCACTTCATTTCTATCGGTTAATTCATATTGTACCTATACATTTAAATTCCCGGGATACCCCATTTCTCCATCTTTCGACATATACGTTAGAACAATTGAAAAATCACTCATAAATTTCACGCTCCAAACTTGGTTATGAAATCCTTTAGGACCTCCATGAAGGTATCATTATTTATAGGTAATTCATATGTATTACTTTCTAAACTAAACTGTCCCTTTGCAATCCGATTTGCAACACGTCCGATTATTGTTCCATGATAAGGTTCTTTGGCTTCAATATATTCCTTAATACTTTTAAAGCCTAGTACGATGTCTCCTATTTTCCCATTTTTATCGGGTGTACATAAACTAACCATACGTCCGCCATAATTGGTCACGGCCATTGTGATATTAGCATTTTTTAGAAAATAAATGCGAACCGTTTTACCATCTATGATGGATTGAAAATTCTCGGGTTTTAAACTACAACAGTTTCGTTTTTGACGTAGCATTCTATATTATAAAAGTTATGGCATCTAAAGTTTCCGACTTTTTTTGTTGGCAATTTAAAATTGCGACTAACATAAAAATGCTAAAAAATTTACTTTTCATTTAATGAGCCTTATTAACAAAAAAAATAGTCTTTTAAGTTTAAGATTATCCTGCACATTCATATAAAATAAAGCAGAAAAAGCAATCCTAACATCAATTCTAATTGATTTAAATTTGTTTGTGAAAACTAAAAAATAAGGCTCCTTTAAGTTAATAATTATTTTCAATCAGGATACCACAGGATAACTAGATTCTGTTATCTTATTATCTTTGAATAAAATTGTTAAATATTATGAAAAAATCAAAATTCATTTACAGACTCATACCAATTACTGCATTATTTGTTTTTACAGCATTCTTTTCATGTACAAAAGATGGGCTTGGGTTCTCTGAAGACGTTATCGTATTTGAATACGTCCCAGATCCTGACCCAGAACCGGACCCAGATCCTGTAGTTATAGCTCAGGATGAAGATACGGGTTCAGACTTAAGCTGTTCTCCTGAATTCCAAAACAACAGTACCAGAAATGTAGATGTGCCAAACCCTGCTAATGTAGGTGAAGTTGATGATAGAAGTTGCTACTCCGATTACTCAGAAAGTATTATTGATGGTACTACTTGGGGAATATATAATATTACTGATGGGTCCAACCACTGGGATGCACCAAACACCTTACAACCCAGAATAGAAAGATCATTAAGCAGATCTGGAAGCACAGTAGTAGGAAGTTATGCAAAATTTTCAGGAACATTTAGAATTCTAGAAGTAGGTGACACAGACGGAACAAATCAAGATGGAACATACATAGCACAAGCCAAAGGAAAACACACAGGTGGTGGTGGTTCTCCAGATCCTGCTATTTGCCTATATTTAGCTAAGCCAGTTTATGGCACAGGTGTTAATGCAGACAAACAAATAGCATTCGATATTTATGCTGAGCGTATTTTAACTCGTGGTGGAGAAGGAAGTGATGGTAGAGAAATAGCTTTCCTAAAGCAAGTTGATAAAAATGAGAAAGTTGACTTTGTTCTAGAGGTAGGTTTTGCTCAAGATCCAAATGATGCAACAAAAAAAATACATTATTGCAATGCTGTAATTGGTGGTGAATCCTTTAACTGGAATATCCCTGAACCGGATAGAGGAACAGAATCTGGTATTAGATATGGTGCATACCGAGTAAAAGGAGGTAGAGCACAAACTAGATGGGCGAATACTATTTATGAAAAAGTAGAAAATTAAACAAAATACTTTTAGGCCAACTACCCTTGAGGTAGAATTTTAATGCTATTTTGTGACTTCATTTTGGAAAAAATCAAAATTCTTTATTTAGATTCATACGTTTGGCAAAAAAACAATTTTAATGAAAACCCTGATGCTTGAGCATCGGGGTTTTTTGATTAAATTCTGCCTTTATTTAAGCAGAAATCTACAACTGAAGTAGAACTTATATAATCTAACCCATTTTAGTCGGTGAGTTAAAATCTTGAATGAATAGTTTTATTTTTTATGAAAAAAGATTTGAATAAAAATTATAAGTAATTAGTTAGTGTATATAGTTTTTTTAATACATATAACTCACAGATTATTAATCAAACTCAACTGTTTTACTTGGTATAAACCCTATACGATGTGCTTCTACTACAGGAACCCAAGGGCCACCAGTCATTGACCACCCTGGGCAATTTTGCATATTAAATTTCAAGCCTAAAATCATGCATTCATCTGCCACATGACGAATTATATCCTCCCATTTTGGTAATAAAATAGTCACTTGTTCTGCCTTGGGATAAGGTTGACCTGATTTATTGCACAAATGAATGTCTTGTAAACCTGCTTGTTTTATGGATTCTAAATCTGGGGTTAAGCCTTCTTTGCTAATGTTGTTTCCAATCCTATGAAACCAGGTTACCAGACGATACAGATGAAGGGTTTTTTAAATTTTTACTTAGTTCATTTAAAGTCAAAGAATCTGAACCATATGACTACTTGTTGTTTTTGGGCTGGCATCCTAAAAATAAGTTTATAGCAAGAATTAGCGGAACTATACGTCGCATTAATTAGAAATCTTTACTATAATAACAATAATCAAATGAATAAAGTATGCTGTTCAATCCTATAAATAGCCAGTAACTGATACTGATACCATAATATTAAACAAACAAGTTCTTACTACTTATACAATAACCTTTTGGTTATCCCTAAATCTGTTTTTAAAATATACATCCCTTTAGAAAAACCTGATATATTTATTGTTATACCTTCACCA